>NZ_JAVDUZ010000015.1:0-128375 GCF_031456585.1 Variovorax sp. 3319
CTCGCCTCGCCCAGCGAGCCGCAGGTCACCAGGCCGTGGATGCCGTTGCGGATCTGGAAGTCGATGTGGCGGGCCGTGCCTTCGGCATCGATGCTTTCGTCGGCGTGGAACTTGGTGGTGATGGCGGGAAAGATGCCTTGCCAGCGGGGATTGGTCATGAAGTGTTCCGAAGGTCTGCAGGGTTGACGAACAGCCGGCGTGGCCGGCATCACTGTAAATATATTAAGAAGATATTTAAAATATCCGCTCAGGGTATTAGCAGATTGCATGCCAGCCGAAAAAATGATGGGGCGGGCGAAAACGGTGCATGCACCGCCCGGCCCGCAAAGAAAAACGCCCCGCTGCGGCATGCAGCGGGGCGTTGGACCGGAAGGAAAGCGGCGCGGCGCCTTACTTCAGCGCGGTCGTCGCATTTGCCACCGCCAGTGCCGTCATGTTGACCACGCGCCGCACGGTGGACGAAGGCGTGAGCACATGCGCCGAGCCCGAGGCGCCCAGCAGGATGGGGCCGACCGTGATGCCGTTGGCGCCCGTCATCTTCAGCACGTTGTAGAGGATGTGCGCCGAATCGAGGTTGGGGCACACCAGCAGGTTGGCTTCGCCTGTGAGCGTGGTCTCGGGGAGCGCAACGCGGCGCACTTCTTCGGAAAGCGCGGAGTCGCCGTGCATTTCGCCGTCGCATTCGATGTCGGGCGCCATCTGCGCGAACAGGTCGCGCGCCAGCCGCATCTTGCGCGCCGACCCGCGGCTCGAGGTGCCGTAGTTCGAGTGCGAAAGAAAGGCCACCTTCGGCGGCAGCCCGAAGCGGCGCACCTCTTCGGCCGCCATCATTGCAATGCTGGCGAGCAGCTCGGCGCTCGGATCTTCGTTCACGTTGGTGTCGGTAATGAACACCGTGCGCTTCTCGAGCGTGAGTGCGTTCAGCGTGGCAAAGCCCGGTGCGCCGCGCTTCAGGCCGATAAGGTTGCGGATGTGCTCCAGGTGCACGTCGAAGCGACCGACCAGCCCGCAGATCATGGCGTCGGCATCGCCCAGGTGCAGCATCAGCGCGGCAATGATGGTGTTGGAGCGGCGCACCATGGTCTTGGCGGCCTCGGGCGTTACGCCGCGGCGGCCCATGAGCTTGTGGAAGCTCTCCCAGTAGATGCGAAAGCGCGGGTCGTCCTCGGGGTCGACAATTTCCACGTCGGTACCCACGCGAATGTGCAGCCCGGCCTTCTTGATGCGCGCTTCGATCACCGCGGGGCGGCCCACCAGAATGGGCTGCGCCAGGCCTTCGTCTACCGCCAGTTGCGCGGCGCGCAGCACGCGCTCGTCTTCGCCCTCCGCATAGGCCACGCGCTTGGCGGCGGCAATCTTGGCGGCGCTGAACACCGGGCGCATGAACATGCCGGTCTGGTAGACGAAGCGCGTCAGGTGCTGGCGGTAGGCGTCCATGTCTTCGATGGGCCGCGCGGCCACGCCCGATGCATGCGCCGCCTTGGCCACGGCCGGTGCAATGCGCAGGATGAGCCGCGAGTCGAAGGGCTTGGGAATGATGTAGTCGGGCCCGAACGACAGCTCTTGCCCGGCGTAGGCGGTGGCCACTTCTTCGCTGATGTCGGCCTTGGTGAGCTCGGCAATCTCGCGCACGCAGGCCAGCTTCATTTCTTCCGTGATCTTGCTGGCGCCGCAGTCGAGCGCGCCGCGGAAGATGTACGGAAAGCACAGCACGTTGTTGACCTGGTTCGGGTAGTCCGAGCGGCCGGTGGCAATGATGCAGTCGGGCCGCACGGCCTTGGCAAGCTCGGGCCGGATCTCGGGCTCGGGGTTGGCCAGCGCCAGGATGATCGGCTGCGTGCCCATGGTCTTGACCATTTCGGCGCTCATCACGCCGGGGGCCGAACAGCCGAGGAACACGTCGGCGTCTTTCACCACGTCGGCCAGGGTGCGGGCGCCGGTGTCCTTTTGCGCGTAGCGCGCCTTCGAATCGTCGAAGCCGCCCGCGCGGCCCATGTAGATCAGGCCCTTGGAGTCGCAGGCGTAGATGTTGGCGGGCTTGGCGCCCAGGCCCACCATCACGTCGAGGCAGGCGATGGCGGCCGCGCCTGCACCCGAGACGGCGATCTTCACGTCTTCGATCTTCTTGCCGACCAGTTCGAGCCCGTTGATCAGCGCCGCGGCCGAGATGATGGCCGTGCCGTGCTGGTCGTCGTGGAACACCGGAATGTTCATGCGCTCGCGCAGCTTCTTCTCGATGTAGAAGCACTCGGGCGCCTTGATGTCTTCAAGGTTGATGCCGCCGAGCGTGGGTTCCAGCGCCGCGATGATGTCGACCAGCTTGTCGGGATCGGTCTCGGCCAGCTCGATGTCGAACACATCGATGCCGGCGAATTTCTTGAACAGGCAGCCCTTGCCCTCCATCACCGGCTTGGCGGCCAGCGGGCCGATGTTGCCCAGGCCCAGCACCGCAGTGCCGTTGGTGACCACGCCCACCAGGTTGCCGCGCGCGGTGAAGTCGGCCGCCAGCGACGGGTCGGCCGCGATGTCGAGGCAGGGGTAGGCCACGCCGGGCGAATAGGCCAGCGACAGGTCGCGCTGGTTCAGGAGCGGCTTGGTCGGCGTGATCGAAATCTTGCCCTTGACAGGCGAGCGGTGGTATTCGCGCGCTGCATCGCGAAGAGCTTCTTCTGCGGGGGAGAGGGGTGCAGCCATGAAATGTCTCCTTGTTTCTGACGGGGAATGAGGCTACCGCAAAAGCGCGGCCTGTTCCCGAAGTGGAAATGCCGAAAACGCCTGACCCCATAGCTTGCGCGTAACCCAGGCGCCGGTTCGCTAAACTCCGAAAGTGTTAGCCAAGGGCAACCAAAGTTAAACAAGGCAATGCAGGGCCGTGCAGCCAAGCCGGCCGGCCATCGTCAATCGATACACACAAAGACAACAGAGCAGAGGGGCAGCGCATGACACCCGGATCTTTCACCACCACCGAGCCCGACGTCGTGGTCATTGGCGGCGGCCCCTCGGGCTCCACCGTGGCGGCGCTGCTTGCGGACAAGGGGCACGACGTGGTGCTGATCGAGAAGGCGCAGCACCCGCGCTTTCACATCGGCGAATCGCTGTTGCCCATGAACATGCCGCTGTTCGACCGGCTGGGCGTGCGCACCGAGGTCGAGGCGATCGGCATCAAGAAGCACGGCGCCGAGTTTGTCTCGCCCTGGCACGACCATTCGAGCCACTTCGACTTTGGCGAGGCGATGGACAAGAGCTTTCCGTATGCCGTGCACGTGCGCCGCTCCGAGTTCGACGAACTGCTGTTCCGCCACGCCGGAAAGCGCGGCGCGCGCACCTTCGAAGGCCAGCGCGTTGCCGGCGTAGACATGGACGCAGGCAAAGGCTCGGCCGACAACCGCCCGCTGGTGAAGGTCAAGGCGGACGACGGCACCGAGACCGAGTGGCGCCCGCGCTTTGTCATCGACGCCAGCGGCCGCGACACGCTGCTGTCGAGCCAGTTCGACGCCAAGCAGCGCAACCGCAAGCATGCAAGCGCAGCGCTTTATGGCCACTTTGCCAACGCAGAGCGCCGTCCGGGCCGATTCGAGGGCAACATTTCGCTCTTCTGGTTCGACCACGGCTGGTTCTGGTACATCCCGCTGAAGGACGGCACCGTGAGCGTGGGCGCCGTGGCTTCGCCGGCCTACTTCAAGCGCCGCCAGGGCAAGTCGCTCGAAGACTTCCTGATGGAAACGATTGCGCTTGCGCCCAAGCTGGCCGCGCGGCTCAAGAACGCCACGCTGATGGAAGGCGCCACCGCCACCGGCAACTACGCCTACGACTCCAAGTTCTGCCGCGGCGACCGCTTCATGATGGTGGGCGACGCGTATGCCTTCGTCGACCCGATGTTTTCTTCAGGCGTGTACCTGGCAATGAACAGCGGCTTCGAGGCGGCCAAGGCGGCCGACCTGTGGCTCAAGGGCGAGGCGAAGGAGGCCGAAAAAGCCTTCCGCCACTACGAGAAGGTGATGAAGCGCGGGCCGAAGATGTTCTCGTGGTTCATCTACCGCATTACTTCGCCGGCCATTCGGCGGCTGTTCATGGCGCCGCGCAACATCTGGCGCATGCAGGAGGCGCTGTTGTCCATACTGGCGGGCGACCTGTTCCGCGACACGCCCATCGGCCCGCGCTTCTGGGGCTTCAAGGTCACGTACTACGCGTCGTGCATCGGCATCCTGCCGCAGGCCATCAAGACCTGGGCATGGCGCCGGCGCAACCTCAAGGAATCCCTCGAGGCTGCAAAGACCTGAGCCGCAGGCTCAGTCGGGCGTAACGGTGTGCTGCGCCAGCGCTTCGAGCGCGCGCACCAGTGCAGAGTGGTCTTGCTGGCCATGTCCAAGCGCCGCACAGGCATTCATCAGCTGCGCCGCGCCCGCCGTCTGCGGCAATGCCACGCCCAGGGCCCGTGCGCTTTGCAGCGCCAGGTTCAGGTCTTTCTGGTGCAGCGAGATGCGGAAGCCCGGTGCAAAGGTGCGCTTGATCATGCGCTCGCCATGCACTTCGAGAATGCGCGAGCTCGCAAAGCCGCCCATCAGTGCCTGGCGCACCTTGGCCGGATCGGCGCCTGCCTTTGAAGCGAACAGCAGGGCTTCGCCCACCGCCGCGATATTGAGCGCCACGATGATCTGGTTGGCCACCTTGCAGACCTGGCCGTCGCCCACGTTGCCCACGAGCGTGACGTTCTTGCCCATTTTCTCGAGCAGCGGCCGCACCTGGCCGAAGGTGCCTTCGTCGCCGCCGCACATGATGGTGAGGCTTGCAGCCTTGGCGCCCACTTCGCCGCCCGAAACGGGCGCGTCGATGTAGCCGCAGCCGAGCGCGAGGATGCGCTTGGCAAAGCCCTTGGTGGCAATGGGATCGATGGAGCTGCAGTCGACCACGATCTTGCCGCGCGAATCTTTCAGGCCCTCGGCCACGCCCTGTGTGCCCGGCTCGCCGAACAGCACTTTTTCAACGTCGGGTGTGTCGGGCACCATGATGAAGATCACGTCCGCCTGGCGCGCCACGTCGGCCGCCGAGGCGCAGATGGTCGCCTTCGAGATGAAAGGCTCGGGCGTGTTGCCCTGGGTGTTCACGAACAGCTGGTGACCCGCTTCGAGCAGATGGCCCGCCATGGGCGCGCCCATGATGCCGAGGCCGATGAATCCGATTTTTTGCGATTGCGACATGTCTTTGATTTCCTTGGATGCTTTGTCTGGGTTCACTGCTGCTGCGTAAGGGCCTGGCGCCATCCGAGGCCGTCGACGGTGTCGCTGCGCGGCTTGTATTCGCAGCCGATCCAGCCGTCGTAGCCGATCGAATCGATGTGCCTGAAGAGCCACGGGTAGTTGATTTCTCCCGTGCCCGGTTCGCCGCGGCCCGGGTTGTCGGCCAGCTGGATGTGGCCGATGCGCGCGAGGTTCTTCGAGAGCGTGTTGCCGAGCTCGCCTTCCATGCGCTGCGCGTGATAGATGTCGTATTGCACCCGCAGGTTGGAAGAACCCACCTCGTCTATCAGCGCCAGCGCCTGGTCGGTGCGCGTGAGAAAGAAGCCCGGAATGTCGAAGGTGTTGATGGGCTCGATCAAGAGCCGCAGGCCGGCCGCCTCGAGCTCGCTGGCGGCAAGGCGCAGGTTTTGGACCACGGTCTTGTGCGCGGCTTCGGTGCTCACGCCGGCCGGCACCTTGCCGGCCAGGCAGTTGAGCTGCGGACAGCCCAGGGCCGTGGCGTAGTCGATGGCCATGGCAATGCCTTCGCGGAATTCGCCGGTGCGATCGGGGTGGCAGGCAATGCCGCGCTCGCCCTTGTCCCAGTCGCCGGCGGGCAGGTTGTGCAGCACCTGCTGCAAACCGTTGGCGCGCAGTGCGGCGGTGAGCTCTTTCTTTTCGAAGGGGTAGGGAAAGAGATATTCCACCGCTTCGAAGCCTGCCTTGGCGGCGGCCTCGAAGCGTTGCATGAACGGCAGCTCGGTAAAGAGCATCGTGAGGTTGGCTGCAAACTTGGGCATGGTGCGTTTCTCCGTGCTCAGTCCAGCATCTCGGCCGCAACGGCGGTGGGTGCATCGGCCGGGTGCTCGGCCAGGGGCTCGAACTCGGTGATGTTGTCGATCTCGGTGCCCATTGCGATGTTGGTCACGCGCTCGAGCATCACCTCGATGACGACCGGCACGCTGAACTCGGCCATCAGCGCTTCGGCGCGCTGGATGGCCGGTGCGATCTCTTCCTGCTTGTTGACGCGAATCGCCTTGCAACCCAGGCCCTCGACCACTTTCAGGTGGTCCACGCCGTAGCTGCTTTCAATGCCCGCATCGGGCCCCGCATTGATGTTGTCGAACGCGAGCTGCACGCAATAGTCCATCTCGAAGCCGCGCTGCGCCTGGCGAATGAGCCCGAGGTACGAGTTGTTGACCACGATGTGGATGTACGGCAGCTTGAACTGCGCACCCACGGCCAGCTCTTCGATCATGAACTGGAAGTCGTAGTCGCCCGAAAGCGCGACGATCTTGCGCGACGGGTCGGCGGCGCGCACGCCAAGCGCGGCGGGAATGGTCCACCCCAGCGGGCCGGCCTGGCCGCAGTTGATCCAGTGGCGCGGGTTGTACACATGCAGGAACTGCGCGGCAGCGATCTGCGAGAGCCCGATGGTGCTCACGTAGCAGGTGTCGTTGCTGAAGTTGTTGTTCATGCACTGGTACACGCGCTGCGGCTTCATCGGCACGTCGTCGAAGTTGGTCTTGCGCAGCATCGTCTTCTTGCGCTCGATGCACGATTTCGCCCACTCGCGGCGGTCGCGCAGCTTGCCCGCGGCCTTCATCTCCTCGGCCACGGCCACAAATTGCTCCAGCGCGGCCTTGGCGTCCGAGACGATGCCGAAGTCAGGGGTGAACACGCGGCCGATCTGCGTGGGCTCGATGTCCACGTGCACGAAGGTGCGGCCCTTGGTGTACACATCGACCGAACCCGTGTGCCGGTTGGCCCAGCGGTTGCCAATGCCGAGCACGAAGTCGCTCGCGAGCATGGTCGCGTTGCCGTAGCGGTGGCTGGTTTGCAGCCCGCACATGCCGGCCATGAGCGGATGGTCATCAGGAATTGCACCCCAGCCCATCAGCGTGGGGATGACCGGCACACCGGTGGTTTCAGCAAAGCGCACGAGCAGGTCGGCCGCATCGGCGTTGATGATGCCGCCACCCGCGACGATCAGCGGACGCTCGGCCGCATTGAGCATGCCAATGGCTTTTTCGATTTGTGCCCGCGTGGCGGCCGGCTTGTAGGGAACGAGCGGCTGGTAGGCGTCAATGTCGAATTCGATCTCGGCCATCTGCACGTCGAAGGGCAGGTCGACCAGCACCGGGCCGGGACGGCCCGAGCGCATCAGGTGAAAAGCCTGCTGGAACACTTGCGGCACCTGGCCCGGCTCGCGCACGGTAACCGACCACTTGGTGACCGGCTTGGAGATCGACTCGATATCGACCGCCTGGAAGTCTTCCTTGTAGAGCCGCGCGCGGGGCGCCTGGCCGGTAATGCAAAGGATGGGAATCGAATCGGCCCAGGCCGAATACAGGCCTGTGATCATGTCGGTGCCAGCGGGCCCTGAGGTGCCGATGCACACGCCGATGTTGCCTGCCACGGCGCGGGTGTAGCCCTCGGCCATGTGCGAGGCACCTTCGACATGGCGCGCGAGAATGTGCGAAATGCTGCCGCGCTGGCGCAGCGCCGAATACATCGGGTTGATGGCGGCACCAGGCACGCCGAAGGCCTGCGTCACGCCTTCTTTTTCCATCACCAGCACGGCGGCCTGGACCGCTTTCATTTTTGCCATGGGACTGTCTCCTTGAGTTGAGCCCACTGTAGGAAGCACAGCCCATTCGAAGAAGACGGCTGCGGACCATAAAACCTATTCCACCTTGGAATAAGTCAGTACCATCCGGCCATGGACCGATTGCTGGCAATGGAAATGTTCGTGCGCGTGGTCGAAACCGGCAGCTTCTCGAAAGCTGCGCTCGAGTTCCACACCACGCAGCCCACCGTCACCAAGCAGGTTGCGGCCACCGAGGCGCGCCTGAAGGTGCGGCTGCTCAACCGCAACACGCGCGGCGTGAGCCTTACCGAGCCCGGCGCGCTCTATTACGAAAAGTGCAAGAACATCGTGCGCGAGGCCGAGGAGGCCGAAAGCATCGTGCAGCTGCGGCAGAACCAGGCACAGGGCCTCTTGCGCGTGGGAACTTCGGTGGCATTCGGCCGGCGGGTGGTGGTGCCGCTGGCGCTCGAGTACATGCGCCGGCACCCGCAGGTACAACTCGACCTGAGCTTCGAGGACCGCTATGTGGACCTGATTGCGCAAGGCATCGACGTGGCCATCCGCATGGGCAAGCTGGCCGATTCGTCGCTGGGCGCGCGCTATCTAGGCACCAACCCGTGGGCCATGGTTGCGGCGCCGGGCTACCTGAAGAAGCACGGCACCCCCAAGCGCGCGCAAGACCTGAGCGCGCACGTGGCGCTCATCTACAGCAGCGTGGTGGGCGACGAGTTCTGGCGCATGCACACGCCCAAGGGCGACGCGGTGACGGTGCCCGTCTCGGGGCGCTTTCGGTCCAACAACCTTTCGGCCGTGCTTGCCGCGGCGCGCGACGGCCTTGGCATTGCGCTCATGCCGCGCTACGTGGCAAGCGAATCGCTGGCCTCGGGCAAGGTGCTCGAAGTGCTCGGCGACCACGCGTTGCCCGAGCAGGAAATCCACGCCGTCTTTCCCTCGCCCAAGCTGGTGCCAGGCAAGGTGTCGGGCTTTGTGGCCTTTCTGCAGGGGCGGTTTGCCGAAGGATGGTGGGGCGGCTGACCGCGCCCACCATCGTCTTTTTTCAGGCCGGCACAAATGCGCCGTGCAGGCCCAGTGGCAGCGTGTAGGGCAGTGTGGCCTGCGCCACAGGCCCGGCGGCCAGCCTATCGGCCGCAAAGCACGAGAGCAGCGTTTTCTGCTGGCCGAAGTCGAGCACGGTGCCAAGCACCCAGCCTGGCTTGGTGCCATCGGGAACGAAGATGTGCTCTTCGACAAGGGCCTGCTTTCCGTAGCTGTAGCGCTGGCTACGTCCGGTTTCGACGTTGGTGCGCGCCACAGCGCCGAAGCCGGGTTGGTCGGGCCTGCCGTTTGTCGCATGAATGACCTGGCGGTGGCGCAGCCCGACACGCCGCGGATCGACGCGTGGAAACTCCGCGTCGAGCCCAACCGCGCTTTGCGATGCGGCGCCGGTGCGAAGGTTGAGCGTGGCCACCGTAAGCTGCGGGTCGGCCCGCTTTGCCCAGCGCGCGCGCATTACCTCGCGGTTGGTCGTGAACACCGAGCCAGCGTTTTCCGAGCGCACGTAGTCGAGGTGGATCAGCGTGCCGCCCGGCGTCTCTTCTTCCCAGGCGTTGCCCACATGAAAGAGAAAGCCGGCCGGCAGCGTGAGCAGCTGGCGGCGGTTCCAGTCTTTCTTGTCGATCACCAGCACGCGCATTTCCAGCTCGGGCCGCCAGACGTGCGCATCCAGAAAGCTTGCGCCGGCGTCCTTGCGCTTGCTGTCGTACACCAGCGGCGGCATCAGGAAGACCAGGTGCCGTTCGGTCACCGCAAAGTCATGAATCATCGGCAGGTCGGCCACGGGCATCGCGGTGGCACGGCGCAGCGCGCCGTCGGGGGCAATCTCGTAAAGCGCCAGCATGCTCTGGGCGGCGCTCACGCCGAAGTTCCACACGGTGCCGTCCGGATCGACCCTGGGGTGCGCAGAGAAGGGCATGCCCGCGAAATCGGGCCGCCAGGTTTTGACGCCCAGCGTTTCCAGCGTGCGCGCGTCGAGCCTCGTGGCCGAGCCGCCTTCCCACAGCGCCAGCACTTCGCCTTGCATAGGCAGTACGTTGATGTTGGCCACGTTGATGCTGTCGGGCGAGGTCGGCGGTTCGGCGCCCGGCGGCATCGTGCCGAAGGCCTCGGCCAGCCGGCGGCCGGCCCGCGTCTCGGCCAGGCGCTTGGGCGTAGCGACATAGCGGCCCTGGTGCCGCACGTCGGCACCGTCGATCACGAAGCGATGCACCATGCCGTCGCCGTCGAACCAATGGTGGTAGCGCTGGCCGCCAAGGTCGTGGCCCGCCGGGCCATTGCGGAACAGCGTGCCGGCAACGGCATCGGGAAAGCGCCCGCGCACCGTGGCGCGAGTGAGCGGCAGGTCGCCGGCCGGCGTGGCAAAGCCTGATTTCCACGGCGTGCCGGCGGCTTCGAATTCAGCCTGCCAAGCGTCGGGCCCATCTGCAGCGTGGGCGAGAGCGGGCAGCAGCGGCAGGGCGCCGGCCGTGGCCAGCAGGCGCAGGAGTTCGCGTCGTTCCATGTGAGCCTCAGCGCAGGTGAATGACGGTCTGCACGTCGGCTTCGACGTTGAGCGCGGCGGCCTCGAAATCAGGCGCGCCGCGGTTGCCCTTGGCGTCGTTCGAGAAGCCGTATCGTTCGATCGGCATGCCCACCGGGTTGGTGTCGAGCTTGCCGTTGCCGTTTTCGTCGGCGAACACGCGCAGCGCATACCGGCCGGGTGCCAGGCCAATGAAGCGGAGCTGGGCCGTGCCGGCGCGCAACGGCACCGTTTGCGCCGCCAGCGACTTGCTGCCGGCAAACGCCGAGGCGCTGTCGTACAGCGCAACGTAGAGCGTGGCTTCGGCCGCGGGCCCGTCGGCCACGCTCAGGCTCAGATCGGCGGCAAAGACGCCCAGCGGCGCAAGGAGTGCAGCGGTGCACAGGGCCCGCGCGCCAGGCCGGCGCAGGAGAGAAGAAAAATTCATCGGAAACCTCATCTCGAAAGTTGGAGGTCTCGACGATCTCGCAGCCGCCGTGCGCTGCCCAGCGGCATGCGACGAAACGCGTGCTGGCGGCGCGAAATGCAGAAGGCGGGTGCGGGCCGCGCCGTTCAGTGTCTCTTCTTGTCTTCGCTTGCGTCGGCGGCGCTGGCCGGGTTTTCCCATTGGCCCGATTCCACGAACAGGCTCCACGCCGCCATGAACAGCGCGGCAATCACGGGGCCGACCACGAAGCCGTTGATGCCGAAGATCGCCATGCCGCCGATGGTGGACATCAGCACGATGTAGTCGGGCATCTGCGTGTCCTTGCCCACCAGCACCGGACGCAGGATGTTGTCGACAAGCCCGATCACGAACACGCCGACGAAGATCAGGATGCCGCCCTGCCAGAAGTGGCCCGTGGCAAGAAAGTAGATGGCCACAGGCGCCCAGATGAGCGCCGCGCCCACTGCGGGCAGCAGCGACAGAAACGCCATGAGCACCGCCCACAGCAGCGCGCCCTGTACGTTCAGCAGCCAGAAGGCGATGCCGCCGATGGCGCCCTGCGCAATGGCTACCGCCACGTTGCCCTTGACGGTCGCGCGGATCACGGTGGTGAATTTATTGAGCAGGTAGTGCGTGTGCGGCTTGGCAAGCGGTACGGCTTCGCGCATGGTCTTGGACAGCTCCGAGCCGTCGCGCACCAGAAAGTAGAGCAGGTACAGCATCACGAAGAAGCTGATGAGAAAGTCGAAAGTGTTCTGCCCGATGGTGAGCGCCTGGCCTGCGATGAGCTGGCTGCCTTGCGCCGCGCCGGCAGAAATGCGGGCCTGCCAGGCTTCCATGTCACCCAGGTTGAAGCGGTCGAAAATGCTCATCAGCCATTGCGGCATGGCATTGAGAATCTGCTGGAAGTAGGCCGCAAAGTTGATCTGCCCCGAGCGGATGCTCTGCGTGACCTGCACGATCTCTTGCACCAGCGACACGCCCACCATGGCCAGCGGAAGAATCACGATGAACAGGCAGATGGTCAGCGTCGACAGTGCAGCGGCGTTGCGCCTTCCCGGCATTTTCCTGAGCAGCCACTTGTAGAGGGGCGTGAACAGGATGGCCAGCGCAACCCCCCACAGCACCGCGCCGAAGAACGGCATCAGCACCCACAGGAAGGCGACAGTGACGATGGCAAGCAGGGCGAGGAAAACGCCGCGCTGGAGTTGGGGTGAGTTCATATGTGACTTGGACTGTAGCCGAGCCTGAACGCGCGTTTGTGTCGGTCGAAATGCCTAGTCGGCTAGCGCCTGTTGCGCGGCAACGCCACCGGCGAGAGGGTGGCGCGCAGGCGGGCCGGTGCGTCCGGCTCGGCGGCGGTGTCTACCTCGAGGGAGCGCTCGACATTGCCGATGTGATCGATCATCAGTTTGCGCGCCTTTGCCGTGTCGCCGGCCTCGAGGGCGGCCACGATCGCGTCATGCTCGGCGCAAGACTGCCCGGCTTCGTGCCTCGACTGGTACAGCGTGGCCGCAAGCGTGGTGCGGGCCGTAAGGTCGCGCAGCACATCGACCAGCAACTGGTGGCCCATCTGTTCGGCCAGGCAGACGTGAAAGTCGGCCAGGAGAAAGGCGCGCGTGGCGGCGTCGGCGCCCTCGATGGCGCGCCGCTCGTCGGCAATGTGGTCGCGCAGCTTGCGTATGACTTTTTGCAGCGGCCGACCTTCGCTTTCGGCGAGGATGCCCGCTTCGACGATGCGCCGCGCCGAAAAGGCGTCGCGTGCCTCGTCGGCCGAGGGCTCGACCACATACCAGCCGCGGCGCGACTGGACCTCTACGAAGCCCCGCGCCTGCAGCTGCATGAGCGCCTCGCGCACCATGGTGCGGCTGACCGCAAAGTTTTCGGCAAGGGCCTGCTCGCCGAGCCGCTCGCCCGGCGCGAGCTTTTGCGCCAGGATGGCTTCGACCACCCGCTCGGCAATGGATGTGGGATTGACGGTGTCGGCAGCCATCGTCGTCAGTGGATGCCGGCGCCTGCGCCCAACGGGGCCGAAGGCAGTTCGGGTTCGGCCAGCGGTTCGTCGGCGGGTGCATAGGTGCCATTGAGCACCGCGTGGGCGCGTTCGCGGTCGATGTCGCCCTCCCAGGCCGCGACCGCCACTGTGGCCACGCAGTTGCCAATGAGGTTGCCCAATGCGCGGGCAATGCCCATGAACCAGTCGACCGAGAGCACCAGCACCAGGCCAATGGCAGGAATGGCCGGTATCGCGTGCAGCGTGGCTGCCAGCACCACGATGGCCGAACCCGGTACGCCGTGCGCGCCCTTCGAAGTGACCAGCGCAATGGCCAGGATGGTCAGCAGGTCGGCCATCGAGACCGGCGTGTTGGTGGCCTGCGCAATGAACACCGCCGCGAGCGTGATGTAGATCGAAAAGGCGTCCAGGTTGAACGAGTAGCCCGTGGGAATCACCAGGCCCACCGTCGAATCGCGGATGCCCATCCGGCGCAGCTTGGCCATGATCTGCGGCAGCACGCTGTCCGACGAGGTCGTGGCAAACACGATGGCGAGTTCTTCGCGCAGGTAGCGCAGCAGCTTCCACAGGCTGAAGCCCGACATGCGCATGACCAGGCCCAGCACCACGAACACGAAGATCAGCACTGCGCCGTAGAAGAGGGCGACCAGCATGCCGAGCTGCTTAAGCGAGCCGATGCCGTATTTGCCCACCGTAAAAGCAATGGCGCCGAGCACGCCCAGCGGCGCCAGCTTGATGATGATGCCCATGATCTTGAACAGCACCAGCGAGAGCGCGTCCACCACGGCGCCCACCGGCTTGCCCCGCTCGCCCAGGAGCGACAGCGCGCAGCCGAACAGCACCGCGAACAGCAGCACCTGCAGCACGTCGCCGGTGGCAAAGGCGTTGACCACCGTGGTGGGAATCAGCTTCATCAAGAACTCGACCGTACCGCCGCTGGTGAGCTTGTCGGCATTCGAGGCATAGGCGCTCATGGCGGTGGCGTCGAGCTTGCCCGGGTCCACGTTCATGCCCACGCCCGGCTGGAACACAAAGGCCAGCACCAGGCCCATGGCCAGCGCAATGGTGGTCAGCACCTCGAAGTAGATAAGCGCCTTGACGCCGACGCGGCCCACCCGCTTCAGGTCGCCAGCGCCCGCGATGCCGTGCACCACCACGCAGAACACCAGCACCGGGATGATCATCTTGATCAGCTTGATGAAGCCGTCGCCAAGCGGCTTGAGCTTGACGGCGAACTCCGGCACGAAGAGGCCCGCCAGCACGCCGAGCACCAGTGCAATGACAACCTGGCCGAAGAGGGATTTGACGAAGCGGGGCATGGAGGAACCTTCCATTGGTTGAATGCAAGATCTGCAAAATCTTGTATGCAAGCAATGTAGGCAAGAATTTGGAGATGCGCAGCAGGGTATTCCCGGGCCACCGGACCGTGCACACTTCGGATGTGCGGTCATCTTCTTGTCACTGCTCTCGAAGGCACCTATGCGTCTGGCTGAGTTCATCAACATCCATAGCGAGACGATCGTTGCCGAGGCGGCGCGATACGCCCGAACGTTGGCGCCCCTTGCACATGAGTCGGAACTGACCCTCAGGGATCACATTCCCAAGATCCTCGAAGCGATCGTGCTCGACCTGGAGAACAGCCAGTCATCCAACGAAGCACACGCCAAGTCCCTCGGCCAAGGCGCCGCCCTCTCGGGCCCCGGGGATTCGGCTGCTCAAACGCATGGGCGGCAAAGAGCGAGAAGCGGGCTTCAAATGTCCCAGCTGGTCGCCGAGTACCGGGCGCTCAGAGCGGGTGTGCTCAGGTTGTGGGCAGAAAAGGAGCCGATTGCGGTTTCGGTGGTCGACGTCATCAGGTTCAACGAAGCCATCGACCAGGCCGTGGCGGAGTCCGTCGAGTTCTTCTCCGAGGAAACCGATCAGCTCCGGAACGTATTCCTGGGTGTGCTGGGGCATGACCTGCGAGGCCCCCTGAATGCGATCCTGCTCACCGCAGAGCTCATTTCGAGAAAGACCAAGGAATCGCCGCTGTCAGAGGTGGGCGTGCTGATACGCAGTGGCCGGCGAATGGCGTCGCTGCTGGACACTTTGCTTCAGTACAACAGGTCGGCGCTGGGTGGGGGCATGAAGATCCACCGGGAGTTCACCAACCTGGGCGATCAATGTGCCGCAGAAATCGAACTGTTGCGCGCTGCGCTTCCGGACGTGCACATCGATTTTTCTGCCGAAGCGGACACGGACGGATTGTTCGACGCATCGGCCGTGCGCGAAGCATTGGGAAACCTGGTCAACAACGCCGCGACCTATGGGGATGACGGGCCTATCTCGGTCACATTGACGGGCGGCGCTGGCGCGGTCTCGCTCAAGGTGGCGAATACGGGCCAGGAGATTCCTTCCGCGGAAATTCCCAAGTTATTCAAGGCACTCGAGCGAGGTTCTGCGGCCAACGCTTCCGGCAACCGGACAAACCTCGGGCTTGGGCTTTTCATCGTGCAGCAGATCGCTGCCGCGCATGGGGGCAAGGTGCGTTGCTCGAGTTCGGCGGGGGGAACGACCTTCGAGCTGGATTTGCCCCGGGTCGAGGTGGCGCCCGGACCGCAGCCCTAGGAGTCTTTGGGGGCGACCTGCTGTTCAAGCGCCTCATTCACGGTCTTCAACTTTTCTTCAGCCGACTTGAGCTTGCCCTTGAGCTGGTCTGTTTGCTCGATGGCGTGATCGACATCAGGGTGAAGAGTCTCTTTGGGCACTCCGCTGTCGAGCACCGCGTGGACCACCGAGAGATCCTCCGCAACTTCCTGGACCGTTTCAGCGGCCTGCTTGTTCTCTTCGAGCACCTTGGCCAACTCTTCGGCGCTTTCGGCATCTTCGGCGGGAGGGATGGACGATGTCATGGCACACCTTTCACTCTTTAAATCCAATGGTAGCGGGCGTATGGAAGCGGCTCTGCCGCCACTGCGAGTTCAAGCTTTTGGCCTACACACTCACTGGAGCCGGCACGTATAACCGTTCACAGCCAGCAACCTATCGCAACAAGTCGAACCGAGCAACGCCGCTCGAATGCCATGTCGCTCCAGACGGTTCTCATCGAGGACAGCAACACCATCAGAGAAGCGCTGATTCCGGCACTCGCCGATCTTGCCGACGCACGGGTTGTTGCCATTGCCGAGACCGCAAGCGAAGCGGTTTCGGTGCTTCAAATGCTGGGCGATGCCTGGGACCTGGCGGTGGTGGATCTCTTTCTGCGCGTGGGCTCCGGCCTCACGATATTGCGACATTGCAAGCAGCGGGCGCCGCACCAGAGGGTGGTTGTGCTGACGAACTATCCAACTGAAGAGATGCGCCGCCGCAGCCTGGAGTTGGGCGCCGATGCATTGTTCGACAAGTCGAAAGAGCTCGAACAGTTTTTCGAGTGGTGCGTTCGGAGGTGACGCCTTGCGATGCGTCTCGCCGTCCTCACTGGTTTGAGGAACTTTGCCGACACCGGGCAAGTGCCTGCCGATCTACGTTGCGTTCATAACCGAACCAGCTTCCGTCCGAAGCGGTCGCCGGTCACGGCGGCTTCACTGCATCAAAAAGATCAATGGGCAAAGGTACGTATGAGCGCAGCACCCGCCACAGAAGCGACTTTGCGAAGGCGACTTCTTCGTCTCCCACATCCGTAAAGGAACAGATGACGAAGCGGGATGCGGACATTGCGCTGGCAATGGAATTGCTCGACGGGGCTGTACAGGATATTTCGGGGAGCATTGCCAGTTTTGCCGAATCGACGAGTCCGGGAGAGCGCGTGTTGAGCCTGCGCACTGCATCGTGGCGCAATCGCAGTTTCCCGAAAGAATTCGGGTTGGCCGGAGACATCGGTCGCGTGGTCTATCGCTTGAAATTGCTGCAGGCCGCGGTGGACAAGGCGACTCGCCGCAAGCAACGGAGCAGCAACGTGGTGGCGGGTGGAAAAGTGGCTTGATGCGACTCAGGCAGGCGGCGACCCTGGCCAGGCTGGCGTGTTTGCCGGCCCCGGCGCGCGAGGGCCGATGCGATCGTCCAATGCGTAGCCTTGCAGCGCTTTCACGCCCGCATGCAGCGCGTCGAGCCATATCGCGTAGGACAACTCGGCGGACTCGAGTTCTCTCCAAAGGCTCACGTCGTCGCATTCTTCCGCGAGCACCCAGAAGAAGTGCCCCGGGTGCGGTTCGTCGACATAGATGGCGATCCGCCGAACATGGCTCACTGCCGTTTCCTGGCAGGGGCTTTGCGCGATTTTCGATTGCGCTTGTTGAGTCTGATCGGGCCCGCCCAACCTGTCTGCAAAACCGATTTTCCCCGGGTAGGTAGCCATGGTGTTCTCCTGCTCCTGCGAGCGGTAACCGGCTCGACATTCACCTTTCAGACTTCAGCGTGGGCGCGAGGCTTGCGCATTCGAGCGTCGGACGAGGCCCACTCGCACGGAAGCGACTCAGCAATAGAACAACGTGATGCTTCGGCCCCGGGTCATCAGGGCTCCGTCGCGCTATTCCAGGGCAGCTGCGTGGACCCGGACCGTGTTGCGCCCCCCTTGCTTGGCCCGGTAAAGCGCTTCGTCCGCGGCTTTCAATAGCTCGAACGGCGTGCTGCCTGGCTGCGGGACCCAGGCCGCCGCGCCGAGGCTGATGGACACGGTGCCCAGCACTGCCGCCGCGTGAGGAATCTGCAGCTCGACCACCGCGAGCCTTGCGCGTTGCGCAACCTCGAGCGCACCTTCAGCGTCTGTTCCAGGCAAGAGCAGAACCATTTCCTCGCCCCCATAGCGAGCGACGAGATCGGTCGAGCGCAACACTGCCGTGCGCAGTGCCTGGGCGATTCGCTGCAGGCAGTCGTCGCCTCCCAGGTGGCCGTACAGGTCGTTGTACTTCTTGAACTCGTCGACGTCGACCATGACAACTGCCAACGGCGTCTGGCTCTCCAATGCCTGTTGAAAGTTGACGGCCAGGCGGGCATCGAAGTAGCGGCGGTTGGCCAGGCCCGTGAGCCCGTCTTCCTGGGCGAGATGCTCCAGGCGCTCATTGGCCTCTGTCAGGGCATCGCGGGCACTTCGCAGATTCAGCTCTGCCACCAGTCGCCTGCGCATAGAGCGGATCAGGTAGCGCCCTGACACGGCAACGATCAGGCACAAGAGGACCACCCAGGTTGTTTGATAGATCGATGCGGACTTCCATTCCTGCAAGGCCTCGCCCTTGCCGACGGCCACCGTAACGAAGAGGGGGTAGTCCAGCAGGTGCTCGAAGCTGATGATCCGGGTCACGCCGTCGATCGTCGATCTTCCTTCGACGGTGCCCGAGCGCGAGGCCTGAAACTGCTGCTGAAGCGGAGAGCCGCCATTGCGCCTGGTCATGTCGGCTTCCCTGAAGGGCCTGCGCACAAGGAGCCGATCGGCACCGAACAGCGCGATCGCTCCCTGCTCGCCTATCTGGAAGCGATCCAGAACGGACAGCAGATGCTTGACGCTGAGCGTGACGAGGACGACACCCGCAAAATTGCCATCTGCGTCATTGATCCTTCGGGACACCGGAATCACCCACTCGCCCGAAGAGCGGCTCACGATGGGCGCGCTGATCAGCGTTCGTGCGCTCGGACTCGTTCGATGGCGAATGAAATACTCGCGGTCCGAGTTGTTTTTCGTTCCGGCCGGAGATGCTTCGGAATGGACCAGCCAGCGGCCTTGATCGTCATAGATGAAAAGCCCCTTGATGGCTTGGACTTCAGCGGCGTGGTTGACGAGAACCGGCTGAAGGCGTTGCAGCGTGTCGGGCGTGATGTCCCCGCGCTCGAGCTCGAAGACGATGCCCGAGATGATGTGTTCGGCAAGGGCGACGGTGCTCTCGATCTGCTGGCTGACCGCGCGAGCCAGGTTGGTATTGGCCCGCGCGATCTGCTCGTTTTCTGCCGTGCGTGCGCGCACGACCAGCCACGCGTTCATCACGAGCAGTGCCACGCACACAAACACTACAAACAAAGTAGTACCGAAGATGACGCGGCTACTTTGCGTGTCCGTTTTCCGGGAGAAAGGGTTCGCGTCGTTCGGTGGCCCGGCACCAACGGCAGTGTCCGGCGCGGTCTCGGGCGGCAGGGGCGTGGAGGCTTTTTGCATCGAAGGCCTGACTCTACAAAAACATCGAGCGTCAGGCGAGACGCCGACACGCACGCCGCGAACGCGCGCGCCAGCGCGATCATGACACGGGCGTCCGGACACCTGCGCGCACGCGCCGCGTCATGGGTTCGCTACTACCGGACGGTCGAAGATTCGCAGCTCTCGTAGCTGGCATGGCATTGTGTGGCACCACCATGACATCTCCGGTGGCAGTGCGCAACACGCGCTTCGCAACGCTTCCAAAGACGAAGTCGGAAAGCGCAGAGGCCGGATGCTTGCCTACGACGAGCAGCTCTGCACCGCTGTGCTGCTGCTGCACCGCAGCCTGGCGCCCCGGGTCGCCACGGCCAAGTGCCCACGACACGCGGTTTCGGCGCGCCTCGGTAGAGTCGGCAAGGCTCAGCATCTGGTCTTGTGCATGCCGCCTGCACTCATGCCGATAGGCCTCGACAACATGCTCCGGCACATCCGCACCGCGCAGCTTTCTCTCGTTGACTGTACTGATGGCGTGAAACAGCTCGACTTGCGCGGAAGCGTTGAGTGCGAAAGCGTGCTGCACCAGGCTGCGCGAGACCTGCGAGAAGTCGACTGCAATCAGCAGGCGCTGGTACGGCCCGTCGGCTGGCTGGCGTACAACAAGCACAGGCCGCTGCACCATTCGCATGAGGCGTTCCGCCGCGCTTCCGCAGAAAAACGATCGCAGGCCGCGTTCCGAATTCATGGCACCCATGACCACGAGGTCAGTGTCTCGCGCTTGATTGGCGAGATCCTGCGGCGTGTTCATCGGCTGGCTCACTGTGCGCACGCGCAGGCCATGGCGCTGCTCCAACTGCAAGGCGTGATGCGAGAGGCGGCATGCCGCCTGGGAGAGTTGCCCTTCGCCGGCCCAGCCCGCGTAGACCAGCGTGAGTGCGGCGTTGTGCTCGGCGGCCAATTGGCCAGCGCGAGAGAGCGCGGAGGCGGTACGCGCGGTCAGGTCTGTGATGGCAAGAATGGATCTGGGGGTCATGGCAAGACTACCTTTTTTGGATAAGACAGGCGCGCTCCCGCCCATGCCACGCAACGAGGCATCGGGCGCGGACAGGCGCGGGTGAATGCGTGAGGGCTACGTGGCGTAGTCGCCGGTCGCTTCGGGCTGGAAGAGAATCGCCGCGACTTCCGCCGCGCACGCCTCTCCGTTCGGAGCAAGCCACCTGGCGGTGTCGCCCACCTTCAGGCCGAGCAAGCTGTTTCCGACCGGTGACAGCACCGAGATGAGGCCCACTGCCGGTTGGGCGTCCGCGGGGTAGCACACTGTCAGCGTGTGCCGCCGGCGGGTCAACACGTCGACGGTCTCGACTTGCGAGTTCATCGTTACGACGTTGCCGGGCACGGCCCTGGAACTGGTTACTTCTGCGCAGTCGAGAAGCTCCGCAAAGGCGGGCGGCAGTTGGTGCTGCGGCAGCTTGCTCAGGCGGGCAAAGTCAAGATCGGTGAGCGTGCGCTCGCCGTGGATCGTTGCATGCATTGACGCACTCCATTCTTGCGGACTCGTCCAAAGGACGGCGGCCGCGAACGCGCGGGGCTTGTGCCCGGCGGTGAATGGTTGCGCTGAAAAGGAAGTAAGCGGACCGCCGGGCCTAGAGATGTGCGGGCAGGTTCCTGCGACCCGCCTTCGAGCCCCCGCGTGCAAACGCGCGCTCGGCTGCAGCGAGCAGCGCGGCAGTGCGAGCATGGGTGAAGACGAAGTGGGCGATCGGCATGGCTCTCAGTCTATTGGGCTTGTTGCAGTCGGGCAAGCAATGCCCCCGGAGTTCTTGCCAGATTGAACCCACCGCAAGCGGCCCTGCGTCATTCGCTCTTGCCCAGGTAGAAGCGCATCGAAAGCCGCTGGACCAGGTTGCCGTACGGCGGATAGAACAGGCCGACCGGAAACCATCGCCGCCGCTTGAACACCGACTTCGCATGCGAAAGCTCGCGAAAGCCTTCTTGTCCGTGGTAGGTGCCCATGCCCGAATTGCCGGTGCCGCCAAAAGGCAGGTCGTGTTGGAACACATGCCAGCCCCAGTCATTGAGCGTCACGCCGCCGGCGTGGGTGTGCCGCAGAACGCGCTGCTGCTCGCCGCGGTCGAGACCAAACGCATACAACGACAACGGCCGCTCGCCGCTGCGCACCAGCGCTATCGCATCATCCAACCGGTCGTATTCGAGCACCGGCAAGATGGGGCCGAAGATTTCTTCGTGCATCAATTGCATACGCCCATTGAGGCCGGTGACGACGGTCAATGCCATCTGGCGTCCAGCGTCCGCTACGTTGCCACAGGGCAGCAGCGTTGCGCCCTTGCTCCTGGCATCGTCGAGCAATTGGCGTAGCCGCGCCGCGTGGCGTTCAGTCACGATGCTGGTGTATTCGGGGTTGCCGCTGGTGCTCGGGTACAGCTTGCCGAATGCATCGCGCACTGCCGCAGCAAACTCTGCAGCCTTGCCTCGGGGCACCAGTGCGTAGTCGGGCGCGACGCAGATCTGCCCGGCATTGAAGGCCTTGCCATGCGCAATGCGCAGCGCCGCTTCGCGAAGGTCGGCATTGGGGCCGACAATGGCCGGCGACTTTCCGCCGAGTTCGAGGGTGACCGGTGTCAGGTTGCCGGCCGCGGCGCGCATGACCTCTCGGCCTACTCTCGGTGAGCCCGTGAACACGAGATGATTGAAGGGCAACGTGTTGAACGCTTGCGCCGCCTCGACTGCGCCGCCGACGATCGCCACCTCGTTTTCGGCAAAGCACTCGCCGAGCATGGTGCGCAGCAGCGCGGTGGTGCGGGGCGAAAACTCGGAGGTCTTGATCATCGCCCGGTTACCGGCAGCCAACGCCGCAACCAGCGGGCCGATGGTCAGGTACAGCGGAAAGTTCCAGGTGCCGATGATGCCCACCACGCCCTTGGGCTGGTACTCGACCCACGCACTGTTGGTGAGAAACAGCAGTTCGGTGCTGCGACGGCGCGGCTTCATCCACTTGCGCATGTGCGAGAGCGCGTGCCGCGCCTCCAGGATCGGGCCCATGACCTCGACCAGCTTGGTTTCGGCACCGGCGCGAACGCCGAAGTCGTCGTTCACCGCCTTGACGATTGCATTCTGATGACGGCGCAGCACGCCGATGATCTGGCGCAGCTTGGCTTTGCGGGCCGCAAGGTCGGGGTAGGGCGCCTTCTCGAAGGCACTGCGCTGCATGTCGAACAGGCTGTGCATGCGTTCGATCTCCGCCGCATCGGTGGCTTGCGTGGAGGCGAGGGGGACGGGGATGGCGTTCATGGTCGGTGGTCCGGTCGGTCGGCGCGAATCATGTCGGCGGCCTTCTCGCCGATCATGATGCTGGGCGCATTGGTGTTGCCGCCAATCAGCGTCGGCATGATCGAAGCGTCGGCAACGCGCAGCCCCTGCACGCCGTGTACCCGCAGTCGCGCGTCGACCACCGCCATCGAATCGTTGCCCATTTTGCAGGTGCCCACGGGGTGGTACTGGGTGTCGGCCCGATTGCGGATGTCTTGCTCCACTGCGCGGGCATCGCTCTGGTCGAGCGGATAAAGACCCTTGCGCCGCACAGGTGCGAACGGAGAGGCGTCGAGAATGCGGCGCTGCTGGCGCGCACCTTCGATGAGCACCGCCATGTCGTCCGGATGGCTGAAGAACTGAGGGTCGATGCGAGGTGCGTCGCGCGGATCGCTTGTCTGCAGCCGAACCGTTCCCCGGCTCTTGGGCCGCAGCAGGGTGGTGTGGCAACTGAAGCCGTGGCCCACCCGCAGTTTTCGCGCGTGGTCGTCGACAATGGCCTGCACGAACACCAGCTGCAAGTCCGGCACTTCGATGTCCGGCCGGCTGCGAAAAAAAGCGCCTGATTCGGCAATGGAGCTCGTCATCATGCCGCGGCGCTCCTTCTTCCACTGCGAAACGCCCTTGAGCATGCGCAAGCCGCCCGCCATCGAAGCGCCCAGGGTCTCGGTGTCGCTGCCGGTGCGGTAGGTGTAGACATAGTCGATGTGGTCCTGCAGGTTCTCGCCGACCCCCGGCAAGTCGAGAACCGGCGCAATGCCCTTGGATTTCAGGTGCGCAGCGGGGCCAATGCCAGACAGTTGCAGAAGCTGCGGCGAGCCGAAGGCGCCTGCGCTGACGATCACCTCGCGCCGCGCATCGAAGCGCAGTTCGCGGCCGTCGACACGAACCTGCACCCCCACCGCACGCAGCTCCTCGAACAGCAGGCGCTGCGTGAGCGCACCGGTAACGACGCTGAGGTTGGGGCGGGCAAGGTTGGGCGTCAGATAGGCCTTGGCGGCACTGCAGCGCTCGCCGTTCTTCTGGGTTACCTGGTACATGAAGGCGCCGTGTTGCTCCGCTCCGTTGTAGTCCGGCGTGAGGGGCAGGCCGCACTCGCGCGCGGCCTCCAGGAACATGCGGTTCATTGCGCTGGGCTGCTGGATCTCGGCAACGTTCAATGGGCCGCCCTGGCCGTGGTAGGCGTTCCGATACGTCTCGTTGTGCTCCGCTTTCTTGAAGTACGGAAGCACCTCGGCATAAGACCAGCCGGGGTTGCCAAGCGATGCCCAGTGGTCGTAGTCCCAGCGGTGTCCGCGCACGTAGAGCATGGCGTTGATCGAACTTGAACCGCCCAATGTCTTTCCGCGCGGCTGGTAGCCGCGTCGGCCGTTCAGGCCCGGCTGGGGCACCGTCTTGAATGCCCAGTTGTTGATGCGGGTCGGCACCATTGCAACTACCGCAGCCGGCATGTGAATCAGGATGCTCTTGTCTGGCCCACCGGCCTCGAGCAGGCACACGCGAATGTCGGGGTTTTCGCTCAGGCGGGAGGCGATCACGCTGCCGGCCGACCCGGCACCGACGACGATGTAGTCGAAAGTCTGGTTCATCTCTGGCTCAATGCGCAGGGCGGGGCTCGATCAGCGGGAAGGTTGTCGGGAAGGTGTCGAGCATGCCCAGCAGCTCTCCAACCTTTTCGCGCTTGCCCGTGACCACGATCTGGCCCGCTTGCAGCGCGGCCGGAAACGTTGTCTTCTGCAGCGAGATTTCGTCCAGCGTGGCACGTGTCAACACAAGGGTCGCATCGGCCTTGGCGGACTGCGCGCCGGGAACAAAAGTGAGCGCGCTGTTCTCCAGGTTGAGCACGTAGTTCTGCTTCGTGTCGGTGAACTGCCAGTTCAGAACGGTTGCCTTCCCGGCGGCCTTGTCGCCGTTCAACCGCACGGCCAGGTAGTCGAAGAACATGTCCAGCGTCAGCGCGCGAATCACGTCCGGGGCCTGTGTGTTCAGGGCCGGCATCTTGGGCAGGCCGTTGCGGAGCTCCGAGGCACCTTGCAAGAGTGCGTTGCGCGCCGTGGACGATTCGGCCTGGTAGCCCAATTGCTCGTAGGCGTCGGCAGCGAGGCCACGCGCCTCCAGGTTGGCCGGGTCTGCAAACACCAGTTGCGATGCCATCTGGGCCACCCAACGGAACTCGCCCTTGGCAAAGTCGGCCCTGGCGCGTTGCAGCACGGCGGCGGCGCCTCCCATGTACTCGATGGTCTTTTGCGCGGCGGGCACAGGCGGCAATGCGTACAGGTTGGCCGGGTTGCCGTCGTAGTAGCCAAGATAGCGCTGGTAGATGGCCTTGATGTTGTGCTTGAGGTCGCCATAGAACGCATGCGTCGACCAGTCCTGGCTGAGGCTTGCGGGCATCTTCAGCGTATCGGCAATCTCGCTGCCGACATGGCCGTGGTTCATCAGGCGCACCGTCTGGTCGTGCACGTACTTGTACGCGTCGCGCTGCTTCGCCAGAAAGCCCTGCACACGGTCGGCGCCCCACACCGGCCAGTTGTGCTGCATGATCATCACGTCGCTCTTGGCGGCATAGCGCTGCAACGCGCCCCCAAGATGCTTGGACCAGATCAGCGGATCGCGCACCAGCGCGCCGCGCATGGGCAACAGGTTGTGCATGGTCTGGGCGGCAATCTCTGTCATGTTCAGCACCCTCGACTGCGGGTAGTACATGATCATCTCGGACGGCGCTTCCGCCCCCGGGGTGAGTTCAAAGACGATTTCGACGCCGTCGATGGTGTGCGCTTCCGTTGGCTTCTCGATCAGCATCGTGGGCGGGATCAGGCTGATGGTGCCGGAGGAGACCGATTTGCCCAGTCCCGCGTCGACCTGGCCTTTTTCGCCGCGCGGCAGCAGTGGGCCAAATTGATAGATGCCCCGCCGCGACATCGCGTTGCCGGCAATGACGTTTTCGCTCACGGCTTCTTCCATGAAGCCGACCGGCGCGATGATCTTGACCTTGCCCGAGGCCACGTCTTCCTCGTTGACAACGCCGCGCACGCCTCCGAAGTGGTCGACGTGGCTGTGCGAATAGATCACTGCCGCCACGGGTTTGCGAGGGCGGTGCTTGTAGTAGAGCTCCAGCGCGGCCTTGGCCGTTTCGGTGGTGATGAGCGGATCGACGAGGATGAGCCCGGTCTTCCCTTCGATGACCGTCATGTTCGACAGGTCGAAGCCACGCAGCTGGTAGATGCCGTCCGTAACCTTGTACAGGCCGGCGCCCATGTTGACGCGCGCATGCCGCCACAGGGCAGGATTGACGGTGTCCGGCGCCTGCTCCTTCGACAGGAACTCGTAGCCCTTGAGCGACCATGCGGGCCGTCCCTGAGCGCTCGTGATCACCTGGTCGCCGCCAAGGCTTTCGACGAGGCCGCGCCTCGCGTCGTCGAACGATTGCTTGTCGGCCATCGGCAAGGTGGCCAGGTACGCCTGGTTGGCCGCGCGCGTGGTCTCGGTGGCTTCCTTGGGTGCGTTGGCTTGGGGCTGCGCCTGGGCGCCAGTCGCAATGGCTGCCAGCAATGCGCTGGCTACGAGGCGGAACGGTTTTTTCATTCTTGTCTCCAGATAAGTTGGCCGTTGCAACGCGCAATCAGGCCGGCATCGTCGAGCGTGGCGCCCGGTGCCTTGACAGTGATTCAGGGAGCGATCCTCGCGGTGCCAGGTCGGTACCGTGCAGCTTTGCAAAGGCGCCTGGCGAGCATCCCTGGTGCTTTCGAAACACCAGACCGAAATACGCAGGATCTGTGAAGCCGCAGCTGTAGGCGATCTGCGAGATGTAGGTTCTCGAAATGCCGGACGTGCGCAGCATGCGCATGGCGGCCTCCATGCGCTCGTGCCGCACCGTATCCAGAAAAGTCATGCCGCGTTCGGCAGCGAAGGCCTTGTGCACGTAGCGCACCGAAACATTGGTATCGGCCGCAAGCTTGGCCGCGCTGACTTCCGGATCGGCGTAGTGATCGCGAATCCACGCGCGCATGCGAGCATGCAATGTGCAGTCGGGCGCGGACGGCGCCTCCGGGTCATGTCCGAGCTTGTTCTCAGAAAGCGCCATCGACAGCATCGACAACACATGCTCGCTGAGCATTCCGCGCTCGAATGGGTTGGTGACGGTTTGCAGATGCTCCAGGCTCATGGCACGCAGGTAACTTGCGAGCAGGCTTGTCCACCCCTTGTCGCCGGTGAGTACAACTGCCGCTGCATCCGTTGCGTCCGGCAGCCAACGCTTCACGAGCGCTTGCGACAAACTGATGATCCACGCATCTGTATCGTGGTGCGAGCACAGCCGCACCGCTTCATCGGAGTCGATGATCAACATGTCGTTGACACCGATGGTGATGGTTCGGTCTTGCTGCTTGCAGGTGATGAACCCGTTGTTCAACTTCAGCAGGAGGTGCAAAGGGTACTCGGCTGATTCCTGTATGCAGCTGGGCAAGCCGCGGTAGGTGTTGGGTGGGCTCCCTTGGGCCCGCACGAAAACGACGCCATTCATATCAACGACCGACATGTGGCGGACGGCGTCGTGGAAACGAGATTGATCGTGGCCAGCCGCAATGCTCTGGGCGATGTTCACCAGGTTGTCTCCTTGGTTGTGATGCAAGCCGGGCCCTGTGTCTGAACTCCGGCGCTCTGTGCGGCGTGATTGTTCTGGCCTTGACGCATTGAGTCCAATGCATATGGAGGCCATGATCAATGCACTGGCTGCAAGACGCCTCAGCCCCCAATATTTAATAGCTAATGGCTATGAAATGAATGCGATCAATTGGATTGGTGAAACAGTAATACAAACCTAGACTGGCCGCGCCGATCAACAACCAAAGGAGAACCCCTTGTCCGAAGAAAACAAATGCCCCTTTCCGGGCCATGCGCGCACACACAGTTTTTCCGGGGCTCCTGCCAATTCAGACTGGTGGCCGAACCAGCTGAACCTGAAGCTTCTGCACCAGCACACTGCCAAGTCCAGTCCGATGGGCGAAGCGTTCGACTACGCGGAAGAGTTCAAGAGCCTCGACCTCGACGCGGTGATCCAGGACCTCAACGCCCTGATGACCGATTCGCAGGACTGGTGGCCCGCCGACTACGGCCACTACGGTCCCTTGTTCATCCGGATGGCCTGGCATGCAGCTGGCACCTACCGCATCGGCGACGGCCGCGGCGGCGCGGGCACCGGAGCGCAGCGTTTTGCGCCCCTCAACAGCTGGCCGGACAACGGCAATCTCGACAAGGCACGACGGCTGCTGTGGCCTATCAAGCAGAAATACGGCCGCAAGCTTTCATGGGCCGACCTGCTGGTCTTGACAGGCAACGTGGCGCTGGAATCCATGGGCTTCAAGACGTTCGGCTTTGCCGGCGGCCGCGCCGACATCTGGGAACCTGAAGAGGACATCTACTGGGGCCCCGAAGGCAAGTGGCTTGCAGACGAGCGCTACAGCGGCGACCGTGATCTTGCCAACCCGCTCGCTGCCGTGCAGATGGGCCTGATCTACGTGAACCCGGAAGGCCCCAACGGCAATCCCGATCCGCTCGGATCGGCGCGCGACATTCGCGAGACCTTTGCCCGCATGGCCATGAACGACGAAGAAACCGTGGCTCTGACAGCCGGCGGCCACACCTTCGGCAAGACCCACGGCGCGGGCGCCGCAAGCCACGTTGGCGTTGAGCCTGAAGGTGCCGATATCGAGGACCTGGGCCTCGGCTGGAAGAGCACCTACGAAAGCGGCGTGGGCGTGCACGCCATCACCAGCGGCCTGGAAGGCGCCTGGACTCCCACGCCTACCAAGTGGGACAACAGCTACTTCGAGACGCTGTTCGGCTACGACTGGGAACTCACCAAGAGTCCTGCAGGCGCCCATCAGTGGAAGCCAAAGGGCGACGCAGGTGCGGGCACCGTGCCTGACGCGCATGACCCGAACAAGCGCCACGCTCCGATGATGTCCACAGCGGACATGGCGATGCGCATGGACCCAGCCTACGAGAAGATCTCGCGCCGCTACATGGCCAATCCGCAGGAGTTTGCCGACGCATTCGCCCGTGCCTGGTTCAAGCTGACCCACCGCGACATGGGTCCGCGTCCGCGCTACCTCGGCCCGCTGGTGCCGAAGGAAGAGCTGATCTGGCAAGACCCGATTCCTGCCGTGAACCATCCGCTGGTCGACGACAAGGACGTTGCGGCGCTGAAGGCCAAGGTCCTCGCTTCGGGCCTGGGCATTGGGCAACTCGTGTCTACCGCGTGGGCTTCGGCCTCGACCTTTCGCGGCAGCGACAAGCGCGGCGGCGCCAACGGGGCGCGCATTCGCCTCGCTCCGCAAAAGGACTGGGAGGCCAACCAACCCGCTCAACTGGCAAAGGTGCTTGCAACGCTCGAAGGCATTCAAAAGGACTTCAATGGCGCGCAGTCCGGCGGCAAGAAGATCTCGCTTGCCGACCTGATCGTGTTGGCCGGCAATGCAGCGGTCGAGGCCGCCGCCAAGAACGCCGGCCAGGATGTGACGGTGCCTTTTTCGCCGGGTCGCATGGACGCCTCGCAGGAGCAGACCGACGTCAACTCTTTCGAAGCCCTGGAGCCAAAGGCCGACGGATTCCGCAACTACCTGCGCAAGGGCCTCGAAGGGACGGCCGCTGTGCTGCTGCTCGACAAGGCGCAGTTGCTGACCTTGAGTGCGCCCGAGATGACGGTTCTGGTTGGCGGCCTTCGCGCGCTGAACGCCAATGTCGGCCAGTCCCGGAACGGCGTCTTCACCAAGCGTCCAGAGACCCTGACCAACGACTTCTTCGTGAACCTGCTCGACATGAACACCGGGTGGAAGAAGTCGGCAACAGCCGAGGGCCTGCTCGAAGGCCGCGACCGCACGACGGGAGAGCTCAAGTGGACCGGGACCGTCTGCGATCTTGTGTTCGGATCCAACTCGCAGTTGCGCGCGCTTGCTGAAGCGTATGGCGCGAGCGACTCCCAAAAGCTCTTCGTGAAGGACTTCGTGGCTGCGTGGACCAAGGTGATGAACCTCGATCGCTTCGACCTGAAGTGATCTGATCGCGCGCGGCTGATATTGCCGCGCGCAGTGCAAGTGCAGCCTCGGCCTGGCTTCGGATGATTCCCGGCCGGGCCGGGGCGTATCAAAAAAATGACGGCGGGAGACAACCATGCCAGTCGCGAAGAAGACGCCTCCGGTGTCCACAGAGTTCTTTCGTCCTGAGCAATGGATTCATTTGCTTCAGCAGCTCGAGATCATCATGGCGACGGTACATGGAGATGATTCGAACCCCATACTCCGCCGCTTCGGCGTGCGGCGCCGTTCCGCAATATTCCGCAGGCTGATGCAGGAGCGATGGCGTCTGGTCAACGAGATAGAGGCGTTCGGCCAGGCCGGACTCCTTGCTTTCGTGAAAAGCCAGATGCCCGATTCATCCAGGCCGCAGCGCCACCTGGGCGTCGAGTTCAAGCTCCTCGGGGAAGCATTCGACCAATGCTCCAAAGACCTCTCGCCCCATACGCAGGCTGCGCTTCAACAGTGGTTGGTGGCACGCTCTCACATGCATCGCGAGCACGCCAGGTTTCTCGAAACCTATTGATGGGACGCAGTGCAGCCTGGGCCTTTACCTGCTCTCGCTCGCGGCCTTCTTCAAGGCCTCGGGGTTCAGGACGGTGATGATGTTGTAGTCCAGGGCAACCACGCCCCTGAGCTCCAGCATCCGGAGATCCTTGTTCACGCTTTGGCGGGTAACCTGCAGGATGGAAGCCAGGTCTTCCTGGGTGAGCCGGAGCCGAACCTGCAGGTTGCCCTGCTCCCTGACGCCGTAGAGGGTTGCCAGGCGCTCTATGGTTGCCGCAAGCCGGCACGACAAGGTTCCGATCATCCGCTTCATCAGGGTGCTCATTTCTGCTCTGTTCTGCTTCAGCAGCTTCAGTGCCATGTCACGCCAAAGCAAGGGAAACTGCTCGAGGATCTGCAAGAGCAGGGGCGTCGGCATCAGCACAACAACTGAATCGTCGAGGGCCGAGTAGTCATAGATCTCGTCGTCGTCCTCGACGATGGCTCGCGCAACGCCAATCAGGATGCCCGGGCCGGCAAGGCCCACTGGCGTTCTGCCCCCATTGGCAGAGGCTCTTCGGATGGTGATGTACCCCGAGACGACCGCAATTGCCTCGCGCCGATCTCCTTCGCTGAACAGATAGTCGCCCCGCGCAAAGCGGCCGACGCGCGACGCTGCAAGCAGCCGACTCATTCCGGCCGCAGGCCAGTTGGTGAACGCTTCAGTCAGGCGCAGCGCACGTTCCATCAACGCGACGCACTCAGCGTCATCGCCGGATTCCATGGATCTTCTCCATTTGCCGACGATTCGTTGCCGCCGTTCATCCCGATAGAAGTGTTTTCTTTTCGGAAATATTCGTCAACGGGGAGAACGCCGATACGACCAATTGTGATCGCGAAGAAATATTAACGTTAAATTCTTACAGTTGAAAATATATCTGCGTATTATTGATTCAATTAACTCGAATCAAGTTCGCCAAGCACGAGTTTTGTGTCCTCTCTTGAAATGCGAGTTCTCGACTTTGCGTGATTGAGGATTAATTCTCAAAAAAGAAACATGTCTGGTCTTGAGCGTCGGACAACTGTAGCTGCCAGGAAATTTCGGGCATTTACAAGCCCAAACCGCTGGAGCGATGGCTGAAACTGACACTCCAACATGCCTCGGAGCGAATGCAGGACTTTATTCACATTCCAATGCATGCAGCTGTCGGCAATGTCGGGTACCCGACGATTGCATTAAAACGAATTACTTTTTCGTTTCCCATAAAGATAAATTCGCACCGCTCTTGGGGTTTGTCTGATTGCTTCGTCGATTTTGTTCGATGCGAGCGGCCAACACTGGAGCAACAAGTATTGCCCGCACTTGGTGGTCAATCGGTGGCGTCCTTTTATGGCATTTTTTAACGATAGCGGTATCAGACATGAAGAAAACAACTTGCATTTGGAGTGGAGCTCGCAATGCGCGCGCGGCGGCTGTGGGGGTGCTGATCGCAACTCTCGCCGGTGGTGCGCTGGCGCAATCCAAGATCACTGATGGCACCGGCTCGCCGGGTGTCCTTCCGGCGCCGGGTGCGCTGCTGGACCTGGACAGCACGACCCGCGGATTGCTGGCGCCGCGCATTGCGGTGACGAATGCCGTCACCTGGGGGCTCGCCGGAGGCACGCCGGTCGAAGGCATGGTGGTCTACAACACAACGGCAACCACCGGCGCCAACGGCCTGCAGCAGGGACTTGCAGTCTGGAAGAACGCCCGCTGGGTCAGCGTCGACGAGACGCCGTACCTTCACGTCAATTCGACGGCGATTGGCAACTCGACGCTGTCCAACTCCGGGGCGGTGGGCGCAAACTCGATCGCCGTGGGTCCGAACGCCTTCGCAACGGGAGCCGGTTCGGTCGTGCTCGGCAACGGCGCTCAGGACGTGGGCGGCGGGGGCATCAGCTCGGGTGCGGTGGTCATCGGCGCAGGTGCATTTACCGCGGGCGGCACCGGCAGCATTCCTGGCGGCACCGTGGGCTACGCCACAGTCACAATCGGCGCCAAGGCTCAGGGGACCGGCTCGGGCGCCGTGGCAATCGGCGACTCGTCGCGTGCCACCGTGGCTTCCGTAGCCATCGGCCCCAATGCCGTGGCGGGCCCGACGCCGGGCTCAAACCTTGGCACCAACTCCAGCCAGATTGCGATTGGCTCGGGTGCGCGCGCCGGCGCCGATTCGACCCGCGTCAATGATACATGGGGCGCAATCGCCATTGGTATGAACGCGGTCGCCAGCCCTGGAACAGTTCGGACGTTCGACACCATGGCTCTCGGCAACAACAGTCTCGTAACGGCCAACAGAGGCGTTGCCTTGGGCTCAGGCGCAACCGCCAGTGTGAATGGCGGAGTGGCGCTGGGCGCTACATCCATCTCCAACCGGGCGCTTGCGCCGACGACCGGCACCATCGCCGCGGGCAGCTTGCTGATTCCCTACAACACGACGGACAGCTTCTTGCTCGGCGCCGTGTCGGTCGGCGGCACGGTCGGCGCCGCAAATTTCTACCGCCAGATCACCAACGTTGCCGACGGAACCCAGGCTCAGGATGCCGTCACCATCCGTCAGCTGACCGGCGCGCTGCAGTCCTTCGCCGTCACGCCGATCAAGTACTTCCATGCGAACTCCAGCGCCGCCGACTCTCTTGCGGTGGGCGCTGAGTCGGTAGCGGTCGGCCCGCAGACTGTGGTCAACGGCGACAACGGCATCGGCATGGGCAACGGCGCCGTGGTGCACCAAAGCGCGCCAGGCGGTATTGCCATCGGCCAGGCGGCGACCTCGCACCTCGCGGATTCCATTGCCCTGGGCACCCAGGCGTCGGCAGCGGCTGCGCAAGGCGTGGCCATCGGTGCGGGAACCAATGTCACGCAAGCGGGCGGGGTTGCGCTCGGCGCGGGCTCGGTCGCATCGACGGGCGCTGGCGTGGCTGGCTATGTGCCGCCCGCCGCCACCGACTCGCAACGCACCGCAATCGGCGCGACGACCAGCACGCTGGCCGCAGTGTCGGTGGGCGACGCGGCCACGGGCAAGTTCCGCCAGATCACCGGCGTTGCAGCTGGCGCGGCCGACAGCGATGCCGTGAACGTCGCGCAACTGAAGGCGGTGCAAGGCACCGTGGCTGTCATCGACCAATCGACGGTCAAGTACGACACCAATGTGGATGGCACGACCAACTACAACAGCGTGTCACTCGGCGGCAACAACTCGACCGGTCCGGTTTCGGTCCATAACGTGGCCCCTGGTGTTGCCGGCACTGATGCGGTCAATGTGAACCAGCTCAATTCGGCTGTGGGCACTGTCAACAACCGTATCAACGGGCTGGACGACAAGATCAACAGCAACACCAAGATGCTTTCGGGCGGCATTGCTGCATCGGCGGCAATGGCTGTGGTCACGCCGGTGGAGCCGGGTCGCTATCACGTGAGTGGGGCGGTGGCTGGCTACAACGGGCAGGCCGGTATCGGCTTCAACGTTCTCAAGCGCTCCGACAACGGGCAAACCACCTTGCATGCAGGCGTGGGCTGGGCAACGGGCGGTAGCAAGGCCATCGTGCGGGTCGGCTTCGGCTTTTCGTTCGACTGATCCGGGAGAAACAACATGAACAAGCAAAAATCCATCCACTCATTTGCGCTGGCAGCCCTTGGGCTTGCATCGGCCCTGGCCTTGACCGGTTGCGGCTCGACAGGTTCCACGGTCAGCACCAACAACGTCGCCTACGGCGCCTCCGCTGAAAAGCAGGACGTTCAGTTTCCCGATGTCGGCGCTGCCTGGCTCAAGGGCGGCTCGTTCGTCGACGTGGAGCAACTGCGCCGAGTCGGCCGCGGAATGACGAAGAACCAGGTGCGAGAGCTCATCAGCTATCCGCATTTCAGCGAGGGCCTGTTCGGCCCCAAGGAGTGGGACTACCTGTTCAACTTTCGCACCGGCAGCGGCGACGAGTTCGTTACCTGCCAGTACAAGGTGGTCTACAAGGACGGCGTCTCGAATGCAATGTATTGGAAGGAGCCGGCCTGCGCCAACTTCCTCCAAACAAAGCCGGCTGAAGTGCCGCGCGCTGTTGCTCCGACGGCGCCTGAGCGCTTCAAATTGAGCGCCGACGCATTGTTTGCCTTCGACAAATCGGGCCAGACCGACATTCTTCCCGATGGCCGGCGCCAGATCGAAGCGTTGGCGGCCAGCCTGGCTGGCAAGGGCAAGCGCATCGAGCGCCTGAGCATCATCGGCTTTACCGATCGACTGGGCTCCGACAGCTATAACCAGGCCCTTTCGCTCTCGCGCGCGAACACGGTTCGTGAACTCCTGGTTCAGTACGGTATCGAGCGCAGCGTTATCCGCGCGGCGGGCGCGGGTGAAAGCCAGCCGGTGGCCACGTGCCCCGGCGAGCAGAAAACGCCCGCTCTCGTGACCTGCCTCCAGCCCAACCGCCGGGTCGAGATCGAGGTCTATTCCGAACGATGATCGATGAGCCCACGTGCAAACGATGCGTTTCGCGTTGGGATTCTCGACCCCGTTGCAGCCTCGAGAAAATTCACCTATCAGGTCGTCCAGAGACTCGGGTTCATTCCTCTTGGCTTCACTGAACTGCAAGCGGTGAGGGATGCCGGCGCGCGCGCAGTTCGATGCGACGTGTTGCTGGTGTCCTGCATGCTGGGCGCCGGAAGGGCCAAGCGGGAGCTCGCGTCCGTGCGCGAGGTTATGCGCCTGCAAGACATGCTGATATTCATGACGCGTTGCGATGTTGTCGCCGAACTGCGCCTGCTTTACGGCTGCAACGACCACATGGTGATCGCAACACTCACTTCTGTTTTTGCGCTGCGTGGCCTGCTTCGTCAATCGCATCGCAACGAAGGCAACGGCAGGGGCATCTCCCTCATGTTCCAAACGGCAATCTCTCGATGAACGGCAGTGAGCAAGCGACAGGAGCGACGATTTTTTCGGACGACCTGGTATTGGTCGAAAGAGCGCTGCGCCTGACCCCTGGCTTTGCAATGTGGCCTTCGGCTGCCATGCAGCAGGTGCTCGCAATCTCGACCCTGGGCCGTTACTCTCGCGGCGAAATCATTGCGTCGGAAGAAGGGCCCAAGGAAATACTGGCTGTGGTGTCGGGCTACATCGTTGTCGAACGCGTTCAGGCTGCGGTGCATCGATCGGTTGTTGCTCTTCTCGGGCCCGGCTATGTGCTGGGATTCACGCGCAGTCCGGAAGACGAAGATCAGGCGAGCCATCACTATTGCTTTCGCGCGCTGAACGACACAGTTGTTGTTCACATGCCCGCGGCGCAGGTCTTGAAGGTTCTCGACGACGATCCCGTTCTCTGGCGCGACATGGCCAAGATGCTCCTGAAGCAAGTCCGGCAGGTGTTCGAGCTGCTGCTGAGCCAGGGCATAGGTTCGTTCCAGCGCCGCATTGCCGCGACCATCGAGCGGCTCGCGTTGCTGTATGGTCGAAAAGTAGGCGGAGAAACGGGGCTTTGCCTTCGGCTGACTCAAGAAGACCTTGCCGCGCTCCTGCAAGTGACAAGGCAAAGCGTCAACAAGGAACTCGCGCAATTGGCAGCCTGCGGCGCCATCAGTGTCAGCTACAAGGTGATCACCGTGCTCGACATCGACGCGCTCAAGAAAAGAGCGATGCAGGCTCCCTAGCCTCGAACGAACGAGGGGCGTGGTGCGCCTTTCATGTCATGCGCTTGGCCCACGAGCTCGGCTCATTGGCTTGTCCGCCGGCATGTCTGGCTGCGGGTACATCGTGCCGGATCGGTTTCGCAAAAGCACTGTCCGGGTCCAGAGGAGCGCACCACACCCGAAGCCAGATTGCGTCTTTGAAAGGCTGCCATCTGTAAGAGGGGCGCTGAAGCCTTGTAGGAATTGGCCTCGCCGCGGTCTTGCCGGGCGCGCCTCCCGCTACGATTTGGCCATGCGAACACTCCTTCTCCCCAACTCCGGCGAAATTCCGGTACTCGGCCTCGGTACCTGGCGCATGGGCGAAGCGGCAAACCGGCGCAAGGCAGAAGTGGCCGCAGTGCGCGAGGCCATTGCCATGGGCTACCGGCTGATCGACACCGCCGAAATGTACGGCGAGGGCGGAGCCGAAACCGTTATCGGCCAGGCACTGGCAGAGGCCCTGCGGGCCGGCGACGTTACGCGAGACGAGCTCTTCATCGTCAGCAAGGTCTACCCGCACAACGCAAGCCGCCGTGGCACACCCGAGGCCTGCGAACGCAGCCTGAAGCGCCTGGGGCTCGACATGATCGACCTGTACCTGCTGCACTGGCGCGGCAATCATCCGCTGCGCGAAACCGCAGATGCGATGCAGGCGCTGGTCGCCAAGGGGCGTATCGGGCGCTGGGGCGTGAGCAACTTCGACACGGACGACATGGAAGAACTGGCGCAAGCCGTTGGCCCGGGCGCCGGTTGCTCGGCCAACCAGGTGTACTTGTCGCTGGGAGAACGCGGCCCTGAATTCAGCCTGTTGCCCTGGCTGCGCGAACGCGGCATGCCGCTGATGGCCTACAGCCCCATCGACCAGGGAGCGCTGGCATCGGATGTGGCACTGGGCGCATTGGCAGCGCGCCTTGGCGTAACTGCCGCCCAGCTTGCCCTTGCCGCCGTGATCGCGAGGCCGGGTGTCGTTGCAATCCCGAAGGCGGTGCGCAGCACGCACCTGCAAGAGAACCTGGCCGCTGCCAGGCTGGAGCTGGACACTGCCACCATTGCCGAACTCGACCGCCTCCATCCGCCGCCACGGCGCAAGGCGCCGCTGGCGATGATCTGAACCGACGGGCGGCGACTAGTGCGCTTCGGCCTGCTTGGCCGCGGCAATCACTGCCTGCTCGTCGTGCTTGGCACCGTTGAGGAACAGGTTCAGCAGCACCGCGCTGATCGACGCCAGCAGAATGCCCGATTCGATCAGCGAGTGAATCGCATGCGGCATCCATTGCTTGAAATTGGGTGCAATGAGCGGAATCATCCCGATGCCGATCGACACAGCGACGATCATCGCGTTGTGCCGGTTGCCCTTGAAATCCACGCCCGAAAGAATGCGGATGCCCGTAGCGGCCACCATGCCGAACATCACCAGCCCCGCACCGCCAAGCACCACTGTCGGCAGCGACTCGATGAGCGCCGCCATCTTTGGCAGCAGCCCGAGCACCACCAGGATCACTCCGCCGGCCACGCAAACGTAGCGGCTCTTGATGCCCGTGACGGCCACCAGCCCCACGTTCTGCGAAAAGCTCGTATACGGAAATGTGTTGAAGATGCCGCCGATGAGCGTGCCCAGTCCGTCGGTGCGCAGGCCCTTGGCAAGGTCTTTCTGCGTGATCTTGCGGTCGGTCATTTCGCCGAGTGCGAGAAACATGCCGGTCGATTCGATCATCACCACGATCATGATGAGCGTCATCGTGAGAATCAGGATCGGGTCGAACTGCGGCATGCCGAAATGAAAGGGCAGCACCACGTCCACCCAGGCGGCCTTGCCTACCTTCTCGTAGGTCATGAGGCCCGTAGCTGAAGCAACCACCGCGCCGATCACAATGCCCAGCAGCACCGAGATGTTGGCGATGAAGCCCTTGGCGTATTTGACGATCAGCAGGATGGACACCAGCACCAGCGCCGCCACTCCGAAGCCTGACAGGTCCGCGTATTTGGGGTTGGGCACCGTCGGCATGATGGCAAAGCCCTTGGGCACCGCCGGAATCGAACTACCCGGCGAAGTAACCTCCGCGAGCCACTTGGCGTACACAGGGTCTACCAGCGCAGGTGCGGTCGGCCCCACCGGGTTGCCGAAGATCCAGTTGATGCCCACGCGCATCAGGCTGATGCCGATCACCGCGATGATGGTGCCAGTGACCACCGGTGGAAAAAAGCGCAGCATGCGGCTTACCAGCGGTGCGATCAGTATCGACACCACGCCCGCGCCGATGATGGAACCGAACAGCAGTTGCGCGCCGTTCTGCCCGGGGTTGGCATTGGCAATGGCCACCATGGGCGCAACCGAAGCGAAGGTAACGCCCATCATCACCGGCAGCTTGATGCCGAACCATTGCGTAGCGCCCAGCGCCTGGATCAACGTGGCAATGCCGCAGCAGAACAGGTCGGCCGAAATCAGCAGCGCAACCTCGTCGGGCGACAGCTTGAGCGCGCGCCCGACGATGAGCGGCACCGCCACGGCGCCGGCATACATCACCAGCACATGCTGAAGGCCCAGGGCCGCGAGCTTGCCTGATGGCAGCCGCAGGTCTACCGGATGGACTGTGTGAGCGGGGGAAGAGGTCTCGGCCGTCATCGTGTATCTCCTGGCGAGCAAGGGGAACATGCGTGGGCGGCGCGGCGGTGCGTGGCGTCCACAATGTGTGTACGCCAAACTGTATACAATTTATGCCGCAATCTGGATGCAGGAAAACCCGCATCGCAGCGGCTTGTTCTTACGCGAGCAGTGCCTTCACCAGGTCGAGCTGGCGGTCGGGTTTTTCGGTGCCAAGCTCCAGGCTCGCCTCGATGCGCTCCAGATGGCCGGTCATGCAGGCCACGGCGCTTTCCGCATCACCTTTGCGGCAAATGCGCAAGAACTCCGAATGCTCGTCCGAAGAACAATGCGGGTCGTTCGACGAGTGATAAAGCATGGCAATCAGCGAGCTGCGCGCCACCAGTTCGCGCACCAGTTCGGCCAATGTCTTGTTGCCGGTGGCTTCCGCCAGCGCCACGTGAAAATCGCCCAGCACTTTTTCGCGCACGGTGCCTGTGGTGGTGGTCTGGCGCAACGCGGTTCGCTCGAAGCGGATGTGCTGCTCCAGCACCTGGTAGTCGCGCGGGCGCGCATGGGCTATGAAAAGGCGCACCACTTCGCTTTCGAGGATGCGGCGCACCGCGAACACCTCGCGCGCTTCTTGCACCGTGGGCTGGCACACGAAAGCACCCTTGTCGGGAATGATCTCGATGAGCTTGTCCTTTGACAGGGTGAGCAACGCCGCCCTGATCTTGGTACGGCTCACCGAATAAACGCGGCCCAGTGCTTCCTCGCGCAGCCAGGTGCCCGGAGGCAGGCGTTTTTCGACGATGGCGGTGGCAATGTCTTGCGCAATGCTCTCGATGGAGCTGCCCTTGTCGGTGGCGACTGGGCCGCCCGCGGCCGGAGCGGCAGTGGCGGGGGAGGCGGAAGATTTGGAACTGGCGCGGGGCATGCCGGGATTGTGGCTCAGCAGGGTGGCTGGAGCCGCCCGCCGCGTTCGTACTATTGCGCAGCCAGCGTAAAGCCTTCGAGTGCGCCCTTCATGGCCTTGGGCAGTGGGTGCGCCAGCTCGCCGCGCTTGCTGGTGGAAAGCCTCAGCGTCACCAGCGATTCGATGAGCTTGGTGCCCGCGGCCACGCCGTCGATCACCGGCACGCCCAGCAGCCCGCCGATGTGCTCGCACAGGTCGGTCATGCCCGCGCAGCCAAGCACGATGCAGTCGGAGCCGTCTTCCTCCAGCGCGCGCCGGCACTCGTCGACAATGCGCTCGCGCGCATTGGAGCCGGGCTCCTCGAGTTCGAGCACCGGCAGTTCGCAGGCTCGCACGTTGGCGCAAAAGCGCTCCATGCCGTAGATCTCGGCCAAGTGCCAGGCTTGGCCCATGGTTCGGCCCAGCGTGGTCACCACGCTGAAGCGGCTCCCCACCATGCTGGCCAGGTGCATGGCGGCCTCGGCAATGCCCACCACAGGGCCGCGCGCCAGTTCGCGTGCGGCCTTCAGGCCCGGGTCGCCGAAGCAGGCGATCACGTAGCCGTCGATGCCGTCGCGTTCACCGGCGGCAATTTCTTGCAGCAGGCCGGGCACGGCCAGCGCCTCGTCGTAGTGGCTCTCGATGGAGACCGGCCCCATGGCCGGACTGACCGCGACAATTTCAGTACCGGGGTGCGCCACCGCGCGGGCACAGGCGCCGATCTTCTCGGTCATGCTCCAGGTGGTGTTGGGGTTGATGATCTTGATGCGCACGGCGCGGCCCTTTCCTTTCTGTCAGTTCAACTCTTGTTGCGGTTCAGCAGGGCGTAGATGACAAAGCCCAGCCCCATGCCAATGAACCATGCATAGTTCGCGCCACCTCGCAGCGCGGGCACCATCACGCAAAGAATGGGCACCAGTGCCGACGGGATCACGGCTTGTATGGCCTTCGGGTTGTAGCCGCCGCTATACCAATACTCGCCCTTCGGGCTCATCGTGTAGAGCGCGTCCACGTCGATGCGCTGCTTGCGCACGATGTAGTAGTCGGCAATCAATATTCCGAACAGCGGGCCGATGAACGAACCCAGCACATCCAGCGTGTAGTGAATGACCTCGGGGCTGTTGTAAAGGTTCCACGGCGTGAGAAACACCGAGCCCACCGCGGCGATCATGCCGCCCGTGCGCCAGCTGATGTGCTGCGGCGCCACGTTGGAAAAGTCGAATGCCGGCGAGACGAAGTTGGCAACAATGTTGATGCCGATGGTCGCGATCATGAAAGTCAGCGCGCCCAGCACCACGGCGGTGGTGCTGTCGATCTTGCCCACGGTGTGCACCGGGTCGGTAATGAGCTCGCCGAACACCGGCAGCGTGGCGGCGGTGGTGATTACCGTCAGCAGCGAGAAGAACACGAAGTTGACCGGCAGGCCCCAGAAGTTGCCCTTCTTCACCGCATCGAAGCTCTTGCCGTAGCGCGAGAAGTCGCCAAAGTTGAGCATGGGGCCGCTGAAGTAGCTCACCACCAGCGCAATGGCCGAGAGCATGACCGGCAGCGCGTCCCAGCCCTGGAACTTGACGCCGCCCAGGTTCAGGTCGATGTTGCTCCAGCCCGCCTTCCACACCAGCCAGCCGCACAGAACGGCCATTACCACGTACACCGCCGGGCCGGCCCAGTCGATGAACTTGCGGATTGCCTCCATGCCGTGCCAGAACACGAAGGCCTGCAGCACCCACATGATCATGAACGCCACCCAGCCCAGCGTCGAAAGCCCCGCAAACCCGTGCTGCGCCACGTCGGCATACGTCGCAAGGTTGGGAAACATGTGCAGCGCCAGCACCATGAAGGCGGCCGATGCAAGGTATGTTTGTACGCCGTACCAGGCCACCGCAATCAGCCCGCGGATGATGGCCGGAATATTGGCGCCCAGCACACCGAACGAGGCGCGGCATACCACGGGGTAGGGCACGCCCGTCACCTGGCTGGGCTTGGCCACCAGGTTGCAGAAGAACTGCACGATCACGATGCCCACAAGCAGCGAAACCAGCACTTGCCAGCTGGAAAGCCCCAACGCGAACAGGCTGCCCGCCGTGATGTAGCCGCCCACGCTGTGCACGTCGGACATCCAGAACGCAAAGATGTTGTACTGGCCCCAGGTCTGCTTCCTGAGAGGGGCCAGGTCTTCGTTGGTCAGCCGCGGGTGATAGCCCGGCTTGATCAGCGCGTTGGATTCGGCGTGCGGTGCATGGCCGGCTTCGCTCGCCCCCGCAGGGGCCTGGCTGACAACTGTGCTCATGGTCTTTCCTCGTGCGAATGATGGGATTGAGGGACCGCTTGTCCGGCGCAAATTCGCCGCCGGGTATCGGGTGCGTTATTTGTATACAAAAACCGTGTGCAATCAACCCCATCCAGGAATTCATATATCCGTAGATTCCCTGATACCCGGCCCGGCCGCGTCGGCCGCCATCAGAAGCGAAGAGAGGCCCTTGCCTCAGGTAAACAGCTTCCCATTGAGCGCGATGCGCAAGGTCCGCACGGTGAGCACCAGAAGCGCGGAGGTAAGCACCCCAACCAGCAGGATCGCAAGAGCCCACAGCGGCGTGGTTGCACGCAACTGCGCGTACTTCAGCGCTGCGTTTGCCAGCGCGGCCATCGGAAAGCTGATTGCCCACCAGCCCGGCGAGAACTCGTTGCTCGGGCGGAACACCTTGGGCGCAATCACCGCAAACATGAAGAGCGCAAAGTAGAAAAGCAGGGCTGCGAACCTGTCGATGCTGCCCATCATGTTGGTGTAGGCGAGAAAGCCGACGGCAAAGGGCGCGACAAGAATCATCAGCGAGGGCGTCATGGCCGGCGCGAGCGGGGCTTGATGCACCAGCCGGCCAACGATGAGCACGAGCAGCACGAGCGCAAACACCGCTCCCACCGCCATTGCGAGCAGGTTGAGCTCCGCCGCCCATGCCAGCGGCTGGTCGCGCCCCGCCGTCACGGCAATGTCGAGCGTGGCGACTCCCGGGATGAGCCAGGCCGGCACGGCATGGGACGCATCCACCTGTCCATTGAGAAGCCGCGAGACCACCACAAAACCCAGCACGAAGGTCGCAATGGCTCCCAAGGTCCACAGCACGTGCGCGGCAACTGTGCTGTGCGGTGCAACTACCGCCGACACCAGCAGCATCGAGATGGCGATGGTGCCGAAGAAGTTACCCGTTATGGGGTGAAGAAATTCCGCGCGCACTGCCTGCGGGTGCATCGCCAGCTTCGCCGCGTAGGCCAGCCCCAGGAGCACGAAGACGGCGATCGAGAAGAACCCGATGGCTTCGCCAACGAACGCCGGCACGGCAAGGCTCTCGTGCGCCAGCCGCCACGCCAGTGCAAGGCCCGAGAGGCCCATTACCGACCCGAACAGATTGACCGGCAGGTTGCGCAGCGAAGCCTCGCCGGCAGGATGCAAAACCGCAAAAGGCGGGGAGAGGGAGTTGTCGTGCATGGTGGTCTCATTTGGCAGAATTTGCAGGTGCAGGTAGTTTCTGCCAAACTGGCCGCACCGCGCCCGGCGCGGCATGACGTTTTCTGCCAATGAATGGGCCTTCACTGCCATGCGTGTCGCGATCCTTGCCTTTCCCCGTGTCCAGTTGCTCGACGTGGCCGGTCCTGCCGATGTGTTTGCCGAGGCGGCGCGGCAACTGGGACAGCCGCGCGCCTACCAGGTGCAGGTGATCGGCACCGAAGCGGGCGTGCTGAAGAGCAGCAGCGGAGTGCGGCTTGCGGTGGACGCCACAGTAGGCGCGCATCGCGGACCGATCGACACCCTGCTTGTGGCGGGTAGCCCGGACATCGACGGGATGGCCGAAGACGCGGCACTGCACAAATGGCTCAGGCGGCAGTCGCGTACCGTGCGGCGCTATGGCTCCGTGTGCAGCGGTGCCTTCGTGCTTGCGGCCGCCGGGCTGCTGGACGGCAAACGGGTGGCCACGCACTGGAACTCCACGGCACGCCTGGCCGCGGCCTACCCGCATGCCTGCGTCGAGCCGGACGCCATCTACGTGAAAGACGGCAATCTGTTCACTTCCGCCGGCGTGACCGCCGGCATGGACCTCGCGCTCGCAATGGTGGAGGAGGACCATGGACGCGAGCTGGCGCTGCGGGTGGCGCGCGAGTTGGTGATGTTCCTGAAGCGCCCGGGCGGCCAAAGCCAGTTCAGCGCCCATCTGGCGGCCCAGACATCGGAGCGCTCGAGCGTGCGCCAGGTGCAGGACCACGTGCTCTCGCACCTGAAGGAAGACCTGTCGGTGCCCGCGCTGGCGGTCCGCGCAGGCATGAGCGAGCGCAGCTTCGCGCGGATCTTCCGGAGCGAGGCCGGCACCACGCCGGCAGAGTTTGTCGAGAACGCCCGCATGGACGCAGCCCGGCGCCTGGCCGAAGAGTCGGATCTACCGGCCAAGCGCTTGGCCGATGAGGTCGGCTATGCCAACGTGGATGGCTTTCGGCGGGCGTTCAGCCGCCGCCTGGGCGTAAGCCTCGTGGAATATCGAAGGCGCTTTGCAAGATGAGAACCTTGCCGGCGTCAATGCAAGAGGGAGAGGACCGTCTCTTCGGGTTCTCAGGCACCCGCATCGTTTTCACGCGGCGTGCCGCGGGCGGCGCGGCGCTTCAGCGCGTCTTCGCTGTCGGCGTCCGGGGCCGCGGCATCGCGCCCGGCAGCTTTCTTCATTCCGTCCTTCAGACTTTGCGCGCCGCGGTTTCCGATGGCCGGCTCTTCGCCGTTCACCGCATCGGGCGCCTGCACGCGCTGGCCGCCTGCCGCGGGATCAGGAATGGATGATTTCTTCATCGTGTGCTCCTTGCGTTACTTGACAGGTAAACGGCCCCGGCCACCGCAGCGAGCGTGCCAAGGCCGAGCCACAGCGCACCGGCCGGCTGCGACTTCTGCCGAAAGCCGCCGTCGATGGCGCAGCCGCGCGAAGGCTCGAAGAGGTTGCCGTCTGTGCGCCCCGCCGGCGCGGCTCGGCGCATTGCCACGGCGCCCACCCACCCGAGCACGCGCGCCATGAGGTTGGGCGCGAGCGCATGCATCAGGATGCCCGGCCGTGCCGGTGCGCCGATGTAGGTGCGCGCCCGAGGCCGGGTGGCCAGCGCCACCAGCGCATTGGCCACGCGGCGCGGGTCGACGACCGGCGGAGGCGGCGCGACACGGTGCCCGCTGTAGTTCGCGCCATGCGACATGCCTGGCGAATCCACAAAGGTCGGAAACACCTCGCAGACGTGAATGCCCGGACAGTCCGAAAGCTCCGCCCGCAGCGATTCCGAAAAGCCGCGAATGCCGAACTTGCTGGCCGTATAGGCCGTGGCAAAGGGAGTGGCAACCCAGCCGCCCAGCGAGATCATGTTGACCAGCGTGCCGCCGCCACGCGCCCGAAAGTGGGGAACGATGGCGTACGCACCGTGCATGTGGCCGAGCAGATTGGCCTCGACCACGCGCCTGTGCGACTCGAGCGGGGTGTCTTCAAACCGTCCTACCGCGCCGACGCCCACGTTGTTGATCCACATGTCCACGTGGCCGAAGTGATCGATGGCGGTCCGCGCAAGGACGGACATTGCCGAGGGATCGGTCACGTCGGTAGCAACCGCTAGCGTGCGTGCACCGGCCTGCGCGCATTCATCGGCAACCGACTGCAGCGATTCGTGGTTGCGGGCAGCCAGCACAAGCGATGCGCCCTGTGCGGCAAATGCAAGGGCCGTGGCACGGCCGATGCCGCTGGAAGCACCGGTGAGCACCACCACCTGGTGCAGCCTGTTCGGCGTGGCATCGGCGGGCCCGGATGAGCGGCTCGAAGGCGAGGGTTTCGCTGGGGAGAGTGGGGACACGGAAGGCTCCTGCGATCGGTGGCGAAGGCTCCACCTTTCGTCTTCTGCCCGGCGGCGTGCGCGCGAGGCTTGCGCATCCGCGCGTCGGACAATGCCCATGGCGTTGCGTGGCGCATTCGCCGAAAAAGACTCCCTGGCAGTCAGGGCCGCGCGGCAAGCACCCGGGCCATCGCGCGCGCCAGCTCGGCGCGGGAGTAGGGCTTGCGCAGCAGCTCCCAGCTTGGCGGCGCTTCGCGGTCGGCGTCGAGCAGCTCCGACGAGAAGCCCGACATCAGCAGGATTGCGAGTTGCGGAAACCTCTGCTGCGCCTCGGCGGCAAGCCGCGTTCCGCGCATGCCGGGGCCCAATGCAATGTCGCTCAGCAGCACATCAAAAGCGCCGGCACCCGAATCCATCTGCACAAGGGCCTGTTCAGCGTTTTCCGCCGTTACCACGCTGCAGCCGAGCGTAGTGAGAAACGTGTAGACCACCTTGCGCACTTCGGCGTCGTCTTCGACCAGCATGACGCGCACACCCGCGGGAAGCGACTGTTCACCGTCGTCGTCCGGCGTTGCGGCCGGCGCGGCGTCGTACAACTGGGGAAGGTAGAGCGTCACGGTGGTGCCCGCGCCGGGGCGCGTGGCAATGGCAATGGCACCCTTGGACTGCTTCACGAAGCCGTACACCGTGCTCAGGCCAAGGCCGGTGCCGCGGCCGGCTTCCTTGGTGGTGAAGAAGGGCTCGAACGCGCGCTCCTTCACTTCCTCGGTCATTCCGGTGCCGCTGTCGGCTACAGAAATTGCAACAAAGCTGCCGTGCTCGCCGATGTCGCCGAGTTCGTTGAGCACTTCCTGGGGTATGGCGCCACAGGCTTCGGCGCCAAAGCGCAGCGTGCCGCCCTCCGGCATGGCGTCGCGCGCGTTGATGGCAATGTTCAACAGCGCCGATTCGAGCTGGCCCGGGTCGGCCAGCACGGGCGGGCAATCAGGCGCCGCATCGATCACGATGCCGATGCGCTGGTCGAGCGTGCGCCGCAGCATGTCGGCCAGCGAATGCAGCATGGCATGCGTGTCCACGGCGTTGGGCTGCAGCATTTGCCGGCGCGAAAACGCCAGCAGCTTGCCCGTGAGTTCGGCGCCGCGCCGCGAGGCCCGCGCCGCAGCCCCCACCAGTTGCTGGGCATAGCCATCTTGCGCAATGGCGGGCAGTTCTTCGAGCACCTGCAGGTTGCCCTGGATGACGGTGAGCAGGTTGTTGAAGTCGTGCGCAATGCCACCCGTGAGCTGGCCGACGCTTTCGAGCCGCTGGGCGTGGCTGAGCGCCTCTTCGGTCTGCACCCGCTGCAGGCTGGTGGCCAGCAGGTTGGAAAGCGATTCCAGAAACCGCAACTCCTCGTCGCCGAAGCGCTTGCCCTGCCGCGAGTGCACGGTCAACACGCCGATGAACCGGCCCCGGTCATAAAAGGGCACAGCCAGCGCACTGACGAGGCCCGCATCGAGGTAGGCCTGCGGCACCGCAAAGCGGCGCTCCTTGCCGTAGTCGGGCACCGCCACGGGCTGCCCTTCGGCATACACGAAGCCGGGCGGCGTGTTTGCGTGGCTGGCAATGCGCGCGCCAATTTCTTCGCCAGGCACCAGGCCCACGCCGCTTGCCACGCGGAAGTCGAGGCGGCTGCTTTCCAGCAGCAGCACCACGGCCACCTCCACCTCGAGCGCTTCTGCCGCGATGGTGGGCACGTGGTCGAGCATTACCTGCGGGTCGCGTGTGTCCACTGCCAGGCGGCCCAGTTGCGCGAGGTAGTCGCTGTAGCGCGCCCGCTGCAGCGCCTGCTTCACACGCGGGTAGGCGCCAATGTCGCGGATGGCGGCAACCACGAACGGCAACCCGTGGTTTTGCAACGGACTGAGCGCGATCTCCACCATGACTTCGGTGCCGTCCTTGCGCTTTGCCACCAGTTCCATCTGCGTGCCCATGGGCCGCGCACGGGGCGCGCGGCCATAGGCCTCGCGGTATGCGGCATGGCGCGGACGAATGCTGTCGGGCACCAGGACGTCGACGTTCAGCCCCACCAGTTCGCCCACCGCATAGCCCAGCAGATTGGCTGCGGAGGGATTGGCCAGCACGATGCTGCCGGCCTGGTCGACCAGCAGCAGGGCATCGGGATAGGCGATGAAAAGTGAGCGGAAGACGCTGCTCTCTTCAATGCCCGAAGGCAGCCCTTGCAGGGCCGCAATCGCCGGCTCGGAAGCGTTGGGCATAGAGGGGTTGGGCGTAGAGGGGCTGGGCGTAGAGGGGCTGGCCATGCGCGCTGGGCTCAGCCTGGGGTCACCGGCGGAACCAGGATGTAGCCCGCGCCCCGCACCGACTTGATGATCTGCGGGTCGTCCGGGTCGGCTTCGATCTTCTTGCGCAGCCGGCCGACCTGCACGTCGATGGTGCGGTCGAAAGGAGCGGCTTCGCGCCCGCGAGTCTGCTCGAGCAGGAAGTCGCGCGACAGCACGCGGCCGGGATGCCGGGCAAATGCGCGCAGCAGGTCGAATTCGCCGCCGGTGAGCGGCACGCCTTGCCCCTCCGGGTTGGCAAGGCTGCGCGCGGCAAGATCGAGCTGCCAGCCCGCAAAGCGCAGCCGTTCGGATGTGGCGCTCGCAGCAGGCGATGCCGGTGCGTTTGCAGCAGCATGGGAGTCGTCGGGCGCCAGGCGCCTGAGCACGGCCTTGACCCGGGCCACCAGCTCGCGCAGGTCGAAGGGTTTTGTCACGTAGTCGTCGGCGCCCACCTCAAGGCCGACAACCTTGTCCACCGCGTCCCCACGGCCGGTGACGATGACGAGCCCGCAGCGCCAGTTTTCGCGCATGCGGCGGGCAATGGAAAAGCCGTCTTCGCCGGGCAGGCCGAGGTCGAGCAGGACGAGGTCGGCCGGGTCGCTGCCCATCAGCTGCATGAGCGAGGCGCCGTTGTGCAGCTGGGTTACGCGAAAGCCGTGGCTTTGGAGGTAGTTGGCCAGCAGCTGGGTGATGTCGACTTCGTCGTCGAGGACCGCGATGTGAAAGGCGGATTTCATTCGTGGAAAGCTCGCTTCCGGTGTGCGAGTGCCATGGCATTGTTGGGGGCCGTACAAGCGTAGCACGCCCCGCCGCCAACCCACCGGCTCAGCGTGCGGTCACTCGGCCTCCACCGGAGCCAGCATCGTTCCACGGCAGTTGGGCGAGCCGCAATGGCAAGGATATTTCGAGGCCGGCGAACCGTCGTCGGCGGTGAGCGAATAGTCGATGAACAGTTCGTCCCCCGCATCCACCGGCACGATGGTCTGGAACTTCAGCACCAGCTCGCCCGCGTCGTCGTACTCTTCAACGGCCTCGCAGTTCGGATCGCAGGCATGGTTGAGGTGGCGCGTACCGTTGCCGCCCTTGCCGCCGTCGATGGTCTCGTGGTTGGAGAGGGTGAACAAATAGGTGAGCTGGTCATTCCACGCGCCGGCAGCGATTTCCTGCTGCGTGTAGCGCCGGCCCTCGTAGAGCCCGAGGAACGCATGGGCGGGCAAGTCGCGCGTTGCAAAGGCGCCGAGCCCGTGCACTCCGCTGGGCCCTACGCGGATAAATGGCGTGGACGAGGTTTGCTTGCGGCGTTTCATGTGCCCAAGTGTGCACCAGCCACCTTGCTCATTGCTTGCGTTCCTCGTTGCGTTCCTCCTCGCGCTCTTCTTCAGCCTGGGCCTGGAACATGCGCGTGAAGTCGCAGCACTCCTGCGCCAGCATCACGATCGACGAGGTGAGTGCGCTGCGGTGCTCGCCCTTGTGCATGGCCACGTAGTGCACCGCCGGCAGGGCAGGCACCACGTCGATCACGGCGAGCATGCCGGCTGAAACGAGCGGGTCGAGGCACTGGCGCGGCAGGTAGCTCACACCCAGGCCCGACACCGTGAGCCCGGTCAGCGCCACGAGGTTGCTCACCACGATGGTGTCGGACGGCTGCACGCCCTGGTCCTTCATCCAGGCGTCGTAGGCGCGGCCCGTGCCCGAGTTGCTGCCCTGCACCAGCATGCGGTGCCGCGCGAGTTCGTGCAGCCGAACGGTGCCGGGGGCGGCAACCACGCCCGGCTTGCACATCCAGGCGCTTTGCACCTTGCCGATGGCCTTGCTCTGCATGCGCGAATCGGCAAACGTGTCGGGCACGATCACCAGGTCGAGTTCGTCCGACAGCAGCTTGTCGCGCAACTGCAGGCTGTCGTCAACGTCGGGCTCGAGGATGACCTTTGGATAGTGCCGCTGGATGAGGCCCACGAGCCGCGGCAGCCACGTCATGGCGGTGAGCTCCGTCACGCCGATGCGCAGCCGTCGCTCCACCACGCCCGGCTTGCCGAACTGCTCGACGGCGGCATCGCGCTGCTCGAGCAGCCTCGCCGCAAGCACGAACATTTCCTCGCCTTTTTCGGTCAGCCGCGCAGTGCGCTGGGTTCGATCGAAAAGCTCGGTATCGAACAGCAGCTCGAGTTCATGCACCCGCTTGGACACGGCCGATTGCGAGGTATGAAGCTGGTTGGCCGCCTGCGCAAAGCCGCCGAGCTTGGCAATCCAGTACAGGGCTTCGAGCTGCTTGAAGGTCATCACGGTGCGTTCGAACTCCTGGACTGAATACTTTTATTCATGTAATTCAATCACAAAAAATCGCTTTTAGAAATTTGAGGCCGCGCTGAAGATTCGCACCGTGTCGCCCCGTGTACTTCCTGCTTCATCTTCAAAGGAACATTCCATGAACTTCAAACTGTCCCTCGTGCTTGGCGCCGGCATTGCGCTGGCCTGCGGTGCTGTGGCGGCGCAAGAAAGCCCCACGCTGCGCAAGATCAAGGAAAGCGGCACGGTGCAGATCGGCAGCCGCGACACGCAGATTCCGTTCTCCTACAAGACGGGTGCAGAGAGCGCGCCCATCGGATTCACCAACGAGATCTGCCTGAAGGTGGTCGACGCCATCAAGGCCAGGCTGGGCATGCAGAAGATCGAGGTGCGCTACACGCTCCTCAACTCCACCAACCGCATTCCGCTGGTGCAGAACGGCACGGTCGACCTCGACTGCGCGACCACCACCAACACCGTGCAGCGCCAGCAGCAGGTCGACTTTGCGCCGAGCCACTTCGTCACCAACATTACCGCCGCGGTCAAGAAAAACTCGGGCATCAATTCGATTGCCGACCTTCAGGGCAAGAGCGTGGCCACCGTGGCCGGCAGCACCTCGATGCAGTTGCTGCGCGGCTTCCGCAAGACAGAGAACATCGAGGTGCAGGAAATCGCGGGCAAGGACACGGCCGATGCGTTTTTGCTGCTGGCGAGCGACCGCGCCGTGGCCTACGTGCTGGACGACGTGCAGCTGGCCGGCCTCATTGCCAACCAGCCGAATGCATCCGACTACAAGCTGCTGAAGGACGTGCTGCGGCAAGAGCCCTACGGCATCATGATGCGCAAGGACGACCCCGAGTTCAAGGCCATCGTCGACCAGACGGTGACCGAGATGATGAAGTCGGGCGCCATCGACAAGCTCTACGCCAAGTGGTTCATGTCACCGATCCCGCCGCGCAACGTGAACCTCAACTTCCCGATGTCCGACGCCGTGCGCGAGGCCTACAAGAACCCGAACAACAAAGGCGTTTGAGGATGCCGGCCACCACACTCCACGCCAACGGCCTTGCGTTTCCCGATGCGCTGATGCGCGCGGTGAAGCAGCGCTTTCTCAACGTCGACCACGACCACCACGGGCGCGAGCGCCTCTACTTCGACAACGCGGGCGGCTCGTTCAGGCTGAAGGCGGCCGTGGAGCGCTTCGCGCAGGTCGATGCCATTCCCGACAACGCGGAGCGCATTCACGCCGCCGCAGTCGAACTGCAAGAGATTCAGGCCCGGGGCACTGCCGATGTGCGCACCATCTTCAATGCGCAGGGCGGCAGCGTCTATGCGTCGCTCACCGCATCGGGCGCAATGTTCGACATGGTGCGTGCGGTGGCCGAGAACGTGCCGGGCACGAACATGGTCACCACCATGCTCGAGCATCCCTCGTCGTTCGACGCGATGAGCTTGTATGCCCAACGGGCCGGCCGTGAGCTGCGGGTGGCACGCAGCAACCCCGAGACCGGCGGAGTCGACGCCGACGAGATCGTGCGGCTGGTGGACAAGGACACCTGCCTGCTCAACGTCATCTACGCATCGAACATCTCGGGCGCCAAGCTCGACCTGGCGCAGATCGTGCGCCGCGCAAGGGAGATCAAGCCCGATCTTTACATCGTGGTGGACGCCGTGCAGCATGCGCCGCACGGGCTCATCGACCTGCAGAAGACGCCGGTGGACGGCATCAACATGGCGCCCTACAAGTTCTTCGGCTGCCGGGGCTCGGGCTTGTCATGGGTGTCGGACCGCGCGGCGCTGCTGCCGCATCACAAGCTGGCAGGCAAGAAGCCCGACTTCTGGGACCTGGGCAGCTCGGCGCCATGGCAGTTTGCGGTGGTGACCGAAATCGTCGACTACGTATGCTGGCTCGGCGGCCATTTTTCGGACGCTACCGAGAGGCGCGCGCTTTTCGAAGCGGGCATCGCGCACATCGAACTGCACGAGCGGGCGCTGCTCGCAGCGCTGCTTGACGGAACCGACGATGCCGCCGGCCTGCGCAACATCGAAGGCGTGAAGGTCTTCCTGGACCATCCGGACCTGACGAAGCGCGACCTCATCATCGGCATAGGGTTTGACCATCTCGACTGCACGCAGGCAGTGGTCGAGTACGGCAAGCGCGGCGTAACGGTGTACGAGCGCGTGGCAAGCAGCATCTACTCCAAGCGCATGCTCGACTCTTTCGGGCTCGAAGGCACGGTGCGGGTGTCACCGCTGCATTGCAACTCCATTGCCGACATGAAGGAATTTCTCCATGTGACAAAAGAAATTGCCGTCAACGCGAATGGGCTGAAGACAAGAACCGCCGGATGACTGGAACCACCTGTTCCAGGTGCGTCTCGAGCAGCCAGTGCCCGCCGTCCGTCAGCACCAGTTCGGCTTTGGGAATGTCGCGCAGGTAGGCACGCGCGGATTCCTCGGGCATGTAGCCGTCGTTCGGACCCCACACGATGAGCGCCGGTGGCTGGTGTTCGCGCAGATAGGACTGGTAGCGCGGAAACCACTCGAGGTTCTGCTTCAGGCCTTCCATCAGCTTGCGCGAAACCTCCCGCCGCAGCGGCGTGTTCATCAGCGGCCAATGCAGCTTCCACAGGTCGGGTGGAATCTGCGCCGCCTGCGCTTCTGGCACCTCGCCGACGAACTCGGCGCGAAAACCTTCTTCGCTTACCGCTTCTTCAAGCACCGCGCGGTTCCTGGGCGACGGATCGCGCCAGAATTCCTGGATGGCCTTGTACTTAGGGCCGAGCGTGTCTTCGTAGATGTCGCCGTTCTGGATGATGAGCGCAGCCACGCGCTCAGGGCGCCGAATGGCCAGGCGCAGCCCGATCTGCGAACCGTAGTCGTGCAGGTACAGGCCGTATCTATCGAGCCCCAGCTTGTTGCAGAAGGCCTCCAGAAAGGCCGCATAGGCATCGAAGTCGAAAGCGAAGTTGCCGGCAGGCGGCGTATCGCTCAGGCCAAAGCCGGGATAGTCCGGTGCCACCAGTCGCCATTTGTCCGCAAGCGCAGGCATGAGCCGCCGATACTGGAACGAGGAGCACGGATACCCGTGCGGAAGCAGCAGCACCGGCGCATCGCGCGGACCGGCTTCGCGGTAGAAGATCCGCATCCCGTCGACATCGACGAAGCGGTGCGCGACCGCTTGGGCGTCGGCGGGAACCGGGGGCATGGGGCTGCGTTCGGTCATGCGCCCTATGCTGCACGCCGGTGCGTGCCGGCGGATGTAGGTGGCGGTTGACGCGCTGCGTCGGACGCTCGCAACGCGCCCCGGGATTCAGGCCAGCAGGTCGCTCAGCGTGCGCGCAATCACCTTGGTGGCGCGGCGCAGGTCTTCGAGCACCACGCGTTCGTCGCTGCGCTTGGCGTGCGACTCGAGCACTGTGCGCGGGCCGGCGCCGTAGATCACACCCGGAATGCCTGCCTCGCCGTAGAGGCGCACGTCGGTGTAAAGGGGCGTGCCCATGGCCTTGATCGGCTCGCCGAACACGTCCTGGCCGTGCTTCTGGATTGCATCGACCAGCGGCTTGTTGCCAGCGAGCGGCTTCATCGAATTGGCGAGCAGCAGGCGCTTGATCTCGACCGTGATGCCAGTGCTCTCCGCAGCCGCATCGGCAATGACCTTGCGGATCGTCGCTTCGACCTCGACCGGGTTCTCTTCGGGGATCATGCGGCGATCGAGCTTGAACACCACCTTGCCCGGAACCACGTTGGTGTTGGTGCCGCCTTCGATGCGGCCCACGTTGAGGTACGGGTGCGTAATGCCCTCGACCTTCGACGTTACCTGCTGGTAGAGCGTGTTCTGCGCATAGAGCGCATTGAGAATTTTTACGGCGCCCTGCAGCGCATCGACGCCGGTGGTCGGAATGGCCGCATGGGCCATTTTGCCGTGCACCGTCACTTCCATCTGCAGGCAGCCGTTGTGCGCAGTAACCACCTCGTAGCTGAAGCCCGCCGCAATCATCAGGTCGGGCTTGGTGAGGCCTTGCTTGAGCAGCCAGCCCGGGCCGAGGATGCCGCCAAATTCTTCGTCGTAGGTGAAGTGCAGCTCGACGCTGCCCTTGGCCGGCTTGGCCACGGCCTCCAGCGCACGCAGCGCAAAGGTAAAGCTCGCGAAGTCGCTCTTGCTCACCGCGGCGGCACGGCCGTAGAGGCTGCCATCGGCAATCTCGCCGCCATAGGGGTCATGCGTCCAGCCTTCGCCGGGTGGCACCACGTCGCCGTGGGCATTGAGTGCCACGGTGCGGCCGCCCGCGCCATAGCTGCGGCGCACGATCAGGTTGGTGATCGATTCGAGGCCGTAGTCCTTCACCTCCTGCTCCGGCACGGCGTGCTTCTCGGCATCGAGTCCGAAGTCTTTCAGCAGTTCGGCGGTGCGTTCGGCGTGCGGTGCGTTGTTGCCGGGCGGGGTGTCGGTGGGCACGCGCACCAGTTGCTGCAGGAACTGCACTTCTTCATCAAAGTGCGCGTCGATCCAGGCGTCGAGCTTGGCGTAGTCGGTCATGTCTTTTCTTTTCAGTGCGCTTGTTCGGCGGCGAGGTTGTCGAGCAGATGCTGGAAGGCTTCGACCGCGAGCTGAATGTCGTCGTTGGTGCTCGATTCGAGCGGGTTGTGGCTGATGCCCGAGTTGATGCCGCGCACGAAGAGCATGGCCTGCGGCATGACCTCGTGCAGCTTCATTGCGTCATGGCCGGCGCCGCTGGGCATGCGGAAGAGCGGAATGCCCAACGCATCGACCGCCTTTTCCCAGCGCTGCTGCCAGTCTGGAGCGCTTGGTGCGGCAGAGGCGCGCATGGTTTCTTCAAGCTCATGGCGCACGCCGCGGCGTTCGCAGATGGCCTGGAGTTGGGCAAGCACGTCGTCGGCCAGTGCATCGCGTTGCGCATTGTTGGGCGCGCGCAGGTCGAGGCTGAACTTGCAGCGCCCCGGCACCACGTTGATCGATCCGCTGGGTACTTCGAGCATGCCCACGGTGCCAACGGAGTCGCCGTCTTTTGCCGCACGCTGCTCCGTGTAGAGAATGAGTTCGGCCACCGCGGCGGCCGCGTCGCGGCGGCGGTCCATGGGCGTGGTGCCGGCGTGGCTGGCCGTGCCGATGATCTCGCCCACGTAGCGCACGCCGCCGTTGATGGCGGTGACGATGCCCAGCGGCAGGTCGAGTTCGGTGAGAACCGGGCCTTGTTCGATGTGCACCTCGACAAAGCCGAGGTAGCGCGCGGGGTCGCGCTGGATCTTCGGGATGTCGGCTTCGTCCAGGCCCGCATGCTTCATGGCTTCGCGCATGGTGATGCCGTCGGCGTCCTTCTGGTCTAGCCAGCGCTGATCGAAGTGGCCGATGAGCGCGCCCGAGCCCAGGAAGGTGGCCTTGTACCGCTGGCCTTCTTCTTCGGAAAAACCCACCACCTCGAAGGCGAAGGGCAGGCGCCTGCCCTGGCGCTTGAGTTCGCGCACGCAGGCCATCGGCACGAAGATGCCCAGGCGCCCGTCGTACTTGCCGCCGTTGCGCACGGTGTCGTAGTGCGAGCCGGTGAGCAGGGTCTTGGCATCGGGCGTTGCACCTTCGTAGCGGCCGACCACGTTGCCGACCGCATCGATGTGGACGGAGTCGAAGCCGCAGTCGCGCATCCAGCTCGAAATTTGCTGCGCGCAGGCCCGGTGCGCGTCGGTCAGGTAGGTCACGGTGAGCTGGCCTTTTTCGGCATAGCCCGGGTCGGTGTGCGCCGAGAGTGCTTCGTGCCAGTCCCACACGTCGTTGCCCAGCGAAACGTCGGCGCCGAACTTGTCGTCCAGGCGGATCTCGGCAATTCGGTGGATATTGCGCAGCGCCTCGCCGAGCTCGAATTCAGGGTGGTTGAACAGCCGGCGCTCGAAGGTGTCGATGATCTCGCGCTTCGAAAGGCCCGTGCCGCGCGGCCCCCGCACCGCAAGAATGAAGGGAAAGCCGAACTTCGCGTTGTAGTCGGCGTTGAGCTTCTGGATCTTCGCGAACTCTTCGGGCGTGCAGTCGGTGAGGCCGGCCTTGCTTTGCTCGTTGGTCGATTCGGCCGTGAGCGTCTTGCTGATCATGGCCTTGCCCGCGAGCTCGGGGTGGGCGCGGATGAGGCCGATCTTTTCGTCAGCCGACGAAGCAGCCAATGCCTGCACCAGCGCATGCTTCAGGTGCGCAAGGGAGCGAAAAGGCCGCGCGGCGAGTGCGCGCTGCGCAATCCAGGGCGAGTGCTCGTAGATGCCGTCGAGAAGGGCCACGGCTTCGGCCGGTACGGCCGCGTTGAGTTGGGCAATGGTGAGGCTCATGGTCAGCTTCCTGAGGCGGCAGATTCGAAGGGGTGCGCCTGCTTCCAGTACCGCGCGATGTCGACGCGCCGGCAGACCCACACGCGGTCGTGCCGGCCGATGTGGTCGAGAAAGCGCTGCAGCGCGGTAATGCGGCCAGGCCGCCCGAGCAGCCGGCAATGCATGCCGATGCTCATCATCTTGGGGCTGTTGTCTCCGGCGGGGTCGCCTTCGGCATAGAGCGCGTCGAAGGTGTCCTTCATGTACTGGAAGAACGGGTCGGCATGCGAGTAGCCCTGCGGCAGCGCAAAGCGCATGTCGTTGCAGTCGAGCGTGTAGGGCACGATGAGCTGGGGCACCACGCTGCCGTCGGTCTTTTGCACCTTCATCCAGAAGGGCAGGTCGTCGCCGTAGTAGTCGCTGTCGTATTCGAAGCCGCCGTAGTCGGCCACAAGGCGGCGGGTGCGCGGGCTGTCGCGGCCGGTGTACCAGCCGAGCGCACGCTCGCCGGTGAGCTTTTCGATGGCCTCCATGCCAAGGCGCATGTGCTCGCGCTCGGTGGCTTCGTCCAGGTTCTGGTAATGAATCCAGCGCCAGCCGTGGCAGGCGATTTCATGGCCCAGTTCCTTGAAGGCGGCGGTGAGTTCGGGGTAGCGCTCCAGCGCCATGCCCACGCCGAACACGGTGAGCGGCAGGCCGCGCTTTTCGAACTCGCGCAGGATGCGCCACACGCCGGCGCGCGAGCCGTACTCGTAGATGCCTTCCATGCTGATGTGCCGGTCAGGAAAGCTGGCCGGGTTGAACATTTCGGAGAGAAATTGTTCCGAGCCCGCGTCGCCGTGCAGCGTGGCGTTTTCGCCGCCCTCTTCATAGTTGAGGACAAACTGCACCGCAATGCGCGCGCCGCCGGGCCATTGGGCATGCGGCGGGTTGCGGCCGTAGCCGACGAGGTCTCGCGGGTAGGGCAGGGTGGTGTCGTAGACGGTCATATCAAGAGCGAACGTGTCAGTGGTCGCGGCTCATTCGGGAAACACCGTGGAACCGGCTTTGCCGGGCCACTGGTGTTGCCCCCTTGAGGGGGAGGCGGCTACACGAAGTGAGCAGCAACGGGGGTGGGTCATGTCAGTGCGAGCGAGATGTCGTTGGTCGGAACCTTGCGGTCGAACGTGAGGTTGGCCTCGACGTGTTCCAGGTGTTCGGTCATGAGGCGCACGGCGCGTTCTTCGTCGCGGGCGGCCAGTGCCTTGACGATGTCGGCGTGCTCGTCGTTGGAGTGCTCGGCCGCGCTCGTGCTTTGGTACATGAGCGTGATGAGCGCGCAGCGGGAAATCAGCTCGCCGAGTATTTGCGCAAGCACCTGGTTGCCCATGAGTTCGGCCATGCGCACATGAAAGTCGCCCAGCAGTTCGGTGCGGCCCGAAATGTCTTCGCCCGAAACGGCGGACTTTTCGAGCGCCACGTGCTCCTTCAGCGCCTTGACCTTCGCGGGCGTGACGGTGCGCACGAACTCGCGCGTCATCTCGGCCTCGAGCATGCGGCGCACCGCGAACACCTGCCGGGCCTCGTCGACCGCCGGTGCCGCCACGAAGGCGCCGCGCGCGGGCTCGAGCCGGATGAGCTTGTTTTGCGACAGCTGGAACAACGCCTGGCGCACCAGCGTGCGAGAAACGCCGAAGTGGTCGGCCAGCTTCTGCTCGGCCAACTTGGTGCCGGGCTGCAGCCGGTGCTCGACGATGGCTTTGGTGAGCGCGTCGACGATCGAACGGGTGGTGGAGGACTCCATGTTTTTCATGATAGACCCAAAGGCGGTAACTGTATACACTTTTGTCCACCGGAATTTCCCGCCCTGACCAGAACCTCACGGTTCCATCATTGAAGGAGCGCCCCATGGGCCTGAGCACCCACGTACTCGACACAATGCACGGCGGCCCCGCCGCCGGCATGGAGGTGGCGCTGTACACCACGCAAGGCGACGATGCGACGCTGGTGAAGCGTTTCACGCTCAATTCAGACGGCCGGAGCGACGGGCCGCTCTACGACAACAACTCGCTCAAGACCGGCACCTACCGGCTGGTGTTCGACGTGGCGGGTTACTTCAAGGCGCGCGGCGTCGAGCTGCCCGAGCCCAATTTCCTGAACAAGGTGTCGCTGGACTTCGGCGTGGCGCACACCGACCAGCACTACCACGTGCCGCTGCTCGTGAGCCCGTGGAGCTACTCCACCTACCGCGGCTCCTGAGGATCAGTCGCCTTGCAGCTGGCCTTCTGTGAGCGTGTCGAGCTGGAAGCGCCCGCTCTTGTCCCACAGCCATGTGTCGGTCCACGTGACCGCACCGAGGCGCGTGGCCGCAGGGAAGGGCGCCGCCTGCAGCACGAAACGCTCGATCTCGGCAATGACCTCGGGCGCATGCTTGGGCGCGCGCAGCCAGTGCAGCGACACCACCTTGCCGCCCGCATCGAGGTTGACCTGCAGCGTGCCGACGGCGTAGAGCATGGGCGGAAGCTGGCCGCTGTAGATGCGCGACCTGTTGGCTTCGTAGATGTGGCGCGCTGCGTCGCGGCGGTAGTCGCGCGCGGTGGCGGCATTCGACGCGCGGGGCACGGCACCCGCCGCACCCCGGTCGGTTTTGGCGTCGCTCAGCTGTCCCGGAACGGTGCCGGTGCTCCCGCAGCCGGCAAGCCACAGAGCGCAAGAAAGAACGGATGCTGCCAAGGCAAGGCGACGGGGCGTAAGCTGACGATTCATCGCCGGGTTTATACCGTGAGTCTCGTGCAACCCCGCAACCGAAGGTATCGGAAATGAACGGCATGGTCGATCAACTGCTGGTGCGGCTTGCACGCGAAGACGCGGTGCTGGTGCGCGTGGAGTCGACGCAGGGATCGGCGCCGCGCGAGGCCGGCACCTGGATGGCGGTGTGGGCCGAAGGGCTCACGGGCACCATCGGCGGCGGTCAGCTCGAGTTCCAGGCCACGCAAGAGGCGCGCGAACTGCTCGCGGGGCGGCGCATCATCGACAACGTCGAGCGCTACCCGCTCGGCCCGAGCCTGGGCCAGTGCTGCGGCGGCGTGGTGTTTCTCTCGTACCGCCGCATCACTGCCGCCGATGCGCCCGCGCTGCAGCGCGACCTGGTCGCGCAGCTCAAGCCCGTGGCGCTGTTCGGCGGCGGCCATGTGGGCGCTGCGCTTGCGCGCCTGCTGGCAAGCCTGCCCTTTACCGTGCGCTGGATCGACAGCCGCGATGGCGTGTTTCCCGACGCACTGCCGGCGCAGATCGACACCGAGCACTCAGAGCCCGTGCAAGACGCCGTGGCCGCACTCGCACCGGGGAGCCGCGTGCTGATCATGAGCTTCAGCCATGCCGAAGACCTGGACATCGTCATCGCGTGCCTCAAGCGCCTGCGCGAACGCGGCGACCTTCCTTACATCGGCCTGATCGGCAGCAAGACCAAGTGGGCCACATTCAGCCACCGGCTCGAGGCGCGGGGCTTCACGCCCCAAGAACTGGCCCGCATTACCTGCCCGATCGGCGTGCCCGGCATCACCGGCAAGGAGCCGGAGGTGATTGCCGTGGCCGTGGCGGCACAGTTGTTGCAATCGCTGGGTTGAACAGGGTTTTCCCCGGCGGCGACGCCTTCAAAAAAGCAACCCGCCACTTGCCAAAACTGTATACACTTTCGGTCCACAACAAGCCGCAGCGGAGCGAGGCCCATTTCATGGAGCCTGCGTTCGCGGCACTTTCTCTGCTTACAGCGCCCGCAGTGGTGAGCAGGCTGAAGAGACCCCTTCGCGGCGCCCCCACGCGCCCTAGGGGTTGAGAGAGAGCACCACACATGGAAAGTTACTACCTCGACTGGGCCAACCTGCTGCTGCGCTGGGTCCACGTCATTACCGCCATTGCCTGGATCGGCGCTTCCTTCTACTTCGTGATGCTGGACAACAGCCTCGAGAAGCCGCAGGACCAGGAATCGCTCGACAAGGGCGTGGGCGGCGAGCAGTGGGCGGTGCACGGCGGCGGCTTCTACAACATGCAGAAGTACGCGCTCGCGCCCAAGAAGCTGCCCGACCACCTGCATTGGTCATACTGGGAGAGCTACAGCACATGGATCACGGGCTTTGCGCTCTTCACCATGTCGTACCTGTGGAACGCCAGCACCTACCTGATCGACAAGAGCAAGATGGACTGGCAGCCCGGCGCGGCCATCAGCGTGGCGCTGGCTTTCTTCGTCGTGTTCTGGATGGTGTACGACGGCATCTGCCAGATCTTCGGGCGCCGCAAGCACGGCGACACCATCGTGGGCGTGCTGATCGCGGTGTTCATTGCCTTTGCCACCTGGCTGGCTTGCCAGTGGTTTGCGGGCCGGGCGGCCTTTTTGCTGGTGGGCGCAATGATGGCCACCACGATGAGCGGCAACGTCTTCTTCTGGATCATTCCGGGCCAGCGCAAGAATGTGCAGGCACTGCGCGAAGGCCGGCCGGTCGATCCGGTGCACGGACAGCGCGGCAAGCAGCGCAGCGTGCACAACACCTACTTCACGCTGCCGGTGCTGTTTGCCATGCTGAGCAACCACTACAGCTTTACCTACACGCACAAGTACAACTGGATCGTGCTGCTGCTCATCATGCTGGGCGGTGCGGCGATCCGGCAGTTCTTCGTGGTGCGGCATCGCTTCAAGCTTGGCAACGCGGGCAACCCGCTGCCCTATGCGCTGATCGGCATCGTGGTGCTGGGTCTCACCATCGTGTGGATGAAGCCCGAACCGGCCGCCGCTCCGGCAGCTTCGGCAGCGGCACCCGCCGTGGCGTTCAAGGACGTGCAGAAGGTGCTCGAACAGCGCTGCTTCATGTGCCACGGCGCGGCCACGCAAATGAAGAACGTGCGCGTCGACACGCCCGACCAGGTGGCCGCGCATGCCCAGGCCATCTACCAGCAGGTGGTCGTCACCAAGATCATGCCCATGAACAACGCAACAGGCATCACGGACGAAGAGCGCGCCTTGATCGGCCGCTGGTTCCAGGCCGGCGCAAAGACCAACTAGACGCACACACACATAGACCGCGGTCAAGAGAGCGGGGGCGCCTTTCGCCGCACAATCGCCGGATGGAGACAACGCAAGCCATGACCGCATCGATTCCGTCATTCGGGCCCGCGCCTGATCCGCGCGAAGCACCGCGCGCCTTCCTCGAACATCTGTACCGCGTGGCGGTTGACCGCGCATTGCCGCTGTCCACACTGGGCGCCCATTTGCCCAAGCCGCCCAAGGGCCGCACGGTGGTGCTCGGCGCCGGCAAGGCGGGCGGCTCGATGGTGCAGGCGCTCGAAGCGCTGTGGCCGGCCGACGCGCCCCTGTCCGGCCTGGTCGTTACGCGCTACGACCACATTCCGCCGCGGCCCGAAGGCGTGCCGCAGCGCATCGAACTTGTCGAGGCTGCGCATCCCGTGCCCGACGCGGCCGGGCAGCAGGCGGCCGAACGCATCCTCGCGCTCACGCAAGGCCTCACGGCCGACGACCTGGTGCTGTGCCTCATTTCGGGTGGCGGCTCGTCACTGCTGGTGCTGCCGGCAGAAGGGCTCACACTCGAAGACAAGCAGCGCATCAACAAGCAATTGCTCGACAGCGGCGCGCACATCGGCGAGATGAACTGCGTGCGCAAGCACCTGTCGCGCATCAAGGGCGGCCGGCTTGCCGCGGCTTGCGCGCCGGCGCGCGTGGTCACGCTCACCATCAGCGACGTTCCGGGCGACGATGCGGCCGTCATTGCGAGCGGCCCCACCGTGCCAGACGCCACCACTTGCGCCGATGCGCTGGCCATCCTCGACCGCTACGGCATCGAGGTGCCGGCGCCAGTTCGCGCTCAACTCGAGAGCAGCAAGCTTGAAACTCCGAAACCCGGCGACGCAGTGTTCAAGGGCCATGAGGTCCACATGATCGCCACGCCGCAGCAATCGCTCGAAGCCGCGGCCAAGGCAGCACGCGAGGCTGGCATCGAGGCGCACATCCTCAGCGACGAAATCGAAGGCGAATCGCGCGAGGTGGGCAAGGTGCACGCGGCGCTGGCACGTGCCGTGGCAAACCGCGGCCAACCCTTTGCACGGCCGTGCGTCATTCTTTCGGGCGGCGAAACCACGGTCACGATCCGCCCGCGACAGCCCGGGCAGGCCAAGGGCAGGGGCGGGCGCGCCGGCGAGCTTTGCATGGGCCTGGCCGGCGCGCTCATGGGGCAGCCGCAGGTGTGGGCATTGGCCGCGGACACCGACGGCATCGACGGCGTGGAAGACAACGCCGGCGCCTTCGTTGCGCCCGACACGCTGGCGCGCGCCACCGCCGCCGGCCGCAAGCTGTCGGACCATCTGGACCGAAACGACGCGTACGGCTACTTCGACGCCATCGGGGATTTGTTCGTGACCGGGCCCACGAACACCAACGTCAATGACTTTCGGGCGCTGCTGATCCTGTAGAGGCGAAAAGGGCCGGTTTCCCGGCGCCTGCGAGCTTCGCGAAGTCGGGTTAATCTATGCACCCGGCGGCAAATTGCCGCCTGTCGCAAGCGCACCTTACGGGTGCCGCGCAGCGCACCCCAGATTTTTTCCCCTTTTCACCCTCATCCAGTCCCCGAAGGAAAAGTTTGCCATGACCGCCACCTACACCGACACCCGCCTGCTGATCGACAACGAATGGGTCGACGCCGCCGGCGGCAAGACGCTGGACGTCGTGAACCCGGCCACCGGCAAGGCCATCGGCAAGGTGGCGCACGCCAGCATTGCCGACCTCGACCGTGCCCTGGCTGCTGCCCAGCGCGGCTTCGAAAAATGGCGCAACACGCCCGCCAACGAGCGCGCCGCCGTCATGCGCCGCGCCGCAGGCCTGATTCGCGAGCGCGCCCCTGAAATCGCCAAGCTGCTCACGCAGGAACAAGGCAAGCCGCTGGCCGAAGCCAAGGGCGAAACGCTGGCTGCCGCCGACATCATCGAATGGTTTGCCGACGAAGGCCGCCGCGTCTACGGCCGCATCGTGCCCTCGCGCAACCTGGCTGCGCAGCAATTGGTGATCAAGGAGCCGCTCGGCCCGGTCGCCGCCTTCACGCCGTGGAACTTTCCCATCAACCAGATCGTGCGCAAGCTCGGCGCCGCATTGGCAACCGGCTGCTCGTTCCTGGTGAAGGCGCCCGAAGAAACCCCCGCATCGCCCGCCGCGCTGCTGCAGGCTTTCGTCGATGCCGGCATTCCGCCCGGCACTGTGGGCCTGGTGTTCGGCAACCCGGCTGAAATTTCGAACTACCTGATCTCTCACCCGATCATCCGCAAGGTCACCTTCACGGGCTCCACGCCGGTCGGCAAGCAGCTGGCAGCACTGGCCGGTGCACACATGAAGCGCGTGACCATGGAGCTGGGCGGCCACGCACCGGTCATCGTGGCCGAAGACGCCGACGTGGCCCTGGCCGTCAAGGCCGCAGGCGCCGCCAAGTTCCGCAATGCGGGCCAGGTCTGCATTTCGCCCACCCGCTTCCTGGTGCACAACAGCCTGCGCGAAGAATTCGCCCGCACGCTGGTCAAGTACACCGAAGGCCTGAAGCTCGGCGACGGCCTCGCTGAAGGCACGACCATCGGCCCGCTTGCCAACGCACGCCGCCTGACGGCCATGGCCCATGTGCTGGACGACGCGCGCAAGAAGGGCGCAACCATTGCGGCCGGCGGCGAACGCGTCGGCGACACGGGCAATTTCTTTGCGCCCACGGTGCTGACCGACGTGCCGCTCGATGCCGACGTGTTCAACAACGAGCCCTTCGGCCCCATCGCCGCAATCCGCGGCTTCGACACGCTGGAAGAAGCCATCACCGAAGCCAATCGCCTGCCGTTCGGCCTGGCAGGCTATGCCTTCACCAAGTCGATCAAGAACGCGCACCTCTTGAGTCAGCGGCTCGAACTCGGCATGCTGTGGATCAACCAGCCTGCCGCACCCTCGCCGGAAATGCCGTTCGGCGGCGTGAAGGATTCGGGCTACGGCTCCGAAGGCGGCCCCGAGGCGCTCGAGGCTTACCTGAACACCAAGGCTGTTTCGATCATGAGCATCTGAGCGGTTCGTTCAGATCGCTCTAGTTCTTTTGAAAAGGCGGCATCGCTTCGGCGGTGCCGCTTTTTTTATGTGGTTGTTTCAGTTCAGGGCGGCGCACCCGCCGACGGGGTACCTTTCTCCGCGAATGTCCCCCGGCCTGCGGCCTCCTCCTTTATTTCGCTGCGCAAGGCACCCCGCCGGCGGGAGCGTTGCACAGAGCGGTGGTTGATCAGCGGTGCACCAGCCTGAACCACAGCGCCCCGAACAGCAGCCCCCAGAACAAGGGCCGAAAACAAATCACTGCCACCCATAGCGCCGCGCATACCAGCCCTTTACCGTCTGCGTCAGCGTCGCATACCCGGCCAGCATCGCCGCCAGCCACGGAAAGTAAGCCAGCGGAAGCGCCTGCAGCCTTAAATAGTGCGCAAACCGTCCCATTGGCACCCAGATGCCCACTGCGGCAATGACGCCGCCCATTGCCAGCAGCGGCCAGGCGGCGCGGCTTTGCAGGAATGGGATCTTCCGCGTGCGAATCAAGTGCACGATCAGCGTTTGTGACAGCAGGCCTTCGACAAACCAGCCTGACTGGAACAACGTTTGGTGTGCAACCGTGTTTGCCGAAAACACGAACCACATCACCGCGTAAGTAAGGATGTCGAACACCGAACTCAGTGGCCCGAAGAACACCATGAACCGGCCCAGGTCGGCCGGGTTCCAGCTTTGCGGCTTGCGCAGAAATTCTGGATCGACGTTGTCGAACGGAATCGCGATCTGCGAAACGTCGTACAGCAGGTTCTGCACCAGCAGATGCAAGGGGAGCATCGGCAGAAAGGGCAGGAACGCGCTTGCCACCAGCACCGAGAACACGTTGCCGAAGTTCGAGCTTGCCGTGAGCTTGATGTACTTGAGCATGTTGGCGAACGTTCGGCGGCCCTCGACCACCCCTTGCTCCAGCACCATCAGGCTCTTCTCCAGCAGGATGATGTCCGCCGACTCCTTGGCTACGTCCACCGCGCCGTCCACCGAAATGCCGATGTCCGCCGCACGCAGCGCAGGCGCATCGTTGATGCCGTCGCCCATGAAGCCGACCACGTGTCCGTTGGCATGCAGCGCATGCACGATGCGCTCCTTGTGCGCAGGCGTGAGCTTGGCAAACACCTGGTGCTGCTCGACCAGCGTCCGCAAACCCGCGTCGTCCAGCGCCTCGATCTCGCGGCCGAGCACCACGTGACCGGCTTCGACGCCCACGTCGCCGCAAACCTTGCGCGCAACCAGTTCGTTGTCGCCCGTGAGCACCTTCACCGCCACGCCATGCTCGGCCAATGCTCGCAGCGCGGGCGCGGTCGATTCCTTTGGCGGATCCAGGAAAGCCACGTAACCCAGTAGCGTGAGCCCTGATTCATCGGCCACGCCGTAGGCAGGTTTGCGCGCTTCGGCTTTCAATGCACGGCTGGCAACGGCCACTACACGCAGCCCCTGTGCATTCAGCTCAGACGCCACGCGGTGGATGCTCGCCAGCAAATCACCGTCGAGCGCAAGCACTTCTGCGCCGCGCTCCACTGCGGTGCACACCGAAAGAATTTCTTCCAGCGCGCCCTTGCAGATCAGCAGGTGCTCGCTGCCGCCGTTCTCCACCACCACCGACATGCGGCGGCGCGAAAAGTCGAACGGCACTTCGTCGATCTTGCGCCAGGCCGTCTGCAGGCGTGTTTCGGGCTGCATCTCGGCGTGGTTCAGCACGGCCTTGTCGAGCAGGTTCTTGAGCCCCGTCTGGTGAAAACTGTTCAGGTAGGCCATCTGCAGCACGTGGTTCGACGCCTCGCCCCACGCATTGGTGTGGCGCTCCAGCACGATGCGGTCCTGCGTCAGCGTGCCGGTCTTGTCGGTGCACAGCACGTCCATTGCGCCAAAGTTGTGAATGGCTTCGAGCCGCTTCACGATCACCTTCTGGCGCGACATCACCACCGCGCCTTTGGCAAGCGTGGCGGTCACGATCATCGGCAGCATCTCGGGCGTGAGGCCGACGGCAATCGACATTGCGAAGAGTGCCGCCTCCCACCAGTCGCCCTTGGTTACGCCGTTGATCACCAGCACCAGCGGCGCCATCACCAGCATGAAGCGGATCAGCACCCAACTCACGCGGTTGATGCCGGCCTGGAACGCGCTCGTGCCCTGGTCGGCCGCGGCCACACGCTGTGCGAGCGCACCAAAGAAGGTGCGGCTGCCGGTATGCACGATCAGCGCGGTCGCAGTGCCGCTGATCACGCTGGTTCCCATGAAGAGAAGGTTCTCGCGTTCGAGCACGCCGGCCTCGCGGCCGCCCCGGTCGACAGGAAATTTTTCGACCGGCATGGCTTCACCCGTCAGGGCGGACTGGCTGATGAACAGGTCCTTGGCGCCCAGCAGGCGGCAGTCTGCGGGAATCATGTCGCCGGCCGAGAGCGCAATGACGTCGCCCGGTACAAGGTCGCGCATCGGCACTTCAACGCGCAGCGCGCTTTCGGAGCCGGACGCTGGCCGAAGCACGGTGGCGGTGTTGCTCACCATCGCCTTCAGCCGCTCGGCCGCCTTGTTGGAGCGCGACTCCTGCAAGAAGCGGAGCACCGTAGACAGCCCCACCATGCTGCCGATCACGAGGGCCGCCTTCATGTCCTCGGTCACGTAAGACACGAGCGCCAACACCGTGAGCAGCAGGTTGAACGGATTGCGGTAGCACTGCCACAGGTGCGTCCACCACGGCAACGGTTGCTCGTGGCGCACCTCGTTGCTGCCAAGGCGCTTGCGCAGGGCCTGTGCCTGGTCTTCGCCCAGGCCCTGTGGCGAGGTGCCGAGTGTGACGATCAGCATGCTTGCATCGGCACGCGATGCGGCGGCCAGCGCGTTCGCAACGTCCGGCGGCATGGCGGCGGAGGCTACGCCGGCGGGCTTCGAGCCCAGCATGGTCTGCCAGCGCTCGAAGTGATGCAGCATGCGGCGGCTGCGCAGGAAGCTCTCGAACACGGACTTCAGGACGTTCTTCATTTTTTTTCCTTCGCGGCGCCGGCCGCGAAGGGAAGAACCTCCCGCGTCACTCAGGCGTGGGAATCCCCTTGCGGCGCAGTGCGCTGCAAATTGTTGTTATCGATCGGTCGGAACATGGGCGGCGCGCAGGGGCGCCAATGAGAAGCGGGGTCGTCCATGGAAGGCCTCCTTTTTTTGTGCGTGCCGAGCTGTGCGGTGCCGCGCTTCAGCGTTGCGTGGTGCGGGAGGGTTGCTCCAGCAGCAAGAAGAAGCTGCGGATGCGCCGCGTGGTCCAGAGCGCGGCGGCCCGGTCCAGCGTTTCGTTGTCCACGTCCTGCCTTGTGGTCGCCGAGCGCGCAGGCACGTGCGCCGACGGGCGAACGCTTTCGTGCACCGGTTGTTGTTGCTGCTGTTGTTGCAGCTGCTGACGAGATTCGAATTGACGCATGGCAAGGCTCCTTCGCGTTGAAGGGCCTCGCGCACGGACGCACGCAAGCTGACTGAAAAAGTCAGTGACGGGGAACGGCGGGATTCGGAAGGGGAGAACCGCTGGCCTGATTGGCGAACGGGTCACGCTGCGTGCACGGCGGCCGCAGCGCAAGAGAGCCTGCGCTAGAGGGCCGGATGTGTCACGCCTGCCGAGGCACGCGTCTTGTCACTGATCCAACTGGCACTGTCCACGCACGAGGCTCCGAAGTGAAGATCTTGCGATTGTTGCACTGCGTCATGAGGCGCGTCAACCCTCGGCGGCATATTCCACGCTGCCAGTGCGGTGGCCTTGAACGTGCAGGGAGGGGGGTGCGAAACTCAGTCCGGCGTGCACTGGAACAGGACGCCGGACTCCGCGGGCGCCCTGCCAAGCCACTTGGGGGTTGCGTTCCGTGCACTGCAATAGTCGGTAGCCTGCACGTAGGTAAGAGCGCGCAACGCGCCGTCGCGGAACGGCACCACCTGGTTCGGGGGCGAGGAGCAGCCGGTGACAACAAGCAAGGCGAGCGGAAAAAGAAGGTGCCGGTTCATCAGGCCATTCTAAGTAAGAGCGAGTGAGTGCGAGTGAGTGCGAGTAAGGGCGATAAGGGCGATAAGGGCGATAAGGGCGATAAGGGCGATAAGGGCGATAAGGGCGAGTGCGCGCGGACGGTTTGCCGCAAGCGGCGCAGCCCTCTTATTCGCACAGCGAGCGGATCTCCGGCGGAATTGGCACCGCGCGGATCCCGCCGCCCTCGCGCCTGGCTGCGAAGATGCGCACTTCCTCGCACTCGAGAATGAGCTCGTCGCCGCGCGCCACGCGGTACGTCTGCACAAAGCTCTTGTCGCGCCACTCGGCAATGCGCACCGCAATCTGCAGCGTGTCGCCGTAGCTCGCGGCCTTAACGAAGCGCGTGTGCGTGTCGACCAGCGGCGTGCCGATCACGCCGAGCGTCTTCGTCGTTTCTTCCCAGCGCGGTACGCCGCATTCCGCAAAGAAGTGGCGCGACGCCGCATCGATCCAGCGGAAGAAATTGGGAAACCAGACGATGCCGGCCGGATCGCAGTCGCCGAACTCGACGCGCGCGGTGTAGATGATTTCTTTGCTGCTGCTCATCTGTTCATTGTCGCGGTGCTCAGTCGGCAACGATCTTGCGGTCGCGGATCAGCGCGCCGAAGCGCTGCGAATCGGCCGCGGCACGTTGCTGGAATTCGGCCGGCGTGCCCGGCAACGCCTCGCCCCCGAGCGCGGCAATGCGCTCTTTCACGGCCGGCAGCGCAAGTGCCCGGTTGATTTGCGTGTTGAGCTGAGCCACCACGTCAGGCGGCGTGCCCGCCGGCGCATAAAAGCCGAACACCGTGTCGGCATCGAAGCCGCGCAATCCGGCCTCGTCCAGCGTGGGCACGTCCGGGAACTGCGACGCGCGGTGCGGGCTGCCCACTGCCAGCAGCCGGAGCTTGCCGGCGCGCACCTGCTGCAGGCCAATGCCGGGGTCGAAGGTGTAGTCGATCTGGCCTGCGAGCAGGTCTTGCAGCGCCGGGGCCGCGCCTCTGTAGGGCACATGCAGCGCGAAGACGCCGGCCTGGCTCTTGAACATTTCGCCCGCCAGGTGCGGCGAACTGCCGCTGCCCGGCGAACCGTACGAGAGCTTGCCCGGGTTGGCCTTGAGGTACGAAATGAACTCGCGCACATTGGTGGGCGGCAGTGAAGGCTTGACCACCAGAAAGACCAGCACGCGCGCGGCCGCGGCCACCGGCACCAGGTCCTTCGCGGGGTCGAAACTCATGCGCGAATAGAGGTGCGGGTTGACCGACACCATTCCGCCCGAACTCATGAGCAGCGTGTAGCCATCGGCCGGCGCGCGCGCCACCGATTCACCGCCCACGTTGCCGTTGGCACCGGCGCGGTTCTCGATGACCACGGGTTGCTTGAGCGATTCCTGCAGCGGCTGCGAAATTGCGCGGGCAATCTGGTCCGCTGCGCCGCCTGGCGGAAAGTTGACGACCACCTTGATCGGCTTGGTGGGCCATGCGCCGGGCTGTGCCTGTGCATGCGTGCAGGCCAGCAGCGCGCAGGCAGCGGTGAAAAGAAGGCGGCGGCGCCAGTGGAGGGCGGAATGAGGCATGGTGTCGTGTCTCCTTGGTTGTTATGGAATTGGGAAGATCGGGGAAGTCAGGCGGTGGTGGAAGGCGGCCGCTTCATCCAGCGGATGGGCTGCGCCTGAACCGGCCGCGGTGCGGCGCCATGGCGCACCAGTGCGGCGTCGAGCGCTTTGCCGCCTTCGTCGGCCAGGGCCGCTTCGCGTGCCGCCGCAACTGCCTCGGCACGCTTCGTTGCGGGCAAGGCGGTGCGGCCAGCGAGTTCGTCGATCACGTGCAGCAGGTTGTGCTTGCCGCGCTCGTTGGTGCTGCCGTAGCCCTTTATCAGCCGCCCACATAGCGCAAGCTCGCGCCCGAGCGTCCAGGCTTCGCGCGTGCCGCTTTCCACGGCTGCCAACCAGCGTTCGATCAACGCCTGCTCCTCGCTAAAGCGTTGCCCACGCCGACGCAGCCATTTGAGCGAAGACAAGAGGCGCAGCGACGCCATGCCGAGCACCGAGTGGCTGCCCACCTTGAGCGGCAGCGCCCACGGCTCGCGTCCGCGCGCCTGGCGTCCCCGGTCCCACGCCGTCACGCGGCGCGAAAGGCCCGCCGGCAGCAATGCGGCGAACTCGGGCGCGCCGGGCTTGAAGTGGTCGTAGACCTTCACGATGTCTTCATCGGCGGCGCGCACTTCTTGCCGCACGCGCTGCGCACGGCTCGCACGGCCCTTGAGCGCAGCCACGCGAACGATGTCGTCGAAGGCCATCCAAAGCGCGAGCCAGCGCGCGGCCTCGCGGGTGATGGCAAAGCCCTGCGCGCCCGCGGGGTCGGCGGCGCGCTCGGCGTCGAGCACCTTGGCCAGCCGCGTGGCGTAGAGCTCGGCATAGGCGGCGTCCTGGTAGTCGAGCACGCGCGCGTGGCCGAGCGTGAGCATGTCGTGCACCGCCGGCGGAAAACGCCGCGCCATGTCGTCGGGCAGGGCGCGCGCAGGTGGCGGTGCATCGGCTGTGTCACCGGCCATTACGCTGCTGACAAACGCGGCCTGTGCGCGTGGCGCGCTCACCGCATCGAATGCGGCGGCAAAGCCGCGCAAGCTCGCGGCGGCCATCCTGTTCAGCTTTTCAGGCGCGCTGGTGTCGCCGCCTCGCACCACGTGCTCATAAGCTTCGCGCTGAAACGGGAACAGGCCGCTCCCCGCAATGGCGCCGAGCATTACGGCGCTAACTACCGTGCCGGCCTCGCGTGCCACGGCGTTCATGTCGAACACATGGTGCTCGCGGCTGAAGGCCTTGACCACGTCGAGCAGGTGCTGTGCGTCGGCGCGGCCATCACCGGGCTGCATGCGTTCAGCCGTGGTGAAGATGCGTGCCGAGGAACTGATGACCAGCGTGCGCAGCGGCGCGCTCATGCCGTTGCCGATCTGGCGCGCGGTCTCGAGCAGCTCCGACGACACGATGGCGTCCAGCGCGCCCGGTACCGGGCTCAGGCTGAACACCGGGCGCCTGCCGGCAAGCTGCGCGAGCGGCACCGGAAACACTTCGATGTAGTAGGTTGTGGCGCCGGTGCGCTGCGCCACGCCGGGTATCGACGTGCTCTGCGCGGCATAGCCGGCGTGGCGGGCAATGTCTACCAGCCATTCGGTGAGCACGCCGCCACCTTCGCCGCCCAGGGCGCAGACAAGAAGGGTGATGGGCCGGTTCTGTTCCATGGCGTACCTCATGCGGGTTGCAGTGCACGCACCACCGCACCGCGCAGGCCGTGCAAGAGGCGTTCATGCCATTTCGGGTTTTGCACCACCTCGGCGCGGTAGAAGCTCGGGCACAGCGTGGCCGCATGCGCGTTTTCGCCGCACAGGCCGCAGCCCACGCAGCCATCGATCACGGTAGCCACCGGGTCGACCTTGAGCGGATCGGGGTTGTCCTTGAGCGTGAGCGTGGGGCAACCTGAAAGCCGGATGCAGGCGTGATCGCCGTTGCACACGTCTTCGTCCACGCCGTATTTCACGCGCACCACGCGCTCGCCTTTTTTCAGCAGGCTTGCAAGCCACGGCTTGATGCGGCGCTGCCGTTCCAGCTGGCACTCGCCCTCGGCAATCACCACCTTCAGGCCGTCGAAGTCGCTGGTGAGCGCCTCGGTCAGCGTCTTGCGCATGCGATCGACGTCGTAGGTGGTTACGGTGCGCATCCACTTCACGCCCAGGCCCGTCAGCGTGGCTTCGATGGTCTGGTTCTTGTCGACCAGGCTTTGCTGCTTGTCGACCGCGCGCTCCTTCATTTCGTCATCGGGCGTTGAAATGATGTCCTGCGTGCCGGTGGCCGAGGTGTAGCCGTTCTTGAAGATGAGCAGCACCGCGTCGTCGCCGTTGAAGAGCGCGCTCTGCACGCCTGTGAGCAGGCCGTTGTGCCAGAACCCGCCATCGCCCATGATCGACAGCGTTCGGCGATTCATCATCGGCGCCACGCCAGCGCGGCTTGCCAGGCTCATGCCGTAGCCAAGAATCGAATGCCCCATCGAGAACGGTTCGAAAGTGCCGAAGGCATGGCAGCCGATGTCCGCCGCAATGTGCACCGGCCCGGTGTCCTGCTGCGCAAGCTTCAGGGCCGAGAACACCGGCCGCTCGGGGCAGCCGACGCAAAAGCTCGGCGGCCTTGCAGGCAGCGGCGCCGAGAGCTGGCGCGCCACCGCCTCGCGGCGCTCGCGGTTGCCGGCCAGCCATGCGCTGGCAGACGAGAGCGCTTCGCCCGGCTCGATGTACTTTGCGGCGAACACGCCGATTCCGCCCGCAAGCACTTCCACCCCGTATTCGCCCGCCGAAGGCAGCATGTCCTTGCCGTGCAGCGGTGTCTGGATGTCGCGCCGGCGCAGCAGCGTGGCCATGTCCTGCTCGATGTATTCGGGCTGGCCTTCTTCGACCACCAGCACCGCGCGTTTGCCCACGCAAAAGTCGGCCACCTGCTCGGGCACCAGCGGGTAGGTCACGTTGAGCACCAGGATTGGTATTTCCGTCTCGCCGAACGCATCGGCCAGCCCCTGTTGCTGCAGGCTTCGAATCAACGCGTTGTAGAGCCCGCCCTGCACCACGATGCCAAGGTCGGCATGGCGGCCACCCGGAACCAGCTCGTTGAGCCCATGCTCCACGATGTAGCGCCGCGCCGCCGGAATGCGCTCGTCGCCCTTGAGCTTTTCGTGGCGAAAGGTGACGGGCGGATGCGCAAGGCGCATGTAGTCGAAACCCGCGGGCTCGGTCATCAACGCGCGGGTCGACACCGCGGGCGCAATGTTGTCCTTGCACTCGAAGCTGCCGCGCACATGGCAGGTGCGGATGCGCAGCTCCATGAGGCAGGGCATGTTCGACGCCTCCGACAACCGGAAGCCGTGCTCGACCATGCGCACCATCTGCCCGAGGTCAGGCCGCGGATCGAGCAGGCACATGCTCGACTTGAGCGCGTAGGCATGCGTGCGCTCCTGGATCACGCTTGCGCCCTCGCCGTAGTCTTCGCCAACCACAATGAGCACGCCGCCGGTCACACCGGGCGATGAAAGATTGGAGAGCGCGTCGGCCGCCACGTTGGTCCCGACGATGGACTTCCATGTGACGGCGCCGCGCAGCGGGTAGTGGATGGAAGCGCCGAGCATCGCGGCCGCGGAGGCCTCGTTGGAGCAGGCCTCGACGTGCACGCCCAGTTCGTCCATGTACGTCTTGGCCTGCACCATCACGTCGAGCAGGTGCGAGACCGGCGCGCCTTGGTAGCCGCCGACGTAGGCCACGCCGGATTGCAGCAGGCCCTTGGTTATTGCGAGGATGCCCTCGCCGTGGAACGTGTCGCCGGCGCCCAGGCGCAGCGATTGCACTTCCTTGCTGAATGAAACTTCCAAGCGATTCGGCTCCGTAGGGGTTGATGTGGGTTGGATGTTTGAGGGGCAAGGGGCACGCATTTCCCCGCGCCGCGCTTTGTTGCCGGCGTTGCGTTGCTGTGCCGGCTGCTACTTGATGGGCGGTTTGGCGGCGGAGCCGGGAAAGCGCGCCACGTAGTAGGCAAGGGTGTCCAGGTCTTCCGGCGGAATGCCGCTCACGGCCTCGGTCATCGCCTGCGTGTAGCCGGGCCGCTTGCCGGTGCGAAACCCGTGCAGCGTCATCTGCAGGTAGTCTTCGCGCTGCTGCGCGATGCGTGGCACCTGCTGCCCGCCGCTCAGGTCGGCGCCATGGCAGATCACGCAGCGATGCGTTTGCGCCAGCGCCTGGCCGCGCGCCATGCGGGCGGCATCGGGCAGCGCCGCTGGCGGCGGTGCGGGCACCGCCGGAAGCGTGGCGATGAACTCCGAGAAGCCGCGCAAGTCTTCGTCCTTCATGGTCTTGGCCACTGCCGACATCGCAGGGTTGTCGCGCCGGCCTTCGCGAAACAGAAACAGCTGCGTGATGGCATAGAAAGAATGCTGGCCCGCAAGTGCCGGTGTTCCCGCCATGTCGCTGCGCCCGTTCGCTCCGTGGCACGAGGCGCACACCGCCGCATAGCGTTGCGCATAGGTGCCCTGCGCGGCCTGCGCACCCTGCGCGCTGGCCGGTGGCGCGGTCGAAGCGACAAGCGTCATGGCCATGGCCGCAACTGCCCGCGCGGCAATTGCAAAAGCAAACCCCTTGCTCATCGGCCGCCGTAGCTGATGCGGTAGATCGCGCCCGCGTGGTCGTCGCTTACGAGCATGGAGCCGTCCTTCAGCACCAGAAAGTCCACCGGCCGGCCGAGGTAGTTGTTGTTCTCGACGAAGCCCGTCATGAAAGGCTCGACCTTGGCGCCGCCTTTGCCGTCGGGCCAGGCCACTGCAATGTCGGCGTACTTGACCGTGCGGTTCCACGGGCCGTGGCGTGCAATGAACATTGCGCCGCGGTACTTGGTCGGGAACATCTTTCCGTTATAGAACGCGAGGCCCAGGCCGGCGGCGTGCGGGCCGAGCAGCGCGGCGGGCTTGGTGAACTCGCCGCAGTTCTTGCCCCAGCCGAATTCGGGGTCGGCAATGTTGCCCTGGTGGCAATACGGGTAGCCGAAGTGCTGGTTGGGTGCGGTCACCACGTTCAGTTCGTCGTTCGGCAGGTCTTCGCTGAGCCAGTCACGGCCGTTGTCGGTAAACCAGAGGTTGCCCGTCTTCGGGTCGAAGTCGAAGCCCACGGTATTGCGCACGCCGCGTGCCACGGTCTCTATGCCGCTGCCGTCCAGGTTCATCCGAAAGATGCGTGCATGCGCATCGTCCGGGTCGCAGATGTTGCAGGGCGCGCCCACCGCGTAATACAGCTTGTTGTCACGCACGCGCAGGTAGCGCCAGCTGTGGTCTTGCCCACCGGGAAGCTTGTCGTTGAGCACGGCCGGCGTGCCCGGGTTGTCCAGCTTGTCTTCGATGCCGTCGTAGCGAACGATCTGCTTGTGGGTGGCAAGGTAGAGCGCGCCCTTGTGATATTCGATGCCGGTGGCGAACTCGGTCTTGTCGACGATGGTCCTGGGCTTGCGGTCGCCCTTCTCGGCAATGGCATACACCTTGTTGCCCACGAACAGCGTGCTCACGAACACCGTGCCCTTGTCGCCCTGGCGGAGCGACCGCGCGTCGAGCACGCCCGAGGCCCAGGTCTCCACCTTGAAGCCCGGCGGCAGCTTGAACTTGGCGGTGGGCAACTGGTCGACCGCGGTCGGAATGGGGAACGACGGAACCGGCGCCATGCGCGTGGCCGCCTCGGTCTTGGGCCGCCCCTTGGCCCAGCCCGGCTCTTCGGCCGGAGGCTGCTGGGCCCACGCGGCAGTGGTGGCAACGCAAAGCAGGGCGGCAATTGCCGCACGCGGACGCAGTCTGGCCATGTCTTGTCTCCTTCTCGTGGGTGGGCTCTTCTTGCTCGCCGAATGTTCCGGTCGGTCGGTCGGCAACGGCGGCCAGTGTGCGAGCCCTGCGCCAGGTCTTCAATAAAATAATCGAGCTAAGTAATATGCACACCATGCATATACAAACGATAGACCTCAACCTGCTGCGCTTGTTCGATGCGGTCTATCGCGCACGAAGCGTGAGCCGCGCCGCCGAAGAGCTGGGCCTGACGCAGCCCGCTGCCAGCCACGGCCTGGGCCGCCTGCGCCTGCTGCTGAAAGACGCGCTTTTTACGCGCGCGCCCGGCGGCGTTGCGCCCACGCCGCGCGCCGACCGGCTGGCAGTTGCGGTGCAGGCCGCGCTCAACACGCTGGAAGAAGCGCTGCAGGAGCCCGGCCGCTTCGAGCCGCAGGCCTCGCGCAAGACCTTTCGCATTCACATGAGCGACATTGGCGAAGGCCGCTTCCTGCCTGCGCTCATGGCGCGCCTGGGCGAGCTGGCACCCGGCGTGCGCGTGGAAACGTTGCCGCTGGCTCCCACCGAAATAGCGCCTGCGCTCGACAGCGGCCGCATCGACTTTGCCTTCGGCTTCTTGCCCAAGGTGCGCGACACGCAGCGCAAGCATCTGCTGAAAGACCGCTACATCGTGCTGCTGCGCAAGGGCCATCCGTTCGCGCGGGGGCGGCGAAACAGCCAGGCGCTCATCGAGGCGCTGCAAACGCTCGAATACGTGGCGGTGCGCACCCATGCGGAAACGCTGCGCATCCTGCAACTGCTCAACCTGGAAGAGCGGGTGCGGCTGACCACCGAGCACTTCATGGTGCTGCCCGCCATCGTGCGCGCCACCGACCTTGCCGTGGTGATGCCGCGCAACATTGCACGCGGTTTTGCGCAAGAAGGCGGCTACGCCATCGTGGAGCCGGCCTTTCCGCTTCGCGACTTCACGGTTTCGCTGCACTGGAGCAAGCGCTTCGAGGCCGATCCGGCCAACCGGTGGCTGCGGCAGGTGATTGCAGATCTGTTTTCGGACGGCGCCTGACGCAAAAAGGCGGCGGCCGCGCAGGAATGGCCCGGTATGGCCTGGGAATTGCTCGCCGCCTCAAGGGTTTCCCCGTAGCTTGCATACCGCCCCCCACATACGCAATATGGGCGCTGCGGTATGTGCCCGGCGGCGCAAGCCGCTAACGTCAACGCCTGGCCGAAACGAGCCGCCCCACGAGCACGAAGAGCATGAGCACCGAGAGCAGCAACATGACCCAACCCATCCGGTTTTTCCACCGCGGAAAAATCGTCGACGTCAGCGGCGTCCACCCCACGCGCTCCGTGCTCGACTGGCTGCGCGAGGACGCGCACTGCACCGGCACCAAGGAAGGCTGCAACGAAGGCGACTGCGGCGCCTGCACCGTGGTCATCGGCGAACTCGCCGAGGCCGGCGGCCTGAAGCTGCAGACCGTCAACGCCTGCATCCAGTTCTTGCCCACCCTGCACGGCAAGGCGCTCTTCACGGTCGAAGATCTCAAGGACCAGTGCCAGGCCCAGGCGGCCGGCGAGACCGAAGTGAAGGCCCAAGACAAGCGACCGCATCCCGTGCACCGCCTGCACCCGGTGCAGCAGGCCATGGTCGAATGCCACGGCTCGCAATGCGGCTTTTGCACTCCCGGCTTCGTCATGTCTCTGTGGTCCGCCTACGAGCACCACCAGGCCGAGGGCACCCAGCCCACCCGCCAGCAGCTGGCCGACGAGCTTTCGGGCAACCTGTGCCGCTGCACCGGCTACCGGCCGATTCTGGATGCCGGCCAGCGCATGTTCGACCTGCCGCAGGTGCGGCTCGATGCGCAGCCCGTGGTGGCCGCGCTCACGGCGCTGCAAGGGGATTCGCGCGGTGTGGGCCTCGACTACGCCGCGCCGCTCGGCGCCCGCATCGACCACTTTCATGCGCCCAGAACGCTCGCGCAGCTTGCGGCGCTGCGCGTGCAGAAGCCGGGGGCGCAGCTGCTCTCGGGCTCCACCGACGTCGGCCTGTGGGTCAACAAGCAGTTCCGCGACCTGGGCGACATCATCTACGTGGGCGACGTGGCTGAAATGAAGGTCGTCGAGGCGCGTGCCGAGGAGCTCTACATCGGCGCCGGCGCCTCGCTCGAATCCGCGTTCGAAGCCCTGGTGCAGCGCGTTCCCAGCCTGCAGGACGTGTGGCTGCGCTTCGCCTCGCCACCCATCCGCCATGCGGGCACCATGGGCGGCAACGTGGCCAACGGCTCGCCCATCGGCGATTCGCCGCCCGTGCTGATGTCGCTCGACGCGCAAATCGAACTGCGCCGCGGCGATGTGGTGCGCCGCATGCCGCTGCCCGATTTCTACATCGACTACATGAAGAACCAGCTGCAGCCGGGCGAGTTTGTGCAGGGGCTCGCGGTTCCCCTTGCGGCCATGCGCCGCCAGGTGCGCGCCTACAAGATCAGCAAGCGCTTCGACTGCGACATCTCTGCGCTGTGCGCCGGTTTTGCGGTGGAGCTGGAAGAGGGCGGCGACACGGTGAAGGCCGTGCGCCTCGCCTTCGGCGGCATGGCCGCCACGGTGAAGCGGGCCGTCCAGGCTGAAGCCGCACTCGTGGGCAAGCCCTGGACGCAGGCCAGCGTGAACGCCGCCAAGCTTGCGCTCGCGCAAGACTTCAAGCCGCTGTCCGACATGCGCGCTTCGGCCGACTACCGGCTGCAGGTGGCGCAGAACCTCATTCAGCGCCTCTGGCTCGAAACCCGCGCCGACGACGCACTCTCGCTCGAAGAGACCAGCGTCTGGAACGTGATGCCCCATGCCGCAGCCAAAGCAGCGGCGGAAGGAGTCTGACCATGAACAAGCCCATCGACGCCCGCCTGCTGCAGCCCGCCGAGCCTTTTGCCGACTACCTGAAGAACACCGCCGCGCGCATCGACCCCGCGGCCGAAGCGGTGGCGCACGAACTCGGCGCGCGAGTCGGCATCAGCCGCCCGCACGAATCGGCGCACCTGCATGTGGCCGGCGAGGCCACCTACATCGACGACATTCCCGAGATTGCCGGCACGCTGCATTGCGCGCTGGGCCTGTCGCCCGCAGCGAACGGCCGGGTGACGGCGCTGTCGCTCGACGCCATCCGCGCCATGCCGGGCGTGGTGTCGGTGCTGACCGCCGACGACATTCCGGGCACCAACGACTGCGGCTCGATCGTGCACGACGACCCGATATTGCTTTCGCTTAAGGACGGCGGCCAGATCCGCTACCTGGGCCAGCCGGTGTTCGCGGTAATCGCCGAAAGCCGCGATGCCGCCCGGCGCGCAGCCGCAAAGGCAAAAGACGCTATCGCACTCGAGGTGGAGCCGCCCGTGCTCACGCCGCAAGATGCGCATGCGCGTGGCCAGTACGTGGTGCCGCCAATGCACATCGTGCGCAGCGGCGGCGCGGCCAATGAAGGCGACGAGGCGGCGGTGCGCGCGGCCATTGCCGCGGCGCCGCATCGCCACAAGGCCACGCTCGACGTGGGCGGGCAAGAGCAGTTCTATCTCGAAGGCCAGATCAGCTACGCCATTCCGAAGGAGGGCGGCGCGCTGCACATTCATTGCTCCACGCAGCACCCGAGCGAGATGCAGCACCTGGTGGCGCATGCGCTGCACCTGCAGTCGAACGAAGTGCACGTCGAATGCCGGCGCATGGGCGGCGGCTTCGGCGGCAAGGAGTCGCAATCGGCGCTCTTCGCATGCGTGGCCGCGGTGGCGGCCAGCAAGCTGCGCCGCCCGGTCAAGCTCAGGCTCGACCGCGACGACGACTTCATGATCACCGGTCGTCGCCATTGCTTCTGGTACGAGTACGAAGTGGGCTACGACAACGAGGGCCGCATCCTCGGCGCGGAGGTCACCATGGTCTCGCGCGCCGGGCACTCGGCAGACCTTTCGGGGCCCGTGATGACGCGCGCGCTGTGCCACTTCGACAACGCCTACTGGCTGCCCAACGTGGCGATGCATGGCTTTTCGGGCAAGACCAACACGCAGAGCAACACGGCCTTTCGCGGCTTTGGCGGTCCGCAAGGTGCGATTGCCATCGAGAACATCCTCGATTCGGTCGCGCGCGAGCTGAAAAAAGACCCGCTCGACGTTCGGCGGGTCAATTTCTACGGCAAGGCGGAGAACAACGTCACACCGTATCGCCAGACCGTGACCGACAACATCGTGCACGAACTGGTGGCCGAGCTTGAAACGAGCAGCGACTACCGTGCGCGGCGCGAAGAGATTGCCGTGTTCAACCAGAAGAGCGTGGTGCTCAAGCGCGGCCTGGCGCTTGCGCCGCTCAAGTTCGGTATTTCGTTCAACGTGAAGCACTTCAACCAGGCCGGTGCGCTGGTGCATGTGTACACCGACGGCTCCATTCTCGTGAACCACGGCGGAACCGAGATGGGGCAGGGCCTCAACACCAAGGTGGCGCAGGTGGTGGCGCACGAGCTGGGCGTGAGCTTCGAGCGCGTGCGCGTTACCGCGACCGACACGACCAAGGTGGCCAACACCTCGGCCACTGCCGCATCGACCGGGGCCGACCTGAACGGCAAGGCCGCACAAGACGCGGCCCGGCAGATTCGCGAGCGGCTGGCGCAAAGCGCTGCCGAGCGCCATGGCGGCAAAGCAAGCGAAGTGCGTTTTGCCAACGACAAGGTCGAGGTCAACGGTCGCACGCTGGCCTTCAGCACCGTGGTGGGCGAGGCGTATCTCGACCGCAAGCAGCTGTGGTCCGACGGCTTCTACGCCACCCCTGGCCTCAGCTGGGACAAGGAAAAGATGCAGGGCCGCCCGTTCTACTACTACGCCTACGGCGCGGCGGTGAGCGAAGTGGTCGTCGACACGCTCACCGGCGAATGGAAGCTGCTGCGTGCAGACATCCTGCACGACGCGGGCAAGTCGCTGAACCCCGCGGTCGATATCGGGCAGGTAGAAGGTGCCTTCATCCAGGGCATGGGCTGGCTCACCACCGAAGAGCTGGTGTGGCACCCGCAGAGCGGCAAGCTCACTACGCACGCCCCCAGCACCTACAAGATTCCGACGGCCAACGACTGCCCACCCATCTTCAACGTGCGCCTGTTCGAAGGCCAGAATTTCGAAGATTCCATCCACCGCAGCAAGGCCGTGGGCGAACCGCCGCTGCTGCTGCCGTTTTCGGTGTTCTTCGCCATCCGCGATGCAGTGTCTGCCGCGGGCGGCCACAGGGTCGATCCGCCGCTGAAGGCGCCGGCCACGAGCGAATCGATTCTTCGCGCCATCACGGCCGTCCAGTCCGCATAGCCACTCGTAGACTTTGGCGCATGTCCAAAGTCATTCCAATGCCCTACGCCCTCGTCCTCTTCGCGAAACACCGCGGAACCGGCTTTGCCGGGACGCGGCTGCGGCCCGCCGCCGGGAGGCCAAGCCATGCGTGACCAGGCGCTGTTCGACAAGATCGACCTGCACCTCATCCGGGTGCTGCATACCGTCCTGACCGACCGCAGCGTTTCGCGCGCCGCCATTCGCCTGGGCATGTACCAGCCGGCCGTCTCGGCTGCGCTGAAGCGCCTGCGCGAACTCTCGGGCGACCCGCTCCTGGTGCGATCGGGCTCTGGCATGGTGCCGACGGATGCAGGGCTGCGCATGATCGAGCCCGCAGCGAGCATCTTGCGCGCGGCCGAGATGCTGTTCTCCGATGCGCGCGGCTTCGAGCCGCAATCGGCGGCCACCACCTTCCGCATTGCGGCCAGCGACTACATGGACCCGCTGTTCCTGCCGATGCTGGTGGCGCACGTCAAGCGCGAAGCGCCGCTCTGCCAGATAGAGATCCATGCGCTCACGCCCGATTCGGACTACCACGGGCACCTTGCGCTCGGGCAGGTCGACCTGGTGATCGGCAACTGGCTCAAGCCGCCAGAAGACCTGCACATGGCGCGGCTCTTCGGCGACGAGGTGGTGTCGCTGGTCAACCAGGACCACCCGGCCGTGCGCCGCGGCTGGGACCTGGAAACCTGGCTGGCGGCCGAGCACATTGCGCCCACGCCCATGCACCCCGGGGGGCGCGGCATCATCGACCAGATGCTCGACGAACTGGGCAGGCAGCGCAACATCACGGCGCGTTGCGCGCACTTCAGCCTCATTCCGGACATGGTGGCCTCGAGCCTCCTGGTGCTTACCACCGGCCGCCAGTATTGCGAGCGCTTTGCCGCGCGGCTGCCGGTCAAGATTCTCGATTGCCCGGTGGCGCTGCCGCGCCTCATGTACTACCAGCTCTGGCACGAGCGCACCCATTCGTCGAGCTCCGCGCGCTGGCTGCGCGAATGCATCAAGGACGTTGCCGCCTCGCTGCGGCCGGCCTTCACCACCGCGGCCCAGCGGGCTGTTGCGGCGGAAGCTCCCGATCCGCCCTGACGAATGCTTCGGCCGCGCCGGCGTCGCGGCCGGGGCGACGATGAACGAACCGCCAAATACAACAGCTGGAGACAAGCGACATGAACAGGTTTGAAGAGGTGCCCAAGGTCACCGATCCCCGCGCCTCGGGGACAGCCGCGCACAGCGCGCCGCACAACGCGAGCTGGCTTGAGCGCGTGTTCAAGCTCACCGAGCACAACACCACAGTGCGCACCGAAGTCATCGCAGGGCTCACCACCTTCCTGACGATGGCCTACATCATCTTCGTGAACCCGTCGATCCTCGGCGACGCGGGCATGCCCAAGGGTGCGGTGTTCGTGGCCACATGCCTGATCGCAGCGCTAGGCACGCTGATCATGGGCCTGTATGCCAACTACCCGATTGCCATGGCGCCCGGCATGGGCCTGAACGCCTACTTTGCCTACGTGGTGGTGCTGGGCATGGGCTATACATGGCAAGTCGCGCTGGGCGCGGTGTTCATCTCGGGGACGCTGTTTTTGGTTGTCACCGTCACCGGATTGCGGGAGCTGTTCATACAGGGCATACCGCAGTCGCTGCGAACGGCAATCACGGTGGGCATCGGCATGTTCCTCGCGCTCATCGCGCTCAAGAGTGCCGGTGTGGTGGCCGCCTCGCCAGCCACCTTCGTCACGCTGGGCGACCTGCATTCGGCACCGGTGGTGCTGGCCACGCTGGGTTTCCTGGTGATCGTGGCGCTCGACCGGCTCAAGGTGCGCGGCGCCATTCTCATCGGCATCATGCTGGTGACGGTGCTGTCGTTCTTCTTCGGCGGCAACAAGTTCCATGGCGTGTTCGACGCACCGCCCTCGATTGCGCCCACTTTCATGCAACTGGACATCATGGGTGCACTGAAGGGCGGCATTTTGAACGTGGTGCTGGTGTTCTTCCTGGTCGAAATGTTCGACGCCACCGGCACGCTGATGGGCGTGGCCAAGCGCGCGGGCCTCCTGGTGCCCGGCAAGATGGAGCGCATGAACAAGGCGCTCCTGGCCGACAGCGGCGCCATTTTTGCGGGCTCGCTGCTCGGCACCTCGAGCACCACGGCCTATGTGGAAAGCGCGGCCGGCGTGCAGGCGGGCGGCCGCACCGGCCTCACGGCAGTGGTGGTGGCGGCGCTGTTCCTCGCCTGCCTGATGATCTCGCCGCTGGCGGGCTCGGTGCCGGCCTATGCCACCGCGCCGGCGCTGCTGTTCGTGGGCTGCCTCATGCTGCGCGACCTGGTCGAGCTCGACTGGGAAGACACCACCGAGGTGATTCCGGCGGCGGTGACCGCGCTGGCCATGCCTTTCACCTACTCGATTGCCAACGGCCTGGCCTTCGGCTTCATCACCTACGCGGTGCTCAAGCTCTTTACCGGGCGGGCACGGGAAGTGCATGCAATGGTCTGGGTGATCGCAGCGATTTTCCTGTTCAAGTTCGCCTACATCGGCGGACACTGAGCAAAGCGCCGTCGGGCGCCGATGGATGCGGGGACGCTATTAAACTCATAGCTGCCCCGCTTGTTGCTGTTGAACGAGACAAACCCACGAAACCCGGCATGACAACCCCCAGACTTCAGCTTGCGAACATCACCAAGCGCTACCCTGCGGTGGTGGCGAACAGCGACATCTCGCTGGCCGTGGCGCCAGGCGAAATCCACGCCGTGCTCGGCGAAAACGGCGCGGGCAAGTCGACGTTGATGAAAATCATCTACGGCTCGGTCAAGCCCGACGAAGGCACCGTGGTCTTCGACGGCCAGGCCGTCAACCTGCGCAACCCGCAGCAGGCGAGGGCGCTGGGCATCAGCATGGTGTTCCAGCACTTCAGCCTGTTCGACACGCTCACCGTGGCCGAAAACGTGTGGCTGGGCCTGGACAAGTCTCTGCAGCTGGCCGAAGTGGCCCGCAGCATCACGGCCAAGGCGAGCGAATACGGGCTCGACATCGATCCTTCGCGCCCCGTGCACACGCTCTCGGTGGGCGAGATGCAGCGGGTGGAAATCATCCGCGCACTGCTCACCAACCCCAAGCTGCTGATCCTGGACGAACCCACTTCGGTGCTCACGCCGCAGGCGGTCATCAAGCTGTTCACGGTGCTCAACAAGCTGGCCTCCGAAGGCTGCAGCATTCTCTACATCAGCCACAAGCTGCACGAGATCCGCGAGCTGTGCACGGCGTGCACAGTGCTGCGCGGCGGCAAGGTTACGGGCGTGTGCAACCCGCAGAACGAAAGCAACGAGTCGCTCTCGCGCCTGATGATCGGCAGCGAGCCGCCGCCGCTCAAGCACAGGCCGGTGCATGCGGGCGCGGTGGCCCTGCGCGTCGACACACTGAATCTTGCGCGTGAAGACCAGTTCGGCGTCGACCTCGACGGCATTTCGTTCGAGGTGCGCGCCGGCGAGGTGGTCGGCATTGCGGGCGTGTCCGGCAACGGCCAGAAGGAACTGCTCTACGCGCTATCGGGCGAAGACGTGCGCGCCGAGCCCGCGATGGTGCGGGTGTTCGACAAGCCGGCCGGCCGCCTCCGGCCCCGCGCACGGCGCACGCTCGGCCTGCACTTCGTGCCCGAGGAGCGGCTGGGCCGCGGTGCGGTGCCTACGCTCGGCCTTGCGCACAACCTCTTGCTCACGCGCGGCAACGCAGTGGGCAAGGGCGGCTGGATACGCACCTCGGCGCTCGAAAAGCATGCCCGCGGCATCATCGAGCGCTTCAACGTAAAGGCCGGCGGGCCGAATGCTGCGGCGAGGTCGCTTTCTGGCGGCAACCTGCAAAAGTTCATCGTCGGCCGCGAGATCGATGCCAACCCCAAGCTCTTCATCGTCGCGCAGCCCACCTGGGGTGTGGACGTGGGCGCCGCCGCACTCATTCGCAGCGAAATCCTGGCGTTGCGCGATGCGGGCTGCGCCGTGCTGGTGGTGAGTGAAGAACTCGACGAACTGTTCGACATCAGCGACCGGCTGCATGTAATTGCCAAGGGCCGGCTCTCGCCCTCGATCGACCGCGCAGCCGCCACGCTGCCGCAGATCGGCGAGTGGATGAGCGGCCTTTGGGACAAGAAGAACAACAACAAGGAGGCGGCCCATGCTTAAGCTCGCACCCCGCCCGGAGCTTTCGCGCTTCTGGACCTTCGCCTCGCCGATCCTGGCGCTGCTGATTACCGTGCTGATCGGCGTGGCGCTTTTCGCCGCCTTGGGCAAAGACCCGGTCAAGGGCCTGCTGGTGTTCTTCTACGAACCCATCAAGAGCGGCTACGCCATCGGCGAGCTCACCATCAAGGCAACGCCGCTGCTCATCATCGCGCTCGGCCTGGCGGTGTGCTTTCGCTCCAATGTGTGGAACATCGGTGCCGAGGGCCAGTTCGTGTTCGGCGCCATTGCCGCGGGCGGCGTTGCGCTCATGGCCGACAAGACCACTGGCTCGTGGATCGTGGGGGCCATTCTTGTTGCGGGCACCCTTGGCGGAATGGTGTGGGCCGGCATCGTGGCGTTCTTGCGCGACAAGTTCAACGCCAACGAAATCCTGGTGAGCCTGATGCTGGTGTACGTGGCCACGCTGCTGCTCGGCTACATGGTTTTCGGCCCCTGGAAAGATCCGCAGGGCTACAACTTTCCGCAGTCCAAGACCTTCGAGGCCGTGACGCAGATCCCGCGGCTTTTCAAGGGCTCGCGCGTGAGCATCGGCCTGATCATCGCGCTGCTCGGCGTGGGCGCGCTGTGGGTGTTTCTCTTTCGCACCCGCGCAGGCTTTGCGCAGCAGGTGGGTGGGCTTGCGCCGGCCGCGGCGCGCTATGCGGGCTTCTCGGCCCGGCGCGCAATCTGGGTCGCGCTGCTCACCTCGGGCGGCGCGGCAGGCCTGGCAGGTGCCCTCGAAGTGGCCGGCCCCCTCGGCCAGCTCACGCCCTATGTGCCGGCAGGCTACGGGTTCGCGGCCATCATCGTGGCCTTCGTCGGCCGGCTGCATCCCGTGGGCATGGTGTTCTCGGCCATCCTCATGAGCATGTTCTACATCGGCGGCGAGCTTGCGCAATCGCGCCTCGGCCTGCCCAAGTCGCTCACCGGCGTGTTTCAGGGCCTCTTGCTCTTCACGCTCCTGGCCTGCGACACGCTCATTGCCTACCGCATCCGCCGCAAGGCAGCCGCCAAGGCCGCTACCCACACCACGAGCTCGCTGCAAGCCAGCACGCCGCTCACGGCCCCGCCCGCGCGGTCGACCGAAGGAGCCCTCTGACATGGACAGCTACGCACTCCTGCTGGGTTCCACCCTCAGCGCCGGCACCGTGCTCGCCATCGCGGCACTGGGCCTTCTGATCAACGAGAAAGCCGGCATCGTCAACCTGGGCGCCGAGGGCATGATGCTCTGCGCCGCAATCGCCGGCTTTGCAACCGTGGTCATCACGCACAACCCGTGGCTCGGTTTCCTGGCCGGCATGGCGGCTGGCGCCTTGCTTGCAGCGTTCTTCGGTGTGCTGGTGATCTGGCTCAACACCAACCAGTACGCCACCGGGCTCGCCCTCAGCCTCTTCGGCGTCGGCTTCTCCGCTTTTGCGGGCATCAACTTCGTGCAAGCAAAGCTGCCCGAAAGCGTGTCGTACGCCATACCGGTGCTCAGCGACATTCCGCTCGTCGGGCCCGCGCTGTTCCGGCACCACCCCATGGTGTATTTCGCGGTCATCCTGACCTTCGGCCTGGTCTGGTTCCTGTACCGCACCCGCGCCGGCCTGGTGCTGCGCTCGGTGGGCGAGTCGCCCGAATCGGCGCATGCGCTCGGCTACCCGGTGCGGCGCATCCGCTTCATGGCGGTGATTGCGGGCGGCGCGCTGTGCGGGCTGGCGGGTGCATACCTCTCGACCGTCTACACCCCGCTGTGGGTCGAAGGCATGGTCGCGGGCCGCGGCTGGATCGCGCTGGCGCTTACCACCTTTGCCACCTGGCGGCCCATTCGCGTGCTCCTGGGGGCCTACCTCTTCGGCGGCGTCTCGATGCTGGGCTTTCATCTGCAGAGCAGCGGTGTCGACGTGCCGCCGCAGTTTCTCAGCATGCTGCAGTACATCGCGCCCATCGTCGTATTGGCGCTCATTTCGCGCAACCCGGCGTTCATTCGCATCAACATGCCGGCATCCATCGGAAAGCCGTTCTACCCCGGCTCATAATCTCGTTTTTTCGTGTTCCGCCAACCTGTCCTTTTTGAGGATTTCCGACAATGAATGATCTGAACAAGCGCTCTTCCCTGCTCAAGCTCGCCGCCCTCACCGCGGTGGCTTCGGCAGCCCTGATCGGCTGCGGCAAGAAAGAAGAGGCGGCCGCACCCGCTGCAGCCCCCGCGCCAGCCCCGGCGCCCGCTGCCGCCGCACCGGCCCCGGCCGCGCCGCTCAACATCGCATTCGCATACATCGGCCCGGTGGGAGACGGCGGCTGGACCTTCGCACACGACAACGGCCGCAAGGCGCTCGAAAAGGAATTCGGCGACAAGATCAAGACCACCTTCGTCGAGAGCGTGCCCGAAGGCGCCGACGCCGAACGTGTGTTCCGCGACATGGTCGGGCAAGGCAACAAGCTGATCTTCGGCACCACCTTCGGCTACATGGAGCCCATGCTCAAGGTGGCCGCCGACAGCAAAGAGGTGAAGTTCGAGCATGCCACCGGCTACAAGACCGCCGAGAACATGCGCACCTACGACAGCCGCACCTACGAAGGCGCCTACATGGCCGGCGTGATTGCCGGCGCCATGACCAAGACCAACACGCTCGGCGTGGTCGGCTCGGTGCCCATTCCAGAGGTGCTGCGCAACATCAACAGCTTTACGCTCGGCGCCCAGTCGGTCAACCCGAAGATCACCACCAAGGTGGTGTGGGTGAACGAATGGTTCAGCCCGCCCAAGGAAACCGAAGCCGCCACCGCCCTCATCAACGGCGGCGCCGACGTGCTGTTCCAGAACACCGACTCGCCGGCCGTGCTCAAGACCGCACAGGAAAAAGGCAAGCGCGCCTTCGGCTGGGATTCGGACATGACCGCCTACGGCCCCAAGGCCCACCTGGCCTCGGCCACCATCAACTGGGCGCCGTACTACATCAAGGCCACGCAAGATGCGCTCGACGGCAAGTGGGCTACCGGCCAAAGCTGGTGGGGTGTGAAGGAAGGCGCCATCGACATCGTCTCCATCGCTGAAGACGTGCCGGCCGAAACCAAGGCCAAGGTCGAAGAAGTGAAGAAGGGCCTGAAGGACGGCAGCTTCGTGATCTGGAAGGGCCCGATCCTCGGCCAGGACGGCAAGGAAGTGGTTGCCAAGGATGCAGTGGCCGACGACAAGTTTCTCTCTGGCGTGAACTTCTACGTCAAGGGCGTCGAAGGCAAGGTGCCGGGCGGCGACAAGAAGTAATCGCTTCTTCGACTTGCATCTCAGAAAAGGCTGCCTCCGGGCGGCCTTTTTTTGTTTTTGCGCGGCTGAAGATTAGCTTGGGCAGCCGCTCGCCGGTGCGGGGTACTCCATCTCCAGAACGACCCACTCGCGCCGGGACGCCCCGTAGCGCTCGCCGATCTCGCACAGCGTGCGGTCCAGTTGCTGCGCGGGCTTGAGAGCCGCTGAAAGCGGCAAGGGTGTTGCCGCCCTATCGCTGGAGGTGCGGGCCATGAGCACGAGCCCGCTGCGCAGCGTTACCGGGCCCGAAGCAGACACCGCTTCTACGCTTGTGCGGCCGGTGCGCGACCACGCATCGGCCACCAGCGCCAGCGCGATGTCGTCGGTGCCGTGCTGCACGTCGATGCTCCGGCGTTCGTGGCGCCAGAACGCCGCCTTGTTGAGCAGGAAACTTGCCCTGCGGCCGGTGTCCAGATAGAACGGAGAGCTGTCGTGCGCGGGGCTCCACGATGCAACTCCGAGTTCGGCGGCGAGTGTTTTCGCCTTTGCCTGCCCGCCAATCGCTTCGACCAGCGCGAGCATCGTCGGCACCGAGGCGGTAATGCCCGTGGTCGTGGCCACGCCGCGGTCCATCACGTAGCGCTGGTGCGGCACGTAGGTAGCGCCCGCGTGGCGCTCGAGCAACGTGCCGCGGTCATACCAGTGGCCCGCAAATCGCCGCCCGTCAAGCAACCCTGCCTGGCCGACGACGCGCGCGCCGGAACACACACCGATCACGCGCGCACCCCGCACCGCCTGCCGCTTCAGCCAGGCGGCAACCGCGGGGTTGTCGTCGGTGATCATCGCGGGCACGATCACGTAGTCGGCGCCCGAGGGATGAAGCCGGTCGAAGCTCGCAAAGTCCTGCGCACCGTCGATCTCCAGCGCGGGATACAGGCTTACCCGTCCACTCCGCGGCGCCACGATCCGAACCTCGGCCACATCCGCACGCCGGAGCACCGCATGCGGCAGCAGCAGGTCGGTCATTTCGGTGCCTTCGTTCAAGGCGAGCACGGCAACCACGGGCCTGCCCGCGCGAGTGGGCTTGAGCGCATCGACAAAGGCCTGCTGCCCGCGCTCCCACATGGCCGCGTCGGCCGGTGGCGGCGGCAACGGGGTGGCGCTTACGCAAGCTGTTACTGCCAGCACGGCCAGCGTTGTAATACTTGCCTCTGCCAGCACTCGTAGTAACCTAAACATGCCGTCCCTCGATGACCGTGATGTCTTGAGCCTACGAATACCCACCCCCACCCACAAGGACGAAGAAGCCGCGGTTTCTGCCAGCAATGTGGTGCTTGTCGCGTTCGACGGCGTAGAGGCGATCGATATCGCCGGCCCGGCCAGCGTGTTCAGCAAGGCCGAGCTGCTTCGCCCCGGCAGCTACCGCCTGCGCATCGCGTCGCCTTCGGGCGGCAACGTGCTGACGAACGGAGGCCTGAGCTTTGCCGGAACTTGCAACCTGCGGCAATTGCCCACTTCAATCGACACGCTGGTCATTGCAGGTGGCGATGAGCCAGGCGTGCGCGCAGCCATCGTCGAACAGGGCATCGGCGCATGGATTGCAGAGATTGCGCCCGGCATACGCCGCGTTGCCAGCGTATGCAGCGGGGCGTTCGCGCTTGCTGCCGCCGGCCTGCTCGATGGGCGGGAGGCCACCACGCATTGGCGCGCCTGCGACCAGCTGCAAGCGCTGCGGCCGCAGGTGCGGGTGCAGCGCGAACGCATCTACGTGCGCGACGGGCCGGTGTGGACATCGGCCGGCGTCACCACCGGCATCGAGCTTGCGCTCGCGCTGGTCGAGGACGACCTGGGCCATGCCGTGTCGATGGAGATTGCCCGCACGCTGGCGCTGCCCATGCTGCGCGGCGCCGAGCAGCCGCAGCTGAGCCAGGCGCTCGAGGCGCAGGCCTCGGCCAGCCATCGGCTGCGCGAGCTCGTCGCATGGATCGGTACGCACCCGCAGGACGATCTTTCTGTGGAGGCGCTGGCCGATCGTGTGCAGATGAGCCCGAGAAATTTCGCGCGTGCCTTTGCTGCCGAGACCGGCCGCACACCGGCGCGCTTTGTTGAACACATTCGCGTGGCAGCCGCCGCGCAATTGCTGCGCCAGACTCAGTGGCCGCAAGACCGTATCGCAAGCCGCAGCGGCTTCGGGTCGGTGGATGCACTGCAGCGTGCATTCGCGCGGCAGCACGGCCTCACGCCGCAAGCCTATCGCACCCATGACCAAACTTGACGCTACCGCCCTCGCGCTGATCGACGACTGCGCCCGGGCTTCGACCCAGCTCCTGGAGCGCAACCTCACACCGCACGGCATTCTGGCCGCCAGCCCTACGGAGGCTGCGGTGGCGCGGCGCTACACGCGCATCTTCGGGCGCGACGCCGCGATTTGCGTGATGGCAATGTGCGGCAGCGGCGTGCCCGCGCTTGAGAAAGGCGCGGTCGCCAGCCTCGATGCACTGGCGGCGCAGCAGGCGGCCAACGGGCAGATTCCCAAATACGTCGACCCCGAAGGCCTCGACGCCGACTTCTGGTACCTGGGCTGCATCGACGCCACGCTGTGGTGGCTGATTGCGGTGGACCACGTGCGCCGCCACGGCCAGGTGGGTGCCGCGCACTGGGGCAGCGAGGTGGAGCGCGCCATTGGCTGGCTGCTGGCGCAGGAGCACCAGCACTTTCGGCTGCTGCAGCAGAACGAGGCCAGCGACTGGGCCGACATCATGCCCCGCTCGGGCTACGTGCTGTACACCAACGCGCTCTGGTACGACGTGAAGCGCCGCTTCGCGCTGGAGCACGCCGAAGCCACCGAGCACCACTTCAATCACCTGTTCAACCCCTTCCAGCAAGACCTGCCCGAATACCACCGCGCGCGCTTGCTTCGCCATTACGCGCGACGCGGCCGGGACGACCCGGGCCTGTATCTCAGCTTCGTCAATCTTTCGTTCGTGGGCAACGAGGGCGATGTGTTCGGCAACGTGCTGGCCATACAGAGCGGGCTGGCCGACGCTTCCATGGCGCGCCGCATCGTCAAGACCATTGCGGCGGCGCGTGCCTGCGATCCCTACCCGGTACGCGTGGTGCTGCATCCGCTCACGCGGGAGCATGCGCTGTGGCGGCCATACATGGCCCGCCACCAGCAGAACGTGGTGCACCAGTATCACAACGGCGGCATTTGGCCCTTTGTGGGCGGCTTCTGGGTGATGGCGCTTGCACACATGGGCCTGCATGACCAGGCCTGGCCCGAGCTTGCGCGCCTGGCGCATGTGAACCAGCTCGGCGACTGGCGCTTTACCGAGTGGTTCCACGGCCGCACCCTGGTGCCGATGGGCATGGCCGGGCAAAGCTGGAACGCCGCTACCTTCCTGCTTGCGCACCGGGCGCTGCAGGGCGGAGAGGCGGCCTGGTAGCTCAGACCGTGAGAACGACCTTGCCGACGTGGCCCGCGCGCTCGAGATACTGGTGCGCTTGCACCACATCGTCGAGCGCAAAGCTGCGGTCGATGCGCATCTGCAAGGCGCCGCTGGCAAGGCCCTCGTCGACGAAGCACAGCGCGCGGCCGAACGCGCCTTCGTCGCGCGGCAGGCCCATGGTGGGCGAGCCGATGAACTCCAGCACCGTGTAGACATGGAAGCGCCAGCTCTTGCGAAACTGCGCGAGGGCCGGGTACCTGAGCTCGGCTCCGCCGGAGAGCCCGTACAGCACGTACCAGCCGCGCTGCGCGACTGCATCGCCCAGCCGCTCCAGCTGCGCACCACCCACGCCGTCGTACACCAGGTCGACGCCGCGGCCGTCAGTCAGCGCCAGCACACGTCGGGCCACGTCTTCGTCTTGCGTTACCACCACGTGCGCCGCACCCGCATCGAAGAGCGCTTGTCGCTTGGCCGCCGTGCGGGTGGTTGCAATGGCAACGATGCCGGCCGCTCGCGCCATTTGCAGTGCCGCAATGCCTGTGCCCGATGAAGCGCCCGTGATGAGCATCGTCTGCCCGCGCTGCAGCCGCGCCATTTCGAACATGGGAAAGTAGCCCGTCAGGTAGGCCATGTAGGCGCCGGCAGCTTGCTCGGGCGAGAGCCTTTCAGGGTAGCGGACCACGTGCGTCGCTGGAAAAAGAATGCTTTCTCCGTAGGTAGGGTAGCGGCCCTGGTTGGCACCGGGCAAAACCGCAACGCGGTCGCCGATGGAGAAGCCGCCGACACCTGCGCCCACCGCGTCGACGACGCCGGCCGCCTCGTTGCCCAGGCTTGCCGGCAGGGTCGCGTCTTCGATGTACGAGTTCTGCCGCCAGAGCGCATCGGCCCAGTTAAGGCCAATTGCCTGCACCGCAATGCGAACCTCTCCGGCGCCGGGCTGTGGCGTTGCCACTTGCTCGAGCTTCAGCACCTCGGCACCGCCGAACTCGTGAAAGCGAACCATCTTGCTCATACAAAAACACTCCTTGAAAGAACGGGGGTTGCAACACCGGAGCAACCGGCCAGTCCAATCTAGTGGCCACTGGACAATCAAGGAAATCGATTCATACGATATTCGGTATGCACGCAATCGATAGCTTGAAAGCGCCTGGATGAAACCCATCGAACTCAGCCGAATCGACTTGAACCTGCTCACCGTGTTGGCAGCGCTCATGCGCGAGCGGCACGTGAGCCGCGCCGCCGAGCGCCTGAACCTGGGGCAACCCGCAGTGAGCCACGCGCTCGCAAGGCTGCGCGATCTCACGGGCGATCCGCTGCTCGTGCGCCAAGGGCGGGTCATGGAGCCGACCGAACGCGCGCTGGCGCTGATGCAAGGGCTAGGGCCGGCGCTCGAGCAGATCGAGGCAACCTTCCGCGCGCAGGCGGAGTTCGTGCCAGAGCGCGCCGCGCCGGTGTTTCGCATCGGGCTCACCGACGACCTGCAGATTGCCATGCTGCCGCGGCTGCTTCGGGCTCTCGGTGCCGAGGCGCCGCGCGCCAGGCTGGTTACGCTCACGGTCTGCTACCGCAACGCTGCGCAGCATCTGGACGACGGGCAGGTCAGCGCGGTGATGAGCTTCCTGAAAGACCTGCCCGCGGGTGCGAAGGTACGCAAGGTTCGTTCGGCGCGTTTTGCGCTGCTCCGCGCCGACACCGCCGCCGGAAGGCTCACGATGGACGACTACTGCCGCCGCCGGCATGTGCTCGTGACCTATGCGGGCGACCTCTGCGGCACTGTCGACGAAACCCTGCACAAGATCGGCAGGCAGCGCGACGTGGCCTTCTCGGTGCCGCAGTTCGGCAGCCTGCCCGCAGTGCTGGCCGGCACCGAGCTGCTGGCCACGGTGCCTGAACACGTGGCGCAGGCGCTGTCGGCGCAGGGCGGCCTTCGCTACGAGGCCCTGCCGTTCGAAAGCCCGAGCTACCAGATCAAGCTGGCCTGGCGCGCCGTGACCGACAAGGACTCGGCGGAGTCGTGGTTGCGCAAGGCCATGCTGCGGGCCTTCGGCGATTGAAGCAACGCCGATATGATCTGCGCCAAACTCACTGGGAGACCGGTATGCGTGCGCACCGCAAGACAAGCCTCCTGGCCAGCATGGCGGCGTCGCTGCTTCTTGCAGCCTTGCCGCTCGGTGCCGCGCCCGTGGACGAACCGGCCGTTTGGCCGACCGCCGGATGGGCGGCGACCACCCCCGAGGCGCAGGGCATGGATTCAGCCGCGGTCGCCAGGCTGGTCGATTTTGGCGCCGCAAACGCGATGGACAGCCTGCTTGTCACGCGCCACGGCAGGCTGGTTGCCGAGGCCTATTACGCGCCGTACCGCGCCAATCTCAAGCATGCGGTGAACTCCACCACCAAGGCCGTCGTCGGAACGCTCACCGGCATGGCTATCCAGGACGGGCTGCTCGCCTCGCGAGACCAGGCGGTGATCGACTTCTTTCCCGAGCGCACCATTGCAAATCTCGATGCTGCCAAGAAGACGATGACCATCGGGCACCTGCTCGACATGACCTCGGGCATCGACTGGAAGGAAAAGCTCGACAACTCGGTGCCCGAGACAGCCCTGCAGTTCGGACGCAGTCGCGACTGGCAGGGCTTTGTGCTTGACCGCCCGATGGCGCAGCCGCCCGGCAGCGGCTTCAACTACAACAGCGGCAACACGCACCTGTTGTCCGCCATTCTTGCCAGGAAAACAGGGGGCAGCACATTGGCCTATGCGCAGCGCAGGCTGTTCCAGCCGCTGGGCATCGGCGACGTACGCTGGCGCAAAGATCCGCAAGGCATCGAGACCGGCGGCTTCGGCCTTTACCTGTACCCGCGCGACATGGCGAAGATCGGCTATCTCTACTTGCGTAAGGGCCGATGGGAAGGGCGCCAGTTGCTGCCCGCCGCATGGGTCGACCAGGTGTTCAACGCCTCGGTGAACATGGAGTTTCGCGATGGGCCTGTGTTCCGGTATGCGAATGGCTGGTGGACCATTCCGGAAAAGCGCGCCTACATTGCCGCGGGCATGAACCGGCAGCTCATCATCGTGCTGCCCGAAATCGACGTGGTTGCGGTGGTGACCGGAAGGCGCAACTACCTGTTGCCTCCATTCATCGACATGATCACGGCCGCTGCCCGCTCCGCCGCGCCGCTGCCCGAAGACGGCACTGCCCAGGCCCTGCTGGCCGATCGCATTCGGGCTGCGTCCATTGAAAAGCAAGGCCCGGTGGCGCCCGCGCCCGACCTTGCGGCTGTAGTTTCCGGCAAGGTCTGGCAGTTCGACCGCAATGTTCTGGGCGTGAAGCGGCTGATGCTCGACTTGACCGCGGCCAGCCCAAGCTACCAGATACTCTTCGACAACGGACGCGCCGACGCCGAGCCTTTTACAGGGCCGCTGGGGCTCGACGGCTACTACCGCATCAGCGAGAAGGTGGCCGACGCGCCGGTTGCGGTAAGAGGCGAGTGGATCGAACCGCAGGCCTTTCGTATTTTTTCGCGCTCGCTGAGCGATGGCGATGTGTCGATGTATCTGCTGCGTTTCGATGGCGCCAAGCTGAACGTGGCGTTCGAGAACAACCGCGGCTTCAAGGCCCAGGTGCAAGGCCGGGCCGCGGACTAGCGGCAACCACCGGGTCAGGCCGCGGTAGCCACGATCTTCTCGATGGCCTCCACGGCCCGCGCCAGGCCATCTTCCGCGCGCATCTGCTCGCCCAATGCACGCGCCTTGCCACGCACCTCCTGGCGATCTGCAAATGCAATGGCGCGCGCCAGGTCGTCTGCGGCCAGGCGGTCGCCCGCCACGGCACTGGGTGCGACGCCCAGCAGCGCCAGCCGGTGCGCCCAGAAGAACTGGTCGCCAGCGAAGGGCACCACCACCGACGGCACTCCTGCGCGCGCGGCCGAATGCGTGGTGCCCGAGCCGCCGTGATGCACCACGACTGACATTCGCGGAAACAGCCAGTCGTGCGGCGTGTCGCCCACCACATGAAAGTTGGCCGGAAGCTGCTGCACGTCGATGCCGCTCCAGCCGGGGTTGAACACGGCGCGCCGGCCCGCGACGCCATCGACCACCACCTGGCGCATCCGGCCAGCGTCGAATCCGGTCATGCTGCCGAAGCCGATGTAGACGGGTGCGTCGCCTGCCGCCAGGAAGGCACTCAGCGACTGCGGCGGTTGCCAATCGGTGGCCGGTGGAATCCACTGGCCGCACACAGCTGCGTTGGCGGGCCAGTCGGCCGGCCGTGGCACGAGGCTTGGCGAAAAGCCGTAGAGCGCCGGGTGCGTGGTCCACATGCGCCGGCGCGGCGGCAGGCTGCACACCTTGGCGCGCGCCGCGTTCAGTGCGGGCCGGAATGCCCGCCACAGCATGGCGGTGACCAGGTGGTGGCTCGCGCGGTTCAGGAAGCGCGGCACGCGTGAAGGCGGCAGAAAGGACGATGCGAACTCGCGGGTCGGGGTGAGCGGAAACATTCCTGCGCCGATGGGCGGCAGGCCGAGCGCCTCGGCCGCCGAGAGGCCCACGAAGGCCGCGAGCCCCGAGCACACGATGGCATCGCAGCCGCGAGCGGTTTCGACCGTCTGCCGTAGCCAGGCCGTTGCCTGGGTGTTGGCAATGTCGGCGAGCGCCTTGGCAGCTGCGCCGGGCCGGTGGCTCTGCGCCACCACGTTGGCGATGGCGCCGCCCGTGCCCAGCGCACCGCGAATGTCGCCCGCCAATGCGTGTGCGCGCACGCCGAGCCGCTCTGCGGTGCCCAGCGTCGATGCATCCGCCAGCAGCACCGATGCATGGCCTGCCTTGTCGAGTGCATGGCACAGCGCCGCGAGCGGACGGGTATCGCCCTCGGTGCCATAGGTAACGACGGCGATCTTCATGCGCGCTTTCTCCGCAGTGGTTTGCCGGCGGCACGGGCGCCGCTGACAAAGATTTCGACGATGGCCGCAAACTCGTCGCCGAGCACCAGGCCAGGTTGCGTGAGCCATCTCATCAGCGCGCCGAAGTACAGGTGGTGCAGCAGCGAGGCCAGATGCCCGGCAGGCAGGTCTGTGCGCAGCGTTCCGTCTTGCTGCGCCTGTTCGATCAGCAGTGCAAAGAGCCCTGCGAGATCGCGCGGTCCCTCTCGGGCCCTGGCGGTGTCGAGCTCATCTTCGATGTTGAGAAATCGAAAACGGAAGTAGTCGAGCAGGTAGGCCCGGTAGCGCTCCGACCATTCGGCCGACGCTTCGAGCAGCTGCATGAGCCGCGCTTCGAAGCTGCCGGGCTTCTCGATCAGGCGGCCCAGGCGTTGCGTGTCGGCGGCCAACTCCATGTGCACCCAGTGCGCAAGGATCGCCTCCTTGGTTGGAAAGTGGTTGTAGAGCGTGCCCTTGGCCACGTCCGCCTGCAGCGCGATCTGCTCCATGGTGGTCGCGTTGTAGCCGTTGGCTTCGAAGAGCTGCATGGCTATGGTTGCCACGCTGTCGAGCGTTTGGGCGCGGCGCCGTTCGCGCCTGCCCGGGAGTTCCGGATCTGCCAAGCTGCATCTATAAAAATGAACGTCGTTCAAGTTTATACGATGTTCATATATGTGACGTACCGCAGCACGCAGGCCAACGAACCAAGGCTGGTGTCCGCCTGCGGCACGGGCTATAAAACGATTTTCAGGGAGCCGCATCGCCATGCAAAGCCAAGCCGACCCGATTGCAAGCACGCCGCTCGTGCAGGACGCGGCGCCCATCGTCGAGCAGTTGCCCGTCGGCATTTTTCGCAAGGACACCGCGGGGCGATTCGTCTTCGTGAATGCCCGGTTCTGCGAACTCAAGGGCACTTCCGCGGGGCGCATGCTGGGCCGCACTGCCGCCGAGATCGCCTTCGAATCGGCACAGGAGCCGGGCTCGATGTGGCGGCCGGAACTTGCCGAAGAAGAAGACCGGCGGCATGCGCACATCATGCGAACGGGCGAGCAGGTCGAGCGGGAAGAAGTCTCGTCAGGCGAGGGCGGGCAACCGCAGACCTGGCAGGTTGTCGAGTCGGCAGTGCTGGGGCCTGGCGGCGAAATGATCGGCAGCCAGGGCGTCTTGTTCGACGTGACCCGACGCAACCACGAAGAGCAAATGCTGGCCAACGAGCGCGAGCTTCTTCGCGCGCTGCTGGACAACTCCCCGGACCATATCTACTTCAAGGATGCGCAGTCGCGCTTCATCAAGACCAGCACAGCCCAGGCGCTCGAGTTTGGAATGGATACGCCCGAAGGGCTGGTCGGCAAGTCCGATTTCGATGTCTTTTCGGAAGACCACGCGAGGCCGGCCTATGAAGACGAGCAGGAGATCATTCGCACCGGCGTGCCGATGATCGGCAAAGTCGAAAGAGAGACCTGGATCGACGGCCGGCCCGACACCTGGGCCCTGACCACGAAGATGCCGCTGCGCAACCGCGCGGGCGAGATCGTCGGAACCTTCGGCATCACCAAGAATATCTCCGACCTGAAGGAAGCCGAGCGCCAGATTGCCGAGGTTCACAAGCAACTGGTCGAAGCCTCGCACCTGGCGGGCATGGCCCGGATTGCCACCAACGTGCTGCACAACGTGGGCAATGTGCTCAACAGCGTGAACGTCTCGGCGGCGCTCATTCTTTCTCGCGTTCGTGCATCCAAGGTGACGGGGTTGTCGCGCGCGGTGCAGCTGCTGGACGACCATGCGGACGACCTGGGTGCGTTCCTTGCTTCGGACCCCAAGGGCAAGATGCTGCCCGGCTATTTGCGCCAGCTGGCATCGGCGCTGGAGGCAGAGCAGAACGACGCCATCAGGGAGCTTGCGGCGCTGGGCAAGAACGTGGAACACATCAAGGAGATCATCGCCGCGCAACAGGCCCATGCCGGGGCTTCCAGGCTGCTGGAGAAGGTGCAGATCCGCGACCTGGTCGACGATGCACTGCGCATCAATGAAGAGGCATTGAAACGGCGCCGGATGGTTGTCGAAAAAGAGATTGCCGATGTTCCCGAACTGATGCTCGACCACGGACGAATACTTCAGATCCTGGTGAACCTCGTCAGCAACGCCGAGCAGGCGATGGACGGCCTGGCCGACCGCGAGCCGAAGCTCACGTTGCGGGTAGACCTGACGCCTGGCCAGCGGCTTCGCATTTGCGTTGCAGACAACGGGGTAGGCATCGATTCGCACACGCTGACCCAGGTGTTCGTGCACGGCTTCACCACCAAGAAAACCGGCCATGGCTTCGGCCTGCACAGCGCCGTGATTGCCGCGCATGAAATGGGCGGCACGCTCACCGCCCACAGCGACGGGCCCGGCACCGGAGCGGCGTTCACGCTCGAGTTGCCGGTAGAGACGAAGGCAGCAGCCCCGCTCAGCGCAGGTTGAACAGCGCGGCCGCGTTGCCCCAGGCAATGCGCTGCGCCACATCGGGCGGCAGGTCGCCAAGCCAGGTGCGATAGCCGCGCATGATCTCGTCGTAGGCACTCCAGCGCTGGTTGACCCAGGTGTCGGAGCCGACGACAAAACGCTCGGGGTACTTGAGCAGAAGGGTCCGCCATTCGGGGCACAGCTTGCCGCCCTCGCAGGTGAGACCGGGTCGGTAGGAGAGTTCGCCCATCAGCAGCGGATAGCGCTCCAGCAGCGCCTGCACCCGCTCGATGGGCGCGCCGCCGATGCCTGTGTGCGCCCAGATGAGGCGCAGCGATTGGCCCTTCGACGGGGCGTTGGCCATCAGCAGGTCGATTGCCACGTCGTCCACATGCGCAAGCACGGCGAGCTTCTGCCGCTCTGCCAGCGCAATGAGTTTCTTGGCGACCGGTCCGTTGGCATTGGCGCTCTCGTACAGGTGGAACTCGCCGATGCCGCGGTAGGGGCCGCTTGCGGTGCCGCGCGCCAGTTCGGCCTGCACCATTTCGTGGATGCTCTCGTCGCGGAACCAGTTGCTGTAGTCGTCGCGGTTGCGGTACAGGCGCACGAAGGGCACCACGGCGACGCCCGCCTCGCGGGTTTCGCGCGCTGCGGCCAGGGTTTGCGTGCCTGCGTTGGGCCGCGAGTTGGCAATGATCGCCTTCACGTTGTTGCGCTGCATGCGCGCGAGCGCCTCGGGCGGGGGATACGGCCCGGTATTGCCGTCCCAGGCTTCCTGGTTGTAGTGAAGGTGCGTGTCGAAGAGCGGGCCGCCGTAGGGGGCCTGGGCAAACGCGGAAGACACGGCGGCCGCCGAGCAGGCGGCCAGGAGCAGGGCTGCAACAGGCGCAATGGTTCTCATGGAATCCTCATGCGGGTGGAGGCCCGATTATCCGGGCCGCGGCGGCCTCGCGTACAGGCACGGCTGCGCTTATGCTGTGCGCAATCACAACGCCAGATTTGCCCACCATGACCGATTTCCGTCCCGTCTTCGACAAGAGCTTCGGCGGCATTGCCGCCGAGCGCCTGCCAGAGCTGCTGCGCGCCATGCCCAAGGCCGAGCTGCACATGCACATCGAGGGCTCGCTCGAACCCGAGCTGATCTTTGCGCTCGCGCAGCGCAACGGCGTGAGCATTCCCTACGCGAGCGTGGAAGACCTGCGCCGCGCCTACGCCTTCACCAACCTGCAGAGCTTTCTGGACATCTACTACGCCGGCGCCAGCGTGCTGCTGAAGGAGCAAGACTTCTACGACATGGCCTGGGCCTACCTGGAGCGCGCGGCGGCCGACAACGTGGTGCACACCGAGATGTTCTTCGACCCGCAGACGCACACCGCGCGCGGCGTGCCGATGGAGGTGGTGGTCAACGGACTGCACCGGGCCTGCGTCGACGCGCTGCCCAAGCTGGGCGTGAGCGCCGCTCTCATCCTGTGCTTCTTGCGCCACCTGAGCGAAGAGGAAGCTTTTGAAACCCTGGAGCAGGCCCTGCCTTACCGCGACAAGTTCATCGGCGTGGGGCTCGATTCGAGCGAAGTGGGCCATCCGCCCGAAAAGTTTGCGCGCGTGTTCGCGCGCTGCCGCGAACTGGGCTTTCACCTTGTCGCGCATGCTGGCGAGGAGGGGCCGCCAGAGTACGTGTGGAGCGCGCTCGACGTGCTGAAGGTAGAGCGCGTCGACCACGGCGTGCAGAGCGCCAAAGACCCGGCGCTGATGAAGCGGCTTGCGCAAGAACGCATTCCGCTTACGGTGTGCCCGCTGTCGAACCTCAAGCTCTGCGTGTTCCCCGATTTGGCGCAGCACAACCTCGGCGCGCTGCTCGATGCGGGCCTGGTTGCCACCGTCAATTCGGACGACCCGGCCTACTTTGGCGGCTACATGAACCAGAACTTCACGCAGACCTTTGCGGCCACCGGCCTCGATGCGCGGCAGGCCTGGCAGCTGGCGGCCAACAGCTTCGAGGGCAGCTTCATCGACGCCAGCGCCAAGCGCGCTTATGTCGACCGGCTCAACGCCGTCTTCGCAACTTTCTGACCGGCGTCCCCCGCGGCAGGTTGCCGCGGAGCCAGGAGCGGCATCGCCACCAGTGCGCAGGCGCTGGCCGCAAGCCACACCAGCGCCCAGCCGTGCAGCGTGAGCAGATGCGGAATGGAGAAGGGCGTGACAAAGCACACGAGGAACACGCTGGTGTTGGCCATGCCCAGTGCGGTGCCGGCGCGGGCCGCACCGGCCAGCGTAGCCAGCTCGGTGTAGGCCACGCCATGCCAGGCCGATACGCACACACCGCTTGCCAACAGCAGCACCACCAGCGCAATGCGCAGCGCCGCCGAGTCGGCCGTGTGCGTGCCGGCCGCCACCACCAGCCCGGCAAGGCCCGCAAACAGCAGCACGCTCAGTGCGCTGCAGGCACGCAGATAGGCGGGGCGGTTTCGGCGGCGGTCGGTCCAGCGGCCGCTCCATACGCGCATGACCATCGCGCCGATCTGCACGAACACCATCGTGGCGGTGATGGTTGCGAGCCCCGCATGGCCGAAGTCGTTGAGGAACACCGTGCCGAAAGACAGCACCGCGAACTGCGGCGCACACAAGATGCCGATGCCGGCCACGATGCGCCACACGCGCGCGTCGCGCAGCGGGCCGCTCTGTGGCGGGGCAGAAGCCTGCGCAACGCTGGCCGTTGTTCGCGGCGCAATGGGCGGCTCGTGCACCCAGGCCCAGCTCATTGCCGCGCTCAGCATGCACAGCGCCGCCAATAGCCCATAGAGCGCGGCAAAGCCGAAGTGCAACGCCACAAAGGGCAACACCAGCGCACCGATGCCGCCGCCCAGCGGCACGGCGGTCTGGCGGATGCTCATGGCAAGACCGCGCTCGCCGGCGTCGAACCAGGTCATCACCGCCCGGCCGCTCGCACCGTTGACGCTGCCGCCGAGCAGGCCCACCAGCAGCAGGCCCGCTCCCAGCCAGCCCAGGCCGGGAATGTGCTGTGCGCTGGGGGCAGCCCAGAGCGCCATGGCCAGCAGTGCAATGGCGGTGCTGCCCAGCCCGGTCAACAGCACGGGCCTGTCACCCCAGCGGTCGGTCAAGAGGCCCCAGGGCAGCTCGCTCACCGCAATGCCCAGGCCCATCAGGCCCAGCACCAGGCCGAGCGTCGCGTTGTCGAGTTGGTAGCCGGTGCGCATGAGCACCGCGGTCATTGGAATACCGCTGAAAGCCACGGAGAAGGCCGCGTTGGCGGCCACGCCCGCGGACAGCACCTTCCAGCGGTGGCTGGGCGGGAACGAAGAGGGGGTTGAAGCAGTCATGGCGGTGCAGTGTCCGCCGTTGCAAAGGTTTTGAAAATCAGAAAATAATGAGCCAACCGTTCGAAAAAACAGGACGATCGTTGAAGGGTGAATCCATGTCCCAGGTGATGTTCGATCTTGATGTGCTGCGCAGTTTTTCCACCGGCATTGCACTCGGCAGCTATGCGCGCGCGGCCGACCGGCTGGGCCGCTCCACATCGGCGGTGAGCGCGCAGCTCAAGAAGCTCGAGGCGCAGGCCGGCACGGCGCTTTTCCGCAAGGCGGGCCGTGGGCTGGAGCTCACCGATGCGGGCGAAACACTGCTCGCGTATGCCCACCGCATGCTCGAGCTCAACGAAGAAGCCGGTGCCGCCATGCGCGGGGCCGACCTGCAGGGCTGGGTGCGGCTCGGCCTGCAGGAAGACTTTGGCGAGACGCTGCTGCCCGCCGTGCTCGGCCGGTTTTCGCGCGCGCACCCCAAGGTGCGCATCGAAGCGTGCGTGGCGCGCAGTGCCGAGCTGCGTGAGCGGCTCGAGCTTCGGCAGCTCGACCTTGCGCTGGTGTGGGACACCGGAGAGCAGATGACGCCGCATGGCGAGCGCGTGGCGCGGCTGCCGCTGCAATGGATCGGCCCCCGTGCGCCCGATGCGCTCGATGCGCCCTGGTGGAAAGAGCGCGAGCGCCGCGGCCGCGCCGGTAAGACCAGGGAACCGCTGCCGCTGGTACTGCTCGATGCGCCGTGCCCGCTGCGCGAAATAGTCACGGCAGCGCTCGACCGCGCAGGCACGCCTTGGCGGCATGCGTTCACCAGCGCCAGCCTTGCAGCGCTGTGGGCGGCCACGTCGGCGGGGCTCGGGCTTTCGGTGCGCACGCCTTTCGGGTTGCCTGCGCATGTGCGCGCCATCGATCGCACGGCGGTGGGTCTTCCGGCGCTGCCGCAGATGTCGCTCATGCTCTACCGCGCGCAGGCCACGGCCGAGGCGCCGGTGGGGCGGCTCGCAACGCTGCTGCTGGAGGCGGTGCGCCAGCATGTGCAGCCGGAGCCCGCGCAGCTGCACTGAAGGCCCGCTAAAAGCGGCCCCGGTAGAATCCGCACCCCGCAGCAGGGCGTCCCGGCCGGCTGCGGGTTTTTGCTTTTCCGGGGCCATGTAGAGGACCACCATGTACAAAAACCTCGCGGGCCGCGCCGTTCTGGCGTGGGCAGCCGCCTGTTTTTTATCTCCCGCTTTTTCGCAACCGCAGGCTCCCAGGGAGCCGCTGAAGATCGGCTTCGTCTACGTGACGCCGGTCACCGATGCCGGCTGGGTGCGCCAGCATGAAGAGGGCCGCAAAGCCGTCGATGCGGCACTCGGCAGCAAGGTCAAGACCACCTTCGTCGAAAACGTGCCCGAGGGCGCCGATGCAGAGCGCGTGATCCGCGACCTTGCGCAGCAGGGCAACCGGCTGATCTTTACGCCCAGCTTCGGCTACATGGAGCCGACGCTCAAGGTCGCGCGCGACTTTCCCGATGTGAAGTTCGAATCGATCACGGGCTACAAGGCCGCGCCCAACGTGGCGACGGCCAATGCGCGCTACTACGAAGGCCGCTACCTCGCGGGCATTGCGGCCGGCCGCATGACAAAGACCAACGTGGCGGGCTACGTGGCGGGCTTTCCCATTCCCGAGGTGCTGCAGGGCATCAACGCCTTCACGCTTGGCATGCGCTCGGTCAACCCGAATGCGAAGGTGGTGGTGGTTTGGCTCAACGAGTGGTTCGATCCGCCGAAGGAGCGCGATGCGGCCATGGCGCTGTTCAACCAGAACGCCGACGTCGTGGCCTTTCACACCGGCTCCACCGCGGTCATGGCCGCGGCGCAGGAGCGCGGCAAGATGGCCGTGGCCTATCACTCCGACATGCGCAAGATTGCGCCCGATGCGCAGATCGTCGCGGTCACCCACCAGTGGGGCGGCTACTACACGCAGCGTGCACAGGCGGTGCTCGACGGCAGCTGGAAGAGCGGCAACATCTGGGGCGGCGTGAAAGAAGGAATGATCCGCGTCGGCGACTTCGGCACCAGGGTGCCCAAGGCCGTTCAGCAAGAGGTGCTGGCCCGCCAGCAGGACATTGCCGCGGGCAAGCTGCAGCCGTTTCGCGCGGTGGCCGCTGACCTGCGCGACAACGAAGGCCATGTCGTCATTGCCAAAGGTGCGCAGCTGAACGACGAGCAGATCCTGAAGATGAACTGGCTGGCCGAAGGCGTGCAAGGGCGCGTGGCGCGGTAGCCGGGCGGGCCGCGCCTGGTTGGGCATTGGCATATAGCACTCATATGCGCATGGAAATTGCGGCACTGCGCTGCTGCATTAACCTTTGCAACCACGATGAAAAAAGCCTACCGCGCCTCCCTCCTGCGATTCGACGACGCCGGACTGCCCGTTTTCGATGAAGACGGCCTCCTGGTCGTCGCACCCGACAGCGCCGGCCGCCAGCGCGTCGTCGATGCCGGCAGCTACGCAGCGCTGTCGCCGCGCCACGCCGATGCCGGGTTGACCCACCTGCCGGGCCGCATCCTTGCGCCGGGCTTCGTGGACATGCACATCCACTTTCCTCAGACCGACATCATCGGCTCGCCCTCGCCGGGGCTCCTGCCCTGGCTCGAGAACTACACCTTCCCGGCAGAGGCCAAGTTCATCGACCCGTCGCATTCGAACGAAGTGGCAGACGTGTTTTTCGACGAGCTGCTGCGCAACGGCGTTACCACGGCGCTCACCTTTGCCACTTCGCATGTGGCGTCGGTCGATGCCTTTTTTGAAGGCGCCCAGCGCCGGGGCCTGCGCATGATCAGCGGCAAGGTGCTGCAGGACCGGCACTCGCCCGACGGCGTGCGCGACGAAACCGAGCAGAGCCTCATCGACTCCGAGGCGCTGATTCGCAAGTGGCACAACACCGGCCGCCTGGGCTACGCCATTACCCCGCGTTTTGCACCCGCGAGCACCGACGCGCAGATGCGCGGTGCCGGCGAGCTGGCCGCAAAGTATGCGGACACGTGGATCCAGTCGCACGTGGCCGAAAACCGCGACGAGGTGGCGTGGGTGCGCGAGCTGTATCCGCAGGCGCGTTCCTACCTCGACGTGTATGCCGGCTTCGGGCTGATGCGCGAACGCGCCGTGTATGCGCATTGCATCTACCTGGACGACACCGACCGCGAGCTGCTGCGCGACACCCGGACGGCCGCCGCCGTAAGCCCCACCAGCAACCTGTTCCTGGGCAGCGGCTTCTTCGACTTTGGTGCGGCGGACCGTGTCGGCTATCCCTACGGGCTGGCCAGCGACGTGGGCGGCGGCACCAGCTTCAGCCCCTTCCACACGATGATGGCGGCCTACTACGTGGGCCGCGAGGGGCAAACCAAGACCGGCCTGAGCATCGCGCCCTCGCAGCTCTGGTGGCGCCACACCGGCGGCGCGGCGCGCGCGCTGGGGCTCGAAGGCGTCATCGGCAACCTGCAGCCGGGCTGCGAGGCCGACTTTCTGGTGCTCAACCCCCAGGCAACGCCTTTGATGGCGCGCAAGGCCGCCCGCGCCAACAACCTGGAGGAGCTGCTGTTCTCGATGATCGTGCTGGGCGACGACCGGCTGATCGAGCGCACGGTGATCTCGCAGGCGGAATAGCCGCAGGCGGGAAGGGCGGGGCATGGCACATGCCACAATTCGTGCCATTCCTCCCCCGCAGCAGCATCAGCGACCGCATATGAGCATCAAGAGCGACAAATGGATCCGGCGCATGGCCGAGCAGAACGGCATGATCGAGCCTTTCGAGCCCGGCCAGGTGCGCGAGGCCGCCGGCCACAAGATCATCAGCTACGGCACTTCGAGCTATGGCTACGACATCCGGTGCGCGCCTGAATTCAAGGTTTTCACCAACATCCACAGCACCGTGGTCGACCCGAAGAACTTCGACGAGAAGAGCTTCGTCGACATGCACGGCGACTACTGCATCATTCCGCCCAACAGCTTTGCGCTGGCGCGCACGGTCGAGTACTTTCGCATCCCGCGCAACGTGCTCACCATCTGCCTGGGCAAGAGCACCTATGCGCGCTGCGGCATCATCGTCAACGTGACGCCGTTCGAGCCCGAATGGGAAGGCTACGTGACGCTCGAGTTCAGCAACACCACGCCGCTGCCCGCCAAGATCTACGCGGGCGAGGGCTGTGCACAAGTGCTGTTCTTCGAGAGCGACGAGGTCTGCGAAACCAGCTACAAGGACCGCGGCGGCAAGTACCAGGGCCAGCGCGGCGTTACGCTCCCCAAGACCTGAGGGGCTCCCGCTTTCGACGGCGTCACCACAGGCATGCAAATGCCTGTTTTGCTTACAAGGCACCCGCGCGGACAAAGTACCATCCAGCGACGCTCCGGCACAACCGCCCGGCAAGGAGACTGCGATGAGATGGGAAGGCAACGAACAATCGGACAACGTCGAGGACCGCCGCAGTGAGGGCGGCGGCGGTGGTGGCTTCATCGGCGGCCGCGGCATCGGCATTGGCACCATTGCGGTTGCGCTGGTTGCCGGCTGGATCTTCGGCATCAATCCGCTCACGGTGCTCAGCCTGCTGAGCGGCGGCGGAGACCCCGCCCAGGTGCAGCAGCAACAAGGGCCCGCACCCAAGCCGCCATCGAGCGACCGCGAGGCGGCATTCGTCTCGACAGTGCTCAAGAACACCGAAGTGGTCTGGACGAACATCTTTCGCCAGAACGGCGGCAGCTACCAGCCGCCCCGGCTCGTGCTGTTTCGCGGTGCCACGCCCACGGCCTGCGGCACCGGTCAGTCGGCCATGGGGCCGTTCTATTGCCCCGGCGACAAGAAGGTGTACATCGACCTCGGCTTCTACGACACGCTCAAGAACCAGCTCGGCGCGCCGGGCGAGTTTGCGCAGGCCTATGTCATTGCGCACGAGGTCGGCCACCATGTGCAGGACGAACTCGGCGTTACCGCCAAGGTGGACGGCATGCGTGGCCGGCTGAGCCAGTCGCAGAACAATGCGCTGAGCGTTCGAGTCGAGCTGCAGGCCGACTGTTTTGCCGGCATCTGGGCGCACCATTCGCAAGAGTCGAAGAAGTGGCTCGAGCCGGGCGACATCGAGGCCGCCATGAACGCCGCGCAGAAGATCGGCGACGACGCATTGCAGCGTTCTGCGGGCCGGGCCGTGGTGCCCGACAGCTTTACCCACGGCTCCAGCGCACAGCGCCAACGCTGGTTCGGCGCGGGGTACCAGAGCGGCGATATCAAGTCTTGCGACACCTTCAGCGCACGCAGCCTTTGACCGCTTGTGCGCCGCAGGGCGCGCAAACATTGAGCATGATGCTATTAAATAAATAGCAATACGACCGGCGCGGACGTTGTCACGGCGCCGTCACTGCCATTTTTTGCGGCAATGCGACAATAGAAGGCTTAATGACAAGCTCCTTCTCCAATCTATCGCTGGCGGAACCGCTGGCGCGCGCCGTAGCCGAAATGGGCTACGAGACCATGACTCCCATCCAGGAGCAGGCCATTCCGGTCGTGCTTTCGGGGCAGGACGTGATGGGCGCCGCGCAGACCGGCACCGGCAAGACCGCGGCTTTTTCGCTGCCGTTGCTGCAGCGCATGCTCAAGCACGAGAACGCGTCCACCTCGCCCGCGCGGCACCCGGTGCGTGCACTTGTGCTGCTGCCCACGCGCGAACTGGCCGACCAGGTGGCCCAGCAGGTCAAGCTGTACGCCAAGTACACCAACCTGCGCAGCACGGTGGTGTTCGGCGGCATCGACATGAAGCCGCAAACACTCGAGCTCAAGAAGGGCGTCGAAGTGCTGGTGGCAACGCCCGGCCGGCTGCTCGACCACATCGAAGCCAAGAACGCGGTGCTCAACCAGGTTGAGTACGTGGTGCTCGACGAGGCCGACCGCATGCTGGACATCGGCTTTCTGCCCGACCTGCAGCGCATCCTGAGCTACCTGCCCAAGCAGCGCACCACGCTTCTGTTCTCGGCCACCTTCTCGCCCGAAATCAAGCGCCTTGCCAGCAGCTACCTGCAGAACCCGGTCACCATCGAGGTGGCGCGCCCGAACGAAACGGCCTCCACAGTCGAGCAGCACTTCTACAGCGTGTCCGACGACGACAAGCGCCGTGCGCTCAAGCAGATCGTCAAGCAGCGCGGCATTACGCAGGCCTTTGTGTTCGTCAACAGCAAGCTCGGCTGCGCACGCCTCGCGCGCTCGCTCGAGCGCGACGGCCTTCGCACCACCGCACTGCACGGCGACAAGAGCCAGGACGAACGCCTGAAAGCGCTTGCCTCGTTCAAGGCCGGCGAGGTCGACCTGTTGGTGTGTACCGACGTCGCGGCCCGCGGGCTCGACATCAAGGACGTGCCTGCGGTCTTCAACTTCGACATTCCGTTCAACGCCGAAGACTACGTTCACCGCATCGGCCGCACCGGCCGTGCCGGCGCCTCGGGCCTGGCCGTGAGCTTTGCCAGCGGCGGCAACGATGCGCGGTTGGTGGCCGACATCGAGAAGCTGATCAAGAAGAAGATCGAACTCGAACCCGTCGAGTTCGAAGAAGACAAGCCGCGCGGCCGCATCAACGACGGACGCCGGCACTGGCGCGAAGAGGGCGAAGCCGGCGACGCACGCGACGTGCTCGACCAGCCGCGCGAGCGCAGCAGCATCGGTGCCGATGCGCGCCGCGGCGGCGGACGCCCGCATCGTGCCCCCGCCGCGCCGCGCGATCCGTTCTTCGATAAGCCCTATGAGCCGGGCGAGCGCGAAGCCGCTCCCGACTGGGAGGCCGCCGCCAAGGCCGCGCCCGCGCGCGGCATCTCGAGCAACATCAAGACCAAGCGCAAGGTTGCCGCGCTGTTCAAGAGCGCCGAGACGAACTGACGTGCCCAGAGGCCTGCTTCGGCACGGCTTCGCTCACAAAAAGCCGGCGAATGCCGGCTTTTTTGTTTGGGCCCCGTGCCGCGCAAAAAGGCTCAGATCACGTTGAAGTGATGCGTTCCGTCGCGCGCCAGTTGTGCGACCAGCCCGAACTCCCAATCCAGATACGCCTGCATCGCTTCGGCCGGCGCGTCCGTACCTTCGTAGGGGCGGCGGTAGCGATCTGTGCGCGGCGTGGCCAGCCGCGTCTCGCCCGATTCGGCCTCAAGGCCCGCAGCAAACCACGCCGCGTTGCCGCCAGCCAGCACCAGCACTTCCGCATCGCCCTGGCCGCGCGCATCGAGCAACGCGCGCAAATCGGCCGCGGCATAGCGCGCGAGCAGGCTGCTGCCGCAGGTAAGCACGTAGCGCCGCGATGGTGGGATTGCAGTGCCTATGGCCTGTGCCAGTTGCGCGCGAATGGCGTACCAGGCACCGGGAATGTGCCGCTTCACATAGTTGGCGCTGGTGGTCACGTCGATCACCGCAGTGCCGGGCTGTGCCAGCAGCGCTGCCAGCGCCTTGGGCTCGATCTGGGCGACGGCAGCGGCAATGGGCGGATAGACAGGCGCAGGCGACCCTGTCTCGGTGAGCGATGAAGCCGCGGGCACCGCATCGGGCACATACACCTCCCAGCCCATCTGCGCGAGCCACGATGCGCTCATGGATGCGCGCACGCCGTCGTCGTCCGCCAGCACGATGCGCGCGCCGCGCACTGGCACCTGATGATCGGTTTCCTGCACCAGCTGCCCGCCGGGGGCACTTGCAAAGCCCGGCAGGTGGCCGGCCTCGTATTCCTCGGGTGTGCGAACGTCGAAGCGGTAGAGCGTGCGCTCCGGGGCTTCGAGCGTGTGCAGCGCATCGAGCGCAATGCGCCGCACGCCGGCCTTGTCGGCCACGCGGCGGGCATCGGCCTGGGCTTGCGCGCGGTGCGCATCGGTCACCGCGCCGGGCGCGCGGCGGCTCGCCCCGTGGTCGAGCACCTGCCCCGCAAGCTTCCAGCCGATGGTGCCGTTGCGCAGCGCCGCCACCGGGTTGGGAATGCCCGCGTTCACCAGCGATTGCGTGCCGATGATGCTGCGCGTGCGGCCCGCGCAATTGACGATCACCTGTGTGGCCGGGTCGGGTGCGAGCTCCCGCACGCGCAGCACCAGCTCCGCGCCGGGCACGCTGGTGGCCGAGGGAATGCTCATGGTCTGGTATTCGTCGAAGCGGCGCGCATCGAGCACCACCACGTTCGCCTTGGCTTCGACCAGCGCCTTAACTTCAGGCGCGGAGAGAGATGGCGTATGCCGCTCGTGCTCCACCAGTTCGCCGAAAGACTTGCTCGGCACGTTCACGTCGCGGAACAGTTCTCCGCCGGCCGCGCGCCAACCCTCGAGGCCGCCTTCGAGCAGATGCACGTTGGTGTAGCCCAGCGCGGCCAGCGTCTGCGCGGCGAGCGGCGCCAGGTCGACGTCGTCATGCGCGCCATAGAGCACGATGAAGGTGCTTGGCCGCGGAATGCGCCGCCAGGCTTCGATCTCGATGCGCGAGAGCGGCAGGTTCGCGGCCCACAGCGGATGCTCCTGCGCAAAGGGATCTTCTTCGCGCACGTCGAGCAGCGCGGTTTCTTCGCGTGCAAGCAGGCGTGCGCGCACGGCGGCAAAGGGCAGCAGGGGAAAGGCAGTGGTGGTCGTCATGCGGATGTCGATCGGAGTTCGGCGGAGCGGTCCCACAGGTTGGGAAGAAGCGTGTTGGAATAACCCGAAACAAAGGGCTTGCGTCCGCCCTCGGCCGGGTAAGTATGCCGCCGCACGGCCCCGATGTTGGCGCCGTACACGTGGATGCTGATGGAGACACGGTCATCGTGCGCGTTGTGCACGCGGTGCAGGTCGCCCACGGTGGGCGACACCGCCTCCACGGCACCGGCGTCGAGCCGCACCGCCTCGCCTTGCGGCCGGGCCCGCCCATCGCTGCCCACCGCATAGCCCTGGCTGTATTCGGCGCCGCGCAGCATGCCGATCAGGCCCCACACGGTGTGGTCGTGCACTGGCGTCGCCTGGCCCGGTCCCCACACAAAGCTCACGACAGAAAAGCGCTCGGTGCTGTCGGCATGCAGCAGAAACTGCCGGTAGTGCACAGGGTCGGGCTGCGCGAAGGCTTGGGGCAGCCAGCCGTCTTGCGCGACCAGCTTGCGAAGCAGCGCGCGACCTTCAAGAAGAATGCGCGGCTCATCGGGCGCGCTGTCGAGCAGCCGGCCGAACGCGCCCACGAAATCGCGCAGCGGCGCGATAGCGGCAACCTCGGGTGCCGTCATGCAGGCCGTTTCCAGAGTTGCGCATCGGTAATCGCGCGCACGTCCACGCGCACCGGCAGGATGCCGTCGCGCGCGGAACGGTCGGCCACCGCCTGCAAGGCAACGATGTCGGCTTCGGCCACCGGACGGCCCGTGACCGACGCCCGCGCGGTGATGATGCGGGCCGACTCGATGGGCAACCGTGTGAGTTGGCTGTAGGCCTGCGCATAGGCCTCAGGGTTGGCAAGCGCCCATTCGCCCGCCCGCGCCAGCCGGTCCAGAAACTGGACGATGGCAATGCGTTTGGCGGGGTCCGCCAGCGAAGGCTCGCTTGCAGTAATGAAGCCCAACGCGGTGTTGATGCCGCGTCCATCGCGCAAGATGCGCCCGCCCTGCTGCAGTGCAATCGTGTAGTAGGGGTCGAAGACGGCCCACGCGTCGATCTGCTTCGAGGCAAAGGCTGCGGCCGCATCCGTCGGCAGCACGAACTTCACCGTGACCTCGCTGCGCGGTACGCCGGCTTCCTCGAGCGCGCCATACAGCTGGTATTGCGAAATGCTGCCGCGGGCCGATGAAACGATGACGGTCTTGCCGCGCAGGTCGGCCACATTGCGCAGCGGCGATTCGGGTTGCACCACAATGCCCAGCGCATCGGCCTTGCCGACGCGCGTGGCGACGATCTTCAGCGGCGTGCGGCCGACTGCCGCGGCGAGCACCGGCAAGTCGCCGGCCACCGCGGTATCGACCGCCGCACTGCGTTGCGCTTCGAACAGCGGCGCCGCGCCCTGGAAGTTGGCCCAGCGATAGGCGAAGGGCACGCCCTCTAGCGCCTTCGATGCCTCGAAGAGTGCGCGCAGGCCTCCGGCCTGGTCGCCGAGCACCAGTGTGGTCTGCGGCTGCTGCGCGAAGCCGCGCATGGGGACGGCAGCCGCCAGTGCGAGTGCGGTGCCATGCTGGAGCCAACTGCGGCGCGAGGCCTTGGACAGGAGCAGGCTGGTCATGCGGCAACTCCCGATGCCTGCAATGCGCGAGCGCCCGCCGCAATCAGTATGGCGTCGTTCTGCGGCGTATGGATGCGGCTGCACAGCACGTCGCGGTGATGCCGCTCCAGCGGGTTCTGCCGCGCAAGGCCGTGGTTGCCGCTCAGCTGCAGCGCAATTTCGACCGCGCGCACCGCGTTGCCCGTCACGGTGTACTTGAGCAGACCGCTCTCGGTGGCAGGCTGCGCGTGGCCCTGGTCGACCGCGCGGGCCGCGTCGTCGAGCAGCACGCGGTTGGTGCGCAGCAGCGCGGCAATTTCTCCCACGTGCTCTTGCACGCGCGGCAGGCTCGCAAGCGGCGCGCCCAGGCTGCCGGGCGCACGCCGGTTCAGGAAGCTGGTCAACCAGTCGTTCGCGGCCTGTGCCACTGCGTCGTAGAGGCTGCCAAGCAGCACGGTCATCCAGGCCTGCTGCGTGGCGTGCGCGTCGATGTCCGTCTGGCTGCCCGCGTCGGGCGCCCAGTCGGCCGGGGCGCGCAGGTCGACCGCATGGTCGAGGTCGATCGCCACGCCCTCGAACACCACTTCATGGCTGCCGGAGGCTCGCAGGCCCAGGTGGTCCCAGCTTGCAATCACGCGAACGCCGGGCGCATGGCGCGGCACCAGGAACACGCCTGTGCGCGGCGCGGCTTCGTCGGTGCGTGCCCATACGGCAAGCCACGAGAGCCCTTCGATGCCGGTCGTGTAGAGCTTGTGGCCGTCGATCTTCCAGCCGTTGCCTTCACGGCGGGCAATGGTTGCGGGTAGCCCGCCACGCGCCGGTGAGCCTAGTGCGGGCTCCACGCGCAGCGCATTGATGAGCGCGCCGCGCTCCACCGCATCGCGCAGCACGCGTTCGCGCAGGTGCAGCGGCCAGCGGCTGTCGCTGCGCGCAAGCGCGTGGTGCTGCAGGTAGGTCATCGTGAGGATCAACGCAGTGGCAGGTTCACCGCGCGCCACTGCCGCGATCACGCGCCGCGCAGTGGCCAGGCTGGCGCCGGCACCGCCGTACGCCGCGGGGGCCACCAGGCCGACGAGGCCATGCGATTGCAGCGCCTCGAAGTTCTGGCGCGGAAAGGCGCCGCTGCGATCGTGGTCGGCTGCCGTGGCCGCGAACCGGGCCGACAGGCGCGCGAGAAGGGCGCTGTCGACTGCGGCCGAAGCGGTGCCAGGCGCGGGAATTTCGTTGGTGGCCGGCGGGCGGCGCAAGGGAAGTGCACTCATGGTTGCGCACAGTACCGGCCCCGTGCCAAGGCGGAAACGACGCATCCCGCATATGCAAACTCGTTTTTCTGCGTTCGCTTTTGTTGTGTGCGCCGGTACGGTCCGGGGCATGAAACCTGAATTGCCACTCGACAGGCGCCGCCTGCTGCAGGCCGCCGCGGCCTGGAGCGCCATGGCCGCTGCAACCGGCGCTTCGCGGGCCGCGGCACCGGCACGCGACCTCTCCGGCGTGACTCTGCGCGTGGGCACCTACAAGGGCCTCTGGCGGCCGCTGCTGCACGCTTCGGGCCAGGCCAGCACACCCTACAAGATCGACTGGCGCGAGTTGAACAACGGCGTGCTGCACATCGAAGCCATCAACGGCGATGCTCTCGACCTGGGCTCGGGCAGCGAGATTCCGCCAGTGTTTGCGGCGCGCCAGAAATCGAGCGTGAAGCTGGTCGCCGTAACGCATGAAGACCTGAACAACCAGGCCACGCTGGCGCGCAAGGATTCGCCGATCCGCAGCATTGCCGACTTCAAGGGCAAGCGCGTGGGCTATGTGCGCGCCACCACCTCGCACTATTACCTGGCCAGGCAGCTGGCAGAGGCGGGGCTCTCGTTCAGCGACATACAGGCCGTGAGCCTCACGCCGGCGGATGGGCTGTCGGCCTTTGCGCGCGGCGATCTCGATGCGTGGGCCATCTACGGCTACAACGGCCAGCTTGCGCGCACGCAGTACGGCGCACGCACCATCAAGACCGGCGTGGGCTATCTCTCAGGCAACTTTCCAATCTACGCCAACCCGCGTGCGCTCGATGACGCGCTGCGCCGCGCGGCATTGAGCGACCTGCTGCAGCGCCTGCAGCGTTCGTTCGCGTGGATCAACGGCAACTTCCTGGCCTATGCGCGTGCGCAGTCGGCCGAGACGCGTGTGCCCATCGGCGACCTGGTCGAGCTCTTCAACGGCCGCAGCGGCGACTACAGCCTGGGCCCCGTGACCGATGCGGTGGTGCGCAGCCACCAGGAAGTGGCCGACACCTTCCTGAAGATCGGCGTGCTCGACGGCCCCGCCGACGTGAAGCCCCTGTGGGACCGCAGCTTCGAGAACGTGCTGCGCCCGCCTGCCGCCTGAACAACCCGCATCCACCTGAAAAAACGAGGACACCATGAGCCAGAACGACGTTGAATTCATCGGCATGATCCAGGGCCAGAAGGTCTCGGAGATCCATGCCGCCAAGGGCCCGGCCATCGACCGCGACTATGTGCGCGCCTTTGCACAGGCGCACGAGAACGCGGGCTTCGACCGCGTGCTGGTGCCGCACCATTCCACCAGTCCCGACGCCACGCTGACGGTGGCCTACGCCGCCTCGGTCACCGAGCGCATCCACTTCATGCTGGCGCATCGCCCCGGCTTTGTTGCGCCCACGCTGGCCGCGCGGCAGTTTGCGTCGCTCGACCAGTTCAGCGGCGGCCGGCTCGGCGTGCACTACATCTCGGGCGGCTCCGACGAAGAGCAGCGCCGCGACGGCGACTGGCTCGACCACGACCAGCGCTACGCGCGCACCGATGAATACCTGGAGGTGCTGCACAAGGTGTGGACCAGCGAGAAGCCCTTCGATCACGAGGGCGCGCACTACCGCTTCCAGAATGCATTCTCCGAAGTGAAGCCGGTGCAGACGCGCAATGGCAAGCCGCACGTGCCGGTGTATTTTGGCGGGGCATCGGAGGCCGCCATTCCCGTGGCCGGCAAGTACGCCGACGTGTATGCGCTGTGGGGCGAATCGCTCGACCAGGCGCGCGAGCTCACCACCCGCGTTCGCGCCGAAGCGGCCAAACATGGGCGCAGCGTGCGCTTCTCGGTGTCTTTCCGGCCGATCCTGGCGGAGACCGAAGAAGCCGCATGGGCGCGCGCCGACAACATCCTTGCCGAGACGAAACGCCTGCGCGTTGTGCAGGGCTACAACCGCGGCGGCCCGCAGCAGAGCGAAGGCGCCAAGCGCCTGCTGGCCGCGGCCGAGAAGGGCACCCGCCTCGACAAGCGGCTGTGGACCGCGGTTGCGCAAGAAATTGGCGGCCGCTCGAACAGCACGGCGCTCGTCGGCACGCCCGAGCAGGTGGCCGATGCGCTGCTCGACTACTACGACCTGGGCGTGACGACGTTCCTGATCCGCGGTTTCGATCCGCTGGAGGATGCGACGGACTACGGACGCGAGCTGATTCCGCGCACGCGCGAGTTGGTGGCGCAGCGCCTGCAGTCTCAACGCAAGGCGGCCTGAACTGACTTTCTCCCTCCCCTTCCGGGGGAGGGCAGGGGTGGGGGCAAGCGGCCTTAACAACACTGCGGCCTTGCGAACGCCCCTCGCCCCCATCCCAACCTTCCCCCGGAGGGGGAAGGAGCAACACCCAACACGAGGACATCTTTCATGAGTGCAGTTCTGTCGATCGACTGGGATGCCGGCTTCGCGCTTCGGCGCAACCCGAATCCGCAGCAAAAATACTGGTTCGACCCCATCCCGCCGCGCACCAGCGTGCAGGCCGAGCGCCGCCACCGGCAGGAGCGCCTGGCGGGTGCATTCCGCCTGTTCGCGCGCTTCGGCTTTGCACAGGGCCTGGCGGGGCACATCACTGCGCGCGATCCGGAGCTCACCGATCACTTCTGGGTGAACCCCCTGGGCATTCACTTCTCGCGCATCAAGGTGTCCGACCTGCTGCTGGTCAACGCCAAGGGCGAGACCGTGATCGGCGACAAGCCGCTCAACAAGGCCGCCTTTGCCATTCACGCCGCCATTCACGAGCACAACCCGAAGATCGTTGCCGCCGCGCACACGCATTCGACCTACGGCAAGGCATGGTCCACGCTGGGCCGCAAGCTCGACACCATCACGCAGGACAGCTGCGTGTTCCACGAAGACGTGGCGCTGTTCGACGACTTCACCGGTATGGTGGTCGACACCAGCGAGGGCGATCGCATTGCGCAGGCGCTGGGCGACAAGAAGGGCGCCATTCTCAAGAACCACGGCATCCTGACCGCAGGCCCCACGGTGGAGGCTGCCGCGTGGTGGTACATAGCGCTCGACAACGCCTGCCACACGCAGCTGCTGGCCGAAGCGGCCGGCAAGCCGCAGCCCATCGACGAAGCCACGGCGCGCCACACCCACAGCCAGATCGGCGGCCCGGAGGGGGCCATCCACTCGTTCGACAGCCTCTATCAAGGCCTCGTCGAAGCAGAACCCGAGCTGCTGGACTGAAGACAAAAACCAACGGAGTTCTCGATGACCGCATCCTTCACACGCCGCAGCATCTTGCGCGCGGGCGCCGCCGCCGCCGTGGTTGCCTCGGGCGGGCTGATTGCCTCGCAGGCTTTCTCGCAGCAGGCGCGCAAGCTCACCTTCGCCTGGAACGCCGCTGCGTTCTGCCTGTCGCCCGTGGTGGTGGCGCAAGAGCGCGGCTACTTCGAACGCAACGGCCTTCAGGTGGACCTGATCAACTACACCGGCTCTACCGACCAGCTGCTGGAGTCGCTTGCAACAGCCAAGGCCGATGCTGCGGTGGGCATGATCCACCGTTGGCTCAAGCCGCTGGAGTCGGGCTTCGACGTGAAGATCGTCGGCAGTTCGCATGGCGGCTGCGTGCGGCTGGTGGGCGCGAAGAGCGCTGGCGCAACCAGCCTTGCAAGCCTCAAGGGAAAGATCATCGGGGTGTCGGACATCGCGAGCCCGGGCAAGAACTTCTTCTCGATCCTGCTTGCGAAGAACGGCATCGATGCCGACAAGGACGTGACCTGGCGCCAGTACCCGGCCGACCTGCTCGACATTGCGGTGCAAAAGGGCGAGATCCACGCCATTGCCGACGGCGACCCGAACGTCTACCTGATCGAGAAGCGCAACAAGGGCGCCTTTGTCGAGATTGCAAGCAACCTCTCCGGCGAATACAAGGACAAGGTCTGCTGCATCGTCGGCGCGCGCGGCGAGCTGGTGCGCAAGGACAAGCCGACCGTCGCTGCGCTGGTGCGCGCCATTGCGCAGGCGTCGGACTACGTGGCCGAGAACCCCAACGAGTCGGCCAAGCTCTTCGCCAGGTATTCGCCCAAGGTGCCGGTGGAAGACCTGCGTGCGCTGCTGGGCACGCTCACGCACAACCACCATCCGCTCGGCAAGAACCTGCGCAACGAGGTGGAGTTCTACGCGCGGGATTTCCGCGGTGTCGGGGTGCTCAAGAAGACGACCGACCCGGTGCGCTTTGCCGAACACGTTTCTTTCGATCCGCTGGCATGAGCACCCCCGACCCCGCATTGGGCTTCGACTTCCTCCCCTTTCGGGGAAGGGCCAGGGAGGGAGCCGCGGCGCCCGAACGCACATCTGCTCCCGCACCGGCGTCGCCCCGTGTCCAGGCGGCCCTGCCCACATGGCGCATCGGCTTCGCCGCCGCCGCGGCATGGCTTGCGCTCGGCTTGCTCACCATCTACTGGCCGAACCAGGCCGTGGGCTTCAGCGACTGGGCCTACACGGACGAGTTCGGCATTGCGGCCATTGCCGTGGGTGCGCTGCTCCTTGCGGCCGCATTGCTCGGCTCGCGCGCCGGCCGAGCCGCGCGCCTGCTGCGGCCTGCCGGCCCCTGGCTGGTTGCACTGCCCGTGCTCTTCGCCATCTGGGAGATTGCGACGGCCAAGCTCGCGCTGCTCCCCACGCCGTTCTTCGCACCGCCGCAAAGCCTGGTCGAAACCTACATCGACGACTGGCGTCGCCTCGGCGAAAGCCTGCTGCACTCGGCGCGCTTGCTGGCGCACGGCTTTGTGCTGGGTGCGCTCGCGGGCTTTCTCACGGGCGTGACCATCGGCTGGTCGCGCATCGCGGGGTACTGGGTGCATCCGGTGCTGCGCTTCGTGGGGCCGGTGCCGGCTTCGGCGTTGTTGCCGCTCGCGTTCTTCTTCTTTCCGTCGAGCTATGCGGCCGCGGTGTTCCTGATTGCGCTGGCCACGGGCTTTCCGGTGGCGGTGCTCACCTGGTCCGGCGTGGCGGGCGTCAATCGCAACTACTACGACGTGGCGCGCACCATGGGCGCGAGCGAGCGCTTCCTGGTGCTGCGCGTGGCCATTCCGGCCGCGTTGCCGCAGGTGTTCGTGGGGCTGTTCATGGGGCTCGGTGCGGCGTTCTCGGTGCTGGTCACGGCCGAGATGATGGGTGTGAAGGCGGGGCTCGGCTTCTATCTCTCGTGGGCTCAGGGGTGGGCTTCGTACTCGAACATGTACGCGGCGCTGATCGTGATGGCCGCGCTGTGCTCGGGCCTGATCACGCTGCTTTTCAAGGTGCGCGACCGCGTGCTGTCGTGGCAGAAAGGAACCGTGAAATGGTAGCCATTGCCGATGCAGGCGTGCGCCAGGCCGGGGCGCACATCGATATTCGCGGTGTGAGCCACTGGTTCGACGTACCCGCGGGGCCGCTGCAGGTGCTCGACGACATCGACCTTGCGGTGAAGCCCGGCGAGTTTGTCGCGCTGCTGGGGCCGAGCGGCTGCGGCAAGTCGACCTTGCTTCGGCTGGTGGCTGGCCTGGAGCCGGCCACGGCCGGGCGCATCACGCAAGACGATGCGCCGATCACGCGGCCCGATCCGTCGCGCATCGTCGTGTTCCAAGACCCGACGCTCTACCCCTGGCGCAGCGTGTGGGACAACGTGGCGCTCGGGCTGCAGGCGCGCGGCGTGCTCAAGGCGCAACGCGGGCGTGTCGACGAGGCGCTCAAGCTCGTGGGCCTGAGCGACTTTGCAAAGGTCTTTCCGCACCAGCTTTCGGGTGGCATGGCGCAGCGCGTGGCACTGGCGCGCGCACTCGTCAACGACCCGCAGCTGCTGGTGCTCGACGAGCCGCTCGGCAAGCTCGACTCGCTCACGCGCATTGCAATGCAGAGCGAACTCGTCAACCTGTGGCAGCGCGCGGGCTTTTCGGCATTGCTGGTGACGCACGACGTGGAAGAGGCGCTGTTTCTTGCCGACCGCGTGATCGTGCTGAGCGACCGGCCGGCGCGCGTTGCGGCCGAGATCGTGGTCGACCTGCCGTACCCTCGCCACCGCGGCCACGCGCGCCTGGCTGAGTTGCGTCACGAAGCACTCAGGTACCTCGGGCTCGACGCCACTTGGTGAGATGAACAGCGCGCCTGAGGCCGATTGGCTCAACCTGCTGATCGGCCTGCTGCAAGGTGCGCAACTGCAGCTGCTGCGCGTGCTCGATGCGCTCGGGCTCGCGCAGCATGTGCACGGCCAGCCGGCGTGGCCATGGTCGCTCCGCCTCTCTGGCGAAAATCTGCTGATCGACCTGGGCCAGGCACGCAGCCTTGCGTGGACGCTGGTCTTTGTTGCAGCGGCGTTGCTTGCGCTGTTGCTCGCGTTGTTGTGGCGGCGCCCGCGCTTCTACTTTCTGGCAATGGTGCCGATGCTGCTGATTGCCGCGCCATGGCCGGAGGCGCATGTGCTGCTGGTGCCCGCAACGCCGACCAGCTTTCACGCCGCGCCGCCTGGGTTTACAGCAGCCTCTATCGCACGCGGCCGCGTGCTGTACGAACAGAACTGCGTCGTGTGCCACGGTGCCGACGGCAATGGCGAGGGGCCGCTCGCGGCCTCGCTGGCGGTCTGGCCGCCGAACCTGAGCAGCCCCTTGCTATGGCGGCGTGCCGATGGCGACCTGCTCTGGCGCATTCTTCACGGCACGCGCGATGCACGGCAGGGCGGGGCCACGATGCCAGGCTTCGGCGCAAAGATCGACGAGGCCGATGCCTGGGCGCTCATCGACTACATGAAGGCGCTGGGTGCCGGGCGGAGCTTGCGCGCGCTCGGCAACTGGCCGCAGCCCGTCGGCCTGCCCGACATGGCGGTGCGCTGCAACTCGCAGCCGCCGCGCATGCTCGCAAGCTGGCACGGGCAGCGTGTGCGCATCGTCGCCGGCAACGCAGCGCCTGCCGAAGACCCTCGGCTCGTGACGGTGCTGCTCGTGCCGCCCTCATCAATGGCATCGGGCGCCACCGCCGATTGCATTGCGCAGTCCGCCGCCGCATGGGAGGCATTGGCTTTGATAACCGGAACAGACCGCCTCGCCGGCACGCAGCTCATTGCCGACCGGGACGGCTGGCTGCGCGTGCGCGGAGAGCCCGGCAAGGCGGGCTGGTCCGACGACGACCTGGTCTGCCGCAGCGAGCGCGCACCGGCCCTGGCAGGGCAGGGTTCAGTCTCGCCCGCTGACGGCTTGGGCGCGCTGATCGCCCGCATGGACGCAGAGCCGGTGCGCTTCGTCAAGGGCGGCTTTATCCACTGACCGTTTTTTTCAACCGCAACAGACACGGAGAACACCCATGAACACATCACAGCCCGACAGAGCGCGCCGGCGGCTGCTTGCGCACAGCCTCGCTGCGGCCACGGCCATCGGCTTGCCCGCCATCTCGTTCCAGGCCAACGCACAAGGCCGCCAAGTGCTCAAGGCCGGCGACCAGAAGGGCGGCCTGCGTGCATTGCTCGAAGCGGCCAACGGCCTTGAGGGCCTTGGCTACGAGATCCAGTGGTCCGAATTTCCTGCGGCCGCGCCGCTCGCCGAGGCGTTGAACGCCGCGGCGGTCGACTCCGGCCCCATCGGCGATGCGCCGCTCATCTTTGCGCTTGCCGCGGGCACGCGCGTCAAGGCGATCGGTGCCAACCGGTCCGACTCGTATGGAACAGCAGTGCTGGTGCGGCCCGATTCGCCGCTCAAGACCGCGGCCGATCTCAAGGGCAAGAGCATTGCAACCAACCGCGGCTCCATCGGCCACTACGTTACTCTCAAGGCAATCACCGCGGCAGGGCTCAAGCCCGAAGAGGTGAACATCCGCTTTCTTGCGCCTGCCGATGCCAAGCTTGCGCTCACGCAGGGCTCGGTCGATGCATGGGCCACGTGGGAGCCCTACACCGCAATGGCCGAGGTAAGCCAGCACGCCCGCGTGCTCGTCAGCGGGCGCGGGCTGCTGCCGGGCCTCAGCTACCTGGCGGCCACCGATGCGGCCATTGCCGCCAAGCGCCCCGTGCTGCAAGACTTCTTGCAGCGCGTGGTGAAGGCGCAGCTCTGGTCGTACCGCAACGTGGATGCCTACTCGGCCGCGCTCGCACGCATCATCGGCATTCCGCCCGAGGCCGCCAAGCTGCAGTTCGAGCGGCGCCGGCAGAAGTGGATACCGATCGATGCGCAGGTCATTGCCGACCAGCAGGGCACGGCGGATTTCTATCGGCAGGTGGGGCTCATCAAGCAGCCGCTCGATGTGAAGGGCACGTTCGACACGGGCTTTGGCGTGGCTGGCCAGGGCTGATCACGCCAGGCCGCGCTCCGCGGACCGCACCAGCTGCGACAGGCGCTTGACCAGCGGCTCGAAGAGTTCCGCCGAGGTGTTGCCGTAGCCCAGCACCAGCCCGTTGTCCGCCGCCCTGGGTTGTATTGCAAAGCTCGACAGCGGCACGGGCGCGATTTGATGGCGCAGCGCTTCGGCGGCGATTCGCCGGTCATCGAAGCGGGGAGGCAGCCGCACCGTGAGATGCAACCCGCAATAGCCGCCGTCAATCTGGTGCGGCACCTTGAGGTGCCGGGTCAGCGCCACCCGAAGCGCCTGCTGCCGCTCGCGGTAGAGCCGGCGCATGCGGCCCAGGTGCCGGCTGAACTGCCCGCTCTCGATGAAGTCGGCCATGGCCAGCTGTTCGTGGCGGTGGCCGCCGCGCAGCATTTCACCGAGCGCGGTCTGCACCACCGCCATGAGCTGCCGCGGCAGCACCAGAAAGCCGAGCCGCAGCGACGGGAACATCGTCTTGCTGAAGGTGCCGATGTAGAGCACCGGTGCATCGTCCACCAACCCCTGCATGGCTCCGATGGGTTCGCCGGTGTGGCGGAACTCGCTGTCGTAGTCGTCCTCGATGATCCAGGCGCCGTGCCTGCGGGCTTGCGCGATCAGTGCCAGGCGGCGCGCAATGCTCAGCACGGCACCGGCCGGGTACTGGTGCGACGGCGTGGTGTACACCAACCGGGGCGGGTGCTTCTGCCAGTCGCTCGCGCTTGCGCACAGGCCCTCGGCGTCGACCCGCATGGGCACGATGCGCATGTCGCCGGCATGCATGGCCGCCTTCGCACCGCGATAGCCCGGGTCTTCGACCCAACCCGTTTCGCCGGGGTTCGCCAGCAGCCGCACGCACAGGGAGATGGCTTCCTGCGCGCCTTCGGCGATGACCACCTGCGATGCCTCGCATCGGACCCCGCGCGCAATGGCCAGGTGCCGTGCGATGGCTGCGCGCAGCTGCGGTTCGCCCAGCGGAGGTCCGTAGCCGAGCGTTGCAGGGCCGGCGGCGCGCATGGCCCGGTCCAGCGCACCCCGCCAGGCTGCGGATGGAAAGTGCGACAGCGCAGGCACCCCCGGGCGCAGCGCCGCATCCGGAATGGTGAAAGGCGTGCTCGGCTTGATGCCGGCCAGGCGACGTGCGGTGGCTGGGGCACCGGCGGATTTGCCCGGGCGCCGCGGCAACGCCGGCGAGGCCAGTTCGATGACCCGCGTGCCCTGGCGGTCGGGCCGCACGTAGCCCTCCGCAGCCAGATGCTCGTAGGTTGCGGTGACGGTATTGCGCGAGACAGCGAGCGATTCGGCCAGCGCGCGCGAACCGGGCAACCGGTAGCCCGGCACAAGGCTGCCGTCAAGAATCGCTCGCTTCAGGCGCTCGTGCAGCTGGCGCTGCATCGAGCCGGCGTCGCGGTCACGCGCCAAAGGGGATTCGAACAGCGCGGCCGCGTCAAGGTGGGGAAGGTTGCTCATGAGCGAAAACGTGGCACCATGAAATGAACATGGCGTGGTACTTACAACAGTGCCACGCGGCACGTACTTTACCGTTCTCCGGCACTGCCGCTACTTGCCTCCGAAAGTCTCCCCATGTCAGTTCGCCATAACGAATACGGCCAGGCCATCGGTCCCCTGGTGCCCGAATGGACCCCCCGTTCCAAGCCGCCACGCCGTCCCATCGTGGGGCGCTGCTGCGTGCTCGAACCGCTCGATGCCGCCAGGCACGCCGACGATCTCCATGCCGCCTATGCAATGGCGCCCGACGATCGCGACTGGACCTACCTGTTCTTCGACCGGTCCGCCGACGCGGCAAGTACCCGGGCCTACATCGAAAGCGCCGCGCAGAGCGCCGATCCCATGCACTTCGCCGTCATCGACCTGCAGAGCGGCCGGGCTGTCGGTACGCTGGCGCTGATGCGCATCGACCCGGCCCACGGCAGCATCGAGGTGGGGACCGTCGTTTTTTCTCCGCTGCTGAAGCAGACGCCCATGTCCACCGAAGCCCAGTACCTGCTGATGAAGCTGGCCTTCGACGAGCTCGGCTACCGCCGCTACGAATGGAAATGCGACAGCCTCAACGAGCCTTCGAAGCGCGCTGCCTTGCGCCTGGGTTTCCAGTTCGAAGGCATCTTCCGGCAGGCGATCGTCTACAAGGGCCGAAGCCGCGACACCGCGTGGTTTTCGATTGTCGACAGCGACTGGCCGGCGTTGCGCACGGCATTCGAGCGCTGGCTTGCGCCGGAAAATTTCGACGCCCGAGGCAGGCAGCGCATGGCGCTCGACCGCTTTCGCCTGCCGCGCAGCTGAGGCTTGCGGGCCTGCCGGTGTCAGCCCGGCTTCTGCGCCTGCTCGCACTTCACCTGGATCAGCTCGCGCTCGTCCAGCGTCGCGCCGATGCGCACCGCGCTGAGGCAGCCGCCCCAGACGCAACCCGTGTCGGTAGAAAGCAGGTCGGGCCGCGATAGCCAGCCCAGCGTGGACCAGTGGCCGAACGCCACCGTGGCGTTGGCGGTCTTGCGGCCGGGCACGTCGAACCAGGGCATGAAACCCTCGGGCGCGGTGGCGGCGCCGTCCTTGCTTTCGAACTCCATCACGCCTTTGGCCGAGCAGAAGCGCATGCGCGTGAGCGCGTTCACGATGGTGCGCAGCCGCGCGCTGCCGGTGAGCGAATCGCTCCACTGCGCGGGCTCGTTGCCGTATATGGTGAGCAAGAATTCGCCGAGCGCCGGCCCGCGCAGCACCGATTCGACCTCGGCCGCCAGCACCAGCGTGTCGCCCACGGTCCACTGCGGCAGCACGCCCGCGTGCACCATGAGCAGGTCGCCGCCATCGATCTGCATGTGAAGCGCCATGTGCTGCTGGCGCACCCATTCGAGCATGGCTTCGCTGTCGGGCGCCTCGAGCACGCCGGCCAGCGTGTCCTTGCGGCCGGGCTTGCGCGCGCCGTGCGCGACGCCCAGCAGATGCAGGTCGTGGTTGCCCAGCAGGCTGAGCGCAGAGGCGCCGTAGCCCTGCACGCGGCGCAGTACGGCGGCTGATTCGGGACCCCGGTTGACCAGGTCGCCGAGCAGCACGACGGTGTCGCGGCTGGGAGAAAAACCGATCGTGTCGAGCAGTTTCTGGAGGGCGGTGTCGCAGCCCTGGATGTCGCCGATCAAGTAAAGTGCCATTTCCTTATTTTCACCCCCTGTTCATGGATGTTCTCCTGCTGGCCTTGCTGACCACGCTGAATGCGTTGTTCGCAATGTCCGAAATGGCCCTTTCAACCAGCCGGCGCGCGCGCCTGGCAGCGCTGGCCGAGACGGGAGATGCCGGCGCCGAGGCCGCGCTCCGGCTGATGGAGGAACCGACCCACTTCCTCTCGACCGTGCAGATCGGCATCACGTCGATCGGCATGCTCAGCGGTATCGTGGGCGAGGCCGCCTTTGCCGCGCCGCTCGCGGTGTGGATGGAAAACCTCGGCATGGGCCGCGGCACGGCCAGCGTGGTTTCCACCGCCGTGGTGGTCACCGGCATTACCTTCTTCACCATCATCTTCGGCGAGCTGGTGCCCAAGCGCATCGGCCAGCTCTACCCGGAGCCCGTGGCGCGCTGGGTGTCGCGCCCCATGCGCGGGCTGGCCAAGGGCGCCAAGCCGTTCGTGTGGCTGCTGGCGGGCGCCACGGCCACCGTGCTGAAGCTGCTGCGCATCGATGCCAACGCCGCGCGCTCCATGACCGAGGAAGAAATTTCGGCCAGCCTGGAAGAGGGCGTGGACGCCGGCGTGATCGAGCAGCACGAGCACCAGATGGTGCGCAACGTGTTTCACCTTGACGACCGCCGGCTGTCGTCGCTGATGATTCCGCGCGCAGACATCGAATGGCTCGACGCCTCTGACACCGTGGCGCAGGCGCTCAAGAAGGTGGCCGACGCGGGCGCGCTCAACATCGTGCATTCGTGGTACCCGGTGTGCCGCAATTCGCTGGACGACGTGGTGGGCGTGATCAGCGTGGCGCATCTGCTGAGGCTGGGCACGGAGCACGCGGGCGTGCTCGGGCAAGAGGCCGCGCCGGCCGTGTTCGTGCCCGAAACCCTTACTGGCATGGAGCTGCTCGAGCAGTTCCGCGAACGCGGCGGCCGCCTGGTGTTCGTGGTCGACGAATACGGCGTGGTGCAGGGCCTCATGACGCCGCGCGACATGCTCGAAGCCATTACCGGAGAGCTGCAGCCCGGCACGCTCACCGATGCATGGGCCCGCGAGCGGCCCGACGGCGTGTGGGAGCTCGACGGGCTGATGCCTGTTTCGGAGCTGCGTGCGCGGCTTGGCATTCGCGAGCTGCCCGAGGAGGAGCGCGGGCGCTACAACACCGTTGCAGGCTTGCTGATGGCCGTTTCGGGCCATCTGCCCAAGTCAGGCGAGGTGATCGAATGCGCGGGCTGGCGCTTCGAGATTGCCGCGCTCGAAGGGCGCCGGATCGACCGGGTGCTGGCCGCACCCGACAACACGGCTGGGCACGGCGACTAGCGCCTGTTCGCTCCCACCAGAAAAATCAAAGACCCACCGTTCGATCGCATGATCGACAGCCTCACCATGACCGAAGACATCTACACCGAGCCGAATGCCGACCCCGACACCCTTGCCAACCTGGGGCCGCTGCGCGCCATGGCCGGCATCTGGGAGGGCAGCCGCGGGGTGGACGTGAAGCCCAAGCGCGAAGGCCCCAAGACACAGGTCTACGTCGAGCGCTACGAACTGCAGCCCATCGATCCGCAGACCAACGGCCCGCAGCTGCTGTATGGCCTGCGCTATCACACCTACATCCACAAGCCGGGCCTCACCAAGATGTACCACGACCAGGTGGGCTACTGGCTCTGGGAGCCGGCCACCGGCACGGTGCTGCACACGCTGGCCATTCCGCGCGGCCAGGTGGCCATGGCAAGCGGCCATGCCAAGGCCGGCGACACGCGCTTCACGCTCGCCGCCGAGCGCGGCAGCCTGGTGAACGGCATCGTGTCCAACCCCTTCATCGAAGAGGCCTTCACCACGCTGGAGTGGAACATCACGGTCACCATCAACGCCGACGGCACGTGGTCTTACGACCAGGACACCGTGATGCAGATCCAGGGGCGGGCCGAACCCTTTCATCACACCGACCGCAATACGCTCACGCGGGTTGCCGCGCCCGGGCTCAACCCGCTGGCCATGCCCGACGCGCCTGCGGCGGTGGTGGTCTCGCCCAGGTAGAGGTCGAGAGCGGCCGATATAGCGGCCGCCAGCCCTACCAGCGGATCTTCACGCCCACGCTGCCGTTCAGGCCGCTCTTCGTGCGCGAGTCGCCGCCCGATGCCCAGAATTTGCCGAGCTCTCCATACAGGCTCATGTTCTGGGTGAGCCGCAGCGTGGCGCCAGCCGCAAGCTCGGTGCTGGTGCCGCCGGTGCGGGTGGCAATGTCTGTGTAGCCTGCCGGGCCGACGAAGCGCGCCACGTCGGTGCCGCTGCTGCTGCGGTACACATTGAGCCGCGCATAGGGTTGCAGCGGCCCGGCGCTGGTGGTCAGCTCGCCCTTGATGCGCACGCCTGCGCGCACCAGCCAGCCGCTGTGGCTGTCCTGCTGCACCACGGCGCCGACAATGCCGGTGTCGTCCAGGTTCACGCGCTGGTGCACCAGCTGCAGCTGCGGCTCGACGATCCATTCCGGCGAGATCCGGAATGCCTGGCCCACCTCGATGGAAGCCAGCAGGCTGCGGCCCTTGCCTGAACTGGAAGCGCCCATGTCTGTAGCCGCGGTGTAGCGGTGGCGGCCGGCCTGCAGCACGCCGTCCACGTACAGGCCGCCGTCGTTCTTCCAGGTGGCGTAGGCGCCCAGGTACTGGCTTCGCAAGTCGTTGGAGCCTGCCGCGTAGCCCTGCACCCCGCGCGCAAAGCCGCTCACGCGCACGTCGCCATCGAGCTGGCCCACGTACAAGCCGATGCGCCAGTTCGGGTCGGCCCACAGGTCGTTGCCGGCCTGGAAGCCCGTAAGGCGCCCCTCGCTGATGGGGCTCACGGTGCCTGCCTGGCTGATGGTGCGGTCCATGCTGATGATGCGGGCCCAACCCTGGCGCAGGCCCTGGCTGGACGCAGCAGGGCCGGTGGGGACCATGCTCTCGTCGCCCACACGTTGGTGGAGGTTGCCCACCATGGCCAGGTTGGACTGGCGAAACTGCTCCGGCAACGCCGCATACAGCGGCACTTCGGCGCGGTAGGTGGGCACGGTGATGCCCGACGGGTTCTGTGAGCCGTCATTGCGCAGCGGGTCGCCGTTTTCGGGTGCGGGTGCCGGTGCCGGAGAAGGCGATGGCGCAGGCGAAGGCGATGGCGATGGCGAAGGTGCTGGTGGCGCTGGCGGCGGTGGTGGAGGAGGTGGCGGCGCAACGATGATGCCGGACCTCAAATACCAGTTCTCCCCCGCCCCCGAGGCATCCCCCGCATGCAGCCGGTACTCGTAGGCCCCTGCATCCACATGCCCGCCGGCCAGGCGGAACG
>NZ_JAVDUZ010000016.1:0-80640 GCF_031456585.1 Variovorax sp. 3319
ATCTGGCAGGACGGCCAGCACCTGACCAAGGCGCCGCTGCAGATCGAAGGCGGCTTCGTGAAGGTGCCGACCCGCGGCGGGCTGGGCATCGAGCTGGACATGGACGAAGTCGAGAAGGCGCACCAGCTCTACCTGAAGCACGGGCTGGGTGCTCGCAACGATGCGCAGGCCATGCAATACCTGATTCCGGGATGGACTTTCGACAATAAAAAGCCTTGCATGGTGCGCTGAGGCAGGTCGAAAGACGGCGCCGGCCGCGCCTGTCGGTGGCGTCGGCACTGGCAATGGCTTCCAGCCGGCCTTGCAGATCGCGCAGTCGACGCCGCCCGCCGCGCCGTTCACTCAAGCCAGATCGCCCACGGGAGACAAGGCTGCACGGCAGTCAAGCGCCGACCCCATCGAACACGATCACGCTGCGGGCGACCTCGCCGCGCGTCATCGCAGCGAAGCCCTCGTCGATGTCTTCCAGGCGGATGCGACGCGACACCAGGTCGTCGAGGTTCAGCCGGCCCTGCATGTAGAGCTCGACAAGCCGCGGAATGTCCTCGCGGATGCGCGCCGAACCCAGCGCCGAACCTTGGATCCTTTTTTCCAGGAAGAAGTCGCTGCCTTCGATGGAAGCTTTGACGCCCGGCGCGAAAAGGCCGACGACAGTCGCTGTTCCGCCGGGCTGCAGCATCTTGAAGCATTGCTCCACGGTGGCTGCGATCCCGATGCACTCAAAGGAGAATTCGACACCGCCCTGCGTGAGCTCGACGACCTTCGCAACGACGTCGCCCTCGCTCGCGAGCACGGTGTCGGTGGCGCCGAACCTGCGCGCGAGCTCCAGCTTTGAGGGCACGTTATCGATGGCGATGATCCGCGCGGCACCGGCGATGCTGGCGCCATTGACGGCCGCCAGGCCAACGCCGCCACAGCCCACGACCGCCACCGATGCACCGGCTGGCACCCGGGCGCTGCGGAACACCGCGCCAGTGCCGGTGATGACCGCGCAGCCCAGCAGCGCCGCGCAATCGAGCGGCATGTCCTTGCGGATTCTCACGAGTGCGTTGCGGTGCACCAGCATCTGCTCGGCGAAACCCGAGAGATTGAACACCTGGCTGACGGGCTCGCCTGCGTGCGACAACCGCCGGGCCTTCCCTGGAGGCTGCTTGACGTCCGTGTCCATGCACAAAGCGAACCGGCCGCCCAGGCACTGCATGCAGGTGCCGCAGAACACCGACAGCGCGCCGACCACGTGGTCGCCCGGCTGCAGGTCCTTGACGCCGCTGCCGACCGCCGCGACGACGCCGGCCACTTCGTGGCCGAGCACGCCGGGGAGCGGGATCTTGCGCATGCCCTGCATGTAGTGCAGGTCGCTGTGGCACAGGCCGACGGCCGCCGTGTGCAAGAGAACTTCGTTCGGCCCCGGCGCGCCGATCGCCACGTCCTGGATCACCAAAGGCTGGCCGAATTCTTCGAGGACTGCTGCTCGCATGGTCTTGGGGGACTTCCTGTGGGTTGTGGGAAGGCAGGCGGGCAAGCCGCGCCTGGAGCAGTGTAGGAGGACCGTTTCACGCAATCCCTGAGCCTTGTGCAAAGTTGGTTTGCACCTCACGAGAAGCCGCGGGGCACATGCCCCCAAATAATTCGTGCGCCCGGGTTGGCATCCCGCCCGCCAGGTGCGCCAACAGGAAAGAACAGGAGACAACCATGAACCGCCGCAGACTCTTCTTCGGAATCCTGGGGATCACATCGATGGTCGGTGCCGCCATGGCGCAGCAACAGTCGACCAAAATCGTGGTGCCCTTCGCCGCGGGCGGCGGCACCGACGCCTACCTGCGGCTGCTGGCCGACGAACTGACGAAGCGCGGCGCACGTACCATCGTTGAGAACAAGCCCGGCGGCAGCGCGGTGGTCGCCGCCGACTACGTGGCGAAGGCCCGGCCGGATGGACAGACCCTGGTCATGTCGTTCGTCGGCATGCTCGGCACCAATACCGTCCTGTTCGACAAGCTGCCCTACGATCCGCAGAAGGATTTCACGGCGGTGTCGCAGGTGGCGTACCAGCCGACCATCATCGTCGGCCGCACCGAACTGCCGTACAAGAACATCAAGGAACTGGTGGACTACGCCCGCGCGAACCCGGGCGCCATCAACCGCGGCTCCCCGGGCGCGGCGATCCTGAGCAACCTGGCACCCGTGGCGTTCGAGAAGTCGCTTGGCATTCGCACCAATCACATACCGTTCAACGGCGACGCACCCGCCATCCAGGCGATGCTCAGCAATTCCATCGATGTGTACGGCACCTCGATCACGAGCTCCTTGCCGCACATCAAGTCCGGAAAATTCCGCGTGCTCGGGGTGATGGACGCCAGGCGCCTGCCACAGGTACCCGAAGCGCCGACCTTCAAGGAGCTCGGCTACGACTTCGAGGCGCCGCTGCGCTACTACCTGTCCGCGCCTGCGGCCACCCTCAGGGATGTGGTGGCCCGACTGAACAAATCGATCAACGAGGTGATTGTGGATCCGGCCTTCGTCGAGCGCGCGCGGGCCATCGGCATGGAGCCACAAGGTGGAAGTCCTGAAGACATGGAGCGGCTTCTCAACGCAGAGATCGCACGCTGGAACCCCATTGTGAAGAGCCTGAACCTGCCGAAAGCGGGTCAATAGCAAGGGGAGGCACGGGACTGCGGCTTGTGTGGATCGCCACCGAAATCGGGAGCGAAGCGGTCGCGGTGCTGGAAAAGCTCGGCGATACCTTGGGCCTGGCGTGGCGGATCTCTTTCTTGTCGAGGGTTCGGGCCCGACGGTACTGCGAACTTGCAAGGACCGAGCCTCGCACGAAGGATGGTCGTATTGACGAACCATCCAACCGACGAAATGCGCCGTCGCAGTCCGGCGTTGTGGAAACTGGACGGTCCGGTAATGAAGCGCTCCAGCAGCGTGTACCAGCCTGGCGTCCGATCCTCGAAGCCAGCAGGTGCGTGCCCGAATCATTTACGTTGCACGAGCAACGTCCATCGCCACCCTGCGCATTACTTCACCGATGGCCTGCCGGTCATAGGGCTTAACAAGCAATTGAGCGTTGTGGGGAGAAGGGCGACATCTTGCCCTGTAGCGAACACCACCACCAGGCCAGGCAGGCGTCGGCAAGCGGCTTCTGCGAGCGCCGTACCCGACATCCCGGGCAGTCCGACATCCACCATGAGGACATGAATACCTGGGTGCCTCTCTAATCCGCAAGCGCCTGCTCGCCGCTGGACGCTTGCGTCACCACATGGCCAAGTGCAATCAGCATCTCTGCAGTTGCCGCACGAATGATGTCATCGTCTTCGACCACCATTGAAGTGCAGACTCTCCTTGCTACACCACCGGAGTCACGCCGTTCTCGCCGGCACGAGCTAACGCCCGCTAGCGCTGATTCGCGAGCGTGTGCCGGACCTTGCGGGCGAGATCTTCGCGCGCATACGGCTTGGCGAGCAGTTCTACCCCTGGGTCAAGGCGTCCGCCGTGCACGATGGCATTCCGGGTGTAGCCCGACGTGAACAGCACCGCAAGCCCTGGCACCAGTTCGCGCGCCCTGCGCGCCAGGTCTGGGCTGCGCAAGGGACCTGGCATCACGACATCGGTGAAGAGGAGGTCGATCTTGATACCGCTCTGGATGACGGCGAGTGCCTGCTCGGCATCGCTCGCTGCGAACACCTTGTAGCCCAGTTGCTGCAGCATCTCCACCACAGTGGATCGCACGTGCTCGTCGTCTTCCGCAACCAAGATCGTCTCGCTCCCACCCACCACCGGGCCCATGTCTGGTGAGGCCACTTCCTCTTCGGGACTGCGTGACCGCGGCAGATAGAGCTTGACGGTAGTCCCGTCGCCCAACTCGCTGTAAATCTTCACATGGCCGCCCGACTGCTTCACGAAGCCGTACACCATGGAAAGTCCCAAGCCCGTGCCCTTGCCCTCTGGCTTGGTCGTAAAGAACGGATCGAAAGCTTGTGCCATGACTTCGGGCGGCATGCCCGCGCCGGTGTCCGACACGGCCAGCATGACGTAGTCTCCGGCGACGACCTCGGCATGTACAAGGGCATATGCGGCATCGAGGGTCGCGTTGGCAATCTCCACCGTGAGCTTGCCCGACCCCTCCATGGCGTCACGCGCATTGATGGCCAAGTTCAATAGAGCATTCTCGACCTGCGCCACATCGACGGACGTGCTCCAAAGGTCATCGGCAACGGTGGTCTCCAGCAGCACAGCGTCGCCCAGAGCGCGTTCCAGCATCTCGTGCATGGCCTGCACGACGCGGCCGAGATTCACGACCTTCGGCTCGAGCGTCTGCCTGCGACCGAAAGCCAGCAGCTGCCCGGCCAACTTGGCCCCTCGCCGCACACCGGCGAGCGCGTTCTCGACGCGCCGTTCGGCCCGTTCCACTCCTGCCACGTCCCGGGCCAAAAGCTGCAGATTGCCAGCGATGACTTGCAGCAGATTGTTGAAGTCGTGTGCGACGCCGCCCGTGAGCTTGCCGATGGACTCCATCTTCTGCGCCTGCATCAGCGCCGTTTCCGTGCGCTTGAGCACCTCGGCCGCCTCTCGACGTTCTGTAACGTCGCGAGTTATTTTGGCGAAGCCAAAGAACCTTCCGTCGTCATCATGAAGCCGATCGACGATCACGTGGGCGAAGAATCGGCTCCCGTCCTTGCGGACCCGCCAGCCTTCCTGCTCGAAGCGGCCTTCTGCCGACGCAATGGCAAGGGCTTGAGCGGGCAACCCGATGGCCTGGTCCTCCGGCGTATAAAAGCGTGAAAAATGGGTTCCGAGTACGTCAGCCTCGGCATATCCCTTGATACGCTGAGCGCCTGCGTTCCATTTCGTGATCAGGCCATTTGGATCGAGCAGGTAGATCGCATAGTCCGTCACGCCCTGCACGAGCAGCCGGAACTCCTGTTCGCTTTTGCGGAGTGCCTCCTCCGCGGCCTTGCGATCGCCGACGTCGCGGGTGATCTTGGCAAAGCCCAGCAGGCGCCGATCGGCGGAATAAATGGGGTCGATGACCACGTTCGCCCAGAAGCGCGTGCCGTCCTTGCGCAGCCGCCAGCCTTCGGCCTGGAACGTTCCTTCCTTCTGTGCGGTTTGCAGGGCGCGCTCGGGAATTCCCGCCTCGCGGTCTTCTGGCGCGTAGAAGCGCGAAAAGTGGTGGCCCACGATTTCGGCAGCCGCGTATCCCTTGAAGCGCTCGGCGCCGGCATTCCAGCTCACCACATGGCCCTGTGGGTCCAGCATGTAGATCGCGTAGTTGTGGATTGCCGAAACGAGCAACTCGAAACGTTGCAGTTCAATCTGCCTGCTGTCATCGGGAAGGTCGCTGGTGTCCATGGCTGATTTCTAGGCGGCTGTAAATTGAACCGGGCCTCCACGCCCCGATCAGCGGGATTCCACTGTTCGGGAGAGGAGGGCCCTTGAGATCCCGGCAGCTGCCTTCGATAGCGGGCGCCAGCTCGCCAACCGGCCGGGATTTTGACATCTCGGGTCAGACTGCGATTCTCGCCACCTCAAGAAGACAGGATATTCCTACCCGGCACGCCTGGCCGTGCTCCCCCGCTACCAGCGTCTCCTCGCAAGGCACGTCGACTCGACATGCATTTCCAATTGCAAGAGACCAAAAAGAGACGCTGCATGCGCTCGGAGGCGAGTAGCTCCACACCCACTGCCTCCACTTTGTCTTCTGTGTTGCGTCAGTGAGAAGAAGCAGACGGGACCGATGTTCAGCATCTGGCACTGTGCGTCTCGCAACCAACCAAAACGTCGAAAACGTTCGAATCGTCCATGCTCCATCGTAAGCTGCCGTGCTTCACGGCGGAAGTTGGTGCGTTCTTTTCGAGTGCCGCGGCGTAGGAGCCATGCACAGAGCGGTCAGTTCGAATGATGTCTTCGACAAGGAAGCTGCGATCACAACCGAGCGCGAACTCCTGCATGAAGCGGAAATCGGGTCGGTGAACTGCATCGCGCTCCGGATCTATCGCGCAGGCGGGACTGGAATGACTTAGTGCTTGGGGGCCTCCGGGCAAAGCAGACGCGGGCGCCGGACGACCTGCGGGCGGCGCGCGAATGAGTCGCGTACGCTGACTGCCGAGCGGGGGATCAGGCCCGCTCAGCCCTTGCCGTTACTGTGAGTTCGGGTATCCCACATCGTGCGCGCCTCGGCATGACCTGCCTCGGTGATTCGAAGCACCATGGCGGCCCGGGACGCCGCATAGCGGGGCGTTGAATGTAATGTCTCGATCTCGGCATCAATCAAGCCGGTGGCAAGAAGCACCGAGATAGCTTGCAAGTCCTCAGGATCGGTGATCCGCAATGGAAGCTGCAGATGCAGCAGCCTTAACAAGAACAAGTAGGGCATTCGACTCTCCGAGTGACGGCTCTTGCTGGACCAAAAAACGCTGGCTATCTTTGGCGCATCAAATGTAAGTCTTTAATGTTGCTTGTTCGCAGTCCATTGCTTTTGCACGGCAACCATCTTCTGCAGAATACTTCTAGATAATCCTGCTGCTCGCGGAGCGCGATGGGGCGGTTCAGCTTGGCTCGGTGGGACGGCAGCTTGAAGCAACGTCAGCGAAGCGAGGTGGTCGGCATATCGATGGCGTATTGGCCTGCGTCGCCAGATCTGGAGCGAGCACACGGAGGTAGACCACAGCATGTTGGATTCCACCAGCCAGTCTTGCACGGGCCTGTTCCAGGACTTCGCCCTGATCGTCCTTGCTCAGAGCGAAGTAGTGCTCAGCCACGCAGTGCCTCTTCGCCGATTCAGTGCGGGGCATGCTTCACCATGACTTCGGAGCGTCCGAGCTTGAGTTTGCGCGTGCGTCCCGAGGTCAGGTAGGCCTCGCGGATTGGTACCTGCCGGGTCAATCCCACCGCGTTGGCTGCGTTAGCGCCGTGCGGTGTCACGACCTCGCCGTTTTGGGCCGCCAGCGCGTTCACCACCTTCTCTGGCGCCGGCGCGCGTGTTCCAAAACGGCTCGACACCGGAGTGACGCAGGTTCCGCGCGCGACGCGCAGCAGTTTGCCTTCGTTGGTGAGCCGAGACAGGGCTTGGTCGACGGCCGCGCGGCTTCCGAGGTGCAGGAACTCCTTGGGCGATAGCACGCCTCCCTCAGGCAAGGACTTGGCGTGCAGCACGATGGATTCGGGAAGTGTGGCCATCATCATTTCACGATGTCAGAATTACATCTTCGCTTCTGACATAGTGCCGCTCTGCGACACGTCCGGTGCTCAGGAGAGTAGAAGCTCGACGCTTTGAGAAAGTCGGTGTGGGGCCGGGGAATTTCTCCCAACAGCGTTGAAGTTTCGAGCCTGGCGGTTAGGTTTTGAAGAACTGCCGCATGCGCGAACAGGTTCTAGGCTGAGAGGTCACGCCCGCCGGGCCATTCGCCCCGACTGCGCACGCCAATACTCGACACGGTGCCTCTGCATCAACCGCTCTCGTAGACGCCCGTCTTGGCCAAGCGCCATTGAGCAGTGACAGCGGCCGGCATCATCGACGCGTCTCACTGAGCAATTTCTCTTTTCCCATTGCCTCTACCAGCGCCGAAACCGGGTGAGCCTGGGACTTGCGACATAAAACCAGTCCAATTTTTATCCGCACCCCCTAAGGGTCAGAGATCAGCGGAATCCAACACGGCGCGCCCGAGGCCCGTTTTGTCTTCGCGCCTCTATCAGATGCCCCGAAATAGCAAGGCATCCTGATGGAGCGGACGGCTACTCTCTACATTGTCTTCAGAATGGGGAGTGGCAATCTGATGCGATCGAAGTCATGCCACCGCATGCTCGCGTTGGCGCGGGCGCACCTCACGTTCGATCTGCTTGGCCGCATCCTTCTCCGCGATCTTCAGATCGTAGACGGATTGCATGTTGAGCCACCACTGCGCCGAACCGCCGAAGTAGCGGGACAGGCGCAGTGCCATGAGCGGGGACACGCCACGGCGCTCACGAACGATCTCGTTCACCGTCGGCGCGCCAACGTGCAATTCCTTTGCGAGCGCGTTGGCGCTCATGTTGAGGGGAGCCAGATAGTCCTCACGAAGAATCTCGCCGGGATGAACCGGACGCATTCCATTCTTAAACATGGCTTCTTGCCTTTCTGCCCTGAGGGCTGTCGCGTCTTGCGAAGAATAAGTTTCGAGCATTTGCGCCGCCCGACCCGCGCTAATGTGGGTCGTAAATCTTCACGTTCTCCGGGCCGTCGCCGGTCCATTGCCACGCAAGCCGCCACTGGTCATTGATCCGGATATGCCAGAAGCCGTCGTAGAACTTCAAATCATTGCCGGGAGGCGAGCCCAGATCGTCGTTCATGATGGCCGCATCAAGCTGCGTCAATTTGCGCGTCGCCACGCTGGCAATGGCTGCGAACCTGCGGTTCTTACCGGTGACGAAAAGCTGTTCGGTATCTGCGTCGGAAAAGGATTTAATTGCCACTCAGCAGATTTTATAACGCTGAACGTTATACGTCAAGCGTTATGAATCGAGCGACTCAGCAGGGAACAAGCGTCGGTCCGCCGAAACTTGCCCAGCTGGCGCGACCAGCACACCGACAAGTTGGCGCCGCGTCCCATTTCCTCCCGAGGCCTGGCGCACTCTTGCTAGTGCTCCTGGTGGTCTCGTGCACGACGACCCGCAGAGTACGCACGCCCTGGAGTTCCTCTCGGACAAAGGGGGCGCGCACATTGCGGCTGAGACCCGGCAGATCGCCCAACAGCTAGGTCTGAGCCCCCGCTCAACACGCCCATGTGCAGCCCCAGAGTAACGGCATGGCCGACAGCTTCGTGAACACGTACAAGCGCGACTACTTCAGCCGCATGGACCTTGCCGACGCGAGAACGGTGATAGCGCGGATGGCCGCAGCCTTCGAGCACTTCAATGAGGTGCGTCCGCACTCTGCATTGAAGATGAAATCACCCAGGTAGTTCAGGCAGCATCGCGCTGCGAAGCAGCGCGATGCTCAGATCGAGCAGACGCTACATTGCGAATAGCCCGTGTCCTGAAATACGGGGGCACGATCAGTCTAGCGCCCCACGACAATTCGGACCCGGCCGATCAGCGCGAGCAGGCTCCATGCGCAGCCGGTACGCCACGCCATCGCGGCCCGGGTCGGCGCCGCCGTGCAGGCCATCGGCCTGTACCTGCACGCCGTGAACCCAGCCGATGGTGTAGTTGTAAGGGTTGCGGCCGATGCCATAGCCCTGTGCTTCCAGTGTGCGCGTGGTGGAACGCGGAATGCGATTGCACACGTCGATGGCATTGCTGGTGGACGAGAAGCGCGGCGCCGACACGGCAGCCTGCATCTCCATGCCGTGGTCGATCACGTTGAGCAGCACCTGCAGCACGCCCATCGCGATCTGCGTACCACCGGGGGCGCCGAGTACCACGTCGAGTTCGCCGTTCTTGAAGGTCATGGTGGGGCATGACGAAGTGAAGCGGCTCTTCCCCGGCTGGATGCTGCCGGCGCGGCCCGGGCGCGGGTCGAACACGCCCATGCAGCCGTTGTACAGAAAGCCCATCCCGGGGGTGATGATGCCCGAGGGCATGGCCAGCGAGTGGGTCAGGGAGACGGCGTTGCCGTCGGCGTCCACCACGCTCAGGTGGGTGGTGTCGCGCGGCACGGGCGCACCGGGGTTCACGCGCTCCACGTTGAAGCGATGGCCCGTGCGGATTTGCTCGGCCACGTCGCGGGCCATGACCTTGGACAGCAACTGGTTCAGCGGCACGTCGAAGAACTTTGGATCGCCAATGCAGCGGTCCTTGTCGATCGTGGCCTTCTTCATGGCCTCGCACACCGTTTGCAGGTAAGCGGGGCTGTTGTGCTCCAGGCTCGCCAGATCGAAGTGTTCGAGGATGTTGAGCATCTCCAGCAGCATGGCGCCGCCGCCCGGAGGCTGGTTGGTCGTGATGGTGCGGTCGCGGTAGCGGCCCACCAAGGGCGCGTTGCGCTGCACCTCATAGCGGGCCAAGTCCTCGCCCGTGATCAGCGCGCCCAACGACTGCAGATGCGCCACCATCTTGTGCGCCAGGTCGCCATCGTAGAACGGGCGCGCGCCTTCCTCGGCAATCTGGCGCAGCACGGCGGCCATGCCCTCGTTGCGCAGCGGCGCGCCGATGGGCTTGGGGCGGCCGTCGGGGCGGCAGTACAGCTGACGGCTGTCCTCGCAATACTGAAGGCGCTCCAGGTTGCCAACGCGGCCCATCGTGGGCTCGTCGATCCAGAAGGCGTGCATGCCGGGCCGCACAAAGTAGCCGTCCGCCGCCCATCGGATGGCCGGCTCCACCACCTGCTGCCACGGCAGGCGGCCGTGCGCCTGGTGCATGGCCTCCAGGCCCTTGAGCGTGGCGGGCGTGCCGATGGACTGGGGGCCGATGTCGTTGACGCGGCCCTTGAGGATGAAACCAAAGCCGTCCTTGGTCTCGCCCTCCAACAAGTGCTCCCACATGTCTTCCCTGGCCGCCAGCGGCGCAGGCGAGTGGAAGTCGAAATATTCATGCACCTGCGCGCCGGGCAGGTACACGGCGGCGGTGCCGAAACCTGCGATGCCGCACATCAGCGGATCGACCACGGTCTGCGCCAGCGCGGTGGCCACGGCGGCATCCACCGCGTTGCCACCTGCGCGCAGGATGTCGATGCCGGATTCGGCGGCTTCCGGCTGTGGGCAGACCACCATTGCTTCTTTTTTCATGAGGTGTGAGGACGAGCCCCTTGCTGCATCTCCGAGACTCCAAGGAGTGAAGGTGGGAGGAAGAAGAGGAGGGCGCTTGCGTTGCCGCCGGCCTACTTGGCGCTGAGGTTCAGCGCCCCGAGCGTGGGACCCCAGGCCTTGGCATCACGCGCAGCGGTTTCCATGACCAGAGCGGAAGGGCCTGACATGGGAATCACGCCCATGCTCTTGAGCTTGGCCTGCACCTCGGGACTCTTGTGGAAGTCTGCCGTCGCCGTGTTGAGTTTTTCCACGATCTCGGGCGGCGTGCCGGTGCGTGCCACCACGGCACTCCAGCCCATGTTGTCAAAGCCCTTCACGCCCAACTCGCCCAGCGTGGGCACCTCGGGCAACTCGAGCGTGCGCTGCGGTGACAACACGGCCAGTGGATTGAGCTTGTGGTTCTTGATGTGGGGCAGGGCAGTGCCATACACCGGGGCCATCACTTCGGTCTGCCCGCCGATGGTGGCCAGGATGCCGTCGGCCTCGCCCTTGTAGGGGATGTGAGTCATCGAAATGCCCAGGGCGTTGGACACGAGCTCGACCGCCAGATGGGTGGAGTTGCCCAGGCCGGCGGACGCGAAGTTCAGCTTGCCGGGCGCTGCCTTGGCTTTTCCCGTCAGATCCTTGAGCGTCTTGATGCCCGTGGCCGGATTGGCTAACAGCACGAACGGCACAGTGGTCAGCATGGTCACGCCCACAAAATCCTTCTCAGGGTTGTAGGGCAGCGGCTTGTAGGTGAATTGGTTGAGCACCATCAGCGACACGCTGCCCAACAGCAGGGTGTAGCCATCGGCGGGCGCGTTCAGCGCAGTCTGCGCGGCAATGATGCCGCCTGCACCCGGCTTGTTCTCCACCACGATGGTGGCGCCAATGGCCTTGCCAGCGTGCTCGGCCCACATACGCGCGATCGTGTCGCTGCTGCCGCCCGGGGCCTGCGATACCACCAGCCGCACGGGCCGGCTGGGGTAGGAGGCTTGGGCGTGCACGGTGGTGGCCGTGGCGGCCGCGACCGCGATGCCCATCAGGATCTTGTAGGCGTTCGTGATTGCTTTAGGCACAGGAATTCCTCGGTGGTCTGATAAAAAGATGAAGTAATTTTCATGACAACCCTGACAACCGCCTAGTGAAAAAGCAAAATGCATATATGAAGCTTTACTCATGATTGAACGTTCAGAAGGCCTCTCCTGGGCGCGGAGCATCAAGGTCCGGCATCTGGAATCCTTCCTGGTGCTGGACGAAGCGGGCACGTTGACCGAGGCGGCGGCGCGGCTGCACATGACGCAATCTGCCATGTCGCACTGGCTGGCAGAACTGGAACGCGTGGCGGGCACGCCGCTGATGGTGCGCGGGCGCAAGGTGCAGCTGACGCCTGCGGGGCATCTGCTCAAGCGGCTGGCCATCACCGTGCTGGGCGACATCTCCCGCACCGGCCGCGAAATGCATGCGGTGGCCGCGGGACGCGTGCCGCGCGTGAACGTGGGCAGCGTCTGGGCCGGCATCGCCGGCGGCCTGCCCGAAGCCGTGACCGCGTTCCAGCAGCGCCATGCCGATGTGGCCGTATCCATCCATGACGGGCTGTTCGACGACCTGCTCAAGGGCCTGGACACGCGTGCCATGGACGCCGTGATCGGCGTTCTGGATGCGCGGGCGCACCAGCCGCAACTGGCGCATCACGTGCTCTTCGACGACCAGGTGAGCATCGTCATCGGCCAGGGCAGCAAGCACTGGAACAGCGACCAGCCGCTGGGCTTTGCCGACGTTCTGCGGGAGCAATGGGTGATGCCGCCCCTTGGCACGCTCACTCGCATCCAGATGGATGCCTATCTCATCGAGCAACAAGCATCGTGGCTGGTGCCCAAGGCAGAAACCGCTTCGCTGGCCATGATGCAGGCACTGCTGCAAAAGGGCGACTATGTCGGCGTATGTGCGGAATCCATGGCGGACTACATGGCCTCGCTGGGGCTGTTCAGGAAGGTCGCCATTGATTCGAACATCCGCTTCGGCCCGATCACCGTGGTGTGGAACCGCGAACACGCCTCAGCCACACTCATGGATTTCATCGCCTGCCTGAAGGCGCATGCGCGGAGCTTGCCTGCCGCGCCAGTGCAGGCGCTGTCCAGCGCTTAGCCCCCGCGCTAGCGATGTGGCTGTCGTCGCTTGTCGGGGTGGCGCAAGATGGCCAAGCGCGAGCCGATGATGCTCGTCCCGCAGAAGTTGGAACTCACAACGCAGCAAGCTGCGGCACTTTTGAATGTGTCGCGTCCCTTCGTGATCAACGAGATCGAGGCTGGCCGGCTGAAGTGCCGGCTGATCACAGGCACCGCCGCATCGAGATCGAAGAGCTCATGCGCTACAAGGACGCGCAGAAGCAGCGATCGGCCGGCGCTCTCAAACGATCGAACGACCTCTCCCAGGAGATGGGCGAGGAACTGCGAGTGGCGGGGGAGCGCCCAGTACACAGAAGTGCTCGATGCCAACGTCCTGAATCCGGCGTTGCTGCGCGATGTGCTGCTCAGCCTGGCCGACGCGGACCTCTATAGCGCGAAGTGGTCAGTCCACCTCCGCGAGAAGTGGACACGCAGCTTGCTGCGAGACCGGCATGGTATGGGAGCTCAGATTGCGGCCGCCGCCCAAGCCATGGAGGACGCCATTCGGATTGCCTCGTCTCCGGCTACGAACACCTGATCGAGGGCGTGAGGCTACCGGACCCTGACGAGCGCCACGTGCTGGCGGTTGCGATCACTGGGTACGCGGATGCGATCGTGACGCTCCTGGCCCCTAGTTCTGCCGATCGCAATCGGCACTGTCGGCCGCAACTAGACCTTCAAGCGCTTCCAACACGCCTTACATGGCATGACCGCAATCAGCAAATGCAGCAGCTTGAGCGCCCGACGTTCTGCCACCTTGCGCATACCGACGGGGCGTTGTGCCGACATGCCGGCAGAACGCCACGCTGAAGGTGCTGGTCGACCCGTACCCGACACGCTCGCTCACGTCGGCAACAGCCAGGCGGCGGTGACGCAGCAGGTCCTTGGCGATCTCCATGCGCCAATGCAGGAGATAGTTCATTGGCGTCGCGCCGACGGTGCGTGTAAAGCGATCGAAGAAGGCCGAACGGGACAAGGCGGCGACTTCGGCCAGTTGGCCTACCGTCCAGGCGCGTGTTATATCTGCATGCATTTGCTGGAGCGCTGGTGCAAGGCGCGTGTCGCCCAGCCCGCGCAGCATGCCAGGTGGTGCCGTGCCGGCCGTCGTATAGCGCATCGCTTCGATGAGCAGCATGCCGACCAGGTGCGACAACACGAGCTCCTTGCCTGGTTGGAGGGCCTGGTACTCCTCGCCCACCATACGCACGAGCTGCGCCAGTCGCTCCGAACCCTTCACATGGACCAACTGCGGCAGCAAGGCGACGAGCAGCTTAGGGTCGGTCCCGTCGAACAAAAACGCCCCACCGAGCGAACGCATGTCCGGCTCGCCTGCCATGTCGCCATGGCGCCGCTCTCCCTCGCCACCGGGCACGACCTTGGGGTCGATGTGAATCAACGGCGCCGGGCCGAAGCTGGAGATGGTGAAGGGCGGGGTGGAAGGCAACAGCACGAAGTCGCCAGCGCTTAGCGTCACCGGTTCGTGCCGGTCGACGGCCAGCAGGCATTGGCCCTCCAGCATGATGCAGAAGCTGGGCTGTCCGTACTCGGCATAGCGCACCGCCCAGTCGCCCTTGCCGCTGATGAGGTTGGCAAAGACTGCGCGCGGCTTCAGCAGTCGGACGACTTCGGCGAGCGGATCACTCATGGCCTGTTTTGCCGGCGAATTGGACGATGGCTAAAAAAAAGCGGATTGTTGCAGGTTTCGAGTCCGGTCTTGGGGCGATATCGTGAGGTCTCCTCTTCACCGCTTCACAGAATCTGCATATGAAAACTGTTCTGATCACCGGCTGCTCCTCGGGCTACGGCCTGCAAACCGCGCGCCACTTTCTCGTCCAGGGATGGAACGTCATCGCCACCATGCGCACGCTGCGCGAAGACCTTCTGCCGACGTCGGACAGGCTCCGCCTGTTGACGCTCGACGTGACCAAGCCCGAAAGCATTGCCGGGGCCATTGAGGCCGCCGGCCCCATTGACGTGCTCGTCAACAACGCCGGCATCGGCGTGATCGGCGCCTTGGAAGCGACGTCTATGGCACTGGCGCGAGAGGTGTTCGAGACCAACACGTTCGGCGTCATGGCCATGATGCAGGCCGTCATTCCGCAGTTCAGGAAGCGTCGCTCGGGCGTTATCGTCAACGTGACCTCCAGCGTCACCTTAGCGGCTATGCCGCTGGCAGGCGTGTACACGGCCAGCAAAACCGCCATCACCGGCCTGAGCGGCTCGGTGGCCCTAGAACTCGCGGCTTTCGATGTGCGCGTCAAGCTCGTCGAGCCGGGCTACGCTCCCACCACGCGCTTCGCCGAGAACGGTGCAGCGCGCATCGAGGGCTTGATCCCGGAGGCATACATGTCTTTTGCGGGGCCGATTTTTGCCGCCTACGCGCAACCGGCGGCCATTACGACCGAACAGGACGTGGCCGAAGTGGTCTGGCAAGCCACCAACGACCAATCGGAGCGGCTGCACTTTGCGGCGGGGGCCGATGCCGTAGCCCTGGCCAAGGTGAGTTGAATAACCGCGCCTTCACATTCCGGGCTTGAACGGCTGCTGTGGGCGAGAACCTCACATTGCAACGGCAAGCGCGCTGACGCTCAGGTCTGGATGTAGCCCCGGCATTTCGGCTTCCGGATAGACGGTGGGGTCGTCAAGGGTCGATGCCACGGCTGAGGCGTGCTCGAGCCCGTGGGGCGGCGGCCTGCTCACGCGCAGCATTTGACCGTCGAATTGCGGCGCCAACGAAGTTGCCAAATTTTGGCAAACAACGTAGACTTCCCCGATGAGCACCATGAACGTTTCCCTTCCGGAAGCCATGAAATCATTCGTGGATGAGCAAGTGGTCGAACGCGGCTACGGCACGAGCAGTGAATACGTGCGGGAACTCATTCGAAAAGATCAACAGCGGCGCGAGTTGCGCATGCTCCTGGTCCAGGGGGGCCTCTCGGCCCCGGCCGCCGAGGCGGACAAAACCTACTTCGAGAGCTTGCGAGAGAGGGTGCGCATCGCGGGCGGCAAGACGGTTGACCGGCTCCGAGGCCTGTGAATGCGAAGACAATCATCCCGCGGGAACTCGCAAACCAAGACATTGACGACGCGATCGCGTACTACCTGAGTGAAGATGCAGGTACCGCCGCGCTTAGCTTCATCGCCGAGCTCGAAAAGGCTTTTGGCCACATCAGCCGGCACCCTGGCACTGGCTCGACCCGCTATGCCCATGAGCTCGACTTGCCAGGACTGCGGTTCTGGCCGTTGACTCGCTTTCCGTACCTGGTCTTCTACTTCGAGCAATCTGAATGCATCGACGTCTGGCGCCTCCTTCATGGGAAGCGTGACATACCTGCATGGATGCAAGCCCTGGAGCCTTGAGCATGACTTTCAGGCGGGGAAGGCGAGCTTCAACGCCGGTTTGTTGATTCCACCCGTCTCTGACCCGAGATTTCGATCGAACCGACTTGCCCGCTTTGTGAGCCCAACGGCTTCACGATCTGGGCAAGTGCTTGATGTGCTCCTTTGTGTGGATCGGCGCAGATCGCGCCGCTGTTTCCGCGATTTGGTGGCCGCGATCGCGGGCCAGATCGCGAGCTTTTCCGCAGGGGTGAAGCTTGCTCAGGCTCGCCCGCTTGGCATAGCGCGGCGTTCGTAGCGCGCGGGTAGTCCTTCACGGTGTCGAGAGACAGGCGAGTACGCCGTGCAATCGCGGATAGACATCTGCTCGCTCAGGCCTCAGCGTCTGATGACACTTAATGTCGGCGCAGCTATCACTTCAGATCCCCTGAATTAAAAAATGCGCAGGATAGGTTTCACGTGGTCCGTCTTGACGGAAATCGGTGCGTTGGTCGGGTTAATTTCGGTGGTGATCGGCATCGGATATCTCAATCCGTGTCGATAGAGTTCTCGTAATGGGTCCGTCGGTCAAGGGCTTCATCGCACTTTGCCTTCAGCGAATATATAGCCTGAGTGTCCGTTGCTCCTGGATTTTTGTCTTGGACAAAGAAGATGGCTGCATCCATTGCAGCTTTGTAGCGAGACAGGAAGATTTCGCTCTCGTTTTCCGGAAGTGAAACCATGTACGCACAGAATTCTTTGTCGGCAACGAGTTTTTCTATTGGCGTTGGGGACGCCGACATTGCGCTCGACACCCAGAAGGCGCCAGTAGCTAGGATTGCAGATCTCCAAATCATATGTTCATGCTGACTGAAACGGCTTGTTCTAAGCATCGTATTTGTGAACGCCAGACACTGCAAACAATCGATACTTATGAAGTGGATAACAGTTCGTGATAGTTTCGAAAGTCCACTCTCCCTTTTTGAAGCCTGAGGAGGCTATCGAGCGCGCGAGCTCTCAATCGCAGCTCATTGCAGTCGCGCTCGTTGCATTTTGCTATGGCCGTTCGCGTAAACTGGTCCTGTGAAAATAGTCGTTGTGCAAAGAGAATGAATTTGGACCCCCAGTTGCGATCGCCGTTGCGCCTTAAAGCGCGCGAACGGGCTGCAGCTAGCAAGGACATGCTGCGAGGGCGTCTTCTCGCTCCCGAACTGCTGCGCGCCTTTGTTGCGGTGGTCGAATGCAACGGCTACACGCCTGCGGCGCAATTCCTGCATCGCACCCAAGCGGCGATCAGTCAACAACTCGCGCGCCTTGAAGATTGCACCGGGATCGATCTCTTCGAGAAACCTACCAGGCAGCTGAGATTGACGGAGCAGGGGAAGGTGCTGCTCGACTACGCTCGGCGATTGCTGGAGTTGAACAATGAAGCGATGGACAAGTTGCGGCCCGGCGTCGTCAGTGGCTCGGTCCGCATCGGCGCGACGAACCTCTATGCCACCACAGTGTTGCCGTCTCTTTTGGCCCGGTTCTCGGAGCTCTACCCTGCCATTCACATCGACTTGCAGGTGGGCGTTGCGGAGGACATGCAACGAAAGCTTGGACCGGCGTTCGATCTCACGATCAACGCCTTCCAAGGCGGCGAGGGCAACGGTCTCCTTCTCCGCAAAGATCCGGTGGTGTGGGCGGTGTCGACAAATGCTTCGCCTCACCACAAGCGGCCCGTTCCCCTCGCGCTGCTTCCGCAAGGGTCGCTTCTCAGGCGATGGGCGCAAGAGGCGCTGGCGTCCGCGGGTCATCCGTGGGTGGTGGTGCAGGAGAGCTCCAGCGTCGAGGTGCTGAAGGCGTCCGTGTCAGCGGGATTGGCGGTCGGGGTCTTCCAAGAGGCGACGATCAGTCCGGTGGCGGACATGCGAGTGTTGACGCCCGAGGAAGGCTTTCCGAAGTTGCCGTCATCCGAAATGTGGTTGGAGCGGTCAAGCCGCGAACTGCCAAGGGGGGCCAATTGCTTGTACGAGTTTCTGCTGGAGCAGCTACCTCCCTGGGTCCCTGAATGATCATTCGCCCGGCCGGGGGCGACTCACGATCTAAGTCACTTCAAACGGGCGCTGGAGCGCACTGGGCCGCTCTACTGCTCAGGGGCCCCGACGAGTTTTGGCGGCTTTCGCTTTCCGTGCGGAGCGTGGCCCCCGCGTGTTTAGGTATGCGATCGTCGGCAGCGCTTCTCGGCCACGCCGTGGCGCTCAGGAATTGACTGGCGGGAGATCCAACCGGCCCCTTCCCGCGAAGCGCTGCCGGCGTTCGCTTGCCGCCACATGAGCAATTTGCCTGCACAGCCGGCCGCCGAACCGGTGAACCGTTCCAGCGCTTGCGGGTAACCTGCCAGCCCCACTCAAGTTCTTTGTGCCATCCATACCGATAGCATCCATACATGGTCCATGCGCTTTCCAGAACCGCGACAAACGAATCCGCTTCATTCTCGCTTCCAAGCTCCGCCAACAGCGTCCCGCGCGGATACGCAGCGACGGCCGTCCTGGGCAACGCGCTAGAGTTCTACGATTTCGTCACCTACGCATTTTTCGCGGTGTTCATCGGCCAGGCGTTCTTCCCGGCTTCCTCGCCCTCGACGAGCTTGCTACTCTCGGTCGCCGTGTTCGGCGTTGGCTTCATTGCCAGGCCGCTGGGCGGCGTTCTCGTCGGCATGTATGCCGACAGGGTCGGAAGGCGACCGGCCATGTTGTGGACGATGTGGCTCATCACACTGTCAACCCTGGGGCTCGCGCTCACACCGTCCTATGCTGCCATCGGGCTGGCCGCGCCTGCGGCGGTGGTTGCATTTCGGCTCCTGCAGGGCTTCGCCATCGGTGGAGGGATTGGACCCACGACGGCATTTCTGGTCGAATCCGCCCCTCTCGGGCGCAGGGGACTTTTTGCCAGTTTCCAGTTGGCCAGCCAGGGGGCCGCGGCATTCGTCGCTGGGGTCGCCGGGATCGCCATGCACGCGATCACCACGCCGGAGCAAATGGCAAGTTGGGGATGGCGAGTCCCGTTCCTCGTCGGGTTGGTCATGATCCCCGTCGCCCTGTATGCGAGACGCCGGCTGCCAGAAACGCTCTTGGCCCCCTGCGCAAAAGCTGGCACTTGGGCAGGCTCGGAACTTCATTTGCACCGGCGCACCATTGTTCTTTCGGTTTTCGTGGTGGCGGGTGCGACGGTCTCCACCTACGTCGTCAATTTCATGACGACCTATGCGATGACGACGTTGAAGCTGTCGACGGGTGGCGCGCTGAGTGCCACGCTTGCGAGCGGTCTGGCAACCTGCGTTTTCGCATTGCTGGGTGGTTGGCTCAGCGACCGGTGCGGACGCAAAGGCGTCATGGTGTGGCCCCGGGCCGTCGCTGCGCTGATCACGGTGCCGTCGTTCATGCTGCTGGTGCACTGGCCCAGCGCCGTCTTGCTGGTCCTCGTGGCCTCCACGCTGGCTGCGCTCACCGCACTCAGTGCTGCGGGCTCGTTCGCTGCGATTCCGGAGTTGCTTCCCGCAGGTGTCAGGGCCACCGGCTTGGCGATCGCCTACGGCTTGGGGGTATGCATCTTCGGCGGGTCGACGCAGTTCGTCGTGGCGTGGCTCACGGAGTTCATGGGCAGTCCCCTGATGCCGGCCTGGTATGTCGCGGGAACCAGCCTTGTCACGCTTGTCGCGATGATGGCACTGCCTGAAAGCAACGCGCGCGACCGGGGATAGATCGCGCGAGCGCCCCGTGTGGGCTCTTCGCAGAGCCCTTTGCGAACCCTGCACAAGCAGGAGTGAAAGTGCGCCCGCCATCTGCGAAATTCGACACCGACCGCATGTGCGGAACGGCTCAATTCGCAAAATGGCATCTCATCCCTACCTCGACGACTTCGTGCTTTCACACCCTCGCTTCTACAAGGAAACGAAGTGGCTGATCATGAGCCAGATCAAATACAAGGAGACGGCGGAGAAAGTGCGCCAGGGCTTCCGCTACTTCTCCTGCGAAAGCGCCGAGCTGGTGGAGGCGTTCCATCGGCAGGATTTCGAAGCCATCTCAGCCTTGCCATTCTGCCTTGATGACGATGACGAGCCGGACACCAGCGCCGTGTGCCTGGACGTCTGGTACACCGCGTCAGGTGCGGCGGTGCTGGCTCAGCCGGTGGAATACATCAACCACAATCCGCAGCCCATCGCCGAGCCGCTTCTGCTCGAAGGCGATGCGTCCCGGGCCATTCTGGAAATGGTCAGGACGCTGGATCAGAGTCTCTGAACCCCCTTCGACACGCCGCGGGGAGGACGATGGACAGTGTCCATGGCGGTTTGCTCCAATCACCTTCTCTCACCGGATTGTCCAGCCTCTCATGCCTCCTTACTCTTTCGAACGCGGCGGCGCATGGCTGCGGCAAGCCGCCGGGTGGCCACGCGCCGCTGCCCTTGCCGCATTCGGCATGCACTCGGTGTTGATGGCCACCGTCCTGCCCGCGCCGCCGGCACCCCCATATGAACACGGCACCGGGCGGCCCTCCCCGACCCTGCGCGGCGACTTTTCTGAAATCAAGCCGATGCGCAAGCAGCTGCGCCGCTGCAGCGAAGAGGTCGAGCAGGAGGCACGGCAGAACAGCACCGGGAAGTGGGCGCCCTCGCCGGCGGCGCGCGCCCAGGCGGTGAGGGAGTGCGAGGCGACCAATGCGATCTGGGAAGAAGCAAACCGGGAAGAGATCGCCAGGGTGCAGCGCCAGAATGCCTCGCGGGCGGCCGATCTGGCCAAGGCCCGGGTCGATCTGCAGGCGGCACAGACCAACTTTGAGGCGGAGGAACATGAAGTCCACCGGCTGGTCGAGAGATGGCTTACCCGCATCGATTCGAGTTTCAGGCCCGATGGCCTGATGCTCCTGGCGGACAACCCGCACCTGCTCAAAGGCGCCACGATTGCAGGTCCGTTCCGGTTGCTTGAGCGGCGCAGCGCAGATTCGGCGATTGCGACTTCGGGCAATGCCTACATCAGGATAGAGAAGATACCTCCCGAACTGCCGCTGTTTTCGGATCGCCCCTTCGTGATGATCGCAAGAGTCAAAGAGGTGGAAAGTCCCGATCCGAAATCCGCATTCAGGTCCAAGCCCATGGCGGTGGTGGAATGGAGCGACGGCGGCGACTGCGCGCTCGCGACCGGCTCCGCAGGCCCTCGCGCGGGGCTGGGTTGCCTCCCATGGAAAGGACTCCAGCGCAGCCTCCACGCGGCTTCGCACGTTCAGCGACCCTGATCGCCTTGCACGCGGCAGCAACCACAATACAGCTCATGTTCTCCGACCCTTGGCTCGACCGCTGGCTAGCTCTGATCGCGGAGCGGAGCGCATCCTCCCCGGTGCTGGAGATCGGCTGCGGCTATGGGGACGACACATCGACGCTTGCAGAGGCCGGCTTCGACGTCGTGAGCTTCGATCTCTCGGCAGCCTGCGTGGCCGCGACGAAGTTGCGAGTGCCCCGAGCGCGGGTCATGCGGCGCGATGCGCGCGCGCCCCTTCCAGTTGGCGATGGGGCGGTCGGCGCGGTGATCGCCAGCCTTTCGCTCCACTACTTTCCATGGCAGGAGACACTCGCTATCGTCGACGGCATCCAAAAGGCCCTGGGCGAGAATGGCGTGCTGCTGTGCCGGTTGAACTCCACCGAGGACCGGAACTTCGGGGCCGGCCATGGTGTGGAACTCGAGACCAACTATTTCGAGTTCGAGGGGCAGACCAAGCGGTTCTTTGACCGGGAGACTGCCGCCGATTTGTTCGGTCCCGCATGGCGCGTGATTTCGCTGGAGCACATGACAACGGGGAAGTACTTCCGGCAGAAGTCGCTCTGGGAAGTGATCGCGCAGAAGGCTGCCTGAGCATCGTCAGAGCGTTCACAGCACCAGCTGCTTTTCGAACCCCGGCATCGCGGCATACGTGGCTGTGAACAAGCCCGCCGAAAGCGCACGCTTGAGCTGTGTAGGCGCGAGCCCGGACAAGCTGCGCACCTGATGGCACATGTGGCTTTGGTCGGCGTAGCCCGCTTCGAGGGCCAGTGCGGCGCCGGACTGACCACCTGCCAGACCGGCCACGGCGTGCTGGAAGCGCTCGATGCTTCTGTAGCGAGACATGGAAACACCATGCTCGCGGAGAAAGACGCGCTCCCGCTGGCGCTGAGATCTTGGGCTGGCGTTGCGAAGAGATCCCGGCCCGGCTGACCCCGGACCGGCGCGCGGCGTCGAGCGACCTGCTGCCTGCCTCCAGGCGTCTTCCAACCAATGCAGAAGAACCCACGAGCGACCGTGTGCGTTGCCTGCTTCGCGCATGGCCGACAACAGCCGTCTGCAATGCCGAGCCGGTGCCAGGTCCGTCATGCTCAACCTTCGATCGGTGCATGCAGAACTGGGCGTCGCGCCCACGGTGCAGATCCAGCGGGGATCAAGCAGGGCGAGCGTCACCGCAACGTCACGCGAAACGGCGTAGCGGCCTGCACGTGTGGCGGCACCCGTGAGCGCGAGAACGGGCGCGGCGCGGTCGTCTTTGTCGCTCGCGATTTCTCCCCTTGTTGTGACGCTGAGTACGGCCACATTGGCCGGCAGAGTTCTGCCCGTCCAATCGGCGTCGCCCATTCGCCCGCACACGTCCACGATCGACACCAGGCCTGGAATTGAGATCGCGGGCGCTCCCAGCGTATGGATCCGAAGCACCGCACCATGTCGGTTTCGTACAAGACGCTCAACCCCGCCGCCACTACGCTGGTGACTTGCCACTTCAAGGCAAGGAACATCAACGCAAGAGGAGGAACGGTGAAGGCGTTTGGAATTCTTCGTCATGGAACAAGTGCGGAACTCGGGCAACTGGAGCTCCCGGTACCGAAGCCCGGCCCGTTCGAAGTGCTGGTGCGTGTCGTGTGCAGCAGTGTCAATCCGGCGGACATCCGAGCGCGCACGCCTTCGGCGCAACGGGTGATCGCGCGGACCTTCCCGGTGGTGCTCGGCTACGATGTGTCGGGGGTGGTGGAATGCGTTGGGGAGTGTGCCACGAGATTCGCGCCGGGCGATGAAGTGTTCGGCTCACCGAGCCTTAAGGGGCAGGGCGCAAATGCCGAATGGGTCCTGGTCGACGAGCGATCCCTGCAGCCGAAGCCGTCCGACTGGTCGCATGCCGAAGCTGCCGCGCTGTCGCTCGCAGGCGTGACGGCGCTTGAATGCCTGGAGCGCGCGCAGTCGATTACGCACGCGCGGCGCGTGCTGATCCATGCGGGCGCAGGGGGCGTCGGGCATCTTCAATTGCAGCTGGCGCGGGCGCTCGGCTTCGAAGTCTGGGCCACTGCGGGATCCGACGCATCTGTCGCGGCCTGCAAGCGCTTTGGTGCCGACAGAGTGTGCGACTACCGCGAACAGGATTTCGTTCAGGCCTGCAGGGCCGAAGCGGGGCCAGGCGGCATGCCGATCATCATGGACAACGTGGGCGGCGATGTGTTCATGCGCTCGATGGAAGCGCTGGCGCCTTTGGGCGTGCTCGTTTCGATCGTGCCGACGCAGGGCACGGTCGCCGACAGGCTTTTTCCAAAAGCGGCATCGCTGGTCTACCACGTGATGGGAGCCGAGTCGCTGTGGGCGATCGACCCCCGTAGCCAGGGACGCGCGCTCGGCCGTGTGGTGCAACTGGCCTTGGAGCACGGCGTTCGCGCACACATCGGCCATCGCTGGCCTGTGCGCGAACTGGCGCTGGCGCACGCGCAGATCGAGAGTGGCCGGACGATCGGGAAGGTCGTGATCGACGTTCAGAATGGCTGGTAGCGCGGGCTCCCGGGGTGATCCGCGAGGCCGGAGCCCCGGGGGCTGTCGGACTGCGAAATTTGGCAAACCGACGCACATGCACCGTTGTTGCCAATGCAATCACTTCTCAACGTGGTGCGGAAAAAACTTGATCACGGCGTCGGTGTTGTCCACCTTCTTGTTCTCGCCAAGATCGATCAACAGCAAGGCTTCCTGCGGGCGGCCGTAGTTGGGATCGGTCATGCGGATCACCGCATAGGTCTTGCGGAATTTCGACGAGTGGAGTTCTGCGGGAGCGATCTCGCGCGTGGTGACCATGCCGTTGTCGGACATGCGGTACTGCCCGCTCACCGGTGTCAGGGTGAGCGTCTTTGCGGTGGTGCCCTCGTCGTCAGTGACGCTCCCCACCGCGACCGTCGCGCGGACCGTGGTCAAGCTCGACTTTACCTGCCCCGCGGGGCTTGTCGCTTGCAGGAAGGTCTCCTGCGTGACGGTGCCCGGCCCGTCCTTTTCGAAATGCAGCACCTGTGCGCCACCGGTAGGCGCCTTTGCCATTCCGCTTGCGCGGTCGTACGACACGGTGGGACTCAGGGCGCCAGAGCGCCATACCGGCCCCGGCGTCTTGAACTCCGGCGGGATGTCTCTCGATTGCGCCAGTGCCCCCCCGCTAACGAGGAGCGCCAGGAAGGCGGTGCGCATCACCCGGCGCCGAATGAGGCTTTTCATCGTTCCGGCGCTTGAAGACTCAGCGGTAGCCCGGCTCATTGGCATTGTGAATAATCCAGATCAAATGGCCGTTGGAGAAGTCTCCGATGCCACCGCCCGCGAAGATGAGGCGGCCTTGACCCTTGTAGGTCATCTCGAAACGGTGGCGGTCCGCTCCCATGTAGAAGGGAATCCACGCCTTTCCTGTCATGTAGGCGCCCTGGTCGGTGGGCTGGCCAACGACCTCGCTGACCTGGCGAACGCTCATGCCGATCTGCAGGCTGCCGAACTTGCTCCCACGCGCGGGCCTGCCGGTGATCTCTCCCTCGTAGTCGTTCAATCCCTTCACGAGGCGTCCGCTTCCGGACTCAACCTTAGAGGAGTCAATGACATTGCCTTGGGCGTCCATGCCGGGCTTCGGTGTGCCGGAGGGAGCGGCAGCACCGAATGTCGCCGACGTCGTTGCCTCGACAGGCTTGGCTGCGTCCTTTGGAGCTGCGCCGCAGTCGTCCAGATCGATCAGGGTGCGCCTGGCCTTGGATTCATATCGCGCATCCTGTACGCGCGCCACCAGATCGCCGCCTTGGAAAGACGATGACGATGCATTCTTGCGACAGCGAAAGACGATCCGGTCATCCGGATCGACAAGATACTGCGCGGCGTCTCGTGAGCTCTCTGAGCGCACGAGCGACAGATGCACAGATTTGCCGATGAGTGCTGCGCGCCAGCGAGGACTGGAAGTACGACTCTTCACAGCGGCTTTCAATTGCTCATAGTCGAGATCCGCACGCTTTTTGGAAGCGAGTGGCTCCGGCTGAAGTGCTGGGTCGACAGAAGAGCTGGGCGGTGGAGGCTCCGTAGCCGCAGCGTTGGTAGCCTTGTTGGAAGCGCAGCCTGCGAGTGCGAGCAGCACGGCGGCGCACAGGGGCGCCAGAAGAGATCTCGGTTGCATGGTTCAAGCGTTCGAAAAGCACTCAATTTTCCTCGCACAGGCGCTGCGGGGCGGCCCGCCTTTGGCGGATTGACGTCGTGCACCGCATCGAATAGACGCACGTCTCATCAGTGGACCTGCGCGGTGCGTTCCGATAGACATGCCGCTGGCAGAAAACCTGCACAAATGCCGCGACACATGATCGTGGGCAGGGCCAATCGCTGCCGAGCACCGACAGACGAATACCGCAGAGCGATGGCAATGAAAATCATGCAAACGCAGCTGTCCGAGCCGATAGGCTCAAGGTACCCTGCGAATTTGCCTCATGGCTTCGAGGCTCAACCGAGTGGGAATCGCAGCTCGTCAATTGCCTGGCTCCAATCAACATCATGCTTTCCATCGACGCATTAGCACCGGCGGCGTACATGACATTGGCGACCTGAAGACGCTTGCACTGGATCCTTGGCAAAGCTCATTCACAACATGCGCCTTCACGATGAATCGCGCAACGATCTCCAATGAAACTCATCTATTCACGCCTCTCTCCCTACGCGCGCAAAGTGCTCGTGCTCGCGCACGAACTGGGCATTGTCGAGCAGCTGGAACTGGTTGCAGCCACGGTCACGCCGACGACGCACGACGCGGTCGCGAATCTGCACAATCCTTTCGGAAAAGTGCCGACGCTGTTATTGGAGGATGGACAAGTCCTTCTGGACAGCCGCGTGATCTGTGACTATCTGCTCGATGTCTACGGTTCGCCGGCCCTGTCTCCAAGCGGCGCGGAGCTTTGGGCGATGCGAACACGCGCCGCCGTCGCCGAGGGATTGATGGATGCGGCCATGGTCGTGCGCTATGAAATCGGGCTCAGGCCCGAGGCCGTGCAATGGAAGGAGTGGGTTGCAGCCTACGAGAAGAAGATCACGCAGGCGTTGGATTTTCTGGAGCGCTCTGCCGCCAATGTGGCAACCCCGATGCCCTCCCTTGCCGACATTGGAATGGCGTGTGCCTTGGGGTATCTGGACTTCCGGTTTGCTCACTTGAACTGGCGACATGGACGTCCGCAACTGACCGCACACCATGAGGCGCTCGCCGGGCGTCCGTCCCTCATTGCGACGCGGCCTTCGTGATGGACAGGCCCAGTTTCCCGATGTCGATTCGCAAGCGTTCCATTGTCCGCTTCGCTCTCGCCCCAGCGATTGCGCTGCTCCACGCGGCCGCGTGCTGCCAAACGACACCTGTCGGGGCGCAAGAAGTGCAAAGGGCGACGCTGCCTGCAGAAGAGCATGTCCGCGCGGTTTCGTCGATCAAGCGTCTGACTGACGGAACGCTGTCGTGTGCCGAGCTTCAGTCGAGGGTCGCCGAGCTGGATCGTCTCTCGGCAGGGACGGCGCAGCAAGCCAACTCCGCGGCGACCGGTGTCGAACACGCTCAACGCGAGTTGATTGCGGGAGCAACAATCCCCGCGCCGCCGGCGAGCAGTTTGGCGACGGGTGCAGCCGTGACAGTCCTCGAGGCGGTTCCCATTGCTGGCAACCTGGCATCCAGCGTGATCACGCGGTCCGTTGCGACGCCTGCTGTACCCGCCATGTCGGCGCAGGCGCATGCTGCCGCCCTGCGCTCGGTGATGGAGACCGGAAAACTCCAGATGATTCAGTATGCAACTGCGGCCAGGCGCGACCACTTGCGCGAGCTGCATACGCGCAACCATTGTGCAGGCGTTGCGCCATGAAGCAGCACGCGGCATCTGCCCGAGTGAGAGGCGAGAAAAAAGTGAAGAGATCGGCGTTGTTCCTTGGTTTTCTTGTTGCCTGCACTTTGGCTTCAGGACAGGTTCCAGGTGCTCCAAAAGTGTCGCGCATAGAAGACGGCGAGATGCCTGGTTCGCTTCCGGGAGTTCATCGCGCGACGGACGGGTCGATGGCTTGCGGCGACCTGCAACGGGAAGCTCAGTCGCTCGAACGCATGATTCAGTCGCACCAGCAGACGATGGCGGATGCCTTGGATATTGCGGGCGCGACAGCGACAGAGATCGACAAATTGTCGGCTGTGCCCAGTTCTTACGCGGGCACGGGGCTCCAGGCTGCAACTTCGTTCTTGCCAATGATTCCGGGGGTTGGCCCCCTTGGCGGGCTTGCGGTGGGCCTCGCAAGCGATGCAGCAAGCGCCGTGTCATCTGGCCAGTCGTCTTCCACCAGCGCCGCGCAAAGTTCGATGCAAAAGGCGATGGACGCTCAACAGGCCTTGTATTTCGAGGAGGCGCGACACCAGCATGTCGTCGCCCTCTTTTTAGACAAGAGGTGCCCGCTCCGCTGATTCCGCCAGTGGCGGTTGGCCGGCCGTCGCGAGTGGGAAGTCATGGTGAATCGCCTTCACCAGATTTGCTTCGGCCGCAATGCGCTTTTTAGAAGCCAGTCATCATCTCCTGCATCCGAAGAGTATCTGTGGACCAATAGTTCTGCGATGGTCGACCGGGCGTTCTCTGCGGCCTCAATCGTCGCCAATGGCTTCCGCCACCCAGCGGCGTCGCGGGCGCCGAGTTTTTTTCTCAACAATTCTCCCGAAAAAGCATGCACTCCCGACAGTTTCTCGCCGCCTTGGCCGTCACGCTCATCGGAGCCGTCATCCCGTCGAAACCAGCCCTCGCGCGAAGGCGGGATGACCGAGGGGAATACCAGATCTTGCAAGCTCGTTATGGAACGGCGACACGCAACATCGATGTGACTGAACGCCTCAAGCAGTTGGCGCGCTACGAGCGCCGGATACAAATCTCCAACGAGCTTTTTGGGGAAGACCCCGCTGTAGGGGAACACAAGGCCTTGCGGATCTATGCCCGTGGTCGAAATCGTGCAACGCGTGTCTTCGAATATCAAGAGAAAGATTTCATCGACAGTTCCCACTTCAACGGCTGGAGCGAGGGACGCTGGGGCGATCGAAATGGGCGGGGGCACCGCTGGGATGACGGGATCTCTGACGCAAGAGAGAGGGTCACGGTCTTGGCCGCGAGCTATGGTTCGGGGCGGCGTTCCCGCGAAGTGACAGACGTCGTCCGCGCGATGGTTCGTGGCGGCCGGATTGACATGGCCGTCGAGAATCACACTCTTGGTACCGATCCCGTTCCCGGCAGGCCCAAGACGCTGACGGTGGTCTACACCGTCGACGGGCTCCGGCGACAAGCGCGGGTGCCGGAACATGGGCGACTGTTGCTGCCGTAGGCACACAAACCGTCGCGTTCATCGCATCGTGCAATTCACGATGTTGGCTGACGAGTAAGGGTCACCGGAATTCGCATGTTGCATCGCTCGAGCTCGCCGCGTGTTTCGAATGTTCCTTTGATCGAGTCACCAATGATGGTGCCCGATATGACGAACTCGATGTTGTCCGAGACGACAATCCAGTTCACGCCGCCGTTCGCGTTGGTGTTGCCGGAGATCTTGCCTCTGGGCATGCAATCCGCCTTGGTCGTGGTGGCTTCACCTTGCTGAAACTTCGTGCCGTTTAGCTCGGTGCTCTCGAGTCGCAGGCGCAGTCCCCAGTCGTCGGCCTTCCCGACCCACTCTTCGGCGGTCGAGGACGGTGCCTGGATGCCGGGAGGCGCGGCAAGTCCGCTCGATTTCTCATCTTCACATCCCGCGAGCGACAAGCTCAATGCACAAGCGAGAAGTGAATGACAGTATCGGGTGAAAAATCTGGGCATATGAATCGACGTTGGGCCGGAGGTGACGAAAGCGTGGCAGACCGGTACCGTCGAGTCTATGAATCAGCAATGCATCTCGTGCTCCTACCTTTGCATGGGCCGGGACCGGGTTGACGCACTTGCGACCAACGTCCATGACTGTCGAAGCGCTCGGACGAGCCATTTCACCGTAACCCGGGAGCCGCTGTTTCTCGGCCCGCTTCGGATGTGAGCTTCCCTTGGGCGCGTCGTTCACCTCGGGCGGCCTGCATCGCGAGCGACCTTTTGCGCATCCACGGGTCACCGCGAAATGACAGCAGGCCGCCGTGGGCGAAGCATGCGAATAGTGACGATGGTTGTGACAGAGCCACATGACAATATTTCGAACCCGATGCGCTTCGGCCAACGTGCCACCAAGCGTGTTGATCGGGCGACTTCGGGGATCCGACACTCGCAGCTCATATCTTCAGAATTTCGACCTGGCTTGCGAGCACCCGCTTGGATGCAAAAGGATATCCTCCTGCCCATGCAGGTCTGGTCCTTTCTTACCGTCGCATTAGTATCGGAGCAGAGGGGCCGGCGGTAGAAGCGGGTTAGCGCCGCGATCAATTGAAAATGCACCCGGTCAACACTGCTTTATGTGAGACCCCGGCTCCTCGCCTGTCGTGATTGCATCGTGCCGCGGCGCAGGCTCTTTGGTAATTCCAGTGCCGGCACCCTCTACCGATGACTGCGTTCGTTCTCAGGATGCCCTGGGCGACGAAAACCTGCAATCGGCGGCGGTGACATCAACAGCTTTTCTCCCACGTGCGCCTTGGATGTGGCGCACATGGCTGTCTGGCATTGGCGCACCCCGTTTCCTGCACGGGTAGCAGCACCAGGCAGGGTCTCTGCCGTCCCCGTGGGTAAGGATTCCGGGGAAACGCGCACGACGCGAACCCTGCCCATGCCTCTCGGAGTTCGCAGCAAGGCGAAGTCCGCTTGTATAAGGTGAAGCCTGCGTATGTCTCACCTGAAAATCAACATACCAGGCTTCGTGGCCATTCACGGTGAGCTCCGCTAGCGGCAAACCAATTCTGCCTTCAGCGGCGGGAATCCGGACTCGTGCGGTTGCATGAGGAGGGCGGGGCCGCGCCTTCTTGCTCAACACGCGCGCCATCCGGCGCGGGTAATGCACCGGCACGCACAGGATGGATGTACATGCAGCGTAAACTTCTCTAACTTTCTTCTTACCTTCATGGAGAACTTTGACGGTGCGATATGAGGCATTCTTGACTGCAGTGCGGGAGGGGCGGTTTGCGAGATAGCTTGTGGTTGTTTGGCACGCCCTCGATACGCTTTGCACAAAGCGGTCACCACGATCTGCTGGGGGACAACCGGCCCGCCGCACTCATTGCCTATGTGGCCAGCCAACCGGGCTGGGTCTCGCGGGAGTCGCTGGCCGATGTTCTGCGGCCGGATGCCAATGCGCACACGGCTCGCGCTTACCTTCGCCGCCTCCTGCACCGTACACACGAACTCTTTCCCTCGATGAGTTCCTTGGTGGTGGAGGACACTCGAATTCGTTGGAGCGGCGAGTGCGACGTTCGAGCATTCGAGCATGCGCTCGACCAGGCAGATTGGACAGGCGCCATCGCGCTGCAGCAGGAGGCATATTTGACTGGCCTGCAGGCCACCGGCCTGCCCTTCCTCGACGAATGGTTCGTCGAGTGCCGGGTGCGGCTGTGGCGGCGGTTGAGCGTTGCACTCATGGCCGCCATCACCGCAGCGAGAAACCGCACCGGGGCGGACCGGGTGGACCTCATGCGCCGCCTTGCGGAGCACGATCCCCTGGACGAGAACGCGGTGCAATTCCTGCTCGCCAATGCGCGCAGTCAGCTTGAGCAGCACACGGCGATGGCAGCGTTCCAGACGCTGAGCCGCCTTTTTGCGACCCAGTTGGGCAAGCGTCCTTCACCCGAAACCGTGGCTATCCACGAGCAACTTGCCGGCCGCGGCGCCGCCGCGATGCCCGAAGACGGTTCGCCACATGAGTTCCCGGCCGCCGAAAAAGCGGGAGAGCACTCCACCCTGGGCGCAGTATTGCCACAGCTCCCGGGCCGTGAAGCGGAACTTCGCGACATCGAACTGAGCCTTGCCGATGCGAATTGCAGGCTAGTGACGATCTCGGGCTTCGGCGGAGTCGGGAAGACGCGACTGGCCCGTACCATCTACGAGAGATTCGTCTGCGATGCGGCGGTGCCATCGGCCTGGATCGACCTTCTGCCTGTGGAGTCGGGCCACGGTCTGCGCGTTGCCATCGCCTCTGCACTGAACATGCCGCCCCAGCATGGACCGATCGAGGATCAGCTGGTCGAGTGGCTGCGGGTGCGCAGGTTCGTCCTGTTCCTCGACAATTTCGAGCAGCTGGGCGAGCACCGCGGCTTTCTTTCGACGCTTCTGCAAGCCTCTGCGGGACTTCGATTCGTGGTGACGTCGCGGGAACCGCTGAAGCTGCCGGACGAGCGGATCTTCGCACTTGCTGGACTCGACGCGAAGGGGGCCGATTCTGCGGCGGCGCGCCTGTTCGAAGTGCTGGCGTCACGCATGGGGCATCCCGTTGCGCCGGGCGACTGCCCGCAGGTGGCGGAGCTGGTGGCTTATCTGGACGGGCTTCCCTTGGCGATCGAGTTGGCGGCGAGCTGGCTCCCCCTTTTTCCAGTCCGCCTGATTCTGGAAGAGCTTCGAAAAGACCCACTCTTCATCGATGCAGCCACGAACGGCCAGTCATTGGCCCGTCGCAGCATGACTTCCGTCTTTGAAGCGACCTGGAGACGCTTGACTTCGAGCGAGCGACATGTGCTCACCGCAATTTCGACGGTGGTCGGGTCGTTGAGCATCGAGATGGGTCGCAGCATCGCGGGCGCGACCGCATCGGCGCTGATGTCGCTGATCGGAAAGTCGCTGCTGCAACGTGTCGCACCCACCAGCTTCCGACTGCACCCGCTGCTGCGCGAGTTGATCAAAACACACGCCTGCGAGGGGGCGCTCCTGGAAGCCCGGCAACGTCACGCCGCCTTCTTCCTGAACCGGGTGGCGGCGCCGCCGGCGTTGAAGCCGGGACAATTCCAGTCGGGACGCATCGACGAACTCAAGGCGTGCTTCGACGACCTCAGTCACGCATGGCGCTTTGCCGTGGACACCGGCGAGCATGAGCTGATCGGCAGGGCATTGCCCAATATGGACCAGTTCCTTTTCATCGCATCCCGGTTCGAGGACGCGGTCGAGCTCTCCGACTATGCGCTTCGCGCGGGCGCGCGAGGGCGCATTGCCCACAGGCTGGCGAGCTGGCATGCGGCGTCATCGATCAGGCTCGGTCGAATGGACGAAGCCGAGCAAAAGATCCGCGCCACGCTCTCCCTGGGGCCCGTAGGAGCAGTGTTCGCGTGGTTGCACGTCGGCCTTGCGCGCATCTACTGGTTCAGGGGGCGTTACGACACCGCGCTGAGCCACGCGGATCTTGCCTTGCGCAGCGCCGAGGCGGATGATGTCTTTCTTCGGATGGTGGTCATCGAAGAGCTCGCTCAATGCCACTACGCGCTTGGCGAGCTCTCGACCGCGCTGGCGTATCTCCAGGAGAACCGGGAACTCGCGGCCAAGCACCAGGCCCGCCACATCGAAGGCCGCTCGTTGCAGCAGCTCGGCGTCGTCAATACGGCGGCGGATCGACCGCAGGACGCCGTGAAGCTCCTCGAAGCCTCAATCGCCGTGTTCCAGGAAATGGATGACACCTACCAGGTCGCGACCAGCCAGCGCGCCATGAGCTACTCCTACTACCGCCTGCGCGATCCGGCCGCCCAGATGTTCGCCGCGAGGGCAGCGCTCGAAACCTTCAGAGCCGGTGCGTACCAGCATGAGGTCGGCGAGAGCCTTTTTGCGGTCGCTACCGCGCTCGATGCCGCGGGGGACCACTTTCAGTCCATGCTGGTGAGCCGCGATGCGCTGGTCCGTTGCCAACAGGTCAACAATATTCCGGCGGCGATGCGCTGTGTCGGCGCGTTGGGTGTGTTCGCGATCGTGTTGCTCCGGGATAGGGAATTGGGCCTCGCCGTGCTGGAGTTTGCATTGAATCAGCCGGAATTTCGTCGCACCGACCGGGTCATCTTCGAGCGGCGCCTGTCGAACCTTGGCGTGAGCGAGGCCGAGCGCGAGCAAGCTCGCCAGCGCGCGAAGGATTGGACCTTTTCCCGGGTGTGCGCGATGCTCCTGAGCCTGTCGACCCACACTTGAAGTTGGGGCGCCTGCGAAAGGGGCCGCCGTGGCCGGGCGGGGCCTTAGCCGGTGCGCGAAATGCGGGCCCGGCAGGCGCCCAGACGCCATTCGGCCGGCGTCGTGCCCAGCATCCGCCGGAAGCTGGCGCCCATGTGCGATTGGCTCGCGTAGCCCGCCGCGGCGGCCACTTCTGCGAGGGGCACCCACGGATCCGCCGCGATGCGGCGGGCCTGCTGCAGGCGCCGCTCGGCCACATACGCGTGCGGTGTCAAGCCGAACGCCCTCGAGAAACCACGCAGGAACTGGAAAACACTTTCCTCGGTGAGACCGGCCAGAACCTCCAGCCGCAGATCGGCATGGCGGCCTTCATCGAGGGCCCGCTCGACCCATAGCGCCACCGGCTCGTAAGCGCGGCGGAGCTTGTCCTGAGCAGGTGGAACATTCCCCGCGGCTGACCATGCATGGAACACAAAGCCCTGCGCAAGCCCGGACAGTTGGTCCCAGCTGGCGGTGCCACTTGTCAGCGCCGCACGCAGCCGGCACGCCCAGCTCAGCGTCTGCTTGTCAGCGAGCCATTGGGGGCGATCCTGAACGAAAGATGTGTCGGCGGCGCGCGTGCGCACCAACAGATATTCGCCGCCCTGGGGCGATTCGGAGAACACGGCCATGCCTGCGGGCTTGAAGGACATCTCGCCGAAACGGCTCTGGAAGTCCATCCGACGATCGGAGTCGATGGCGTGAACCCCCCGCTGGGGCTCCATCGCGATACCCAGCACGCACCCATCGACACTGTCCAAGGCGCTGTAAGCGGCGCGCGGGAGCAATTCGATTTGCAAAGGTGCGGCGTCGAGCATCTGCAATTTCCTGATAGAACCTCCGCGCGTTCCTCGGCACCATGCCGGCTTTCCAAACTTCAGGCGTTGAAATGAAAGCAATCGGATTGATCGGCGGGATGAGCTGGGAGTCTACCGCCCTGTACTACAAGCTGATGAACCAAGAGGTCAACCGGCGTCTCGGAGGGCTGCACTCCGCGCATCTTTTGCTGCACAGCATCGACTTTGCACCGGTGGCACAGGCGCAGCATGACGGCGACTGGGACACTGCGGCGGCCGTTCTGCGAGACAGTGCAAGGCGGTTGGCCGCGGGCGGCGCTGAAGCGTTGGTGCTGTGCACCAACACCATGCACAAGTTGGCGCACGAGATCGAGCGCAGTTGCGAGTTGCCACTGCTGCATATCGGAGACAGCACAGGGCGTGCGGCGCAGGCGCTGGGCTGCCGCAAGGTCGGACTGCTCGCCACGGGATTCACCATGCGCGAGTCCTTCCTGAAGGATCGCCTTTCGGGATCCTACGGCCTCGAGGTCATTGTCCCTCCGAGCGACTCGCAGCAAGAGGTGCACCGGATCATCTATGAGGAACTGTGCAAGGGCGAAGTGCGCGAGAGCTCTCGATCGTTCTATCGCCGTGCGATCGATGAACTCAAGGCTCGGGGTGCCGAGGCGGTGATTCTGGGCTGCACGGAGATCACGCTATTGATCCAGGCCCAACACAGCAACCTGCCGCTTTTGGACAGCACCGCGCTGCATGCGCAGTCGGCCGTGGACTTTGCACTGGGCCCGCGGCGCTGAGCACCCATGCCGCATTTCGCCTTGCACTACAGCGCGAACCTCGGGGGCTTCGATGCGACTTCGTGCCTTGTCGCCGTGAATAACGCATTGGCCGCCTCCCGTCACTTCGAGGAGGCGGACATCAAAAGCCGGGCACTCAGGATAGAGAGCTATGAAGTTGGCACCCGTTCGCGGGGGCGAGGGTTTGTGGCTGCCCAGCTGTCCATTCTCGAAGGCAGGAGCGATAAGACGAAAAAGGAGCTGTCCGAGTCGGTGCTCAAGGCGATCCTGGGCTGCTCGACGCTCCAGGCCATCGTTGAGGTCCAGGTCACCGTGGAGGTCATCGACATCCATCGCGCAAGCTATGCGAAGACGGTGCTCGGCGAAGCGCGCTTTCTGGCAGAAGGCAACACCTGATTACAGCATCAGCAGGATTTTCGATGGCGGAGCCCGGCGGTACCGTTGGGCACTAGGCATTCACGTGAATCTTCCTGCCTACAGCCAGAAAAACGACCTCCCATGTTCAAGCAATCCTTCCTGCGTCTCATGAAATCGCGGGCTTCCTCACCGGCACAGAGGGATGAGCAGTTCCGACTTGTCCGCAGCGCCATGCTGGAAAGCCTGCCGATATGCGGTGACCCTCAAGTCACCCAGATTGCCGAGCGCATCTCGTATGCGATCGACATTGAAGCACTGTGGTACCTGCGAGCCGACGTGATGAGCATACTGAGCGGCCTGGACGGAGAAGCATCGGCAGTGCGGGAGATGCGGGAGATCGACGCGATGTTCGAGGGCGGGCTTCCGCGGTCCGTCAAGCCCCGCGCCCATCACGCGGCGCCGCGGCGAGCCTCATAGCACCCCTCAGTACTTCAATGTGATGACCACCGTGTCGGTGTAGATGCCTGGCTCAGGATGCCCCTGCACGGGTACCAGGCCGTACACCTGCAATACGGCCGGGCTCCCGTGGCTGTCGCCAGAACCGCTCACGATGTCGGTGCCGCCGGTTATGTCGCTGCCCCAGCGCAGTGTACGTGCCGAATCGCGGTAGAGTTCGTAGGCCAGATAGTTCGGCGCGGGACCGGCCATGCGCCGCCGCCCGACGCCGGCGGCGTTCACCCCGTCGCTCAGGCCCACTTGCCAAGCGACATTGCCGGGGCATTCCAGCACGATGGTCGAATTGGCTTGTTGCGCTCTCTCCAGGGAGTCCACATTGCCGAAGTTGAGATCGGTGGCCTGTGCCAGCCTGATGGCACAGGCGCTCGCGACGCGCGCCCGGGCGCCCCTGAACCCAACGGTGGCATAGGCCTGCGGAATGGACTGAAAGCAGTCGCTGGGCGGCGCCGTGTTGCTCCACGCGTAGTAGATCCGTATGCCGCTGATCTGGGCCTGATAGTCCCCGACGTTTGTGGAGACGGGAAACGGAGGAACGCGGCCGTACACGATGAACGAGCGCGATTCTGTCACCGCTGGCGACGCGGGTGCCACAAGGTCCAGCGTGTGGACCGCGTACCCCCCACCCGTGGGTGGAGGGCCGATGATCTGAGTGCGTGCCGGATCCGTGTAGAGGTTGTATGGAAGGTAGCCGTTCCACGCCTTCATCCTGCGCGGATTGATGCCGGCGTTGTCGCCGGTGCTCTCGGGGATCATCAGGCAAGCCTTGAAATACGTCGGCTTTCCATTCGAGCGGCAGTTGATCGGCACGACCGCCACGAGATCATTGTTCGCCGTCGGACTGACATTGCCGAAGTCCATGATGAAATCGCTGCTCGAGCAGCCCTGGGCAAACGCTGGCGCAGCGGCACCGACCATCAGCAGCAGAATGAAGGCGCACAGTCGACGAGAAAGCCGGGACATGGAGGGTTCTCCGTTGGTGATCGTCAGGATTGCGCGGATGCACCTGCGCATCTCAGCGGGCCGACGCGGGGAATGCCGGGCGCCGATGGCGGAAGTGCGAAAGTGGCGCGGCAGGGGCCGCCAGGCGTGTCGGCGGTCAATCCGTTGCCCGCGGGCTGCAAGCCTTCAATGTAGAGTTCCCCGTCGTAGCCCACCACGAGCGGATCCGCCGATCCGTCGCGGCGCACTTCGGTCCCGGCGGGCAGCGGGGATGCGCTCTCGTCGACAAGCACGACCAAGGCCGCGCGCGGGGCAGGGAGTGCAAAGCGCACCATGGCGCCCCCTCTGTCGGGGGGAACCGCGTGCACCTGGGTTCGATCGACCCGCACGGCGGCAGGCAGTTGCATCGGATCGATGCCGAGCAGGTTCTTCTGATATGAATTGAGCGGCGCCACGAGAAGCTTGCCGTGAGCATCCGTCTTTCCGACGAGGCGGTTCTCGAGCATGACTGGCACTCCGGCGAGACCGTCTGTCGACACAACGGCAAAGCTGTTGTCGAGCCTGCGGGACGCGAACACCTCGCCGTCCATGTAGAGCAGCGATCCTGATGCACTCAAGAAACCTTCGTTCTGCTTTCCCACCGCACCGATGCCGGCGCTCAGCCGACCGTACGGGCCGGCGTGGCCGATCTCTGCACGACCGGCGTCCTGTCCTCCCGAGCTCGCGGCCATGCGCCAGCTCCAACCACCGTCCGAAGGCTCGGAACTGCGTGCGTCGGCCGACGCATAGGTCCGGTTGCCCTCCCGGTGGACGCCCAGGTTGATCCCGCGTGTGGCGTCGAGATCCCAACTGAGATTGAGCGACACGCTGCGGCCGTCCCGTCGAGAAAGGTCCCGCGCGACGCCAATGCTCATCGAGAGCGAGCGGCCGAGCGGTAGCAGCCAATTGAAGCTGGCAAGGCGTGACTTGTCCTGCTCTCTGCCATGGAGATGCACCATGCTCGCGCTCAAGTTTCCGATCCCCGGGGCCCCGTAACCGATGGTGGCGCGGGCGGTCGAGCGGGCATGCGACGCGCCATGAAGACTGGCGGCATCGCGAAAATCCCGAGAGACGTGGCTCGTGCTCATCGAGGCGCTCAGCCCATCGTGCATCCAGCTGTAGGCCACGGTGGCCTGCGTGCCGGATTGACCTGCATGTTGGCTGTGGCTGAGAGACCCAGAAATGAGTCCGAGCGGGCCGGCCTGCAGCACGCCGCCCATGCCCGCCATCCGCAGGGCCTGGGTGCCTTCCGCATGGGCCTCGATCGTGAAGCTCGGCGTCAGTCCGCGGCGCCAGATCCCTGAGAAGACGAGGTCTTTTCCATAGTCGGACGAGCGCAGACCGTAGTTCTGCCGCACGACGCCCGCCTCTATGGACCAGTCAGTCAGGCCTTCGGCCAGCAACTTGCCGACGTCGTAGAGGGGGAAAGTCATCGCGCTGGTCCTTCCGAGCACGTCTGTGAGAACGACCTGTGCGCTCCCCGACGCATTCAGGCTCGGCAAGCCGTCCAGACGAAACGGCCCCGCAGGCACCTGGCTCATGTGCTGGCGCGCTCCGTTCACGTACAACTCGAGCGCGGAAGGCAGAACCGCGCTGCCGAGATAGCTGGGCAGTGGTGCGGTCGGACGATAAGGCTGCAGCGCGAAATTGCGCGCCAGCTGCACACCGCCCAAACGCGTCGTGCGCGTCCAGGGGAGGGAACCGGTGAGGATGTCACCCACGCGCAGCGTGACAGCCTCCGCCTGAAACGAGCGGCTCCAGGTGGTGTCGAGGCGGCGATGCTGTGCGCCGCGCCCATCCGCGTCCAAGGGCACGCGGCTCAAGCTTGTCTGGCTCAGCACGGCGTCTCCGCTGAAGGCCCGGGCTTCAGTGAATGCGCTGAGTGCCGGTGCCGTTCCCGCGGCTTGCATGACGTAGAAATCGTAGTTCAGCAGCACGCCCGAGCCGCCCGAGGCGGCCACGGCTGAGACCGGCTCGTTCGCCGCGAGCACGGTGGTGGGCAGCGAAAGCGAAGCTATCGGTGCCGTCAATCGAATCGTCTGCGTCGACGCATCGAAATCGACAGTCATGGATGCCAGCGAATCGATACGCAGCATTTCGGCTTCCGAAGTCGACAAGTTGAATCCGAGCCTTTTCAGCTCGGCGGCGTGTACCCACAGTACGTCGCGGCGCAGCTCGAACCGGACCGTGCCCCGATGCGCACCGTTCACCGTGGTGTCGAGAAAGAGCTGCATCGGCTCGAGTTCTGCATTGCTCACACCCGCTGCGAATGCGGCGAGACACTGCGATGCAAGAAGGGCCGCGAGCAGGCAGGACTTATGGAGAGAACGTCTCAATCTTGACCGTTGGCCGTATCGCCCGGCCGTTCACCGTGGCGTCCCAGACGCCGGTATGGTCCGGACGGGCAGGGCTGGCTTGGATGGGCCACTGCATGGTTGCACCGGGCAGGACATAGCCGAGCAGCCCGACATGCAGCAATGAGCGCCTGCCATGGATGTCGGTATAGCTCACGTCGGCGAGCTGTGCGTGCGTCCCGCCCGCATTGAAGACCTGCAGCATGTGACGACCCCGCCGAAGGACCAGCGACCAGTGCAGCTGCATGGGGGCAGCTCCCTCATTGGGCGCGAGAAAGATCGGCAACGAATAGCGAAGCAGGAACTTGAGACCGTCACTGGGAGCCTGGCCCTGAGAGGCGGCAGGGATTTCATCGATCAGCAGACGGAAGGCATGTTCGGTCGCGCCCGATGGCGGCGGACCCGGGCGCAGGGTGCGAACAAGCTGCCGGTCATTCGGTCCCAACTTCACCATCGGCGGGCTCACGACCATCTCTTCCGTGGGATGCAGTTTGTCTTCGCCAGCCTCTTGCGTCCAGCGGTACACGCGCACCTGTGCATGCAGCGTGCTGATGCCTGCGTTGCTGGCCCAGACACCGTCCGCCGATTGGTCGGGCTGGATCGTCAGTGTCACCGGGCTCACCTGCAATCCGGACGAGACGGCGCGTGCAGGCGCCAAACAACAGGACAGCGCAAGGGCAAGCGCGCTGAAGGCGCGTAGCGACATTCGCGATCAGTAGTGAACGCTGATGGTCACGGTGTCGGCATAGCTGCCCGGCCGCGAGTTGGCGCTGGCCACCGTGGCATACACCGGAATGGCTTGGTCGGCACCGCTGCCCGCACCGCCGACACCGTTGCCAACGGACGACGCCGTGGCGGTGTTGCCCCACACCGTTCCCGCCATGCCAGCCGTCGAGCGAAGCTGGTAGGCCACGGTGTCCGTGCCGCCGCTCGTTTCAGCCATCACGCCAGCCCCGGCCGTGTTGCCGTTCGACGGAGAAAGCCCGACGTAGTAGGGCGTACCCTTGGAGCAGTTCACCTTGATGCTGTTCTGAGCTTGAAGGTTTGTCGCGCTCCCGAGGTTCGCTCCGAAGTCGATATCTGACGCGGCGCCGGCGGTGACCGTACAGGACGCGCGGATGGTGATCTTCACCTGGAACGTCCCGGTGACGGTGTCTGCAACGGCCTGCTGGGAAGCGAATGGAATGCACAGCGTCATGGCTGCGGCAACGAGTCGAGTAAACAAGGCTTGCCTTCGAAGATTGTGGTCCAGCGACTTTGTCAGGTAAGCCAAACGTTGTAACTCCTGCAGTGGCAGGACGGCACCTCCTCAGGAAAGCGCTTCGGAAACGTCGAACATCGCGCCACGCGCGACAGCCGCGCTCATCGCCAGTGCCGAGTCGGCATGAGCGCGTCCGGGCTCCGGCGGGACCTGCAAGAGCTCGTAGCCGCGCTTGTAGATCGAAATCAGTTCGAAGCCGTTGGCCTCGCGAAGGTCGAGCTTCCTTCGCAGCTTCGACACATACATGTCGAGCGCGCGGCTGTGGTCGTTTTGCTTGGGCTTGCCCCAGAGAAGACGGTGCATCAGCTCTCTTTCCACGACCTGCCCCGCGTTCTCGAAGAGGACCAGCGCGATCTGGAACTCGCGCGGCGTGAGGTTCCGGTCGATCCCATGCAGAGTCGCGCGTCGACGGGGAAAACTGAAGTGATAGGGTCCGAACTGCTGGTTCACAGGCCGCGGCGTCGCCACGGTCCTTTCGCGCAATCGCGCCGCGAGATCGAGCCGGCACACCAGCTCGGTATCGGTGGCCGGCAGCACTGCAAAATCGACGGCCGCGCCCGCCGACTCACCGTGTCTTGTCGCCGCCAGCGCATCGGCGACCATGGTCATCTGAAGCGCGTGGGTCACCAGCAGAATGGGTATTTTCAACGCGCGGCAAGCCGACAGCGTCTCTTGCCACGCGTGAAGCTGCGGCGCTGGGGTCAGCAGCAGATCGAACTCGAGGCCCTTTTCACAGGCTGCCAAGAACCAGTCCAGGCGAGGAAACGACATCGGGCAATGCCCGAGTTCGCGCAGCCGATGCAGCAGCGAGGATTCACCGGGATCGCTCCCAGCCAGAACTGCGATCAGCAACGACTTGCGCGCGGCCGTCGGCATGCCCGGCGTCGGCCCATCAGGTCCGCGCGCGTTCATGGGTTGAGCTCCGCACAAATTGCTCCGTTTGTCATTTCGGTCGTCTCTCATCCATTACGAGGAGCGAGAGGGCAGCACGCGTCCCATCTGCGCACGCGCGATCACATGGCCCAGGGAAGCAGCCTTGGCGATCCACATCACAGCCAGGTTGTCGTCGCGTTCGACGCCTGCGCCAGACGCGTAGCAGGTTCCCAGCCACTGCATGGCATCCGCGTTGCCCTGGACCGCCGCCTTCTGCAGCCAGAACAGTGCCGATTTGTACTGCGCCTTGTTGAAGAACATCGCGCCGGCGTCGGCCTGTGCCTGCGCATCACCTTCGTCGGCACGAACCACAAGTGCGATCTCCTCTGCGTCCAGCGCGACGGTGGCTGCGTTCACCACGTCGCACAGGGCCAGCATGGTGCGGCCCTTGTTTGCAGCAGGAGAGTGGCCGACGGTCGCGATGCTGCCGTGGGTGACTCGGCGCCACAGCGTCCGTCGGCTCATCGCCGTCAGCGTGATGGCCGCGTTGAGGGTGATGGCTTGTGCGTGTTCCATCTGGCTGCCTTCAGTCCACGAACCAATCGCCCTCGGGCATCTCTCTCAGGAAGCTCGATGCGAGCCCGAGCATGCACGCGCGTTCTGCCCACTCGAGGTGATCACGCAGCCACATCTGTTTCATCACCGACGAGGTGATGGCCCATTCGGTGCCGTGGATGGGCGGGGGCGGTGGTATCCGGGACTTCGAACGATCGGCCGAGCCGGCGAGCAACATCGCGTAGAGCCGTGACCAGTACACCGGTTTCGGACACACGCGGTTCGACCGGCTCGCAAATTCCACGAGGCTCGCAAGCTCGGCCGCACCGCGCGACCGCGGGCCCGGAAGACTGCAGCTGCGAAACCATCGCAGGCCGCCAGGCGCCTCGTCGCACGCGTCTGCCTCGCCTCTTGCGACTTCCTTCGATCGACCAAGTGCCAAGGACATGTGCAGCGTTTCCGGTTGTTTCGCACGGAATTGTTTACGCTGCGGTACAGGATGGACATCCTGCGTGGGTAGGGGCCTGCCGAGCCTGCATCTGCACGACGCACGGGCGATCACTTGTCGAGAGAATGTCCTCACCGAAACACTCTCGAGATCTGAATTGATTGACGCAGCTTCGAACTACGGCCGGCTTTCCAGAATGTCGAACCCGACGACTGCGGCGACGATCGCTCTCATCGAATGCGAAAAGAGCGGCGATGCGGCGCTGCAGAACCGGCTTCGCCGCCTCGGGCATTTCGTCGTGCCATTCACCAGCGCATCGGACTTTCTGACGGCTGCGCGAGAAGGAATCAGGTTTGACCTCCTGCTCACGCCCTTGCTGCCCGTGGCACCCTGGCACGCGGTACTCGACGCATGCGCGCGCACCGGCGTTGCCATCATCCTGCTTGCGAGCGAGCCACAGATGCCCGCGCTCGCCCAGGCCTTGGTGACCGCCAAAGAGCAGTTCATGGGGCGCGTGGAGGTCAACTTCGCCACCGTCCCGGTCACTGACATGGAACTTGGCTGTTGGGTCGGTCTGCTGTCGCGGCCCGGGCCGGCGCTCGCTCCGCCTCCGCGGCCGCAGAACGACCGGACCTTCGGAGCCTACAAGCTCAACGTGTTGCGTCGAAAGGCGTTCATTCGTGAGCAGGATGCCAAGCTCACACCACGAGAGTTCGAGGTCGCGCTCCTTCTTTTCGAGAATGCGAACCGCGTGCTCGAACGCGGCATCTTGCTGAAGACCGTCTGGGGGGCCAAGGCCGGATTCCATCGAAGCAGGGTCCTGGATGTCTGCATCAGCAATCTGCGCAGGAAGTTGCACCTTTGCGAAAGCAATGGCGTCGAGTTGATCCCCATCTATCGGCGCGGCTATCAGCTCAGACGTTTCGAGCTGTCGGCGCATGAAGACACTCTCATCGATCGGTCGCTATTTATCAGCGCCGACGCCCTGCCTAGAGCTCTCGAACTGGCCTGACCTGGACTGCAATGTGATCCGCGATGAAGAGCTCGATCAACAAGTCCGTCGGAATCATGCTGGATGGCGTTTTTGCCGTGTCGCCCTCACTCTCCGGGTTCGAGAAGGTAAAAGCACTCGGCCCAAACGTGCGCCGATTTATCCGCGAGGACAAATTTGCGGAGAACGAGATCGTTTTCTACCGAGACAAATGGTGGACAAGCGAGAAGGCCACGCTGTACGCTGACGCGAGATGCCTGGTTCACTCAGTGCAACTGGCGCTTTCGGGGCAGCCGCAATCTCTCAGAACCCCGAACTACGACACTGCATTTCATCACTTCCAGTACGCGTTCGATACCACCCGGCAAGGCCCGCGATGGTCATTCGATGCGGCCGGTCCGAACGATGATTTCGCTCCACAGGTCCATGAATGGGTGGCCGCAGAGGCCCTGCCTTGGCTGAACAGATTGTCGAACACCGAGGCCGTTGTCGAGTACATGTGCGAGCAGAGATCACGTTTCCATCTGTCGCTACTGCTCTGGGCCATGGGGGACCGATCTCAAGCCCACGAGCACGTGCGCATCTGGTTGAGGCAGCTGCACCGCCAGATCGAGCCGAGGCTGGCCCGCCTGGCCGAGGTAGGGCTCATTTCAAAGGCTGACGAAGCCAGCCTCGTCAGGTCGTCTATCCAGATGGAAGAGCGCTATCGCTCAGAAGTCGAAAGCTGGATCTTGCGCCCACCGCGCGTTCTCCATTCTTCAGATCGTCTGACTCGTACGATCGGCTGCCAACTGTGCCCCGACGGTGTGTTCGATCAGCTCCTTCACCCGGCGCGACTTCTCGTCTGAAGGAAATCTGACCCCCACCCCTGGCGTGCGGCTGCCCGCAGCGCTGGGCGGGGTGATCCACGCGACCTTGCCGGCGACGTGATACCGCTGAGGATCCTCCGGAAGCATCAGCAGCACGAAGACCTCGTCGCCCAGGCGATATGGCTTCGTGGTGGGAACAAAAATCCCGCCTTCGGAAAAGAACGGGATGTAAGCCAGAGCGAGCGCTGCCTTGTCACGGAATGCCAGCTGCAGAACCGTCGGCCGGCCCTGCGGGCCAGCCGAGGCACTGCTCGGCGAGGGTGACGAGGTCATGCTTAGCCCGCGCTTGCGTTCACTTCACCAGCTCTCGCCACGAGGCGCGCTTCAGACCCACGCCGAACGTGGGCGGGTTTTCGTTCTCAGGTCGCACGCTACCATCGCTGCCCGTGCTCATGGGCGCTATGCCACCCTTGTTCGGGCCGTCAGTCAGCTGGATGACGCTCAGGCCCTGGATCAGGACGTCGCCTCGGAACGAGGCGGTGCCGCTGCCAGTCAGGATGTCGAAGCGATACAGGAAAGAACTGCCGCCGACTTGGCAGGTGTAGGGCGCCGGCGAGTTCACCGGCACGTATATCGCGCCCAACGCAAGGGACGGCGCCACCGATACGCGTTCCCCGGCGACGGGGAAGTCAACGTACCAGCCGCCCTTGCTGGAAAGGTCCACCGGAGTCGAACTTACCTGGCGCGTAGGGTCGCCGTTCGTGGCGGTTCCTGCGACGATGGTGTTTTCGACAAAGTCGAAGCTGCCCCGGACCTTACCCCAGCTCCTCGCAGCGAGCGGATCCTTGATCGCGTAGAACGACTGGAAACTTTTGTCGGAAAGATCCGAGATGCCCAGGTATTTGCCGGTTGCCACATAGACCATGGCATATTTGATGCCGTTGTATTTGACCTCGGCCAGCGACGGTTTCGTCGTTACCGGCTGCGGCCTGCCGTTGTCGCCTGGACCGACGAGTTTGGCCAGAAGCTGGGCGGCGCCCTTGGGTTCGACTAGGCCGTCGATATCGAAGCGCCAGAGATTGCCCCACAAGTCGCCGCCATAGAACCGCAGCGCTTGGTTGTCGCCCTCGGCCGTCACCCAGGCATTGATGTAAGTAAGGCCGCTCTGTCCATCGGGATTGCCGACGCCTGTGGTCAGGGGTTCCTTGATGTCGAGTTTCCCGGTCGCGGCATCCAGCACGAACAGCTTGCCCACACCCGAGGCGTTGTTCATGCCCGAAGCAAATACCACGACCCATTTGCCGTCTTTGCCCTGGCGCTTGGTGACGATCGGGTTGCCGAAGCTCAGCCCAAGATCCGGGTGGTCTTTGTCGCTGTACTCCCAGAGAATTTCGGGCTTTAACGGGTCGGTGATGTCCAGCGCGTAGTAGCCGCGGCCGCCACTTCCAAGGCCGCCCACGACGATCGAATACCACTTCTTTCCCTCGCCCTTGCCCTTGTCGATGTACACGTCTGCAAGCACTGGCGTTGCATCGACGAACGCCGCGTGATTGTTGGGATAGTTGGTGTCCGCCAGCTTGTACAAGTTCGGCATCACGGCGCTGGGGATGAATGCCCACTTCTCGGCACCGGTTTCGCGGTCGAAGGCGTGCAGCATTCCGTCGTTTGCAGCCGCCAGCACGATCTTTGGCCGGTTGACGGATGCGGGCTCCTTCTTGTAGTTGACGTATGTCGGGTCTTGATAAGGGAACGAGGGGCTTCCAGCGTACAGCAGCGAGGCATTGGTGATGTCGCCCAGGGTGCTCTCGCGTTTGCGGTAGTACGACATGGACTTGTCGCCTCGGATGAACTTCACAAGGTTTTCAGTCTTGTTTGCCGCGTCGAGTTCTTCCGGAGCCAGCATCTCGCATTGATCCGGATTTCCGTTGCCGCTGGCGCCAGGCTTGTCGCAGAAGTCCCTGAAATTCCTACCCAACCGGTCGTCACGCAGGTTGTCGACGGTGAAAGCGCGGTTCGTATTTGAATCCGGTTTCTTGTAGAAGATGTTGCGATCTGCTGCTGCCACGTTGTCGAGTTCGGTTCGCGCAGACCAGGTCAGGTTTTCCAAGGCGCCGGTTTTCGGGTTCACGCGGAACCGCTGCACGTCCCCGATCCACTTCTGGCTCACGTAGCTCGCCACGAATGCGTCGTTGTTGTCGCCAGTGGGACGAATCGTGCTGGTCGACGCAGCCGACGCCGCGCCGGTCGACGCCTTCACGATGTCCAGCGCCTCGCTCAGGCTCCGAATCAGCGACGTCGGGTCCGACGCGCTGAAATATTGGCCGCGGCCGTTGACCGCTGCATGCCAGAGGTCGTCGTTGTGCGTTAGAGGCAGGTAGTCGTTCTTGTCCCCCGGATCGGCAATCGCGGGCCAGTTCTTGGGCCCCTTGACGATGTCGTAGAAGTCGCGGGGCAACGTCGCCGTTGTGGCGGTCTTGTAATCCGGTCGGTACGCAACGTTTCCGTTCAGTCCCAGCCCAAGTGTCATCGTGGTCATGTGCTGGTAGTCTGCTGAGTCGCCGAAGGAGTGAAACGCATCGGCAGTCTCTCCCTTGACGTTGTTCTTGCAGACAAGGTTGCCGCCGTCACCTTTGCAATTTTCGAGTGCATCGCTGCGAAGATCTGTGTTGTAGTAATACGCGGATACGTCTGCGAGCGTTTCAACTTTGTCGCCTCCGGAATCGCGCATCGGTCGCTTCACATCTGCGCCGGTGTCTTGCTGACCGACGGACAACGGCGTGGCCATTGTCTTTGTCACGCCGTATGGGCCGAAATCGAAGTATTCGCCGCCTTTTGTCCTCTCACCTGCCTTCGTCCATCCGCCGTCGGTCGCCAGCAAGGTGAAGTTTCGTTGGCACGAATGCTGGACGGGATCTCGGCTTTGCAACGGAGCCTTGTTGGCGAAATATTGGCCCGCCTTGGACAAGGCGCCGCGTATCGGCGTGTTGAAGCCGCCATCGGAATTGTGGATGGCGCCGAAAAATTTGAGTTTCTGGTTGTCGTCGAAGTCAAGGATGTCCAGAAATTTCCATCTGTCCGCTTTTGTCGTGCTGCTCAGGTCGACGGCCTTGTCATAGGACGTGCGGCTGTAACCCACCCTATAGTCATCTTTGACGCGACGAAACACCTGCTTGATCGCAGCTTTGGCCATCTCACGGCGCGTGCTGTAGTAATACCGCCAGTTCTGAAAGTTTTGCTTCTGCCAGTCGGAGAGTTTTGCCACTTCGACTCTGTCAAATACGCCGGCGCCGTCTCCCTGGCCTATCAGCGAATTGCACTGGTAATAAAACGAGTTGGTCTGAACTTCGCCGTTCACCCACTTGAAGCCCATTACTGGTTCTTTGCCCTTGTAGGTAAAGTAGAAAGGTTGGTACTTCTCGTCTTTGAAGTCGCTCATGCGACCAGGTGGTTGCGGAATCCCTTGTTCATCCAGGGGCGGCAGGTAGGTGGTCGCAGGGTTGTAGGCGAGGTAGTTGCACTGCGTGCTGTATTGGCCATACTTGAAGATCTTCGAGATCTTGGATTCTTCATAGTAGGCGTTGGGCGCAGGGCTTAGCGGGTCGCGGTCCGTGCTCTTGTCTTGCGCCGGGGCCCAGGGGGAGGCCTGATCTGGAAGCCACCACCTGAGCATGCTGGCCGAATCGTCCATCAGGAACATGAAATTCGGTTTCACGTTCGTTGCCGTGAACAGCGGAACACTGGAGATGTCGGTACCCGCCGCCATGGCGGCGCCGCAGAGCCCGCTCCCGGCGAGCATCAGCGCGATGCGGGTCTGTGAAGCCGTCTTTAAAGCGCGTGGTGGTTTCATGACATTGAAGTAGTGAAGAAAGAGGTTTCCGTCAGAAATGCACCATTGCTTCGGTGTAGCTCACGGTATTGCGTGGTCCATCGACGCGGACGATGATCCGGAAGTAAGGTGTGGTGTTGCCCACGGTGATGCGCCCGTCGGGCGTTACTTCACCGCGATCGTTCGCGACAGCGTTGGCAGAAAGGGGCGGCCTCGCACAGGTGTTCAGTTCACCGGCGGGGCCTTGTTTCTCGCAAAGCCGGGTGATCACCCATTTGACCGTGTTGCCGTTGACCGAAACCTTCGATTCATAGGCATCCACGTCGCATGGCGAGAAGTCGTCCGAACAGGTCTTCGCCCACCTCACGAGCCGCAGCGGTTTTTCCTTAGTGGTCTGGTTGCCAGTGGGGTCGAGGGAATCGATGCCGGTCGCGTAGTACCCCGCGGTCTTGTCGTCCGTCTCCAGCGCAGCCCCGGTTGCCCGGCTGTTGAGCCAGGCGATGGCTTCCTCCGTTCCTGCGGCCGCTGCGGCAAGCGCGTCCTGCTTGAATCCGAGTTCGCCGATCACGGTCGTTCCGGTTTCTACCGAACGCACGAGCGCTATGGCGCCGAGGCCCATCACCACCAAGGCCATCAATGTGAAGAGCAGTGAGATGCCCTGTTGCGCGCCGCGCATCCGGGGTGAGCCTCGGCGGCCGGAGTTCGGTAGCCTTTTCACAGCGCTGCCTTCCAAACCATGTTGCGCAAAGGAATGATGGAATCGAACACCTTGTAGCGGTAGTGCTTCCACTCCGGAAAGGTCGACACGTCCAGACTCAGGCACTCGCTGCCGCTGTTGGCCCTGCAGGCTTTCGCTCCGTTCACCTTGATCTCCTTGCCTACATCCCATTCGGGGGCTTGCAGCGTGACCTCTTCGCGCTCGAATTGGGTGCTGCGCGCGACCACGGCGACACGCACTGCAACCACCTGCTGCCACTGTGCATTGGTGGTGGGCGTATCCGTGTTCCATGCATCGATGGCGCCGTCCGGCGGCGAGGTCGTGTCCTTGCCGTACAGCGCCTGGAGGTTGACGATGTCGCGGTGCACGGGCAGGGCACTGGTGTAGCTCGGCACGCCCGTGCTGGAGAACGTCAGTGTCTTCAGGGTCAAAGCACCGTCAGGCGATACGGCGAGGGTCGCGTCTAAAGGCTGCCCGAGGTTGATGAGGTAGTTGCCGCTGCTGTAGTTCTGGCTGGGAAAGCCCGAGGCGTTCCATCCTCCATCGTCTTTTCGGCCGATGGCTCCTGCCGCGACGGAAGAGGCATGAAAAATCTCGCAAGGCTGGATGGCATCAATGGCTGCGACCATAAGGTCGCCGGCATACGTCGAATCCTTGGGCTGGACTCCGGCCAGTGCCAAGGGCACGAACTGCTCCTTGGTAAGAGGTGTGGAGGGGCTGTAGGTCTCCTTGAGCCGAAGCGGCATCGCATACGACTCCTTGCCGCTCGCGAACACACGAACGATGTCCGGAGCGCCGTCCTTGCCGTCCTCGATTACCACCGGAACGAGCCGCTCGGGCAGTCCCTTGAATTCGGCGCCACCGTATTTGTTGGCCAAGGCACAGCCGATGACGCCGGGGACTTGGTTGAAGCCGTAACCCGCGGGCTGGAGGGTGCGGGTGAGGGTGGCGAGCGCAAGGGCGCCGGTGAGCTGCGCGTCGCTGCCGCTGGTGACGGTGCGCTTTTGCCCCTCCATGTTCATGAGTACGTAGGTGACGCCCAACGTCACGAAAAGGCCGACCAGAAGACCGATCATCAGTTCGATGATGGTGAAGCCGGCCTGCCCCGTGCGCGGGCCAGTGAACTCAGAAGCTGACATTCGTGCGCAGCACATAGACATGCTCCCCCTCCATGGCCGAGGTCCACTTGATCTTGATTTCGACCGCGCCTGATCCGAGATTCTGAATTTCAGCCTCGCCCTTGGGAACAACGCTCGCGACCTTCTCCGCCCATTGGCGGCAGGCACCACGGTTCTTGCATTGGTCCGTCGTGTAGAACGCGAGGCCCGGTTGGTCAGCCCACATCAGCCCCACCAGTTCGGCGGCCAGGTTGGCGGCGTCGGCGCGGAATTTGGCCGTGCCTTGTGCGTGGTTCATCGCGGCCTGGAGTCCCACGATCGCCAGTACGCCGAACGACAGCACGAAGATGCCGACCACGGCCTCCAGCAGGACCGAGCCGCGCTCCCGCGTTCCGCGCTGCCTCATGCGCAGCTTCATCATGCGCACCTCCTCGGGTCGCCCGCGTTTTTGACCACACGGTCACACAGCCTGATGTCCCCGGCCTCGGACACCTGTACGCTGTACTTCCGGGCACTTTCGGCCTCGTGGTCGAAGTTGATGCGGCTCAAGGCGGCCGAGTTCATCGTCGTCTGCCCCAAAGGGTTGAAAGTGACGGACATGGCTGGTGTTGTTCCGTCGTTGGCCAAGCCGGAGACCGAGACGCCAGCTGCAACAGTGCCCGCGCCATGGGTCGCCACGATCTTGGGCGTGGTGGTGGTCGATGGGCTGACCTCGCATTGGCCGGCGGGGGACTCCAGGCTGACGACCCACGAGGCCGACTTCGCATTCACCTTGCAATCTTTTCCGGGAAGCGCACCCGAGTCGGGCGCAGAGACAAGCCAGAAGGTCACAGGCACATTGCGCTTAATAGCTTCGATGCGGGCCTTTTGCAGACCGCTGTAGACCGCTTCCGCCGCGTTCCGAACGCGTGCGGCACGGACCCAGTCCATCACGCCGGGCGCGAGGGCTGCAAGCATGAGGGACAGCACCGCGACGACAGCGAGCACCTCCACCATGGAAAAGCCGCGCTGCTGTTTCGCGCTCAGCATTCGGCCCCCGCCTGCAGCCAGCAATTCTTTGTCGTGAACGCTTCGCCTTTGTATTTGGTGGTCGACTTTGCGCCGGTCTCAGTCACGGTGTACTCGTGGCCGATGGCACGGCTCAGTGCACCCGTGGCCGTGAGCTTGTAGCCGCCCGTCGCTGTCACCGTGCAGTCGTAGGTGAAGAAGCGCGCATTCGCGGGCTTGAAATCGCTCCACGCGGGCGCCGTGCCCGCGAGGTTCGCGCATTTGGCGCCGGCGGTGCCGTAGCTTCGGTTGTCCTGAAAATACTGCTCGAGCTTCACCCGGTAGTCGGACATGTAGGTCACCGCCTCGGTGATCTGTCCACGCCGCACATAGTCGCCGTACAGGGGGATCGCGAACGCTGCAAGCAGCCCGATGATCGTGACCGTGACCAGAACTTCGATCAGTGTGAAGCCACGGATCGCCGAGGGCGCTCGGCGGCGTTGTGGATGGTTTCTGAGATGGCTGTTCATGCAATCGGTGCGGTTGATGGCGGTCAATTCAATGCGCCCTCTCGAGGGGCATCGTGTCTTCGAATTCGGCAACGTTGGAATCGCGCCAGCGGCCGCCCAGGAGCTTGGCGCTGGCTGCGGCGAGTCGGCTTTGTCTTTCCTTTGCCGACTCTTGCCGAGGTTGTGGGGGCTCTGCCTTTGGGACGGCCGGCGCTTCCTGGGACGCGAACAGTTCCGTCAACGGCGCGGGCTCCGTGACCGCGAAAGGGGGATGGGCCCCGCGGCCACCTTCGCCCTCCTCATGAAGCTTGAACTGCCATGCGACGCATCGAAGCCACAAATGCTGGTTGCGGTCGAGCAGACTGATTCGGCGCATGAACGTCCGCTGGAAGGCTGCCGCGCGGATCCAGGGCAGTCCGCCCCACTGGCGAACGATCAAGCAGATGTCCGAGCGCGGTTGGGCGGCGACTGGAGGCGCCGTCTGAAGCTCCGCGACCACCCACGATCTTGGGATGCCATGGCGGATAAGCGTGCCGTGCAGGGCGACATCGACCACCTCGCGGTGCAAGGCAGATTTCGCGCGATCGTTGCTGCCGGGCGAGGGCGGCGCCGGCGTGACGCTTGGCACCGCTTTTTTCCGGGCTGATCCAAACCACAATTTCATCGATTTCTCCGGACGTTGGAAGCTCACGCGAGTTCGCCATCTACGGTCTTCGCAGCGGCGACAAACCTTCCCTGCTCGAGCGGAAGTCGCGGATCCATGCGAACAAGGATTTCAGGCGCCCACACTTCGACTTATGTTTGCGTACCAAATTTACGTCTGGTAACTTTCCAAGCACATCCTGCGCGTGCATGAGCTGGTGCAGGGGGTGAGGGCGGCATTGGAGAACGGGCTAAGCTCGACCCGGTTCACGTGGACTCAGAGATGAACCTGCAGATTTCATCGCGGACCTCCGCCGCCATGAGCAGCCGCGTGTGCCCGTATGCAGAAGTCTTGTGCACGCGCGCTCCCGTGCAGACGGAGGCGATGCGATCAGCCTGCGTGTGCGCGACGAACCGGTCCTTTTCGTCGTAGATCAGCATGAGCCGGCTACCGAGGCCTGCAAATGCTTCGCAGCCTTCGAGCTGAGACCAGTCCGCCTGAAGCTCGCTCGCCAGATAGGCGCGGTAGCGACGAAGCAATCCCGCAGGAGGAGCGAGCCGTCGTGCAACGCCCTCGAGAGGCGGGTAAGGGTATGAAGGCGATGCAATGCAAACGTAGCGTTCTGCCTCGATGAGGCCGCGCCATTGGGCAACCATGGCTGCGAGTCCTCCGGCCGAATGGCCCACGAGTGCTCGCACCGGGACTTTCAGTTCGCGGCCGAGCGCGGCAAGGTCGTGCACAAAATGCGACCATGCGGTGGATCCGCCTGCTGAGCTTCCATGGCCGGTGACGTTGATCGCCACCGCGCGATAGCCGAGTTTGGCAAGGGCCTTCGCCACAGGCGCCATCTGCTCCGCACGGCCTCCCCAGCCGTGGACCAGCAGCACCAGTGGGCCGTCGCCCCAACTTCTGGCCACCCGACCCGGCGGGTCGCCATAAGAAAACTCGAAACTGCCCTCGAGAGCCTCCTGTTCTGCCGCCGAGACCTCCGGGCGAATGGACCGGTTGGCTGCGGCAATCATGAGCCGGGTTGCGATGGTGCGGGGAAGGGTGCGCAAGGCGAACCGAAGAACATGGTTTTGCATCCGCCTAGCTTCATCGTGAAAGCGAACCGAGGGGTTACTGCGGATGCATGAGGGGCCTCATTCCCCGGCACGAGTTCTGCCCGCGCAGCTGAATGGAGAATCCGCTTCTAACCATCGGGCGTACACGCCCATGCCGACAACTTTCAAAGGCGCTTTCCATGGCCATTTCTTGCCACTTTCAAAGACTTCCGGAGACCCAACTCGCCCAAGTGTTGCAAAAGGAGGTCGGCGTCGAGGACACGGTCGACCAAGTCGCGCAGACGGATGAACATAACCTTGAGATCGTGCGCTCGTGGCAACTGATTCACTTCCTGCTGGTGGGCGCGGCATGGGAGCGGGTCGGCGTCCTGGCGAACGCGGTGCTCGGAGGCTCTGAAATTTCCGGGACCGACTGTGGTTATGGGGCCTATCGTTTCAACACAGCCAAGGACGTTCAAGCACTCAGCCACCAACTCGACAGCATCGGTTTCGAGGCGCTCTGGTCACGATTTGAACTCTCGCGTGTGCAGGCTGAACAAATCTATCCGGAAGACTGGACGGGCCGCGACGAGGATCGCCAGGAGTGCCAGACAGAGTACGAAGCGCTCCAGGCCTTTTTGACGTTGGCGGCGCAGAGCAACGAAGCCGTCTTGATGTTCATGGCATGAACAAGCGGCCGCCGAGCCTCTCAGCTGCTCGGCTGTGCCTTCGACCGGACAAACTGGCGCAGGAGCGGATGGATCGTCAAGGATCCGTCTGCCGCGCGTCCGAGCAGCGACTTGTTCGCCAGGCGCAAGAGGGTGCTCGGTCCGTCGTCGCCGATGGTTGCGCGCGCGGCTGCAAGATCGATCCTGCCTTCGAGCGCAGAGATGGCGGACAGTGCTGTTTGCTCAGCGCTGTCTAAGCGCGCCCATTCGGCTTCGAAGATCTCGCGCAGGTCCTTGCGGCCGTGCAAAGTGCGCGAAGTCGGCGCATCGATAAAGCGGAAGTCCTTCTTGAGTTCGAGAAGGATGCTCTTTACCGGAAGCAGGGGTGCCCATGCCGCAGCAAGTTCAATCGCCAGCGGGTGACCCTCGAGATACCCCACCAGTTGGCAAACCGCCGCTCCATCTGCATCATTCTGGAGGTACCCACTACGACCGGCATGGTAGTGGAAGAGGCGAGCGGCTTCCGAGTTTGTGCCGTCCCAATCCAGACCGTTGAGAAGGAGCAGGCGCTCTTGCGGCAAGCGGATCGCTTGGCGGGTCGTGACCACACAGCGCAGATCCCGGGCTCTGTCGACCAGTCGCGCGAGCCCATCGGTGTCCGCAATGAGCGCTTCGAATCCGTCGAGAAACAAGATCGTCTTCTGGCCTCGCAACCGGTCGACGACGCGCGATTCCGCTGTCTCGCGCGGCCCTGCAACACCCAGCCGAGAGGCAACGATGCTCATCAGATCGTGCTGCGGTGAGCAGGATTCCAGGCTGACCCACAGCGCGCGTTTGGGAACCTCGGTGGCCACGTCGTCGTACAGGCGGCGCGCGAGTCGGGTCTTGCCGATGCCTCCCATGCCGTGAATTGCGATCAGGCGAGCCTCGTTCTCTGTGAGAAGCTCGCGCAGCAGCTCCAATTCGTGCCCCCGGCCCAGAAGCTGCTCGTCACCATAGTCCGGGAGTTCGTCGATAGCGCCTATCCGTTCTTCCTGCGCCTCGCGCGTCCGGTTGGGCGCGGCCGGCGCGCTGCCGCTGCGGCCCTGGAGCTCGCGAAACAACGCGAGCGTCTCCGGGCGAGGCTTCGCCGCCAGTTCCTGTTCCATGCGACGTTCGAAAACATGGTACGCGGTCGCAGCCGTGTGCTTTTCGAGGGGCGTGCGCGCATGAAGCAAAAGAAACTGGATGCAGCTTTCGTCCAACGGAGAGTTTTCGGCGAGCTGCTGCATGAACTCGGACAGATCGACTTCGGATGATGGGTACAACTGTGTCATCAGTGCAAGCAGCGCCATTTGCTGCGCGCCGGCAAGCCTCACTCGCGTCTCGTGAAACCAATCGTCGATGGCGTCCTGGCCCGTGGTGCCCACGCTCTGTAGAAAGGGCGAGCGATGCAGCGACACCGCAGCTTGCCACTCCTTACGTGCCACTGCCTGGTCGAATGCGGCCACGTCGCTGCCGCCGTTCCAGCGAACCCGCGTCGCGTCGATCTCGAGCGCCGTCATTTGTGGCAACAGCGCACGGGCTCGGTGAAGGAGTCTTCGAAGATATGCCCGGGCCACCGCCGGTGCCGCGTCAGGGCGGATGAGCGCCGCCAGTGATTCGCGCGAGTGCCATCCGGGGACGCAGGCCAGCAAGGCGATGAGACCGATATGGCTGTGCCATTGCAGCGCCTCCTGGCGCCGTGAGCCGGCCAGCGACAGCGTCGGCGTTCCAAAGAGCCTCAGCACGTCCGCGTTCACGGGAATCTCATGGGACGCTGGTGGGACGCGGGAGGGATGCATGTGGAACGGGTGAATTTCTAAAGTCGCTCATCGACAGGAAATCACGTGCATAAGTTTGCACGCTTACGAGAGGACATTGCGTGTCAAAGAAAATATTGATTGCGAGCCGCTATGGCATCGTGCGCCACGGAATCAACTTGATGCTTCATGCAGCGACCCCGCATACAGTGATTGCGGACGGCCGCGCCTTGAGCGAGATCGGTGCGGACCTTGAAACGTTGCGCCCGGACCTGGTGGTCGTGGACATGTTGGGACGCATGGAAAGCGCCGACGTCGTGAAGAGAACGTTCGAAACCCCGGACGGAACTGAGCCCACCAAGCTTCTTTTGTTGATGGATCCGGCCGCCGCGGATCTCCACACGGCGGCCCTTTTGCGTCGTGCGCAGGGTGTCATCACGCCCGGATGCTCCCCGGTCCAGTTCCTCAAGGCCATCGACGCGATTTTGGACGGTGCCGCCGCGGCCGAATCGCCATTGCCCGTTGGCCCGGCCGACGCGGCAAGCGTCCCGGCCCGGCGAAACGACGCGGCGCAGGCGGCTGCAAAGATTGTGACGCCCCGCGAGAAGCAGGTCATCGAATTGGTGGGCCGGGGCCTGTGCAATAAGAGGATCGCGCGTGACCTTGGCATCAGCTTGACGACGGTGCGCACGCATCGCCAGAAGCTGATGGCCAAGCTCGGACTGCACAACGCAGTGGAAATTGCGCAGTTTGCCGCCCGCACACAATTTGTTTAACAGGCCCAATGTTCCCGAGGTAATTCGTTCATGGAACACCAGCGCCAGCTTGTACACATAAGTTTTCCGCACACCGGTCCATGGGGTGAGGAAATGACGGAAAAATTCGTGGCCCATGGCGAAAGCTGGCTATGTGGAGGGCGGGGATTGCTTTGGAAAGTATGGACGCAAAACCGATATGCGGGACGTGTAGGAGCCACCTGCCTGTTCGATTCAAACTCGGCTGCGAACGAATACCTGGGCAACCAATTGCCAAAGCTGCGCCAATTAGGTCTTAGCACGCCCCACATAGAACGCTACAACTGCGTCTAGTCCTAAGCAGAAATATAACAAGATATCTCTTGGATGCCGGCAGGCCAGTGCATCTTGATGCCCTCCTACATCTGCAGAAGAGACTTTACGCTTCCAGTTCCTCAAAATATCCGCTCCGAAAAATCTTATCGCGCGACAAAAGATGTCGCTATCAGAGAAGACAATGAACATCATCCAACGTGCGCAACAGGTTCTGCTCAAACCAAAACTTGCTTGGCCAGAAGTCGAAGCAGAGCCAGCCGATGTGATTTCATTGTTCAAGAATTATGTGTGCATCTTGGCGATCGTTCCGGCTGTTGCAGGGTTCATTGGCCTATCACTCATCGGGGTAGGAGCCTTTGGCGTCAACTTCCGTGTTCCTATTTTCACGGGCCTCGGGCAGATGGTTGCGAGCTACGTCATGTCGCTTGCAATGATTTATGTCTTGGCACTCTTTATCGATGCTCTCGCCCCAAGCTTCAATGGCACAAAAAACCCTCTGAGTGCACTGAAATTGGCTGCGTACGCGAGCACAGCCGCCTTTTTGGGTGGCGTTTTCAGCATCATTCCGTTGTTGGCGCTTCTTGGTGTCATTCCCGCGCTTTATAGTATCTATCTGGTATATACCGGCGCTCCAGTTCTGATGAAAATTCCACAGGACAAAGCAGCGGTTTTCACGGTTGTGGTGGCGGTTGGTGGACTGATTGGTATTTGCATCGTCGGCTGGGGGATGTCGGTATTTTCGGGGCGCTGAGAGTCGGAATTCGATTTCTTACAAAAATTCAAACACGACACAGTGACACAACCCATTTCGTCAGCTCTTGCAAAGCAAGCTTCGCCGATGAATACGGATCGGCCCCGGGCTCCAGACCTTGATCTTCCAGCCGGCAGGGAGGGGCGCGGGATCGAAGACCTGCTCACCCAAGTAGAGGCACTGAGAACTCAATTGGCCGAGCTTGCACCTGGCATGACGCTCGATCTGGGTCCTCGACAGCCCGGGCGAAAATGCATTCATTGCGACCAGTTGGCCAGCAGCGAGGGGTATTGGCGCCTCGGATGAACTGCCAAGCATCATTCATGTGCCCATGGCTCGTGGGAGTTTCCTTTGCTGTTTTGTGCCTACCGCCTCATCCTCAGGCAATGGCTCGCGCGCGATCTCGAAGCGCTGCTCTCGGTTTATGGCGACTCACATGGTGGCAGCAATGCAGCGGTCGTGAGTGAGGTAGTGTTCGATAACTGCCGCTTTTTGCTCCTGCGATAACTTGGGTCTCCGGCCCGCATAGCCCGCTGGCAAGTCGAGCTTCTGCTGGTATTCGTTGTACCAGCCCTTCAATGAATTCTTTGTTGGATAACCCAGCTGACGGATGGCGGGTCTGACGCGCTTGCCCAGCTTGATGTAGAGCTCAACGGCTCGAATCCGATCTTCGTAGGAATACATGAACTACCTCTAGGTAGTCCAAGTTTTCGTCCGCACCCCCCTAGGGTCAGAGATCGGCGGAATTCAACAAGCCGGCGCTTGTTTGGAAAAGAGGCCTGCATGGCTCATACCCTCAGGAGGCTGCTCCTGTTCGCGTCGCGAGCCAGCCCGTCTGGGCACGCGTAGTTGGGTGCCCAGCTGACGAAGGGTCGTCTCGTCGCGTTTGCCGGTTTGATGAAGGGCGGACGCCCCAAACCTGTCTTCGTGCCGGCGTTGAGCAACCTCTTTCTACACGCCCTTGTGCCTGAACCTTCCGGGACTTGAGCCACTGCTCGATCAGCCGACCCCGCGCTTGGCGGATGCGATGCCGCTCATCTGCGTCCAGGTCCTTCATCACGCTCGATCAAGTGGAACTGGGCAAAGTACTGGATGTCTGCCTCTGTGATCTGGCTCTTGTTGGCCGTGTGCAATTCCACGGTGCTCATGACAGGTCACAGTTTAGTTTTCACGCGCTGGGCAATGAAAATGGGCCCCAAGGGACCCATTGACTGTGCGCTTAGCTGGCAAGCGGGCAAGTCAGGTGCACGTATTTAATGTCCAGACCTGCGGATCGGCAGGTCCAAGTACCTTCGGGATCTCGCGACCACGTAATAGATGCGGCGGTAGGCAGCTGGAGTTTGATAGCAGCTGCGTTCCCGAACGTCGAGACGATCGTCGCGGCACCTGTGGTCTCGGTAATGGACAAAGTAGGCACCCCAAGCTTCGTGTCCGTTGGCGCTGTACCGTTCAGCATGTTACCGCCGGCTACCAGTAACGAGGATCCGGTTGCGGTACCTCCGCACTGATCAACCGCAGGACCAGGCACTTTCTTACCATTCAGAATGCAATCCTCCACCGCAGTCTTCTGCGAACCGGCCTCTCCGATAACGCGAGCTACTTGGGAGCGAGCAATATAGGTTTGATATTGAGGCAGCGCGATAGCAGCCAGAATACCGATGATTGCGACAACAATCATCAATTCGATAAGGGTAAAGCCTGCCTGAACGCGGCGTGCGATTGAGCGATGTTTCATAAGAACTCCAAAGTTGCCCCTAGCACGTTGCTAGGCAACGTTTGACAGCACCAGTTGTGCCAATTTGTGTCACACGCCTCTCGGCACAAAACACGGCCTTTTTACTTACGTATTGGGCGACGTGGCACAGGCCCGGGCGTTGCGGCACAGGTTACGGGGATGCCAGTTGCTCATTGACACAGCGGTACCTTGCGCCACACGACCGACACGCTCGTTGTATTTGCCGCGGGATGCGATAAGGATATGAAGCCGCGCAGGCCAACACTCGTGTGCTTGCGGATTTACGTGAGATAGTGTTTTGCAGACTCGCCCTCTGAAAGGCATGATCCCGATCCAGTTCGAAAGGTGTGCCTTTATGCCGAAGTCAATTTTTTTCGATAAAAGGCAATTAAGAGAGCGTAATTTGGTACGTGAAAACGCGCCGCAGCATAGGCTTGCGCTAAGAAACTATGAAGTTATGGCCAAAGTTGGAGCTGTCTTGCTCGTTGTCTAGGGCGTAAGAATTCGAGCGGCCGTGGAGAGACTGGCTGGGAGCAGGCGCCGCGAGTGGGGGCTCGGGTTTTTAGCAGTGATCTGCCTCTAACGTTTGCCGCCAAGCAGAGCCTCAGACACAGCGACCGTTTTGAGTCGTGCGCGAGCGCGTACGCGATCACCCACCGTCTTTGCCTTGCGCTCTGGGTCTCCAGATCGACTTGCTGAGTGACGGCATGCCTCTGATCCGAGTAGCCGGCTTCGCGACATCCGCATCGTCTCAATTGTCAAGGCCAAGTTCGAATGTCGCATTCCTGGATAAATAGAAATGTCATATTTCTTCTTTTGGGATGGAGCCCAGCGAACGCCTTGACTGCCTTGCCTTTGAGCCTACACAGGCCTGTCAGCCGGAGGCCAACACGGTTGTTTTCCTGGGTGCCCCGCAGACCGCCCTGACCGCTTCATCGAGCGCCTGTGACGTGGACTGCCTAGACCATTTGGTCCCCGGCAAAGCCTTAGTGGAGTAGGGCGCCTGCCCCTGATTCGTTTGCGAGGGCGTACTGGACTTCCTTTTGTCGTCACGCTGCGCCTGGATCACCAGCGCAGCCATGCAGCGTATGGCCCAGGCACTTGTTCTCGACGATGGCGGCCGTGTCGACCTGCGGCAATCGGTCATAGCGCTGCAGCGTGAGCGATAGCGACACCTTGCGCTGCAGCCGCCACGTGAACAGCAGATCCAGATCCTCATCGGCGCGCACCGGTCTGTGCGCATCGAACTCGCGCAGCGGCGCCTTGGCGAAGCGGGCGTTGAAGTCCGCGATGAAGTGCGGTGCAAACGCGTTGGCCGCCTCTTGGGTGCTGATCTCGCGCAGCCGCAGTTCCTTCACCAGGCGATCCTGCAGAGTCAGGTTGGCGCGCTCGACCCGGCCCTTGGCCTGGCTGGTGTTGGCACACATGATGTCGATGTTCAGTTCGAAGAGAACGCGTCCGAATTGCGTCGTGCTGCGGCCGAAATCGGTCGAATCGCGCACTGAGCGGAAGATGCTGGCCTTGTCGCTGTAAAACGCCACCGGCTTGCCATGCTGCTCGAGGTAGGCCCGCGTGGCTTCGAAGTACGCGAAGGCCGACTCGGTCGGCACGAAGTGCAGCTGCATCAGCTGGCTGGTGGCGTCGTCGATAAATACCAGCAGCGTGCACGATGGCGCGCGGTCTTCGAACCACGCGTGGTCGCTGCCGTCGATCTGGATCAGTTCGCCTCGGCAGGATCGACGGTTGCGCGGCTGGTGGATCTTGGGGGCGCGCTGCCTGCGCGGCGTCCACAAGCCTGTAGCGACCATCAGCGCCCGGACCGTTTCCTTGCTGAGCGCAATCCCGTGGCATTCCTGCAGCTTCTCGGTGGCCAGCGTCGGGCCGAAGTCGGCATAGCGCTCACGGATGAGCGCGATGGCACGCTCGGCAACGCCAGGAGCCAGCTGATTGTTGCTGGGTCGCCCGCGCTTGCGTGAGACCAGACCGAGGGCCCGTCGTCCAGATATCGACCCACCAGCCGCTCGACCTGCCTTCGGCTCATGCCGAGCCCGCTGCGCGGCCTGGCCGACCCGCAGCATCCGGTCGACCACCGCCTGGATCGTCTTGAGCCGATCGGCTTCGCGCATCGTCATCGTGATCGTGATCGTGATCGTGATCGTCGCTGCAGATGTCGCCATGGCCATGCCTTCGAGCTCGGGGCGGCCAACTTTGCGACATTTGAACTTTGCTGGAATGCGACATTACAACTTTGCTCCCACACATCTCTTAAATACAATGTGTGTTATGTTAAATACAAAATCGATGTATACAGGGTATCGCCCGTGCGTCGATATCGTGTCACGCAGTTGCCTTAAGAGTTCCCGAGCCCTCCTCGATCAAAGGCTCCGCGCCCGTGGATGCTGACCTGTTGATTGCCGCCGAAAATCGACCCAGGGGGGTGCGGAATTCAACACCACTGCGAGCTGTGCGGTGGCAGATGCTGAATATCGATTCCATGTGCGGCGATCCGCGACTGCTCGGCTCCGCGCATCAATCTTCACCATCCTGTGAGCGTTCTCCTACAAGGCGCATACTCCCGCAATGCGCCTAAGCCAATTCATCAGGGACAACGTCGAGCCGATTCTGGTGGAGTGGGAAACGTTTGCGAGGACAATGATTCCCCCGGCGGAGACGATGTCCGTCGTCGAACTGCGCGACCATGCGCATGGAATCCTTCTTGCCATTGCCGATGAGATGGAATCGAGCCAGTCTGAAGCCGAGCGCGAAGCGAAATCCAAAGGCCTCGCAGAGTCGGGAATCAAGGCAACCTTTGCGGGAGTACACGGCACGTTGCGCCAGCGCGTCGGTTTCGATCTGACCCAGTTGAGCGCGGAATACCGCGCCTTGCGCGCATCGGTGCTGCGGCTCTGGGTGGCCCACATCGGCGAAGTCGATGCCACCGTGCTCGAGGAACTCATGCGCTTCAATGAGGGCATCGACCAGGGTCTTGCCGAGGCCATGCTCACCTACTCGGAGCACATGGCCAACTCGCGAGATACCTTCCTCGCCGTGCTCGGCCACGACTTGCGCAGCCCGCTCGGTGCACTCAGTTCCTGTGTACATCTGCTGGGGCATGTCGTGGACGGCAAGCCGAACGAACGCGCGCTACGCATTGCCAGGCAAAGCGTCACGTCAATCAGCGAGATGATCACCGACCTGCTCGAGTACACCCGCACCCGGTTGGGCCGCGGCATCGAAGTGACGCCTCAAGCGGGCAATTTCAGCGCCTTGTGCGAAGAGGCTTTCGACCAAGTCTGTGCTGCATACCCGCACCGCAAACTCGAAGCTGACATTGCTCCAGGCGTGATGATGAACTTCGATGCGTCGCGCATGCGCCAGGTGCTCTCCAATCTTCTGAGCAATGCTGTTCAGCACGGCGATGCGGATTTTCCGGTGGTTCTCGAGGCCCGCATCGATGGCAATGTGGCGCAGTTGATCGTGAAGAACCGCGGCACTCCAATTCCCGCAGACTCGATGCAGGTCATCTTCAATCCCTTGGTGCAGGTTGCCTCCAAGGAGTCGGAGCCCCACGAACGTCCGGCCACGAGCTTGGGCCTCGGTTTGTTCATCGCCCGTGAGATAGTGAAAGGCCATACGGGCACGATCACCGTGACTTCCTCGGAAAGTGAAGGAACGTCCTTTATCGTGCGCTTGCCCCTATCGAGTTGGGAGGGGGTTCCGGAGACGCACAGTGGGTCGAAACGGCGCAGCCCCCCAGCGAGCTTCACCCTTTGACCTGCCGAGCTGCCAATCGTCAACATGGGATAGCTGATCGCTTACCATGATCGGGCCGTTATGTTGCTCTAAATCACGATGGCAAATCGAGAATCCGAATCTCTGTCTTCCTTGCAAATATGGAGGGAGTTGGAGCGTCTCGCCCGCGAAGCAGAAGCATGTCTGAACCGAAAACTTGTCGCCTACTTCCGGGGCCATTCACCAGCGCCAAGCCTAGACGAACACGCGCTGGCAAAGGACGCCCGGGAAGCCGCCGACCGCCACTTCCTTAAAGCGTTTCCGGCACGTCAACGACGGCTGCGACTGGGCGTGAGCCACAGCTGGAACAAGACGGACACGAGCCGCTCGGTCGCCTTTGCAGGCTTTGCGGGCAGCTTGGCCGGCAAGTACGACAGCAGCACGACCCAGGCCTTTGGTGAGTTGGGCCACCGCATCGACCTGGGCTCCGCCACGCTGGAGCCCTTTGCGGGCCTGGCCCATGTGCAGCTGCGCAGCGATGCGTTCGTGGAGCAAGGCGGGCTTGCCGCGCTGTATGGCTACGGCGGCCGCACCGATGCAACCTTCTCGACCATTGGCGTGCGCGCAAGCATGCAGGCCAGCGAAACCATTCGCCTGCGCGGCACGCTGGGCTGGCGCCATGCATTCGGCGGCGCAATGCCCACCAGCACCCATGCGTTTGCGGGCAGTGTGCCGTTCACGCTGTCGGGCGTTCCGCTGGCAAAGGATGTGGCGGTGCTCGAGGCCGGCATTGAAACGCAGCTGCGCCCCAACCTGGCCTTGAACGCCTCGTACTCGGGCCAGTTTGGAGACCGGCTGCAGGACCATGGGTTCAAGGTCAACCTGAACTGGTCGTTCTGAAGGTCGGAGGGGCATCACCATGCCGGGCACGAACACGCACGTGGCCGGTGCGAAATGCAATAAATCCTGGAAGGGAATCGATGGGCATCAGGGACACCCTCGGGCACGCGCTGCTCGATAACGAAAGCTTCACTTCGGCACCGAAGAATCACTCACCCCCGAAGAGCGGTGGCTGGTCACGCTGAGTGCGCCTCTGTCGGCGTTCAACGGCGACCATGTGAATGCGCTCGCCACGGGGAAGGACGACGAGGCGCTGCGCGAGGGCATCTCGGAAGTCTGGAACGTGCACGACCGCGAAAGTTTCGAACAAATGGCCCACTGGCTCGCCGAGGAAGGACTGCGCTCAAGCTACCTTTCCACATGGCAGGCCGTTGCCGCGATCGATGCAGCAGCCCAAAGCACGCCGGCGGTGCTGCGGCTGGTCATGGATGCGTGGTTTCCGGCGTTCTTCCAGATCAAGGCGCGCAAGAGCCTGGACTATCGCGCACTGTCGGCGGACAGCGGGCGGCCGGTATCGGAACTTAGCCAATTGACGGTGGGCAGCCAGAGCTGGGTCAGCGCGCTGCGAAAGCACTTCAACGTTTCGCCGCCCCAGATTCCGGACCTGGTCGCCTGGGATGCTGTGAGGCTGGCAAGCCTGTCGCGTTGGGCTGTGCAGCTCGGCTTCATCAAGCGAGAAGAATTCACAAGTTTCGCGAGTGCTTTGAACGCGCAAGTACGCGAGGCCTATGCCGATTGGTCGCAGGTGAGTGCCGCGTACATTGCCGCCGGCCTGATCTGGCGGTATTCAGACGCGCGCGAGGAACATCTATTACGCACGAACCGCATGCTGTTGAGCGACGCCCGCAGCCCGTACCGCAGCGTTCCCTTCCGCTGAGCGGCTGCAGGCACCGGAGGCCCCTGTGGTGGAACAGTTGGCGCTGGAGGCTTCAAACCTCCGCCCCCAGTAGTGTGTACGCCAGTTCGCATGACCATCTGCTTGCGTAACGAATCCCAGCTCGCTAGCAGGCGCCTTGGTTCTGATGACCTCAGCGGTCCAGTCGATGGGGTTCACTCCGCACCCCCCTGGGGTCAGAGGCTGGCGGAATTCAACACTCCAGCGTCCTAGTGGTAGTCATCTTCGCGTTGATGGCGGATGGCGGCGACCACGACCTCTCTCTCGCTGATGACTCGAAATAGCGCGACGTATCCCGAAGCCCCGAACGGAATCACCAACTCGCGCTCAAGCCGGTCAGTGTCAGCGACGCGGCAGGTGAACGGATTCGTTTCCAGGATTCGGAATTCCGTGCGGATGGTCGCTATGGCCCGACGAGGCAAGTCCCAATCGCCGTGCTGCAAAGCGGACTCAACCAAGAAGTCTTCAAGACGCAGTAAATCCTCAAGAGCCTCACGCGTCAGAGTGACCGCATAGGTCACGATCGAACGACTCTGCTGGACTTCTTCTGCGCAAGCTGCACCCGTACGTCGAGGCGTGCTTGCATCGCGTCGAGCGCGTCCTTGGCAGAGAAATACTCGCCGCTCTTTTGCGCTCGCTTCAGCGATTCGCGGCCACGCGCAAGGAATTCTTGCTGGGATCTTCGGCGCTGGGCGGCCTGCACTGCCGCATTTTCGACAAACTGCGACAGGGTTTCGCCTTGTCGCAGGACGCTCTCGATCTCGTCGCGCACGGATTGCTCTACACGCACGGGAGGCAACTGGGCAGTTTTCATGGATTCGATTGTAGCGCAATTGCTATGCAAATCGCCGGTGGGATGCTGGCCTCAGCGCTCGGCAGGTGGAAGCCTCAGCAGGCCATAGCCCAACTCCCGCTCATGGCGTATCGAGAGCGGCAGCACTTCTTGCTCAGAATATGCGTCTAGCAAAGATGGCCGAGCCAGCACCAGTTCCCGCAACTCGAGCAAGCCAAGTACCTGAGCAATTTGCCTTGCTTGCTCAGCTTAAAACTGCCCCCGGCCGGACTTGGCATGAAGGAATCGAGCACGCCGTCCGCTTGTGGGGGCGAATGAAAGCAGCGCCCGCGCTTTGACGACCCGTTGCTCTGGGGGCTACACACGGGCGTGTTGACCGGGCTCAGGCCCAGTTGTCGAGCGATCTGCCGGGTCTCGGCCGCGATGTAGGCGCCCCCGTTGTCCGAGAGAAACTCCAAGGCGTGGGTACTGGGAACACCCTCGACGCCGCCGAAGCGCTTCTCCACGGCCTCGATGAGCATTTCGCGCACCGGCTCGCCCGGCAGCCCTTTGCCCTCCCATGCCCGATAGGCCAGGATCTCGCGATCACAGCAATCCTTCGTGAAGGTCGCCGTCACGGTCTGCCCCGAATCACACTTGATCTCGAAGCCGTCCGAGCACCAGCGCATGTCGCTGTGCGCGACGGCCACCTTGCCCTCATGGGGTCGGCTGGACTGGCGCCGTCTCGGCGCCTTCGGTAGCAGCAATGCATGAGCTGCCATCACGCGCTGTAGCTTGGCGATCTCGGCACGAGCGGCTGCCAGTTCCGAAGCCGGCACCACAGCCTCGCTCGCCGATACAGCCGTCAGCGCCCCTTGCCGCTCCAGCTTGCGCCACTGGAACAGCAGGCTGGCGGCAACGCCTTTCTGGCGTGCGACGAGCGACACGCTCATGCCAGGTTCGTAGCTTCGACGAACCAGCGCGGCCTTCTCCGCAAGGGACCAGCGCCTGCGGCGCTGGTCCCTCATGATTACTTCGATGGTATCCGTATTCCTAGTCGTACTCACAGTCCTACTCCTATCTTTAAAGATAAGCGATGGACCGTGTCCTGTCATTCAAGGGGCCAGCTCAATCGCAGCGTATTGCGAGAGCGTGGCCCAGCTCATTGGCCATTGCGCCCGCTCGTCCACCTGAGGCAGGAGAGCGTGGAGCGCGCCGTGCGCACCGTTTGCGCGGAGCGGGGGGAGGCCTGGGTGAAGTATCAGGGCGACTGGAAGTTGAAGGAGCCTAACGCGGCGCGCCGGAACTTGATTGGCCTTGAGATCTCATCGCCCTGTACGAGGACTACGGCACATCATCAAAACAGAGCACCGTAAGGTCAATTAAGAGAGTAGGGTCGGGGCACGTTCAAAGTTTTCTCGCTATCTCTCGCAATCGCGCGGCAGCTCGAGTCGTATTAGGAGCCCGTTGCAATGTCCCCACCGCAGTCCGTCACACGTACAACGATCGATTTCGTCAATAGCGATTTCGAAGCACTGGCCTCCCACATGCGCCACTGCGCACGCGCCCATGGGCCTTGGTTCTCGGCCAGAAGCCACATGCAACGGGTGCGCGCGCTCGCTGCGGGCCGGATTGTCACAATGGCTTGCGTCGCAGCCACTTTCGGTATCGGCCTGTTCGCCTTCGCTTGAGAGTGGCCGACCCCGAACCGAACCGGGCCGTAGTTCCCCCCGATAGGGAACAAGCAGGCTGCAACCCCCACGAATCCCAGGCAAAGGCGGCGCGATGAGCGCCGCCTTTGTCGTTGATCGGCTCCCGGATCTCAGCGCCTATGCGCGCGCGCTGCTGCTTGCTCCGCACGACCCGGTCGCACTGCCGATCCGTGCTGAACTCTTTGGGGCCCAACGCTTCGAGCAGCACGGCCACAGCCTGGCACGAGCCCAAGTGGTCGAAGTCGATCCTCGCCGCGCGCGCGAGGGAGCACCTTTTTTTCCGCGGGTGGACGAAAACCTCGAATCGCTGCGCAACGCGTTCGACTACATCGCGTTGATCTCGCGGAGCGGGCGCTACGTATCTCCCGCCGCGGAATGGCTGCTCGACAACTTCCACCTCGTGGAAGCACAACTGCAGCAGATCAACGACGGCGTGCCGCGCAGCTACTACGCGCGCCTGCCCAAGCTCGCCACGCTGCCCCTTGCCGGCCTGCCGCGGGTCTACGGCATCGCGTGGGCCTATGTGGCGCATACCGACAGCGTGCTCAACAAATCGCTGTTCACTGCTTTCCTCAACGCGTATCAGGACATCGACGAGCTGACTCTGGGCGAGCTCTGGGCGCTGCCCACCACGCTGCGCGTGGTGCTGCTCGAAAACCTGCGCCGCGTGGCGGAAAGCATTGCGGAGAACAAGGTCGCACGCGAAATAGCGCATGCGGTCTGGGACGCTGCCCCGCATCTCTCGACGCAAGACCTCGACGCGCTGTATCGCGCATTGCAAAGCCACAACCTGCAAGATGCCTACCTCACGCAGCTCTGGCAGTGCCTGCCGGTGGAGCACAGCGAGAGCGTGTCTGCGCTCGTGGGCTGGACCGAACAGCACTGCCCCAACGGACCGGCGCTGATCGACGAGGCGCAGAACGCGCAGGCCGCTGCCAACCTCACCGTCGGCAACATCATCACCACGCTGCGCATGATCGGTCAGGTCGAGTGGAGCGACCTGATCGAACCCGTCAGCCGTTCGCTGCTCGTGCTGCGCGAGCTGCGAAGCTTCGCGGACGAAAGCGAACTGACGCGCCAGCAGATCACGCACGCAATGGAGCGCATTGCGCGCGACAGCGGCCGATCGGAACGCGAGGTGGCAAAGGCCGTGGTGCGAATGGCGGCTGCCGCGTCAGCCGGCGGTGCCGGCCCCCATGCGGCCCACGAGGACCGAGCCGACGGCACCGCCGGCTACTACCTCTTCGGCCGGGGGCATGCCGCGCTGGTTGCGGCGCTCCAATCCGACGCGACGGTGGGCCACGCCGGCCGCCCGGCACGGGTGCGCCGCTTGCGCAGCCACGGCTGGCGCTTGCCTGTTTATGTGCTTTCCATCGTGCTGGGTACCGTGTGGCTGCTCGCGGCCGTCGCGCACGGGCTGCCACGCCCTCGCGACTGGACCACGTTTGCCGCCTTGGCGCTACTCGCATGGCCGCTCTCAGAGGCATTGATCGCATTGGCGCAGCGCATCATGGCGGAGTCGGTGCGCGTGCAGGCGCTGCCTCGTCTCGATTTTGCGGCCGGCATTCCCGAACGGCATCGAGCCCTGGTCGTCATTCCCACGCTGCTGAGCTCGACAGCCAACAACGCGCAGCTGGCTCACAGGCTCGAACTGCACTGGCTCGCGAACCGCGAGGAGCACGCCCAGTTTGCGCTGCTGACCGATTGGGCCGACGCGCCCCAAGCCTCTCTGCCCGAAGACACGCTGCTGCTCGACGATGCCGTCGCGCGCATCGCGGCGCTCAACGCAAAATACTCCGCACCAGACGGCACGGCCCCGCGCTTTCTGCTGCTGCACCGTCCCCGCACGTGGAGTGGCACCGAAGAGCGCTGGATGGGCTGGGAGCGCAAGCGCGGCAAGCTCGAAATGCTGATGCGCCTGTTGGCAACGGGCGATGCCAGCGGCTTTCTGCCGCTCGCACCGGGGCAGCAACTGGCTTCGGGTCGAACGCCCTACGTGCTGACGCTCGACAGCGACACCGGCCTGCCGCCGGGCGCGCTGCGCGATCTGGTGTCGATTGCCGCCCACCCGCTCAATGCGCCCGAGATCGATGCCGAAACCCGGCGCGTCGTCGCGGGCTTCGGCATTCTCCAGCCACGCATCGTGACGCCGTTTCCAATGCGCAGCGAGCGCTCGTTCTTTCACTGGATGTTCGCCGGCCAGTGCGGGCTCGATCCCTACGGCAGCGGCGCCTCCGACATCTACCAGGACGTGTTCGGCAGCGGCTCCTTCACCGGCAAGGGCCTGCTGAATGTGCGCGCCGTGCATTCTGCGCTCGACAACCGCCTGCCAGAAGACACCGTGCTGAGCCACGACCTGCTCGAAGGCACTGTGGCGCGCTGTGCCATGGTGAGCGACGTGGTACTCATCGAAGACCATCCGCACCACTCCGGCGTGGCCGCCTCGCGCGTGCACCGTTGGGTGCGCGGCGACTGGCAGCTGCTGCCGCTGTTGTGGCGCGCAAGGCACTTCGGCATCGATGCGCTCGGCCTGTGGAAGATGGCTGACAACCTGCGCCGCTCGCTGGTGGTGCCCGCATCTGCCGCGCTGCTGGTGCTCGTCATCTTCACGCAGGCCATGCCGCTTGGATGGGCGCTGGGCGCGGTTGCGTCCGCGCTCACGCTCGGGCCGCTGCTCGGTGCCCTGGCCGGGCTGGTGCCGACACGGCGCGCCATCGAGTTGCGCCACTTCTTCGACGTAGGCGCTGTCGAGTTGCTGCGAGCCACGGCCGGTGCGGCCTGGCAGTTCGTGCAACTGCCGGCGCAGACCCGCCTGCTGCTCGATGCGATCTTCCTCGCAACGTGGCGGCTGACCGTGAGCCGCAGGCATTTGCTCCAATGGACCACGACCGCGCAGGCCGAGGCGCAGTCGAGCCAGCAGTTGCCGCCCTTCCTTCGCAATGCGGGGGTCAGCAGCGTCCTCTGCTTGGCCCTGGCCGCGGCGGCTGCGCGCTGGAGCGCCTATCCCCTGGGCGGACCGCTGCTGTTCCTCGTCTGGGCGCTGGCGCCACTTGCAGCCTGGTGGAGCAGCCGTGTCGATGCGCGGGTGCCCGATCCGCTGAGCACCGCGCAGCACAGCTACCTCGAGAAACTGGCGCACGACACCTGGCGCTTCTTCGAGCACGTGGTCGGCCCGGACGACAACCACCTGCCGCCCGACAACCTGCAACTCGAGCCGCAGCCGACCATTGCCCACCGCACCTCGCCGACCAACGTGGGCATGTACCTGCTGGCCGCCTGCTGCGCACGCGAGTTCGGCTGGATCGACACCGCGGCGCTGCTCGCACGCATTACCGCCACGCTCGACACCGTCGACCGCATGCCAAAGCACAAGGGCCATCTCTTCAACTGGTACGACACGCAAACACTGCAGCTGCTGCCGCCGGCCTACGTCTCCAGCGTAGACAGCGGCAACCTCGCGGGCCACCTTGTGGCCGTGGCGCAGGCGTGCCGGGCCTTCGCCGCGGAAGGCTGCCAGAGCCATGAGGAACCCGCGCTGGAGGCACTGGCGCAGCGCTGCGACGCGTTGCATACCGGCATGGATTTCAGCGGCCTCTACGACGCGAAGCGACACCTGTTCCACATCGGCCTGCGCGTCGAGGAGAACTTGCTCGATGCAAGCTACTACGACCTGCTGGCCTCCGAGTCTCGGTTGCTGAGCTTCCTGGCGATTGCCAAGGGCGACGTACCCCGCCGCCACTGGATGGCGCTTGGCCGGCCATTCCTGCTGGTGGGCTTCCAGCCCGGCCTCAAGTCATGGTCCGGCTCGATGTTCGAGTACCTCATGCCCGCACTCGTGATGTCGGAGCCCGTGGACAGCCTGCTGCAGGTGGCCAACACCGCGGCCATCGCCGAGCAGCAGGTCTTCGGCCGTTTGCTGAACCTGCCCTGGGGCGTGTCGGAGTCAGCCTACTTTGGGCAGGACCATTCGCTGGCCTACCAGTACTCGCCCTTCGGCGTGCCGCGCCTCGCGCTGCGCCGCACGCCCCCCACAGACCGCGTGGTGGCGCCCTATGCAAGCGCCATGGCCGCCGTGCTTGCACCCGCCGCCGCGGTGGTCAACCTGGAACTGCTCGAATCGCTGGGCGCGCGCGGCGAGTTCGGCTTTCACGACGCGGTCGATTTCACCACCTCGCGCCAAGCCGCGGGCCAGAACTTCACCGTGGTGCGCAACTTCATGGCGCACCACCAGGGCATGTCGCTCGTGGCGCTGTGCCACGTGCTCCGCGGGGCGGCCCCGCGCCGCTGGTTCGGCAGCGCCGCGCTGGTGCAGGCGCACGAGTCTCTGCTGCACGAACGCACGCCGCGGCAGATCATCGGCAGCGCCGACCCGCGCACGCCGCCCGAACCCAGCCAGACAGAACTGGCGCCGCTGTTCCAGCCCCGCGCGGTCGACCCGACTGGGCCCGGCTTCCAGCCCACGCACCTGCTGTCGAACGGGCGCTACACGGTGGCCCTGCGCGCCAACGGCGCGGGCGTGAGCCGCTGGCACGCGTTCAACGTGACCCGCTGGCGCGACGATCCGCTGCGTGACAGCCACGGCACTTTCTTTTACCTGCGCAATATCGAAAAAGATGGCGGCCGGCACGAGCACGCCCCTCTTACTTCGCTCACCGCATTGCCCGCGCCAGGCGCAGGCTGGAGCTACCGCACCCGCTTTCTTGCCGAGCAGGTGCAGTTCGATGCGGCCGGCGACGGTTTGCAGGTGCGCACCACGGTGCTCATCAGCCCAGAAGACGACACAGAGCTGCGCAACATCACGCTGCACAACACCGGCGAAGAAAACCGCACGCTCGAGCTTGTCTCGTATTTCGAGCCGGTGCTGTCAAACCCCAAGGCCGACGAGGCGCATCCGGCGTTTGCCAACCTGTTCGTCGAATCGCGCTGGGAACCCGCATGGCGCGCGCTGCTCATGGCGCGCAAGCCGCGGCTGCATGGCGACCCGGTCGTGGCCGCCGTGCACTTTCTTGCCTCGGTCGATGCGCACGTACTTTCTGTCGATTGCATGACCGACCGGCGCGCCTTCATCGGCCGCAACCGCTCGCTCGCGAGCCCCGCGTTCGATGCGCAGCCGCTCGCGGCCGACGGTACGCCGGTGAACGGGCTCGATCCCATCGCGTGCCTGCGCGTACGCCTTTCAATTGCGCCGGGCGCTACTGCGCGCCTGTGCTTCGCGACCGCCGCCGATGAAAGCATCGAGGCGCTGATGCCCAGAATCGACCGATATCTGGAGCCGATGCATGTCGAGCGCGCCACACGCATGGCCGCCACGCTGGCGCAGGTGCGGCTGCGCGACCTGAGCATTGCACCCGCGCAGACCTTCGCGCTGCAAGACCTGACGACGATCCTCACCTACACCACGCCGCGCGTGATGAAAGACCGCGGGCTCATCGACCTGCGGCAACTGTGGCGCTTTGGCATTTCGGGCGACAAACCCATCGTGCTGGTCGCCATCCACTCGATGAACGGCATGGGGCTCATCAACGCACTGCTGCGCGCGCAGCCGTGGTGGGGCTTCGGCGGCGTGGCATGCGACCTGGTGGTGCTCAACAGCGAGCCGAACTCCTATCTCATGCCGCTGCAGCGCGAGATCGAGGCCTTGCGCCTGCGCGTTGCGCACCAGACCCAGAACAGTTTTCCGCGCAACGACTCGGCGGGCTTCTACCTGCTGCGCGAACACGAGGTGGCACCTTCGGAGAAGGCCGCGCTCTCCAAGCTGGCACGTGTGGTGTTTACCGCCGATGGCCGTTCGCTCGAGATGCAGGTGGCGGCATTGCACGAAGCCCGCGTTGCTGCAGCAGCCGACGGCTCGGAGACGCCGGCGGCGTTGCCCGCTGTCGCGCTGCTGGCGCAACCCGGGCCGGCCCTTCCCGCTCAAACGCCGGTTGGAAGCTTCGATGCAGAGAGCGGTGAGTTCCGCTTCGAGGTCGACGCCGGCCACCGGACGCCACGCCCATGGATCAACGTGATTGCCAATGCCAACTTCGGCTTCCAGGTGTCCGAATGGGGCACCGGCTTTACCTGGGCCGGCAACAGCCGCATGCACCAGGTCACGCCGTGGTCGAACGACCCCGTACAAGACCCTGCCTTCGAGCATTACCTGCTGCAAGACCTCGCCACCCGCAACCTGCTGCCGCTTACGCCGTCCGGCCAGGGCGCCACGCATGAAGGCCAAGTGAGCCACAGGGTGCGCCATGGCCAGGGCTATACCGTCTTCGATTGCCGCCAAGACAACCTGGCCCTCGAGACCACCTTCTTCGCAGCCCGCGACGACGCCGTCAAGCTGGTGCACGTTCGGGTGCGCAACGAAGGCCCTGGCCAGCGCCGCCTGCGCGCACTTGGCATGGTCGAATGGCAGCTTGGCGCCGCGCGCGGCGAACGGCGGACGGTTCACTGCTGGAAGCGCGACGACCAGCCCGCGGTGTTCGGCCAGCAGCGTGAATCGAGCGCAGGCTTCGGCGGCAGCACGGCTTTCCTGCTGTTGGCTGGGGCGTCCAGCGCCAGTCAGTGGACCTGCGACCGGAACGAGTTCTTCGCCGGCCGCGGCATCGTCGAAGTGCCCGACACCCTGGCGCAGCGCGCAGGCGGCGGGCTCGATGCCTGCGCTGCCATCGCGGGCGACTTCGTCATCGGTGCAGGCGAGACGGCGGAGTTCAGCTTCGTGCTCGGCCATGCCGCCAGCGCCGATGCGGCGACGGAGCTCGCACGCCGCTGGTGCGAACGCGACGTACCCGACGCCCTGGCACAGGCGCGCGGCTTCTGGAACGAGTTGCTGGGCCGCCTGCAAGTGCGCACGCCCGATCCGCTGTTCAACGCCATGGTCAACCGCTGGCTCGTCTATCAGACGCTGGTCTGCCGGCTCTGGTCCAAGGCCGGCTTCTACCAGGCCGGTGGCGCCTTCGGTTTTCGCGACCAGCTGCAAGACGCAATGGCCTTTGCACTCACCGATCCGTCGCGGCTGCGTGAGCAGATCCTGGTCAATGCGGCGCGCCAGTTTCCTGAAGGCGACGTGCAGCACTGGTGGCACATGCCCGGCGGCGCCGGCGTGCGCACGCATTTTTCGGATGACCTGTTGTGGCTTCCCTTCGCGATTGCGCACTATGTCGAGGTGAGCGGCGATACAGCGTTGCTCGATCGCATGGCCGGTTTCATCGAAGGCCCCGCCATCCCCGACGGTGCCGAAGACGCCTACTACGCACCGCAGCAGAACGGCCGAATGGCCACTGTGTTCGAGCACGGCGCACTTGCCATCGACCGCAGCCTGGCGACGGGCGTGCACGGCCTGCCGCTGATGGGCACCGGCGACTGGAACGACGGCATGAACCGCGTCGGACATGAAGGCCGCGGCGAATCGGTGTGGCTTGCATGGTTCCTGTGCAGGGTGGTCGAGCAGTTCGCGCCGCTTGCAGAGGCACGCGGCGAACACGAACGCACTGCCCGGTGGAACGAGGCCCGGCGCGGCTGGATCGCCGCGCTGCACGACGCGGGATGGGACGGCGCCTGGTTCCGCCGCGCCTTCTTCGACAACGGCGCACCGCTCGGTTCGTCGGCCAACGACGAGTGCGGCATCGACCTGATCGCGCAGGCCTGGTCGGTGCTGTCGGGCGCCTCGGACGACGCGCACACCCAACCGGCAATGGCCGCCGTCAGGGAGCGCCTGCACGACAAGCCGGCCGGCCTGCTGCGCCTGCTGACGCCACCCTTTGCCCGCTCGACCAACAACCCGGGCTACATCCAAGCCTACCCACCGGGCGTGCGCGAGAACGGCGGGCAGTATTCGCATGGGGCCGTGTGGGCGCTCATGGCTCAGGCACTACAGGGCGACAACGAAGCGGCCTGGCAGAGCTTCGAAGGCTTGAGCCCGGCGCACCGCACTGCGCATCCTGAGCGCGGGCCCGCTTACGAACTGGAGCCCTATGTGATGGCCGGCGACATCTACAGCGCGGCGCCCTACGTGGGGCGCGGCGGCTGGAGCTGGTACACCGGCTCCGCCGCATGGCTGCACCGCGCCTCGGTTGAAACACTGCTGGGCCTGTGCGTGAAGGGCCGCATGCTCTCGCTCACGCCGCGCGTTCCCGCACACTGGCCGGGCTTCGAGATCGCGCTGCGACTTGGCGAGCAGCGGCTAGTTTTGCAGTGGAGGCCCGGCGAAGAGGACGCCGCGCCGACGCACCACCTGTTGGCGGGTGAATGGCTGGAGTGGCGCTCGCTGCCGCCCGATGCGGTCGTACGGGTCGTGGTCGGCCACTGAACGAATCCTCACGGCAGTGCCGGCCGAACGATGAGGACCAAGCCCTCCTCGCTCGCAATCCACGCGCGCGACACTCTGCCGGACCTGCACAGACCAGCCGGCAGAGGAAAACCGCTGGGCATCCGCGTCTGCAACTGCAGAACCCGGTCGGAACTGACCGTTCGGGTGGCAAGCCAAGGATATTCAGGAAGAGGTCACATCAACCGGAACCCGCGGGTGAACTGCATTGAAGTCCTCACGAGCTCTGAGACATCGCCCATTTTGGCGATCTCGGCGAGCCCGTTCTCCGTGATGCGAAGCACCGTCGCTAAACGGGAAGAAGCGTAGCGCGCGGTCGGCTTGCGAGGCGCGAACTCGGCCTCGATCAGGCCCGTGGCCATGAGCACCGAAACATGGTGCAGCTCGTCCGGGCGCGCGACGCGGACCGGAAGCTGCACATGCTGCAGCCTCATTAAGAACAAGAGTGGCATTCGGGTCTCCGAGTGCCGGCACTTGCTCTGCCCAAAAATACCCGCCGGCTTGGTGGCTCGAATGTAGCCAGCAGTGCAGCCAAGATGCAATGACTTGCTTATCAAGCAGAACCAATTGCGTGCACTACATCACACGTCACCGCCGATTTGCAGGCCGCCCAAACCGCTGTTCGGTGTTGGTACGCCAACAACCCTTGGCGCCGCTCGCCACCTGAAGCGTACCCCTCGGAACCTTGCACCCCTCGCCTGGCCCGACCGCCGGCCCTCACGAGGAGCTTGCCCGCTTCGCCACAAGCGACGATCCGTGAGTTCAATGCCAGGCTGAATCCACCGGCGCTCAGTCGCGCCGCATCAAGATTCCGGCGCCGTGCGCTGGCGGCCACAGATGCAAGGCAGTGTGCAGAACGAGGCGGTGAGATTCGGGCGCCGAAGCTCCGGCCATGCGTCGTCGGTGGAAGCGTCGCCCAGCTCCCGCTCGTGGTGAGCAGCAGCGCTTCTCGCTCAGAATGTGCGTAACGAGTGCCACCTGCAAGACGTGTCGAGCCAGCACCGGCCCCCGCAACCCGGGTAAGCCGAGTGCCTGGGCAATTTGCCTGGCCTGCTCAGGGTGAAATTGCCCTCATCCAGACTTGGCATCAAGCAACCGAGCAGGTCCCGCTTGTGGGTGCGAATGAAAGCAGCGCGCCGCGTTAGCGATTTCGGCTGCACTTTCTCGAAGTGCACTGGCCAGAAGCGGCGTCCTGTTCCTCCATGAAGCTACGTGGCACACGAGAAAGTTGGCGACTGCCCGAACCCTCGCGTTGACGGGAGTGCTCACGGCGTCGATGAGACCCCGAGCGCCTGGTCCAATTCCTCATCAAACACGAATTGTCCTTCCGCGGCCTCCCGGAGGCCGGCGATGGCGTCTTCAGCCAGCACAAGGCTGGCGTGCTCCGACTCGAGGGCATGGTAGTAGTCCAGCCGTCGCGCATCAACTAAGGCAACGTAGCTGGCTCCGTTCTTCGTCAGCATCTTTTCCGAGCCGCTGCCAACGACGTCCTCCGCCAGCTCGGTAAGCCGGGCGGGCGCTTCGCTGATGGGAACAATGTCAGATGCTCTCTCGGCCATATAGCAGTATCCGTTGGGAATTGCGTCATTACCACTCTAGCAGCCGACCTTCTACCTGCGATTGCGGCAGGAAAGTTCGGCCCCGCGGAAGCCGCCGCGCGCCAACGCGGGCATGGCCAGAAATAGCTTGAAGGTCGTCGGGCCGCTGAGCGCCTCGCGTGTCTTCATTTACAAGGCAGATTCAAGCGCTCTTTGGCTTAAATGGTCCGCAAAGATGACCGCAGTCAGCCTCCCGGCTGTTCCATTAGGCGCTGGCATGCGGTTCGGGCACTGGCCACGCAGTCCTCGCACCTTCGCGTTCAATATATTGCACACATGACCCAATCCTTGGCACCATATGCGCATGTCCACCCTTCACGATATTGCCAATGCTGTCCGCTTACGCCGTGCAGAGATGGATCTTACTCAGCAGACCCTCGCGTACCTCAGCGGGCTTTCCTGCTCGACCATCAACGCGGTCGAGAAACAGTCCATCGGAAACTTGAGTATCACGAGAGCTGAGGAGCTGCTGGACGCCATCGGGTTGTCAATGCACGTGAACTCGGCGACGCCCTCCCCCGCTCATGAAAGATCCCGACCGAACAGGTCGGCACTGGACCGCGCGGCGGCCACAGCAAGCGTGAGTTATAGAACTGCGATGACTCCCGGGCAGTTGGAACGTGCACTGCTCACGGGAGACGCGCCGAACCAGATCCGGCCACATCTTCAGGCTCTGCTCGATGAAGCGCCAATGTCGCTGCTTGCCAAAGTGGTCGACGAACTTCACCTCAAGAAGGGGATTGTTCGCGCTCAGGTCTGGAGTCAGATGCGACGCCTGGCGCAGGACCTCCAGTGCTTCAGGCGTGTGTGGCAATGACCATGGTCGATTTCAGTCGAGTGGGCTCATGGCGCTGCGGCTCATGTCCCATCTGGAAGAGGTCACTGTCGAGCCGCCCTGGACGTTCGGCGGCGGCACGGTGCTGATGCTCCGCTTCGACCGATTCAGCAAGCACATCGATCTGTTTGTGCCGGACCCGCAGTATCTAGGTTATGTGAACCCTCGCCTCGGCGGTCCCGCTGAGGATCTCACCAGCGAGTACGAAGAGAACGCGCAGTTCATCAAACTGCAACTCGACGCTGGCGAGATCGATATTGTGGTCGGCCCCGCCGCTGACAGAGCCGAACTTCGAGGTCGTCGACTACCAAGGGCGAACAGTCCGCGTCGAAACGCCCGCAGAGGTCATTGCTAAGAAGATGTGGCATCGTGGCAATGAAGCAAAGGCACGTGACCTGTTCGATCTTTGCGCCGTGGCCACCTTCGAGACGGAGGCGATTGACATTGCGCTATGGAGCGACACGCAGCGGCGTTCCTGAGGCGACTCTAAGATCGAGCGGAAGCCACGGAACTCGAGTTCGACATGATCGAATCTCGTTCTTTTCAGATGTCATTCTGGGAATGCTTGACACTCGCTCACACGATATTGGCTCCGATACTCCCGCCCAAAGAAGCCGGGAAGCATAGGGAGAACCGGTCGAAGTAGATTTCGCATATCGCGTCTAACTTGCTGTCTGAGCTATTTACATAATCTTTGTTGTATTTTCGGCAGGACGCCGCAGCCCACCTGGCCGCCGAAGGCCCTAGCCAATTCGCCAACCCTCTCTCCGTCAGCCGTTGGACACGCTGCCCGCCAGGGCTGCAGGTCCGCGCTCCCGGACCCTGCCGACGCCCCGAAAGCTGCACAATCCAGGGTGGGCCATGAAGATTGGGGCGCTCTGCCGTGGCCCCCGCCGTGCAAGCACCTGCTTGCACGTGCGAAAAGCTGCAATCTCGCTAGGCCGGGGCATCGTCGGGCCTGCCGGCGCTTAGCTGCAAGCGCCCCGTCTCGCGCCCAGAAACTCTTTTTTTCGCAGACATCAATGCAACTCCCCGAAAACATACAACGGGATATCGATGCCGTCGGCCGCATCAGCGCCGTGCCGACGATGCTTCGATTGATATGCGACCAGACAGGCATGGGATTTGGTGCTGTGGCCCGGGTCGACGACGACAGCTGGACTGCATGCGCGGTGCTTGACCGGATCAATTTCGGGCTGAAGCCCGGGGGTCAACTGGACGTTGATTCAACGTTGTGCGTCGAATCCAGAGCAAAGCGTGAGCCGGTGGTTTTCGATCATGCGAGCACACACCCGGTGTACTGCAAACATCACACACCACGGCTCTACCGGATCGAAAGCTACATTTCGGTTCCGATCGTCAAAAGCGATGGCACGTACTTCGGAAACCTCTGCGCGATCGATCCCTTGCCTCACGAAGTGTCCGATTCGCGCACCGTTGCCATGTTTCAGGGTTTCGCTGACCTGATCGCTTACACCCTGGAGATCGAAGACAGGCAAAGTGCAACAGAGACCGCATTGGTCGAGGCCGATGAGACTGCGCAGCTGCGGGATCACTTCATCGCCGTGCTGGGCCACGACTTGCGCAATCCGCTGTCGACACTGAACGCACTCGGAGAACTTTTCTCGAGAAAGGCCACCGACCCCGAAATCAGACAAGCTGCCGAGCGCATCCAGACCACCACGAGGCGGATGGGCGTGCTGATCGACGATGTGCTGGACTTCGCCCGCGGCCGCAGGGGCGAAGGAATCGACGTGAAACTGTCAGAGGTTCGAGACTTGGGAGTGGCGCTTAACGACGTCGTGAACGAAATGCGTGCGGCGCACCCTTCCCGTGCCATTCACGCTGACATCCGCATAGCCGACGGCGTATTCGTTAATCGCAGCCGCCTGCAACAGCTCCTGTCCAATTTGCTAGGGAATGCGATCAACCATGGGGCCAGCGACGCGCCCGTCGAGGTAGCCGCCTGGACCAAAGAAGGATGGCTCGTCCTGAGCGTTAAGAATCAGGGCGAGGCAATTGAGCCATTAAGCCTCTCCAAGATATTCCAGCCGTACTGGCGCCCAGCAGAAAGCAAGGGGCGCGGCGGACTCGGCCTTGGGCTGCATATTTGCTCCCTTATCGTGAGGTCGCACGGAGGATCGTTGCAAGTGACCTCGACAGTTGAGCACGGCACCACCTTTGTGGCCCGGATCCCTGCGCAGCCCGGGGTAGCTGTGATTGCATAGGGTCGCAGTGGAAGGCATCCAGCTTGGCCAGCGCTGAGTGTCGATTCGCGACCCCAGATCGCGCACGGCACGAAAATGAGTAATGAATGCCGGGCTCTGCGCACGCCGCCAACACTTGCCGCTTCAAATCGGCCGCATGGCGCCGCCGGCTCACGCGCTTGGAGTCTTCCATAGGTGTCCACCTAAATCCTGATCTGAACCCCGAAACCTGGACAAACTCGAGGAATCGAAGTGACCAGGTACACAGAGAAACAGAAGCTTGCCGCCGTCACGGCCTACAGGAAGGCCGCCGGCGGCTTGCGTGCCACCGCCAGCGCGCACGACGTCGGCGTTGATTCGTTGAGGGTGTGGATCGCTGCATACGAGGCCAATGGGAAGGCTGGTCTGGTGGCGAAAAGGCACGTCATCTACGATCTCGACTTCAAGCTCGAGGTCCTGTGCCGGATGCAGGATGAGGGTCTGTCGTGCAGGCAGGTTGCAGCCCTCTTCAACATCCGGCGGCT
>NZ_JAVDUZ010000017.1:0-61661 GCF_031456585.1 Variovorax sp. 3319
CCAGCTGCGCTTGGCGCCGTCGTCCATCTCGGCCTGCACCGTGGCGCCATCGGCGTCGAACGCCACATCGCGCACCTTGCAGCCCTCGATCGTTTGCGCGCCGCGCGTGGCGGCATTGCGAAACAGCAGTTCGTCGAGCTCCGAGCGGCGCACCTGCCAGGCCGAGTCGAGCGACTTGTCCCAGCCCTCCGCAAAATCGACATAGCTTCGGTGCTCATGGTCCGGCGAGACAAACTCGATGCCGAACTTGGGCATGCCGATTTTCTCGACCTGATCGCGCACGCCCAGCTTGTCGAAAAGCTCCACGTTGGCCGGCAGCAGCGATTCGCCGATATGAAAGCGCGGGTGATGCGCCTTCTCGAGCAGCACCACCTTGCGGCCCTGCTGTGCGAGCAACGCTGAAATCGTCGAACCCGCGGGCCCGCCGCCGATCACGAGTACGTCGCAGGATTCGTCGGCCTCCCGCGGCATGGAAGAAGCAGAAGAAGTAGCTTGAGGCAAGGACATGCGAAGACAAGCGCCATTGTTGACAACTCTGGAGGATAGCGCGGTGCGGCTCTCATGCTTACGCACTAGATGCCACATCCTGATGGGTTCATCAGCATGACTGCGCTGCAGTCCCGAAGTTAATATTCACCAAGCAGCCAACTGCTCAACATGGCAAAGTATTCACGAAGCCACGCGTTGTATCGAATGTGAAGCGGTGTTTCCACACCCAGTGTCTCAACGTTCGTATAGCCGGTGCGGTGAGCGATCAGGCCGACGCGGAACGTATGAAAATCGCTCGTTATCAAATGGACAGAGTTGCCGCTCACAGCGATCCCTGCGCCAGCTAGCACCTTCGCAGAGAAAACTAAATTCTCCGAAGTGCTCGTGCTGCCTTCCTCCAGCAGGATACGTTCAGCCGCCAGTCCTTGTTGTCGCAGATAGGCCGCCATGACTTCCGCTTCACTGATTGTTCGAAAGCTCCTGCCGCCGGACACCACTACGAGCGCACGCGCGTTTTGCTTGGAATCCTTCAAGGCTAAATCCAGGCGTGCAGTTAACGTGGACGAAGGCACAGTTCCCTGTGATCCGGATCCGAGCACAACGATGGCACGCGTCGGTGACAGCTCAGCCGTGAGAGGAACACGCCTGTGCGCAATGACGATACAGAACATGATCATCGAAACGGTCCAGCAGAGGGCCCCGATCCAAAACAAGCGCCAGAATATCGAGCGAGCTTTCGATGCGCGGAACCACTGATGTATGCGTGACCATTGCAAGCTCAGGCTTACAAGTCCGGCGCCCATCACCGTCGGAACGATCACCCCAAAGGTCGTGTAGCCAAAAGCCATCAACAGCATCCCGTCGCAAAGCAGCACCGAACCTGCGATCGCCGCCGCAGTCAATGCCGATCTCTTCTTGAGGGTCGCTAGGTTACGGGACAAATTGCGCATTGGAAGTAGTCCGCCCCTCAGGCCGCCTCTTCGGTGTGACTTGATCTTCAAAGGACTCGCGCCTCACGCGTCCATGCTTCTGCATGAGGCAAGCTTTGCCTCTGAAAGTCGCGTTGATCGTGTCGCTCCATCACAGCCAGCAGTTGCCGTTGTTTGCTGAGAAAGCTGCTGCACGACGCCGACGTGCCAACCGGTCGCGGCCGCGGCACTAGGATGCGCTCGCGGGCGTTTCGTCTGCTGCAGCAGGCGCCTTCGTTCGGCCCATCATCAGGTTGATCAGCGGCCCCGTCATTGCGGTGGTTACCAGCGCCATTACCAGCAGCATGGTGAAGAGCTCGGGGCCGATCAGGCCGGCGTCCAGGCCGATCTTCATCACGATGAGTTCCATCAACCCGCGTGCATTCATGAGTGAACCGGTTGCCAGGCTGTCGCGCCAGCCGTAGCCCGCCAAGCGCGCGCCGATTGCGCCGCCGGCCAGCTTGCCGACGGTGGCCACGCCGACGATCAACAGCATCGCGCCCACGCTCGCCCCGGTAAAGGCATTGGCAGTGGTACCCAGCCCCGCCAGCGCAAAGAACAGCGGCATCAGCACCACGATGGAAATTGGCTCGATGCGCTCGGTGAGGGAGTTCAGCAAACGGTCGTCGCGCGGCAGGCATGCGCCGAACAGGAAGGCGCCGAACACGGCGTGCAGGTGCAGCCATTCGGTGGCCAGTGCGCACACCAGAAGGCCGATCATCAGCGAGGCCATCATGGTGGTCGAGGGCTCGCCGTTGGGCGCGCGCGTGCGCAGCAGCCATGCAAAGGCCGGCTTCATTCCAAAGAACAGCACAGCCAGCAGCACGACCATGCCTGCGGTGGTCTTCAGCAGGCCTGCGTAGCCCTCACCCGCGCCGGCAAGCGCCACCACCAGTGCCAGCAAGACCCACGCGAACACATCGACCACGGCCGCCGCGCTCAGCGAAAGCTGGCCGAACGGCGTACGCGTAAGGCCGCGGTCTTTCAGGATGCGCGCCATCACGGGAAAGGCGGTAATCGAAAGTGCCGCGGCCATGAAGAGCGCAAAGGGCCAGAAGCCCACGCCTGCGGGCGCCAGCGCCGGATGCAATGCCGGAGAGATTGCAAGGCCGAGCACCATTGGCACGGCCACGCTGAGCGCACCCACGTAGCCGGCCGCCTTCAATTGCGCGCGCACGCCCTGGCTTGCGCGCAGTTCGAGCCCCACCACGAACATGAAGAGCACCAGGCCTACTGTCGAAAGCGACGAGAGTCCTTCGAGGTGGCTCCTGGAAAAAAGCTGCGCATGCAACGAGGGGAACAGCGCCCCCATGACCACCGGCCCAAGCATGAGGCCGGCCACCATTTCGCCGACCACGCTCGGCTGGCCCACATGGCGGAGCACCCAGCCGCAAATGCGCGCGGTGCTCAGGATGACGATCAGTTGCAGCAGGAGAGAGGTGGCGGACATGGGCCGGAACGCGGGTGACGGGGAGCACGCGATCTTAGTTATGTTCGGGCGTTGGCGTCACGCGCCGCACAGTCGAGATACGAGGTGTGCCACCTGGTTGGGACTGCCGTCGGCCCTGCCTTTGCAGGAGCTTCAAGCCGCTACCCAGGCCAGAGAATTGTCGGGCGACATCGTCGCCGCTACAGACGCACCGGATCAAGCGCCTCTTACTCGACGGAACCTCTAGTCCCATGACTTACAACCATCTGTTCGCGACGTTTGTCGGCCTGTCCACCTTGTTTTCGATGCAGGTCGCGTTATCGCAGACAAGCATGAGCGAGCGGTCGCCGTTGGTGCAAGTGTCCGGTTCAGCGACTGTTCGGGTGACGCCCGACGAGGTTCATCTTACTGTTGGCATACAAAGCCGCGACAAGAGTCTTCAAGCAGCCACGCAAGAAAATGGAAGCCGTGTCACCAAGGCTCACGTCGTCCTCAAGCAGCACGGAGTTCCGGAAACAAGCGTGCAGGTAAATTATTTGCACGTTCAGCCAAACTACGATTCCCACGACCTTGAACGCACAACGCCTGTCTCGTTCTCGGCTCGACGCAGTATTGGCATCAAGGTGACAAACCTGGCTGGCTTCGAGCGCTTGCTGAACGACCTCTACGCCATTGGCATCAATGAAGTCGAGAATCTCGAATATCGGAGTTCCTCGCTGCGCCAATACCGCGATAAGGCGCGAGATATGGCCGCCCTCGCGGCTCGCGAAAAGGCTGACGCGCTTACTGCGCAACTCGGCGTCAAGCGCGGCAAAGCAATCAGGATCAGTGAGAACCAGGGGTCGATTTTCTGGGGTGGCTCTTCACAATTTGCCAACCGGTCGATGACCCAAAACATTGCCACGTCGCAGCAGGGCGGGAATGCCGGAGGCGATGAGGTTCTGGCAGTCGGGCAGATCAGTGTCACCGCCCACATCAACGTTGACTTCTCAATCGAGTAGAGAGACATCAACCTCCTCCGCCTTTGACGCAGTGTGTCACCCAACTTGAGATCCGCGATCCAGATGGGTCTTCTCTTGTCGTAGAACCTCCTCCAAACCCCGCGATCTCTTCGACTTCCTTTGTCATGCGAATCACCAAACTACTTGCCGCAAGCGCCATTTTCTGTTCAATCGCCACCTCCGCAGGCACAGTTGTTCTCAACGAGGTAAGCATTGCCACCGTAGTACCTCCGGGCCACTGCGAGCTTGGTGGGCATCCGCGTGATGTCGCCTTCGTTCAAGCTACCCAATCCACGGTGGGAAAGAACAACCGGATCCTGTCGATGTTTGCGGCATGCGAGGAACTTGATGACTTCCGCCGAGGAACAACCGGTTCTTTCCGTCGATTCGGTAGCGTCCAGAAGATGACTCCTGGAGGACGGGTCTCCGCAATCCCGAATGGCAATCGACCAGATTACATCGCCTTCATGAGCGGCAAAGGTGCACCTGCCATTGCAGCAGGGTTCGAGACGGGCACAGATCGCATCAACCGGTATTCAGGCCCGATCGGTGATTCAAAGGTATTGGGCGTGGTTGCTGTCGACCCCTCGGCGTCCTATGTGGCTACGCTGATGACAGGAGCTGACGATGCGGGAAAGCCACGCACCCTTGTCAGCGTCTCGGGCGCAACCTTTGTGAAGCAAATGTCGTTCTCTGTTCACTACGTCCAACAGTATTCTGGCGTGCCGCCGTTGCCCGCCATGGTGGAACTACAGAAACGCAACCTTGCGAGCTTTGTCGGCGCGAACGAGAAATGAAGCTGTGCCGGGGGGAAAAACCATACCCTATCTAACAAAAAGCCATCCATTTTCGACCATGACGATCTCATCCACCCGGCGTCCGCAAATCTGCGTTCTTGGCAGTGCCGAACCGGGCTCCCCTGCGTTCGAGCGAGCCGGCGAAGCCGGTGCCCTTGTAGCTTCGCTCGGTATGACCCTGGTCAGCGGCTGCGGGAGTCCCGCCACAAGAATTGCTGCCGAGCGTGCCCTCGCTGCGGGCGGTCTGGTGTTGAGCATCGTGCCGCCCGACCACATGCCACCTGCTGATTGGCCAGCAACGGTCGTTGTTCCCTGCGGCATGGGCGACGCGCGCAACTTGCTCATGGCTTTGTCTGGCGATGCCTGCATCGTCATTGGTGGCAGGGCCGGCACGATTTCCGAGGTCTGTCTTGCGTGGCTGCACCGCCGTCCGTTGCTACCGCTCGTCGGACACGGCGGGTGGTCAGACAGTCTGCCGTCAAATCCGCCGGACGAGCGGGAAAACTCGGAGATCTTGCCTTGGACCACGACCGCCGAGCTGAAGGACCAACTGCGCAAACTCGGATTACCTCAAACACAAACTGGAGAAATCCAAACTCCCGAATAGGAAGCCCCTGAGCGGGCTCCGTGTGGAAAGTTGCCCGGCGAACTTCAAGTTCCGTTTCGCAGCGAACGCGGTCTTTGGGGGTTGAGGGCATTACGCTGGCACTGCTCAAAGTCGGATGCCAGCTGCCCAGCCGGCAAGTGCCGCGCACACCAATGATGCCCAAGCATCTGGTCCAGAGGGCATCGCGACATGCGAGTCTTTAGCGTTAGTGCGTCTGCATCGATGATGATCGCGTGGCATCCTGGAAAGCGGACCTCTCTTTCTTACGCACTCTGGCCGCAGTCTGTTCCAAGGCGTGTGCCGAGATCATGGGAGACGATGGAGAACGCGACCCTTGGACCGCACGGTCGTTGCGATGGTGGCGCCGTCTGACATGCCGAACAAACAGGATCGCGCAAGCACGGCAGGTATGTCTTACGACCCGGACGGGGCGGCTCTGATGGCGATGCTGAAAGCCCGCACCAGCCACATCCACCCGAGGGCACGCACGTCTTTCGGAGAACCCTTGGCGTACCCGAACAGCAGTGCCGATGGTTGCGCGCGAACCGCTCTGAGGCGCAGCGGCCGACGCTCCGCTCGCACTCGGTGCGGATTTTGACAAGCTTGGTTCGAAGTTTTTGAACCAGGAATAGACCGTTCCTAATCTCTCTGGCACCTGCCCGGTACAGCCTGCACAGACCCTCCGATGCAGCGCCATGTCACCGCGGCGCCCCTCAGCGAAGGAACCAGCAACACGACCTGTCCCTCGCTGCCACCTCTCACAACGATGCTGCCGCCATCCAGGATCATGAATCCAGTGACGCTCGAGTTGTGGAACGCGTCGGCATCGACGGTCAGCCCGATGTTTACGAGCGATCCCTTCTTGATGGCCTCACGCGCAATCGCGTCTTGGACCGTTTGCAGTTGAACAAGCCAGCCGGACGTTTCTGCTCTCGCTCTGTGGTCGGAGTAATGTGAATAGAAAAAGAGGAAACCCGCCATCGCTGTGATGGCTCCAGCCAAGCCCATCAAAAAGAACTTCATGGAGCCCGTCGGCTTTTCTGGAAACGGTCAGACTTCGCTTTAACTGCCACCCACCAGCCTGCGACCGCGATACCTGCACTGAGAACCGAAAAGACGGCCCAGGAAGTTTCGACACCCCATGCTGGCACCAAGAGCGCAAATCCCAGCGCTGCCAAAGCAAAAAGGAGATTGCCGCTCCCTTTGGCGACAAGACGCACAGCGGCGACATAAAGGCAGACACTGGCGGCCACGGACACGAGCGGATGCCAGAGGGCGAGAAATCCGGAGCGCAGCAGGATGAAGTAGAGGTTCGCATAGCTGAGGCTCACGACCAGTTGCGCGACTACAAGTCCGGCGACGACGGTGCGGTCCGTCTTGCTCGGACGAGGTGGGCGTTGCGCCGTGATCGGCCGGGGCTGCGCTTCGGGGTCGTGGGCTGTCATAACGATCGAAATGGGTTTCGGTTTCTTGTGCGCGTACTGGCGAGCGATGCTAGCGATTCAATGCGGCGGGGAGTCACCGCATTTGCAGGAGGCTGAAGTCGAGTAGGGCGACTCCGCCGGCGCAGCGGCCGGGCGACACCCACTGAAGTCCAAAGCGTCTGGGTGTACAAGAACTTCGTGTTCGCTACCAGGGGCGCTGCTACGGCACGCGCGTCAAGCACCTAGCACTGGACAATTGGGGGACTTCGGGACTTCGGGACTTCGGGACTTCGGGACTTCGGGAGCATCGCGGATGGTCGGTCGGCCTGATCTTCCAAGGTGGCTCGCATACCCACGACCGAGGGTAGGCGATGGCGGTTCTGTGCGAGGTCAAGTTTTGCGAGATCGCCACCTCGCAGTCCCCGTTGCCGCGGACCGGGGGCTGTAGTTCTTTGCCGTCGGCATGGAACAGGGCGACGGCTTATGTCAGCTGCGCTTCGACGCGCCCAAATGAGTCGCGAGCGTACTCATGGCCCGAGGACGTGCAATTCATCGATGAGTCATGGCGCGGCACACGCCTATCCGGCTTTCAGGGTCCACATCAACGGCATCGCCGCTCTGCCCGGCCTCTAGCGCGCCGAACGGCGGCTTTGCCGCCAAAATGGCTGACTGCTGGAAGTCGGCTACGACGACAAGCTGCAGAAAATCTGCTGGGCGCTCGAAGCCGTATTTTTAGGGGCACGCACTTGATGAATGCCTGCGTCTTCGCCCAGCACGAGAGCTCCCAGAAACGGGCCTCGCGCCACCCGGGAGGCTTACCGGAAGAGTGGATCAACCCTCTCACGCTTGACCGATAACAACACCGGCTTCTGTTTCTGGATCGCGGGCAACATCACATTCATCATCCACGAAAAGGATCCGGTCCTCGAAACTTCTCGTGTATTCATGGAGGCGTGGAAAGCAGCTAGCGCTTGCTCGCGGCCAGACGGGCAATCGTGCCCTGCGCGATCGCGCACAGCTTCTCGCCATGCTCGCTCACTGAGAACACTTCGCTGACGCAAACAGCCTGCGTCCTGCCGGCGTGCGTGCAGCGCGCCCGTACAACCAAGCGGTCGCCCTGGGCCGGCCGAACAAAATTGATCTTGAACTCGGACGTGACAACCGGTGCACCCATGGCCGTGCCCCCCGCAAAAGCTAATGCGTTGTCGGCGAGGTAGCTGAGGACACCTCCGTGAACAAATCCGTGCTGTTGGGTCAACGCTGGCGTGATCTGCAACTGGAGTTGCACCGCGCCCGGCGCCAGCGAGTCGATTGCTGCGCCCAGCAGAGCGCTGAATGGCTGACCGGCGAGGGCTTGCCGCCCCCACTCGAGCAGGACGCTGCCCCCTTCGTTCGGGTCCTGCGGCGCACCGGGGTCATTCCACGTAGACACCTCCATCACGACGGCTGGGTCGCGATCAGAGAAGGGCGTCGGGCGAGCGCCTCATAGGCACATGTCAACTGGGGACGTCCTTCCCGCCACCTCAGGTGGGCAAATCGAAAGTCGAGGTATCCCAACGCACAGGCGGTGCCGATGTCTGCAAGGGAGGGAATTGGAGCTGCCACGACCGTCGCGCATTGCTCCAGGTAGTCCAGGGCCTGGTTGATCTTCTTCTCGTAAGCCGCGACCCATTCAGTCCATTGGACGGCTTCCGGCCGCAGCCCGAGCTCGTAGCGCACAACCATGGCCGCGTCCGTCAATCCCTCCGCCACGGCAGCGCGCGTTCGCATCCGCCAGAGCTCGGGGGGATGCGACGAGGGGCCGGGGCCATGGGCGTCGAGCAAGTAATCGCAGATCACCCGGCTGTCCAAAATGACCTGGCCATCGTCCAGCACCAGCGCCGGAACTTTGCCCAGCGGATTGTGGAGATTTGCGACCGGGTCGTGCGTCGTCGGCGTGACCGTGGCGGGAACGAGTTCGAGGCGTTCGACAATCCCCAACTCGTGTGCGAGCACGAGCACTTTTCGCGCATAGGGCGAGAGACGCGAACAGATGAGTTTCATTGGAGATCCTTGGTTCGAGTTGAGTGAGAGACAACTGGCCGATCGAAGCCACGCCGGGGCAAACCGGAGCTTCAATCCCCAAATGTCATGTAGGCGGCCGAAGCGACCAGGGAGAGCGCCAGCGCACGGTTCAAAAGCCGGACTCGTGCCGGGAAGGTGAGCGCGGTCTTCAGGAGCGCGCCGGCTGCCGACCAGGCTCCAATCGAGAGATAGCAAACGACAAAATAGATCAGGCCGAAGTGCCAGACGGCGCCCAGCTCTCCCCCCGCCGCAAATGCACCCATGCCCGCCGCGGCCGCGAGCCACGCCTTCGGGTTGATCCACTGCATTCCTGCCCCGAGCAGCAAGGAAGGCGGGCTTGTCCGCCCAGAAGTCGACAGCGACCCGTCGTCAATCGCCAGCATCACAGCCATGTAGACAAGAAAGGCGATGCCTCCCCAGCGCAGCACGCCCATGAACGCTGGCCATGCGGAAGTGATGCTGTGAAGCCCAAAGCCTGTGAGCAACAGCAGCGCGGTGAAGCCGACCGTGGCGCCGGTGACAAACCACATGCTGGAAAGGAAACCGTGCCTCGCGCCGGAGCCGAGCGCGACAACGTTGACAGGCCCAGGCGAAATTGACGCGGCCAACGCGAACGCGGCCATGGAAAGACTGATGTTCATGAGGGATGGAGCGTCGCCAAAGAAGTTTGATTCTGGAAATCACAGGCCGAGCATGGCTGCGGTCTGCACTCCGAAGCCGATGTCTTCGCGCGCGACGTCGCGAATGATCACGCGCACCTCATCCTCCGTCACGCAGAGGTGCGCCATGGTTGCTTTGGCGAGCGATTCGATGAGCTTGGCCTTGACCGCGTGGGTGCGGCCCTCGAGAAGAAATACCGACAGGATGGACAAGCGCGCCGGCCGATTCCCACCAACATACGTATGAGTTGCCTGAACAGGAACAATCTGGATTCGGACGCGTGCGGGGTTTGCTTCCAAGACCTGAACGAAGCAGTCGCTGTAGGCGCTGAAAAGTGCTTCAGGGTACTCTGGGCCCGCGGGTTCGGGCAGATGTGCTTGCATGATTGGCATAGGAGTCGCTGTGAGTTAAGGGTACTGGCGCGCAATCTGGGTTGCCACACCGACGAGGGTGCGGTGGCTTCGCTCCACCCAGGTTTTATCGAGCAGCTGCGAGAACGTGGAGCAAGCCAAGACCCCGAGGAGGTCTCCCGAAGACGAAAAGGCCGGCACGGCGATCGCGCTGCTTTCGCCGGATGTCAATCCGGCACGAAGCCCATATCCTTGGGCCTTGATCGTGCGAAGCAGCTTCCGCAGCGCCGTGAGACTTGGCATGGCGCTCTTGCCGAGGGTCAGTTGCAGGGCGTTCAGGAGCGCGCGTCGTTCCCCGGATGTGCAGAAAGCCAAATATGTCGAGCCGAATGCCGTCGAAAGAAGGTTGTATTTCTGCCCGAAGCACGTTGGCTTCATGGAGTAAGGGCTGTAAGGCATGGTGCAGGAGTTCGCCCTGATGAAAACGCCATCGATAACGCCGGCGGCCATGGGCCATCGGTAGCGCTTCGTGGCCGCGATCAACAACGGGGTCGCGACATCCGCGAACCTGCTGTGGCTCGCAAAACCGCAACTGAGGTTCTCGACGTTTCTTGTCAAGCGGTAGCGGCCGTGCATTTCCTGTCCGCTGTAGACATAGCGCTCGGACTGCAGGGTGGCGAGCAGACGGTGGAGCGTGGATTTCGGGAGGCCGGTTTTCTTCTGGAGGTCAAGCAGGGTCCAGATCTCGCGTTCGTTCATCACGCGCAGAACCAAGAGCGCTCTTTGAACCGAGCGCGTGGGACTGCCGTTCGCATCGTCGAGCGCCGTGTCCTGGTTGGTCGCCCAGTCGTTTGCCATTGCCACTTCCCAGAATCCGTGCGTGTTGGAGTTTGAGCCTCGAGACCCGCTCGTCTCGACACGGATCCGATGCGTTTATAGATCAGTCCGGCTCACCTTGCCTCAAGGATCAGCAATATTCCACCTGGCGGAATAGTTGCCATTTCCGCGCGACACCCGGCGGCGCGCTGCCTAGACTTTGAGCACTCGAAAAGCAACCAATGGCCGTTGAGCCAAGGAGACAACCATGCGCCACCTGATAGCCGCCCTTGCAATCGTTCCGGCTCTGGCATTGGGGCAGGTCAGCGACCAGCCGGTTCGCCTCGTCGTCGGGTTCGGGGCTGGCTCGACCACCGATTACGTGGCCCGATTGGTAGGCACATCGATGGCGACCCGGTTGAGCCAGCCCGTGATCGTGGAAAACAGGCCCGGCGCCCTCTCGACCCTTGCCACGGAGGCAGTCGTCCGCGCCAAGCCCGATGGACGAACACTGCTCGTCGGTGCCAATTCCGGGCTTACGACGGGCCCCGCTGGCCTCATCCAAGGGGTGCGCTACGACCCCTTGACAGACCTCGCGCCACTGGGTGGCGTCGTGATGACGCCTTATGTCTTGCTCGTGGATCCCAAATTGCCGGTCAAGGACGTCGAGGGATTGCTCAAGGTCGTCTCGGCTCAGCCGTCAATGGGTTCTTGCGCATCGGGCAACGCCAACGGAAAGGTCTATTGCGAACTCATCAAGCGCATGCACTACACAGGGCTTGCCTCCATCCCCTACCGCTCGACACCCGCCGCGGTGACGGACGTCATGGGAGGGCAGGTTTCCATGATCTTTCTCGATCTGGTGTCGGCTCTGCCGCGCGTTCGGTCTGGCCAGTTGCGTCCTCTGGCCGTCATGACGCCAAGGCGCAACCCGCTCATGCCGGACGTTCCGTCAAAGACCGAAACCGCATTGGCAGGTTTCCCCGCCAACTTCGGCTGGCAAGCGTTGTTTGCGCCCGCCGCCACGCCGCCGGAAGCGAGTTCGAAGCTTTCGGCCGCCGTCCAGGCGGCGCTGACGGATACCCAGCTGCGCGCCACGCTCGAGCAGGCGGGTTTCGAAGTTCGAAGTGGCGGCCCGAAGGACATGCAGAGCTTCCTGAAAGCCGATCTCGAAACTTGGCGCAGGCTCATCAAGGATCTGCAGCTCGAGCCCGAGAGCTGAATCTCAACCCACGCAGAAATCGCGACCTATGAAAACTCCCAATGATCCCCGCGGCGCCCTGTTGCAGGGCGGCGCCTCCGCCACCGCTCTCGGCAGTGCTTCGTATGCCCACTTCTATGCCGAGCCGCCACAGGAGACGACCGCGTCGGCCCGCTACTGGTATGCGAGAGGACAGAACTTCCTGGTCGTCCACGTGGAGGCGAGCGCGGGCGAGTGCTTCCGGCGGTCGGCGCAGATCGACGAATTCGCGCTCGTCGTGCTCGATGAAGGCGTCAGCCTGGAGGCACGATGGAACGGTGAGCGCGTACGCATCAACTCGCGCTCCCTGAGTTTCATTCCCCCGGGGGACAGCGAGATTGTCGTCGAGCAGGGCGGCAACTTCTGCCTGGTCTTCACCACGAGAAGCACAGATCTGTGCGCGAAGTGCAGCAACGCGGACACCTACAGCGTATCGAGCGCGCATGTTTCTCCGCTGGTTGACTGGCCGCAACCAACGGGCGGGTGGAAGCTGCGCACCTACGCCATCGACGTACCCGATGAGGAAGGACGCTTTGGAAGAATCTGGCGCTGCACGACGCTGATGCTCAACATCGTCCCTGAGAGCTTCTGGCTGCGCGGCCCGACACGGTTGTCCCCGCATCACCACGACGCGTTCGAGCAAGGCTCGCTCGTCCTGCAGGGCAGTTTCACGCACCACTTGCGCTGGCCCTGGTCGGTGGACCGCACAACCTGGCGCGAAGACGAGCACGAGCATTGCGGCGCGCCATCGTTGGCCGTCATTCCCCCGAAGGTGATCCACACCTCCGAAGGAATGCCTGGAGACCCGCATGTGATCGTCGACGTGTTCAGCCCACCCAGGGAGGATTTCTCCCTCAAACGCGGCTGGGTGCTGAACGAGCAGGACTATCCCATGCCCTCGGCCACATCACTCGACGCCGGACCGCGATGAAAACGGTCCTCCCTGCCAGAACCCTTGTCGTCGTCGGGCATCCCGATCTGCAACGATCGCGCATCCACAGAGCATGGGTCGACACGTTGACCAGCGAGACGGATGCCACCGTCCACCCGCTCTACGAGCGTTACACGCACGGGACGATCGATCGCTCTCATGAGCAGGCGCTGTTGCTCGCGCACGAACGCGTCATCCTGCAGTTCCCCTTCTATTGGTACAGCACCCCGCCGCTCGTGAAGGAATGGCTCGACACCGTGCTGGAAAGGGGCTGGGCGTATGGCCCGGGCGGACGCCAGCTGCACGGGAAAGAGTTCGGCGTCGCGGTCAGCACAGGCTCGAAGGCGGAAGACTACAAGGCGGATGGGCGCTACGCAGCGACCATGGACGATCTGACGGCGCCCTTCAGGGTTCTTGCGACGCACGTCGGAATGTCCTATCTCCCCGGCTTCTATCTCAATGACGTACGCGCCGTGTCGGACGAACAGCTGCTGGTGGCTGCGAGGGCGTATTGCCGTCATCTGATGCTGCCTTGCAGGAGGCGCGATGCACAGTAGCACGGCCTTGAGCTTCAGGGAGCTCCTGCGCGCCGGCGACAGGCCGCTGTTCGGAACCTTCATCAAGACGCCAGCTCCGCAGCCGATCGAGATCATTGGCGCATTGGGCTTCGATTTCGTGATCATCGATGCGGAGCACGGGCCGTTCGATCGCGGCCACACCGACATCGCGCTGCTTGCAGCCAAGGCTGCCGGGGTTGCGCCCGTCGTGCGCGTGGCGAACGCTCAGCCCGAGGCGATGCTTGCGGCACTGGACGACGGGGCCGCCGGCGTCATGGTTCCTCATGTCAAATCGGCCGCGCTCGCACGGGAGGTGGTCGCCTCGTGCCGGTATCACGAGCGCCGCGGCTTTTCGAATGGCTGCCGGGCCGGTGCCTACGGGGCGATCGCGCAGTGGCCGCATATCGACGCGTCGGACGCTGCGGTCACGGTCATCGCGATGATCGAAGATCCCGAGGCGGTGGAAGACATCGACCGGATTGTGCAGACAGAGGGTCTCGACGCGATCTTCATCGGAAGAGCCGATCTGAGCGTCGCTCTGGGCGATCGATCTGTCGACGGGGCCCGGGTACGCACGGCCACAGCTCGCATTCTCGCTGCCGCACGGCGCGAGCACATGCCCGCGATGCTCCTCGCAGCTCACGAGATGGAAGCAAAGGAGTTGCTTGCGAGCGGCGTGCACGCGTTCGTGATCGCCTCCGATCAGGGTTTTCTGCGGCAAGCTGCCGGCGCGTCGTTGTCTCGTTTCCGCGAAGCGATGGCCCCGCCAGACACGGGACCGACTTCATGAAGCCGCCGATTTTTTTCGGCACGTTGACCGCAGCCGCCCTGACGCTTGCCGGATGCAGTCTGGTGGCCATCAGTGCCGCGCCTCGAAAGGTGGAGACCATCGCTCGCTCGAGCCAGGCACAGGCAGCTGACGAGGTGTTCTGGCAAACCCTGCATTCGGGAGACTACGACGGCATCCCTCATGCGCAGAAGCTGTTGATGAGCGCTTATCTGGCCGATCCGAACGATTCCAAGACCGCCGCCCACATCGGATTTCTGCACGTCTGGAGGCTCTCCGAGCGCGCACGGATCGCGGAGCCCTCACCAACCATCGTGGATCACGCAGCCCTTGGCCGCCGATTCCTTGAAGAGGCCGTCGCCCTCGATCCTGCCGACGCCAGGTACCTCGGCTTCCTCGGAACCGCATTGCTCTCGGAAGGCGCGATTCACAAAGACGAGAGACTGACACGCCGCGGCTACTACATGCTGCGTGACTCGATCGAGGCGTGGCCTGAGTTCAATCTCTTCACGGCGGGCTACGTGCTGAGCGCCCAGCCCAAGACCTCGGAGCGCTTCAAGGAGGCACTTGAATGGCAATGGACCACGCTGGATCGATGCGCCGGATCCAGAATCGATCGCAAGGCACCGGATTTCGAGCCCTACATGGCGCTGGCGACCGACTCGGGGCCGCGTAGGGTCTGTTGGAACTCTTGGATCGCGCCACACAACTTCGAAGGGTTCTTTCTGAACTTCGGCGACATGCTGGTCAAGGCCGGGGACTGGCGAACGGCCAAGGTCGCTTATGCGAACGCCAAGCTCTCGGCGTCCTACTCCGAATGGAAACTCGCACCGGTGCTTGAAGCGCGCATCCAATCCGCTCAAAGCAATGTCGAGAGGTTCGCTGCGCCAGCGGTAAAGAAATCAGGCAACGAGCCCGCAATGATGCTGCAGTCCAAGTTTGCTTGCGTCGCATGCCACCAGCAGTAGCCATCGAAGCTTTCATTCCTCGCAACATGCGTCGCGTGCCAGAGGCGTCTTGCCGGCGCAGGTTGCCCACCGACGAGAACTCCATCGAGAACAGGTCCATGCAATGAACACGATTCGAAAAGACTTTCTCTCCAGCCGGCTGGATGGCATCGCAGGCTCTCCCATGCTGGCACTGATCGCCAAAACCGCAGAGCTCCGAGCGCAGGGGCGGGACGTCATCGGCCTGGCTGCCGGCGAACCCGATTTCGAAACCCCTGTCCATATACAGGATGCGGCGGTGGCCGCCATCCGCCGCGGCGAGACCCGCTACACGGCACCCGAAGGCACGCTGGCGCTGCGCAATGCAATCGCCAGGAAATTTGATCGCGAGAACCGACTGAGCTACTCAACGGACCAGATCATCGTTTCCGTGGGCGCGAAGCAAGTGATCTACAACGCGTTCGCGGCGACGTTGAACCCGATGGACGAAGTCATCATCCCAACCCCGTCCTACCCGGCATACGCAGAAGTGGTCAGGATGTGCGCGGGAACGCCCGTGGGCATCGCCTGCGACGTCTCCCAGGGGTTCAAGCTGCGGCCCGAGCAGTTGGATGCGGCCATCACGCCTCGGACCAAGTGGCTCGTGCTGTGCTCGCCCTCGAATCCGACAGGAGCCGTGTACACACAGGCGGAACTGTCCGCACTCGGTGCGGTGCTTTGCAAACACCCGCATGTCTGGGTGTTGACGGACGACATCTACGAGCACCTCCTGTTCAGTGGAGAACCATTCGCAACGATCGCCGCAGCGGTCCCGGCGCTGCATGACCGGACGTTGACCGTGAACGGCGTGTCGAAAGCCTATTGCATGACAGGCTGGAGAATTGGATACGGTGGCGGCCCTCGCGAGTTGATCAAAGCGATGACCACCGTGCAATCCCAATTGATCTCCAGTCCCTGCTCGGTCAGCCAAAGTGCCGCCATCGCCGCACTGGACGGTCCCCATGACTTCTTGGCAGCGCACCAGGCCACGTACCGGGAAAGACGGGACCTGGTGGTCAGCGGCCTCAACGCTGCGGCGCACATCAGATGCGGCACCCCCGCCGGGGCGTTCTATGTATTGGCTTCGTGCGAGTCGGCGATCGGGCGCTCGACACCGAATGGCGGGGTGATCTCGTCCGACTCGGAGTTCGTCACATACCTCCTGGAAAGCGAAGGGGTCGTCGTCGTTCCTGGCGCCGCCTTCGAGATGCCCGGCTACTTCCGAATTTCGTATGCCGCCGACAGCCGCCTGCTGAACGGTGCCTGCGAGCGGATAGGCAATGCCACATCGCGGCTCAATTGAATTGACGTTTCCATCAACACTTCCGAGAACCACCCATGACCCATCTGAATCGTCTCCTCACAGCGGCGCTGCTTTTCGCAGCGACGATCGCAACCGCGCAGCAGCCAACCGAAGCCCCGGGCACCCTGCAGCGAATCAACGCCAGTGGGAGGGTGGTGCTCGGCGTGCGGGAGAGTTCGCCGCCAATGTCTTACGCGGTCGGCAGTGCGACGTCGTACGCGGGCTACCAGGTTGAATTGTGCGAACAGATTCTGAAAAAGATCGTTCCCTCGGCCAAGCTGGAGTACATGGCGCTCACCGCCCAAAATACCGTTCCTCTCGTGAGCAACGGGACGGTGGACATCAGTTGCGCAGCGACCACGAACAATGAAGTGCGGCAGCGCCAAGTCGCTTTTTCGCTGACGACTTACGTCAGCCAGGTGCGAATCGCAACCAAGAAGAGCTCGGGCATTCAGACGATCGATCACCTCAAGGGACGGAAGGTCGTGACGTCCGTAGGATCCACCGCCGTGCAGATGCTTCGCAAGGAAGCGCGCGCGCGAAATATGGAAGTCGATGTGGTGCTCGCGAAGGATCACGCCGAAAGCTTTCTCATGCTGGAATCGGATCGAGCGGACGCATTTGTGATCGATGACAATGTCCTTGCAGGATTGATTTCAAACTCTCGGAATGCCTCGCAATACCAGATCGTCGGCGAGCCTTTCGCTTCAGAAAGAATTGCCCTGATGTTCCGTCGCGACGACCCGGCATTCAAGCGCGCGGTGGATGACGCGCTGAGAGCGATGATGAAAAGCGGAGAGGTGGAACAGATCTATAACCGATGGTTCGTCAAGCCCATTCCGCCAAAGAATGTCGCCCTGAATCTGCCGATGAGTGACGATCTTCGTCGGCTGCTGGCCGAACCGAGCGACGCTGCGCAATGACGCGGCTGGAGATAACTGCATGAGCGTTCTCACCATCCTTGTGGCCGGACCCTACCGATCCGGGACGAACGACGACAAGGCGCTGCTGGAGGAGAACGTCGCGGCCATGACGAGCGCTGCACTTGCGCTGTTTCGACGTGGACATTTGCCCATGATGGGAGAGTGGCTGGCTCTGCCCTTGATCCTCCAGGCAGGCTCCACGAAGATTGGCGACGAGGTCTTCGATGAAATATTCCATCCGATTTCGCGCCGGCTGATTGCTCGTTGCGATGCATGCTTGCGCATCGGGGGACCGTCCAAGGGTGCGGATGAGATGGTCGCGCTGGCACTTCTTCACGGCAAGACAGTTTTTTACCGTTTGGAGGAGATTCCGCAGGCCTGAGGTCGTCGTGGATGGGCTCTCATGCCGGGCGTCGAAGCTGAACCATCCTGATGGCAAGTTCTTGCTGAAGCGACCGGCGGTGACACGCGTGGAGAGGGGACTCCGCCGGCCATGAGCGTCCACGGAAGCCTCGCGGTCTGCACGAACGTCATGTCACCCGTGCCACATTCCAGCCGCCCCTTGTCATCGCCCGGATTACTGATCGCACTGCCCTTGGTCGTGCTCGCGTTCGGCCATACCCTTTCCAACCTGCTGCGGACGCTGCCGGCCATTGCGACCGATGTCATATCCACTGATATCGGGACGACGACCGCCTATCTCGGCGTGCTCACTGGCGCCTACCATCTCTTTTTTGCCCTAGGGCAAATTCCAGTGGGTGTGATGCTCGACCGGCTTGGAGTCAAGGCGGTTTCGCTGGCGCTCTTGGCGGTGGCGACATTGGGCTGCGTCGCCGGCGCCCTCGCGAATGGGCCGGCAAGTTTCTTCGCCGCCCAGGCGTTTCTTGGCATCGGTTGCTGCGGCATGCTGCTGTGCCCGTTTGCGCTCGCGGCGAAGACGCTTCCGCCCTTGCGCTTCTCGATGTGGTCGGGGTTGATCGTGAGCATCGGCAATTGCGGCATGCTGCTGTCGGCTACGCCGATGGCGTGGCTGATCGAGCGCCACGGGTGGCGCACCGGCTTCTGGCTGTCTGCGGCGCTGGCTCTCATCCTCGGCGCGCTGGTCACTCTGATTGTTCGCAGCCCCGAGAAGGCTGCGCCGCAGGCACCTTCGCGTGACCTGGGATCCGAGCTCCGCGAGGTGCTGGCGATCACCGCTTCCCCCCGTCTACGAGGGCCGGTGCTGCTTGCATTCACCTCCCTGGCTGCGGTGCTGGCCGTGCGCGGCGTGTGGGGTGGGCCATGGTTCATGGAGGTCAGAGAACTGTCGAGGATCGAAGCGGGCAACGCGCTGATCCCCTTGACCCTCGCAATGGCGGTCGGGCCGCTTGTGGCTGGAGGCATCGATCGAATCACGTCCGCGCGACGCGTCTTGCTGGCAGGCGGTCACCTCATGGCCGGCTTCCTGCTGCTTCTCGTCGTCGCGGCTGTGCCGGGTGGCTGGTTGCATGGAGGGCTCTTGGGCTCTGCGACGTCGGATGCCTGGGTATTCTTTGCCTTCGGTTGCTGCATGTCGACCCAACCCCTGTTGTTTGCCATGGGCCAGTCTTCCACGCCGAAGGAAAGTTCCGGCAAAGCGCTTGCCGCTCTGAATCTGGTCTTCTTTTGCGGTACCGCCTTTCACCAGCTCGCAAGCGGTTTCATCGCTTCGTACTTCGGAATGGAGGCGGTGTTCGTTTATTTCTCGCTCGCGCTGGTGGGCTCCGCGGGTCTCTTTGTGCATTGCACCAAACGCGACTCTTTGGTGGAGGCTGCTCATGACATGCCTGCGAAGACGCCGTAGTCGCTCCGTTGTCATGGTTCTGCGATCTTGCGTAGCTGCGAATCGGTGGTTCAGATGCGGTCCCCTGGGGCGTGCGCCGATGTGGCTCTGGAATCGTTTCGCGGCTGTTTGCGAACTGCATGTCCGGTCAGTCTCCGGCCGCCCTTTTAAGTGCTCTCCACCGCGCTCGTCCACTTGAGCGAAGAAGCATGAACGGCATAGTGAGGACAGCAAATGACAACGCTCATGAAACTGATTCTTTCACCCTATCTCAAACCCGATCATGACTATCTCTTCACTTTGCGTTCGTCGCCCTAACGCCGCGGACTATTCGGGCTGGAAGCCGCTCTGGGATGGCTACAACGCGTTCTACGGCCGAGAGGGACCGACTGCTCCTGCGGAGGAAGTCGCCTTGATTGCCTGGCAGCGCTTTTTCGATGTCTACGAGCCAGTGCACGCGCTCGTCGCGGAGCTTGACGGCGCGATCGTGGGGTTGACGCACTATTTGTTCCATCGCAGCACGACACGTGTCGAACCGACTTGCTACCTGCAAGATCTGTTCACCCTCCAGACGCAGCGAGGCAAAGGGGTGGGACGTCAGTTGATCGAAGGGGTCTACGCTCATGCGAGGCGGGAGGGTATACCTCGTGTGTACTGGCAGACGCATTCAAGCAATGCGGCCGGACGTCTGCTCTATGACAAAGTTGCCTCTCACGACGGCTTTATCGTCTATAGCAAGGTGCTGTAGTCGGTTTGGCCTTCGCTGGTCTGGCTGGAAAGCGGATTCCGCCGTCGGGTCGGGCTGATCGAATTGCGCGGCGCGGACTGCTTGGGCACTGCTGGCAACTTGTCAACCTGCCGGACCGTGCTCAGCGGCATCACTCGCTACGAACGCGACACTTTAATTAAGGTCGCTTTCTCGCGGTCTCGAAGTCGCGTGCAGACTCCGTCGCCTAGGTTTTCCGTCCTTCGCGGCGCAGTGAGGCGGTCACCTTGGTCTGCCCGTCAAACCGCTCCTTGGCGGCGAGATGTCAGCCGGCCACAGTGACGATCCTCTAATCCGGCGGGCAGGTCGTACATGTTCAAATGTGTTCCAGGAGAGATTTAGCTGAAGACGCCCGCCGCCTTTGGCCTCGCCTTCTCCCACTCCGTACGGGCCTTTTTGTAGTCCGACTTGATTGCGTCGAACAGACCCAGTTCGCTCTTGACCGAATCGGTTGTGAGCGGCACCTCGTGGAAGTCTTCCGAATGGGAATGGGCATCGATGTAGCGCGATAGCGCAGCCATCCGATCATGAATGCGCTCCGCGATTGCTTCGTCGAAGTACACCTGATTCAGTGTGAACGTGATGTTCTCCCGCCAACGCCGCACCACGTTGTTGAACAGCCTCTTCTGGATGAAGTCCTCATAGGCGGTGCGCAAACTGCCACAAGCCTTTTCCAATGCGTCCCGCTGCGGATCGCCCGCCAACATCCGCGCCGACTCGTAGTGGCCTTTGGCACGGTCATGCGCAGCCCCCTCGTAGTGCTCATGTGGAAAGGCCAGCCGGTCAATGACTCCGGGCGAATTGGCATCATCGCGCCATACGGTGCGCCCGGCGAACGCCACGCCTTTATCCTCGGCAGCCGACGCGAGATAATTGGTGAACAGGATGTCGTGCGTGAAGACGACCACCTGCCTCCGATCGGCTTCGGCCACCAGCCGCTGCGCGATCGCTTCCTTCCGCACGTGATCCATCGACGTCACTGGATCGTCGAAGATTACGCCCGCACAAGCACCGTTGAGTTCCACCTCTGTCAGAAAGTCCGCCAGCGCAGCGGCCGTCTGCTCTCCCTCGCTGAGCACTTGCGAAGGATCTACTCCGGTCATCCCGGCGTTGGCAATTTCGATCTTCCGGTCCGTGGTCCCTGCCTCGCCAGCAAACTTGAATTGCACCGGGAGTGTCAACCGAAGCGCGGCGCAGTTCTCGGTGAATCGGGCGATAAAACCCTGTGCGACGAGTTCCTTGGCCAGGACCTTCTGCTTGCTCGTGACATCGCGCTGGATGGTGGGCAGGCTGCGAAGGCATGCATTCGCTTTGACCACCCATTTCATGTCTTCGACCGTTTCTGCCACGGCAACGTACTGGCCGGCCAGCCACTGTCGGTCCTTCAGCAATTGCAACTCCAGAAGCAGCGCGTCGATCAATGCCTGAGGATCGCTCTGCCGGAGCAATCCATTGTCTTGATCTAGGCGATCTACCAGCGCGGACACTCGGTCTAAGACGGCGTCATATGCGAGTAATGACAGCCCCGGATCCGTCTCCGTCGCTACCGCATCGATCAACACGCCGACAACGGTTCGAAAGCCCTCGACGTGCCCGACGATATTCGCCGCCAGTGCCGCATCAAGTTCTTGCACGGTGCGCCGCGCGGCACTCTCCTCGCCGAAGAAAGACAGTCCGATCTTGCCAAGCGAAACGCTGTGCAATTTCAGCGTGCGCCTGGTGGCAGCAAGCTGAGCTTCTACACCGCTGGTGGCCGTCTCGTAAAATTTGGTCAGCCGGTCCGCGCTGGCGGCATCCAGGGTCTGTTGGCAAAGCACGCAGCGGGCCCCATCTGTCTGGGGCGGAAATGGGACTCCTGGATACGCTTCCTCGCCATAGGCAATCGCAGCGGCCAGTAGATCCAGCCACGCGCGGGTTCCGACAGGTTGAACCGGCTCTCCGCCAAAACGGGCCGATGACAGCGCCGCGCCTTGCTCCACCAGCGCGGTAGTCCGCGACACCGCCGCAGCGATGCCTTGCACGAGCGACGGTTGGATCGCCTGCGCCAGGGCACCGATGGACGCCTGAACGGCCTTCAGGTCGGAAATACGCTGTTCGTTCCTCGTGACGATCTCTTTCGGGTCAGTGGTGCGCAACTCGGCCAATTGTTGTTCGATTGCAGAGAGCCGGACAGCTTCGGCTTCGCCGTACACCGCAAGCTCTTGCAGCCGCGTCAGATCCGTCTGTGCAGTGAGGGCAGAGAGTGCCGTTGCGACTTCGGATGTGCTGTTCTGGATGGCGTACTTGTCGGCGGCAGGCGTGCGCAGCGTGATCTGGTCGCGGAGTTTGGTCTGCAGTTCAGTGAACACGGCCACCATGCGCGGGAAGACATCGAACAGATACGGCATGACCTGGAAAGCGTTCCGGCCGTCCAGATGCACGCGTACACAGGTGGAGTCGAAGACCGCGAAGCCATCGCGCATTCGCTGGCAGGGTTCCTGGTGAACAAAGTCCACGGCCGAACCATCGTCGAAGGAGAACTTCGCAGTTGGCTTTAGCTGCTTGCTCTTCGCAAGCTTCACATCGCCTAGGATCCCGACATCCTTCGATCGCGTAAAGCACGCGGATTTCAGCACCCGTGCGTAGCCAGACTTTCCGGCCCCATTGGGTCCGTAGATCACCGTGAGCTTGGAGCCAAAGCTCAGCGTTTCCCCGGCGGCCAGCGCGTTGACGCCTGACACGCCGGTCATCGTCGTCAGGGTACTGACCACTGCAGGAGCACCCGGCTGGAACTGGGGAAGTCCCAGGTCCCAAGCCACGCGAGCCGCGCCGGGGTCAGCCAGGTTCTGGTCAATCAGGTACTCTGAAAAGACCTCATCGAGCACCGCGTCCGGCAGTTCAACTTCCTCCACCAAGTTGCTGAGCAGGAAATGCTGCCAAGTGGGAAGCGTCTTGCCCCAGGCAGATAGGGCGTCAAAGATGTTGAACGTCGGCTGTGTCATGGTGCTTAAACTCCTTAATTCAAGGGCGCGCCGCAGTCATGGATCTTTCCGAACGCCTCCCGCTGCCCCTGTGCCGGGCTGCGATCCCTGGGATACTCAAGAATCGCCGCATGTGTGTCGTGCCGAAGTTGCGAGTATCAGCCCCTTCGCGCGTTCATCGCCTTGGCGTTCAACGCGAGTTGCCGATGAATGGGAGCGAGCTTGATTGACTTACGAAACCGTAGGGCCATGCCTGCCACCTCATTTGTGGAGCCGAGGTTCGTGCGCGCAGTGAACTGAGCGAAGAGTACAAGAGCCAGCCACCGCTGCAGTGGCTGCAGGGCGAAAGCTTGCGGTCATTCGCATCGATAGAGCCGAGCGACTGCTAGCGCTGCTTAGCTGTCTCTGACTTACACGGCTACCGTGCTGCGAACAGTTTACGACCAGGTTCGCATTTACTCGGGATCCGCGTCGAAATCAGAGTGGGAGCGAACCGCGTGGTGTCTGGCCGAGTGCGGCCACAGAGACGCTCTGGTGTCTTTTCATCTATTCGTGCCTGGAGTGAGCGGTGCTAGCAGGTTCTCCGTGGGCGCAATGCGCCTTGGTGCGTGCTTCACGTCAGGCGAATTTTCTATGATCGCCTTGCAAAAGAGACAGTATCTATTCTTCGAGAAGCTGATACGGCCTGAGCTTCAACGCCAACGCGAGACGCTCAAGATTGTCGAGTGAAATGTTGCGAGCTTGACGTTCGACGTGAGCGACAAAGGTCCGATGCAGTCCCGCCTCGAACGCCAGGGCCTCCTGCGACCATCCCCTTAGTCCGCGCTCCCGGATCAAATTCAACGCGAGCACTTCCCTTGCCGAGGCTTCGGGGGGCTTCGAAGAATTCCTAGAACTTGTCACGGCGGAAGTCTTCGAGAAAGCTGCTTTTACGTCAGCCGTGTTTGAGTCACAATCAACAGGGCTACCGTTTCTGCGAGGGGTCTGTGTTCATGCGAAATGTTCGGCTTCCGTCTCCATTTCCCACCGGGCGCTCGCCGAAGCTGCCGGCGTCGATCACGCGCTCCCGGTCGAGGCAAGGCGCACCTGTCCTGCGCAGCCTGTCCGCTGCGCGCATCGGCGCGCAGGTGAGGGCGCTTCGCATGGCGGCTGAGGTGTCTGGGGGCGAGCTGGCCAAGACCTCGGGGATTTCTGCTTCGATGCTTTCGCGCATTGAGCGTGGTCTGGTCTCGCCTTCGGTGGAGACCTTGGAGCGCCTTGCGCAGGGGCTGCACGTTCCGGTCTCGCGCTTCTTCGGTGATCAGGCACGGCGCACGGACTTCTGCCATGTGCGGGCGGGGCAGGGCGTGGTTGTGGATCGCGTCGGCGCCGTTTCAGACTACCGCTACGAGCTGCTGGGCCACCTGCTGTCGGGCAACCTGTTCGTCGAGCCCTACCTGGTCACGTTGCTGCCTGGTGCCGATCCCTACGTGACCTTCCAGCATCCCGGCCTCAAGTTCCTGTACTTCCTGTCTGGAGAGATCACCTACCGCTACGGCGGTAAGTCGGTTGCCGTAGGGGCGGGGGACTCGCTGCTGTTCGAGGCGACCGCGCTGCACGGTATCGAGGCGATTCAGAGTGGGCCGGTTTCCTATCTGTCGGTGGTATTCACATTGCGCGAGTGAGGCGGCGCGCGCGCCGACTTGTTCGCGTCGTGGGTCGGGCTCCTGAGCCCGCTGGCTCCGTTCGGCAACGGAGATGGCCCGGGCTACATAGAATGTCGGCGTGACTGCCCTGCGCTCCATTGATCCGAACGACACGCCCGCGCTTCGCAAGGAGCGGGGCGCATTCTTCACGCCTGACGACATCACCCGGTTTGTCAGTGAATGGGCGATTCGCGACGCAGAGGACTTGGTGATGGAGCCCTCCGCCGGCGACGCCGCCTTTCTCGTCGCTGCTGTGGCCCGCCTGCGCGAGCTCGCTGCCGACCCGGACGCGCGGCCGATCGTCGACGGCGTCGAGATCCACGCGCACAGCGCGCGCGTGGCAGCCCAGCGTGTCCGGGAAGCGGGGGGGACGGCCCAGATCCGGCACAGCGACTTCTTCCTGATCGAGCCCGAGCCGGTCTACGACACGGTGATCGGCAACCCGCCCTACATCCGTTACCAGGATTTCTCGGGTGAGTCCCGCCTCCGTGCCCGGGAGGCCGCCCTGCGCGGCGGCGTCTCGCTCACGGGCCTGGCCTCCAGCTGGGCCGCGTTCACGATCCACTCGGCGCTTTTCCTGAGACAGGGGGGGCGGGTCGGCCTTGTCCTGCCGGCCGAGCTGCTCTCGGTGAACTATGCGGCGCCGGTGCGCCGTTTCCTCTTCGACCGTTTCCGCGACGTGGAGCTCGTGCTCTTCGACGAACAGGTGTTCCCCGAAGCCGAGGCCGACGTCGTGCTGCTCCTGGCCGACGGTTATCTGGAAGGTCCGGCGCAGCATGCGGTGATCCGGCAGGCGAAGAACGCTGCCGACCTCGGGTCGCTCGGCGCTGGCCTGACCTGGACGCCGACGGACCCGGCGGGCAAGTGGACCAGCAGCCTGGTCGCTCCCGAAGCCGTCAAGCCGGTGCACGGTCTGCTGCAGCAAGGTCTGTTCACCCACCTCGAGACGTGGGGGGACACCACCCTCGGCATCGTTACCGGGAACAACAAGTACTTCACGCTCTCGCCTGAGCGTGCGAAGGAACTGGGGCTGCGTCCCAAGGAGCTGCTGCGCCTCTCGCCGCCCGGAAGCGCCCACCTGCGTGGCCTGGCGCTGACCAGCACCATGCTCACAAGGCTGGGCAAGGAGGGGAGCGCCACCTACCTCTTCTACCCGAGCGCGCCGCCCTCGGTCGAGGCGGCGGCGTACATCGCCGACGGCCATCGGACTGGTGTCGACACGGCCTACAAATGCCGCGTCCGAAAAACCTGGTATCAGGTGCCGCTCGTTCCGCCGGCCGACCTGTTGTTGACCTGCATGAACGCGGACACCCCCCGGCTCACCGCCAACGAAGCCGGAGCGCGACATCTCAACTCGGTCCACGGCGTCTACCTTCATGACGAACACGCCGAATTGGGCCGTGAGCTTTTGCCGCTGGCGAGCCTGAACTCGGTCACGCTGTTCCACGCGGAGATGGTGGGACGTGCGTATGGAGGAGGCATCCTGAAGATCGAGCCGAAGGAGGCCGATGTCTGGGCCATGCCGTCGCCCGCACTGGTCCTGGCGCGCGCGGACGCGCTTCGCGCGGTCAAGCCGCAAGTCGCCGACCTGTTGGCCGACGGTCGGCTGCTGGAGGCCGTCAGGATGGTGGACGAGGTCGTTCTTGTGGGCTGCAACGGGTTGTCGGCCGAACAGATCGTGCAGATCCGTCAAGCGCGTGAGGATTTCTTCAGGCGCCGCACCGTGAGGGGCGCCAGTGGCCACTGAACCAAGCGCGAAAGCGCGGGCCTGGGTCCTCTTCGATCGCATCGTCGCATGTGCCGCTCCGGAAGGGGGGCACAGCAATCCCTGGGTCAAGGGGACGGACGGACAGCTGCGGTTCGAACCCGATTTCGACACCCTCGCCCGGCTGCTCGGGGTGCCGCTTCACCTGAGGGCCGGAACGCAGTCCGGCGTGCCGGCGCTGGCCCTCGATGTCTGGCTGAGCTACGAGCTGCGGCGCGCGGGCTTCAACGCCGACCAGGCGTGGCCGCGGCCGGTCCATCCGCGCATCCTGCCGGCGCCGATCGCCAACCTGATGAAGGCGCTGCCCGTCGGGCTCCGAAAAGCCGTGGCGGACCGCATCGAGAAGGACGGCCCGATCACCGGCGCGACCTCATCGAGCGGCATCATCCTCGGCAAGAATTACCTCAAGCAGGTCGACGTGGTCATCTCGGACTGGGTCACCGGGCCCGAGCTGCTGATCTCGACCAAGCGCATGGACTCTTCCTATGGGAAGAATGCGCCAAACCGAATCGAGGAATCCTACGGGGACGCGAAGAACCTGCGGCTGAGGCACCCGCTCGCTGCGCTGGGCTTCGTGTTCGGCCTTCGCTCGGACATCCTCCAGAAGGAGCCCGCAACCGCCGAGTGGCTGTTCGATCTGCTGGCCAAGCTCGGCCGCGAGGACGATGCCTACCATGCGACCTGCCTCGTCTTGATGGAGTATGCCAACGACGGCGCGATCGCCGAGACGGGTGAAGAACCTCCTGTGACGGCGCTGCCGGAGCCGGGGCGCGAACTGGCAGACGACGGCGCGCCCGCGCCCGCCCTCGATGCCGTGGTCGACCAAGACATTGCGAAGCTCCCGAAGGTGACGATCCTCCGGCAGGAGGTCCCAGAGGAACTTGCGCCCGGCCGCTTCCTTGCGGCCATGGTCACGCGCGTCCTTGGCGCGACGCCGGTGAACATGCACAAGGAAGCCCGAAGAAGGCGTGCTTCGCCGCAGCTGCGTTAGGCGTGACGCCCTGGCTCTCCGAGAATGGGTGGCAAGTCGAGCGATATGAGACAAGCTCAGAAGGACGCATAGAGAAAAGCACAAACGCGTCACGAAGGTAAAACCATAGGAGAGGGCGTGAGGCTGCTGACGCGCCCTGCCGGTTCACGATGGTCAGCAACGCACCGCGTGGCGGCTGCGGCGCCGCGTGCCTTCAGAAGGGAAACAACTGCGAATCGACGCCCTGATCGGAGCCGTTGAGCCGGCCTGCGTTGAACTCGGTCTCCACGGTCATGGCCTGTGCTTCGGTGATGCCCAGGCCGGCGCCGACCGCAAGGGTCTGGTGCATCAGGTTGCCGGGCACGGTTCCGAGTGGTGGGTGGTCCAGGCCCAGGGTGTGCCCGAACTCGTGTGCGCCGGTGCGTTCGAACGAAGCGAGGCCGCCCACTGTGCGTCCTGTACCGGCGTGCGGGCCCGCCAGGGCGGGCACCCTGTTGGCGATGTCCTGGCGGATGAAGATCGCGCGCTGTCGCTCGCGCAGGAGTCCGCCCAGGTTTCGGCCCGGCGCATAGCCGACGACGCCCGGGCCGCGGTATTGCCCAGGCAGGTAGCGCGGCCCGATACCCTGCTGGAACGTTGGCAATCGACCCACCGGCACCAGCCGGAACACATGGTCGTTGCGATCGATGCGACCGGAGGCGCGGATCTTCGCGGATGCCACGACGCGCACGGTGTCCCCTGCCGCCGTGCCCGCACGCCGGTAGCTGCGCGCGATCTGCCGTTCCAGGCGACGCGCGAAGGCGCGCACCTGCAGCGGCGTGTGGGTGCCTGCGGGGGTGTTGTTTACCAGCACGCCGGTGACGTGGATGCGCAACGTCGGCAGGTTGCCGTTGCGCCCCGGAATGCGCCGCACCGTGACCGCGCGACCGTCGCCGTCCACCAGCGTCGTCGGGTCGTCGCGCACGAACTGGTACAGGTTCAGACCGTTGACCGTTCCCGACGGATCGGGGTTGAGCCAGCGTCCCTGCCACGGCGCGAAATAGCGCGCGCCGTAGTCGTACAGGCCCAGCCCGTCGTCGGCCGTCTTGCCGCTGTAGCGGATGTGCTTGGGCTCCACGCTTGCCTCGTCGGGGCCGGCGATGACCGAGGTGCCGCCGAACGGGAAGTAGGACTCGTAGCTCAGCGGCGCGCCCTGCGCATCGGTCTCCACGCTGATCGAGCCTTGGGTGGCGGCCAGTTGCAGGCGCAGTTGCGCCGGTGTCGTCGCGCCGTCGATGTGTTCGTCCAGGATCGCGAGCATCTGCTGCGCACTCGACAGCCGCGTGCGCGTCGCTTGCGCGGCCAGGCTGCCGCCGGTCGCGACATCCTGCGCCAGGTCGACTTGGTAGCCCGCGCTCGGACAGACCTGCTGCTGCACGCGAACCAGTGTCCCGCCGGCATCGAAGTGCTCGATCACTCGCCGCACGCGGGCGCCCGCATGGTCGTAGCCGTACCACTCGTGGCGCGTGCCCGGTGCCGACTTGGCGTAGGGGCCGGCCTGCGCCATCAGGTTGCGCGCGCTCCAGCCCAGCTTCACTTCGCCGTTGAGTTCCAGTTGCAGCGGGTTGCCATTGTCGTCGTAGCGCTGGTCCGCCAGCCGATTGCTGTCGGCCTGCACCGGCTGCAACCGTTCGAAGTCGGTTCCGCCGACGTTTGCAACAAGGTGGGCGAGGGAGATCAGATTGCGCGCATCGTCATACCCGTAGCGTTCCTCGTACCCGCGCAGCGTGACCTGCTGCGCCGGATCGGCCGGGCACAGCGCGGCGAAGATCGACTGCTTGAAGCCGTCGACGTGCGTGTCGGCCCCGATGCCCGGATGCTCCAGTCCCGTCGCGCCGCAGATTTGATAGAGCGCGTCGTAGCGGCGGCGGTTCTCGGCCTCGGGCTGGGGGTAGCAGAACAGCAGGCTGGCGCAGCGGTCGCGCACCAGCGTGACGTTGCCGACGGGGTCGTACACGCAGTCCAGCGATTGCAGCCGGGCCCGCTCGCTGCTGCCCTGCGGCGGGGCGCTGCTGTTCCATGCCAGCAGGCGCCGCGTGGTGGCTTCGTAGCGGCGCTGCTGTTCGACGCCGCCGCCGAATGCGATGCGCTCGACCTGACCCGAAGCGTTCCAGTCGATGCGCGTCGTGATCTCGCGCCAATCGCCGTCGCTGCCGCGCAACCGGGTCTGCTGCAGGCGGCCCGTGAGGTCGTAGCGCAGGGTGGCCGCGCCGCCGTTGGGAAAGGCCTGCGCGGTCGGCCGGTTCTGCACGTCGAAGCGGAACTCGCTGCGGTAGACGGCGGCGTCCAGATCGACCGGCTGCGCCCAGTCGGGTGTCGAGCGGTAGTCCCGCGGCAATTGCCGCGAGGTCGCGATCAGCTGCCCTTGCAGCGAGTAGTCGGCATTCGACAGACGGCCGGCCTCGTCCAGGTATTCGCGGATTTGGCCGCACAGGTTGTGGCGCGCCGCGTCAGGGGCGGTTTCTCCCCAGGTGACCTGCTCGGTGCGGATGCGCCGCACGCCGTCGTCGATCTCGGTGCGCAGCATCCGCTGCAGGCGGTCGTAGCTTTCGAGCGTCGCGCGCATCGCGTCCCAGCGGCGCATCGGGCTGCCGAAGATGTTCTCCAGCGTCCAGCGGGTGCCCGCGTCCGCGCCGATCGCGCGCGCAGGCGTGGTCTTCTGCATCGCGTAGGCGTAGCGGAAGTTGGCGTGGTCGCTGCCGTTGACGATGTTGTCGTAGTACAGCCTCGGATCGATCGCCACGGCGCGCCGGCCCTGCGGATCGGTGCGCAGAAAGGTGGTGAGGCCGTTGGGCTTGAGCAGCGCGGTCACCGCGGCCGCGAATGGCTCGAAGCCCGGGCCCAGCTGCAGCGCGAAGCCGGCGAAGTAGGGCCTGAACTTTCCGGTGACCCAGGTGCCGGTCGGCGCGTCGTTGCGCGTGATCAGGTAGCCCTGCAGGTGCAGGTCGTCCCACAGCATGCGCGACGTCACGCCGCTGCCCCTGACGATCGCCTCGAAGGCATCGGGCGCCACGTTGCCCAGGTTGTTTTGCAGGATGCGGATCTGCCCGCCCGCGTTGTCGAAGACGTCGATGCGCGGCGTGTTGTAGAAGCCCGCGGCCTGCGTCAGCGCCTCCCACTCGTCGCGCTGCGCGGTGCTGGGGTCGTCCGGATAGTCGCGCATGAAGCGCTGGTAGTACGCCGACTCGCGCACGGTGTCGTCGCGGTCGTAGCTCAACGTCTCCCAGGGCGTGTAGCGTGAGCAAGAAAAGAAACCCTTGGGGTCGTCGCTGCGCAGCAGGCGCTGCAGCGGATCGTACGAATGGCGCGTGGGCGGCACCGGTGAGCCGCCCGAAGCTGCGCCGCCGGCCGTGAACAGCGCGCTGCCGGCCTGCCAGGCAAAGAACTGCTCGGCCTCGAGGTCGGCCGCGTTGAAGCGCTTGCTGCCTTCGACCAGCCAGCGCGGCAGGCCCGTGAGCGCTTCGGGCTCGGCCTCGCGCCGCGATTGCACGGCGCCGCCCTGGGCATCCTCGTAGTCGACCTGCGCAAGGATCGGCGTGGCCTCGCCGCTGCCCAGGTCGCTGACGTGCGTCTGCCGCGTGAGCGTCGTGCGCGAGCACGGCTGACCGCGTTCCAGGTACGCCATGCTGTCGTAGCTGCAATACGAGCTGGCCTGCTGCAGGTAGTGCGCCTTGCGTGCGAGCACATCGGCGAAGGTGGCACCGGCACGCCGCTCGAACTGCGCGGGATCCTCCAGGTCGCCGTCGCCCACGCGCGGCCCGCCGGCGTCGGCAGGCTTGAAGAGCGAGGTCGCCAGCAGGCGAGCGAGCGGGTCGTAGAGATACTGCTGGTGGTTGCCGTTGGCGTCGACGGTCAGTGCCGGCGCGAGGCTCTGGTAGTCCGGCTCGGTCCGGCTGCGCAGCCACACGGCATCGGCGACGCGCTCGCTGCTGGCAGTGGTGAACAGGTGGTAGGGCTCGTCGTAGGCGAACTCGGTTTCCGCCAGGAGCCCGTCGACCGGCTGGCTGCCCGCCGGCGCCTCGTAGCGCGTGCGCCATGGCATGAAATGGTGCTGCGGCGCGCTCGGCAGTGCGTAGTCGGTGACGATGCCCGGGTTCCACCACCAGCCTGCGGTGTCGGCCACGTAGCCGCCTTCGTCGCGCAGCAGTGCCGCATCGGCCTTGTCGCCGAAGACCTCGGTCAGCCAGAAGTCCGAGCACACCGCGTCATCGCGGTGGTGCGCGAGCGCGCGGGCACTGACCTGGCCCAGCGGCAGGGCCTTGGCCTGCGCATCGTCCCAGTAGTAGCTGCGGCGCCAGTTGTAGGGGCGCGACTGCAGCCGGGCCGGGTCGAAAGGTTCGCCGTAGGCGATGCGCTGCAGCAAGGCCGCATCGACCAGCGCCTGCATCTCGCTCCAGCCGAAGTGGCCGGCGGCCGGCAGCGTGAGGCCGCCCAGCTGCAATCCCTGGCTCTCGAATTCGATGCCGAGCAAGCGAAAGGGCTCGGTCACCGCGCTCAGGCTGCCGAGTTCGACGATGCCGCGCACGATGGCCTGCTCGGGATAGACGATGCGGTCGGGGTCCGGCGTCCCGCGGCGCGGGTAGTTCACGCTGCTGCTGCGCCGAATGCCGCCGAACGCGTCCACCTCGAGCACGAAGTGGTGCTGCGTCGACGGATCGTCGGCCACCTCGTCGTAGCTCAGGTTCAGCGACTGGTGCGGGTGCACATAGACGCTGGCCGGATTGCCGCCGGCCGCCGCCTGCTCCAGCCGCACGGACCATGCGTTGTCGCTCACGGTCAGCGGCACCGGCCGCGCGCTGCCGTCGCCAGCGGTGGCGTAGAGCTCCTCGTGTACCGGGCGGCCCGCCAGCGCGCGCCAGGCCTGGTCGACGGTGTCCGCATCGGCCGCGAGGACGGCGGCATCGAGCACGGCGGGCGCCAGTGCAAAGCCGTGCGGGTCGGCGAAATACTGCGTGCGCGCCTGCGCCAGCAGTGACTGGTCTTCGCGCGGATCGCCCACGAGATACCAGCTGCGCGTCAACCCCGGCCAGGTGCCGGCCAGGCTCGCGGAGCCGGCGATCGATTCCTCGCGTTCCAGCCGTTCCACGTAGCCGAAGCCGCGAAACTCGCGCCAGTCGGGGTCGTAGTAACCATTGGCGTAGTCGAACTCCTGCCAGCTGCGCACCTGATTGATGTGGTCCGTTACGCAGACGCTCGCAACCACCTGCGCCGCGAACGGCACCTGCGTGAGCCAGGGCCGGCCGGCGCGCTGTGCGGCCAGCGCATAGTGGGTCGAGCTGGCGTAGGCCAGCGTGGTCTCGGTGCCGCGCTGCGTGTTCCAGTGCAGCAGCATCCAGGGCCTCGGCGCGGCCGCGGTCGCGAGGCCCGGCGGCGCTTGTCCTTCCAGCGGAAAGTAGAAGTGCGCAATGGTGGGCTGCAGCCGCGTGTAGACGATGCATGTCGAGCCGTTGCCCAGGATGTCCGAGAAGCCCAGCTGCGCGGTGTCGCCGAGCGGGCCGGGCAGGGCAATGCGCCTCGGCGCCGAAAAGCCGTTGCCCGCCTCGTTGACGTGGATGTCGATGCCGTCGTCGCGCGCGACGACCAGGTCCACGCCGGCGCTGCCGCTGAGGTTGGCCAGGAAGATCCGCGTCGCCTGCGTGCGGGCGTCCAGGCGCGGCGCATTGGCCAGCACGATGCGCTCGCCGAAGCGTCCATGGCCCAGCGACGGCCAGACCTCGAAGCTGCCGTCGCGGATGCGCACGCGGTGCGCGAGCCCGTCGCCGAAGGGATCGGCAAAGGTCAGCAGCTCGGTCTCGCCGCCTTCGCCGGCCATCGGAAAACCGGCCGGCAGGGCGGTGCTGCGCGGGTCGCCCCAGCCTTCGGTGCCCCTGCCTTCGAACACGGTCGCGCGGCCCGCGCCGAGCAGCAGTGCATCGCTACGGCCGGTTCCGCTGAGGGCGGCCTCGATGCTCGCGACGCCCGGGGTCGGCGTGGGATGGTTCGGGAAGCTGCGGTACGGCAGCCAGTGTTCGTCTTCGCGCGCGAAGTAGCCCTGCAGCCTGTCGGTGCTCGCCACCAGCGCGTAGCGGCCGTCGCCGTCGAGGTCGGCGAGTTCGAGCGCAGGTGGCTGCGGCATGCCGAGGTCGGGAAAGTCGGCAAGCGGCTGCGCCGCCGCGTAGTTGCCGTCGCCGAGCGGGCGGTGGTAGTAGACGGCCGGCCCCTCCGAGCTCAGCAGCCCGGGCAGGCCGATGCCGTCCAGGTCGACGGTCTGCAGCGCCGGCGAGCCGGTCGTGCCCGGAAAGTCCGTGCCGCGCCCGTCGACGCGCATCGCCCGGTATTCCGGCGCGGCCGGCGGATCGAAGCGTGCGTAATCCAGCGTGACGCCGGGCAGTCCCAGTTGCTCGTAGCTGCCGTCGGCCGGCCGGCGACGCCAGCCGGTTTCGCGCAAGCCGGTCAGCGTCGCGAAGACGGGACTGGGCGCGTGGTCGAGCGTCCACGAGCGCACCAGCGCCGGCTGCGAACCGAGCGCCTCGAAGCGATGGAACAGCAGGATGTTGCGGCACAGCCGCTGCGTGCGCAGCTCGAAGCCAGGGCGAAAGCTCGTCCATGCGTCGGGCCGCGCGGCCCATTCGCGCACTGGCAGATACGGGTTGCTGCCGGGCTGGTCCAGGTGGTCCAGCGCGTATTCGCCGTAGTCGAACACGAGCTCGAAGGCGGCCTGCTCATCGCCGTTGTCGTCGGTGTAGTTGCCCCAGCGGATGCGCTCCAGATAGCGCTGCGCGGGCGGTCCGCGGTCCTGTTCGTAGACGGCGTCCGGCAGGTTGGCGCGGTCGTCCGGCTTGTAGCCGTAGCGCACCCAGTTGCCCTTGCTGTCGCTGGTTTCCTCCAGCAGCCATTCGCAGATCCGCGCGGGGTCGCGCGGATCTGCGATGCGCGTGCCCGCGCCGGTGCCGAAGAGCCAGACGCGGTTCTCGCGGTCCACGGTCTTCCACGAGCTCGTGCCGTCGCTGCTCGGGCGCCGGATCAGCAGCGAGAAGTCGCTTTCGAACTGCGGCAGGTAGACCACGCCCTCGGCATCGCCCGGCCCCGCGGTCGTGCGCCGCGTCAAGGGCCCGGCGCCGGCGTATTCGAGCGGATCGTCGCCCAGGTACCCAGGCACGCCGGGCGCGGTGCGCACCGAGAACGCGGGCAGGCCGATGCCCATGCCGAGTCCGAACGGTCCGTTGCCGGCGCGCGAGGAGAAAGCCAGGCCGATCTGCGGCGCCAGCCCGCGGGCCTGTGGCAGCGCGAGCGCGAAGCTCAACTCGGCCGTTCCCGTGAAGCCGCCGGCCTCGAGCGTGGGCGCGGCTCCGTGCAGCGGCGGCGCCTCGGGGGCGGACGTGCCGGTGGCGTCGCGGCTGCTCGAAGGGTCCATGGTGACGAGGCTCCTCGCGGGCGATCAGTTCGCCAACGCCTGTCCCCAGCGGTTGAGCCCCGGCTGCGCCGGATCGGCACGCGGGCAGCGTTCGGTCGGCAGCCTGGCCTTGCGCTGCGCCACGCAGCCGCAGGCCGAGCACACCCGCGGATCGGCCTGGCGAGGGGCGAGGCTTTCGCTGATCCTGTAGACCATGCGCCTGGGCGGCTCGACCAGGTGAGGGCAGGCCTGGCAGGTGGACCAGCGCTGCTCGAACACCTCGGGCTCGACCCGCACGATGCCCGCGGCGCCCCAGCGCGCGAGCGCGCCGGCCGCGCGCGCCGCGAGCCGGAAGCTGCCGGGCAGGTCCTCGGCCGCGGGGTCGGCGGGCGCGCCGCCGCCTTCCGCGGCGTCGGCCGGCGCCTCCAGTTCGGCCACGCTGGCGGGCAGTTCGGAAAACGTGGCGTTCTTCGGATCCGAGATCAGGATCTGCAGGAACTGCGGCGAGCCGCGCGACACGATCAGGTTGTGCAGGAAGGGCCGATCCGACAGGGCCCGGTGGATCACCGGATCGGGCAGGGGGTCGTCCAGTCCCAGGAATTGCGCGAAGCGCTGCCGGACCTCCGGCATCGAACCCGCCGCGGTCAGGTTCTCCAGCAGGACCTGGGGTGCTTGGCTGTGCATCATGGCGAGCTCCTCAAGGCGTGGTGAACGTGGCGGTGCGCTTCTGCGGATTGAGCTGCGCACCGTTCCCGGCCTGCACCTTGGTCACCGCCAGTTCGTAGCTCTGCGCGGCCTGCAGGCCGGCCACGCCCAGGCGCACCCTGCGTTCCTCGCCCTTGGCGCTGACGACGGCGCTGACCACGCGCACTACCGGGTGCGTCGGATCGGCGGGCGTGATCGCGTAGTTCTCGATGGACTCGGCGCTCACCACGTCCACCGGCAGGCTGAAGCTCGCGACCGCGCCTTCGAGCTTGCGCACGGCCTTCGCGCTGTCCAGCGAGAAGGCCGAGACCGGCACCGCGCAGGCCGGCAGCGGGAGCATCGAGGCTGCGGCCGCATAGGTGTCAAGGCGGCATTGCAGCGCCGGCTGCTCGCAGATGTTGTCGGGGTTGGCGTCGTTGTCCTGGATGTGCGCGAACAGCGCCGTGACCTGCGCCAGGCCGGCGCTGTAGATGTCGAAGAACAGCGAGTTCGACCAGTTCAGGCGCAGCACGTTGAACACCGCGTCGTAGTCGGCGGGGCCGACGCAGAGCAGGCCGTTGCCCGCGGCGATGCCCTGCGCCAGCATGAACGCCAGCCCTTCGTACTGCAGGCCTTCGATCAGCGCCAACCCGCCCGTGACCAGCACGTAGGTGGTGCCGTCGCCCTGCCACGCATAGACATTCGGCAGCGGGTTCTCCCAGTCGAGCAGGAAGGTGGTCTTCGGCCGGTAGCTGCCGTAGATCGTGTTCATGAGCCAGCGCATCGTCGCCATGTTGATCGACGAGGTCGGCGGATAGGCCGGCGCGGCCGCCTGCAGTTCCCTGGCCTGCGCCAGGGTGAAGAAGGCGCGCGCCGTGGCCGGCACGTTGATCAGCGGGCGCGGTATCGGCTCCAGCCCGGCCGGCCAGCGCTCGGGGTCGGCCAGGAATGCGCGCTGCGCCGGGTTGTCGTACTCGGCGGCGTAGGCGGCGGTGCCCACGCGCAGCGGCGTCTTGGGCGGCTGGTCCAGCAGGGCGGGGTTGAGCTGGCCGGCGCTGTAGGCCAGCTGCACCGCATAGTCCGACGTGATCACGCCGTTGGCGCTGAGCAGGTGGCCGTCGAGCGTGGTGTTGTCGAAGCCCGCGAACGAGACGTGGTGCACGCCGCCGACGTACTTGGCCGAGATCACGAACAGCACCTCGGCGATGCTGCCGTCGGGGCGGCGCAGGCGGTCCTGCGGCGTCAGGTACTGCACCGGCTTGACCTTGCCGTTCTCGAGCAGGAACAGGTGGTCGAGCGTCACGATCATCTGCTGGTTGAACTCGCCCGACATGTACTGCACGTAGTACATGTAGTCGAACTCCAGCTTCGGGCCGATGCCGTTGCTCAGCACGATCTCGCGCGGTTGCCATTCCATCTGCCCGTTGTTCTGGAAGCCCGACAGCACCCAGTCGCGCTGCTCGATGTCGCGCACCGCGACGTATTCGCCCTGGCTGACCTCGATCGGCGTGTACTGGGCGAAGCAGGAGCAGCAGCAGAAGCACTGCTTGCCGTCCTCGACGCCCGGCACGGGCTCGTCGAAGGGCGTGCCGTCGTGGTCCAGGCGGTTCTTGCAGTAGACGTCGGTGGCTTCCTGGATGACCTTGCAGACTTTTTCCCAGCTGCATAACTTGCCGCCCTTGGCTTTGACCTTCTCGACGCATCCTGGCAGATAGTCCGGCATGACGAAGCTCCTTTACGTGGGTTGACGATGACGGCTGGGTTCACCAGCCGATGCTTGCGCTGAAGTCGAGGATCAGTCCGATCCCCTCCAGTTTTTCCGGGTCGAGGAAGCCGTTGGCCAGAAGGCCGGCCGGGGTCGTCGCCAGATCGAATTCGAGTTCCAGGGGCTGCGCGAACAGCAGGTCCATCGCCACCGGTGACGGCAGCGTCACCAGCGCTGCGGCGTTCTCGCCGAGGGTGACGGAGACGGTGTCGGTGGGCGTGAGCCGCAGCTTGAGGAAGCTGCTGCCCATGGGTACCGAGACGCCCTCGGCCAGCTGCAGCTGCAGGTAGAAGCCGGTGGCTTGTGCATCGCCGACATGCGCCGGCACGGTGCCGGGGGCCAGCGGAAACCTCATGGTCTGGCGTTCGGCGCTCGCATGGTCCGCCATGAACACGTACCAGGGCTGCGGGTACATCTGGCGCAGCAGCAGCAGGCTGGCGCCGTCGTAGACGCTCATCGCAGGGATCGACACCACCTGCTTTCTCAGCTTTTCGCCGCCGTCCAGCGCGGTGTAGCGCACCTGCAGCACCACGTCGCCGATGCTCGCGAAGTCGAAGCGGTTGGTCTGCGGCGGCAGCCACAGGCGCCACGACGACACCGCGCCCGTTCCTTCGAAGGGCAGGAAGCGCGGGTCCTCCGGATCGAGCGAGAACAGGCCTGCGTCGTCCAGCCCACGCGAAAGCACGACCTGCTGCAGCGCGCGCCAGTCCGAGCGCAGCGCGCGCGGCGGAAAGGTGCCGGCGCCGGTGCCCGTGGCCAGGAAAGTGATCGCGTCGATGTTGGGCTCGATCACCACCTGGTTGCTCAGCTGCGTGAGCGTGGCCTTCAGGTTCTGGTAGGGCCCCAGCACCGCGGGAATCGACACGGTGACGTTGGCGATGGTGCGCGCGTAGTGGCCAGGATGGTCCTGGTCGAACAGCAGCTCGCTCAGCGCGAACACGCATTCGCCCGTCTCGCGCAGCGCGAGCAGCTGCACCGGGTCCAGCTGCGACAGCGAGACGGTCTTGACGATCTCGTAGCGCCGGCGGTTGTCGTCCAGGTATGCGCGCTCCAGTTGCGCCAGCTGCAGTTGCAGGCCTTCGCCCGCCAGCAGGCCCTTGTAGAGGTTGTCCCAGGTGCTGCCGCGAATGAAGCTGCGGCCCGTTCCCAGCCGGTATTCGTAGGCGCGCTGCGCCGCCTGTGCAAGGCCGTCGGCGATCTGGAACAGCTGCAGGTACAGGCCCGAGAGCTGCCGCGACATCCATTCGTACAGCTGCAGGTTGGTGAATTTCTGCCGCAGCATCTTGGCCAGCGTCTGGTTCTGCGCAATCTGGGTGTCGAGCATGGCCAGCTCCTGCCGCGCCATCTCCACGCGCAGCACGGCGGCGTCGATCAAGCGCGCGGTCTGGTCGGCGTCGAAGCCGGCGATGGTCTGCTGCAGCGTCCAGTCCTGGTCACGCCGCTCGTAGCCGGCCACGGTCAGGCTGCGCTGCGCGATGTAGCTGGAGATCAGCGAACCGATCTCCAGCACGTTCGAGGCGGCGTTCAGCGCATTGCCGACCTGCACGCCGCCATAGGTCATTGCGAACGGCGAGCCGACATTGGGCAGGGCATAGGCGATCGAGGCGGCGGTCTTGGTGGCCGTCGCCAGAATGTTGATGGCCAGCCCGGCGGCCAGCGCGTCCAGGTTCTGGCGCTCGCCGCTGGTCAGGCCCGCGTCCAGCAGCGACTGGTAGAACTGCTGGCGCCACAGCGCCGACTGCTCGCCCACGCGCAACGCCTCCAGCTGCTGCTGCGCCTCGGTCAGCGCGTTGACCTTGGCGCCGCGGGTGAGCTGCAGCAGCGTGTCGGTCTGGGTGTTCTGCAATTGCGCCAGCGCTTCGGCGTCCCGCTTCTCCAGCGCCAGCAGGAGCGACTGGCCGAATTGCATCACCGTGCCGGTCACGCTCTGCGCCTGCGCGATCAGGAACTCGAAGCGATAGGGCGAGGCCGGCGGCTCGGCCATCGCGGATTCGCGGTTGGCATCCAGGCCGTCGCCGGCCGCCGCGCGCGCCAGCGCGTTGGGGTCGATGGGCGGCGCGAACAACGGCAGGATGCGCACCACGCCGTTGATGTTCATGCTGTGGCGGATCTTGTAGAGCCGGTCTTCCACGCGGTCCCACAGGCCGATCAGCTCGGCGTTGTCGGGCACGCAGAAGTAGCTGTCGACCATGTTGTAGGGCAGCTCGCGCAGGCCGGGCAGGGCGGCGGCGTTCATGGCCGTGTTTTCCATGTCGATCAGGAACTGCGGCACCGAGCTGATGCGGTAGCCCGAGCTCGTGTCGGGCACCGGGTCCCAATCCAGGTCGACGGTGGCGGTGCGCGTGGCGCCGACGTAGTCGACGATGGTGCGGCGCTGGCCGTTGCCCGTGCCGGTGGTGATGGTCACGAACAAGCCGTTGTAGAAGCGGTCCTTGGCCGAGGCCGCGCTGTCGAGCACCAGCGTGTCGGGGCTCGCGCCGGCGGCCAGGCCACTGGTGTCGTAGGCCGCGCGGATCTGCTCGTAGCTGCGCGGCGCCGGCCGCTCGCAGTCGCCCACCGCGAGCGGCCGCGGCCCCAGCAGATCGGTGGCCATCAGGTAGATGTTGGTGGCCGCGCCGATGGCCTCGCGAGTGTCCGCGGTGAACAGCCGGTCGCCCCAGTCGAGCAGATTGCCCACGTAGCGCGAGAAGATCGCCTTGGGGTAGGCGCCCGGGCGCAGCCTTGCGATCGCGTCGGGGTCGAAGGGGTCGTCGTTGTAGACGTCGATCTGCGCCACGTTGCTCAGGCTGTCGACCAGCGACTGCACCACCAGCGGGCGGAACGGGCGGAAGCGCCAGAAACGGTCGCCGGGATCGGGGATGCCGGCCTCGGTCGGCTGCGTCGGATTGAACAGGTACTCGTACCACTGCTTGGCCTGTTCGAAGCGCTGGTGGCCGTTCAGGCGCGAGGCGATCAGGAAGGGCGCGTAGAAGAACACCTCCCAGAAGTACTGCCCGTAGGCGCCGTCGAAGTCCATCAGCTCGGGCGGCAGATGAGTGGCGTCGATGGCCGGTGCGGGCTGGTGGGTGGCGTCGCTGTAGAAGCGGCTGAACGGCGCCTCGGGCAGGTACTGCGTCTCCAGCCGCAGCAGGCCCGGCAGGCCGCGCGCGATCAGCGTGGTGTTGAGCCGGCTGGCCACCGAGGTCGAAATCCGTGTGAAGCGGAACTTCAGGTCGTCGAAGGCCATCGGCTGGTTGGTGTACGGCCCGGTGCTGATCGCCAGTTCGTTGCGGTAGACGCCCGAGGTCAGGTACGGCCGCACGAAGGTCAGCGTGGTGGTGTCGATCAGCCCAGGCTCCTGGCTCTGGACCAGGTAGGCGTCGGTGCCGTTGCCGTAGACCAGCCAGCCGGTCTGGTTGATGACGTTGTGGAAGGTACTGACGCGGTCGGGCAGGTTGTAGAGCAGCGGCAGGCTGCTGGCCGCGGTCGCCAGCGCCTTCTCGAGCCCGGGGGCATAGCGCAGCGTCTGGGGCTCGATGTTGCCCCAGGTGGCATCCGAAAGGATGTCCGAGCTCGGGACGATCGACAGGACGTTGTTGTTGCGGTCCAGGTGCGGCGCGTAGGGCTGCAGGTTCTGCAGCTGGGTGTAGTCGGCGCCGTAGCTGTAGTCCAGCAGCAGCGCGCGGCCGACGTTGGGGATCAGGTCCTCGGTCAGCTGGATCGCGACGCCGGCGGTCACGGTGCCGGCGACGGGGCTGGTGGTGCCCGGTGCGACGAAGGCATCGATGCGGTCGGCCAGCACCAGCGTCTGGTAAAGGTCGCGGTTGAATTCGTTGAGCGCGCCGGTGAAGGGATCGCGGCCCGAATTCGCGATTGGCGTCGGGGTCGGTGGGTCCGGCACCCGCTGCGCGGTGGGCAGCGCGCTGCCGTAGAGCACCAGCAGGCGGTCGATGCCGGCCGTCATCGGCGTGATCGTGTAGGTGGCTCCGAAGCCGGAGAAGGTCCATGGGAAATCGACCACCAACTGCTGTGCGGTGGCGCTCACGTCGATCAGCAGCACCGTGCGCGTCTCGCCCATCACGCTGATGCGGTCGCCGACCTCGATCTGTGCCGCGAAGTCGGTGCCCTTGCCCGAAGCCAGGGGCAAGGTCGCCGTGATGCTGACCGTGCCCTGGCCCGTGAACGTGGGGAACGATCCCTGCGCCTGCGCGAGCGGAATGATCTTGAACTCGGCCGAATTCGCCGACATCGACCAGGCGTCGTTGACGGTCAGCGCCGCGGTCTGCAGCGATGTCACCACGCGCTCCTGCCCGGCGACCCAGAGGCGGTCACCGACGCTGATCTCGTGCGCGAAGTTGGTGCTGTCGCCGACGACGGTGAGCGCGCCCTTGGCGATGCTGACGCGCCCCTGGCCAGGGATGCCGCGTCCGATGCGCAGCACCTGCGGCGTCTGCCAGCCGGGGCGCTCCTGTGAGAAGAGCGCCGAGATCGCCTCGTCCTGCATCGGCGCGTAGCCGTTCGGCTGGGCATCGACGACGTAGTTCTGGTAGAGCACCTGCGGCTGCACCCATTCGCCCGCGGCGTTCTGGAACGAGTACTTGAGCGAGGCGCTCAGCGTGGTCTGCGCGTTGGCGTTGCCGCTGGAAACGGCCGAGCTGCTGGTGCGCTCGCTCTCGCTCCAGAACACCAGCAGCCGGCCGAAGGCGTAGGCGGCGGCCACCGAGCTCGCGGCGATGCTCAGGTCGATCGGCTGCCACGGCGTCCAGCGCCGGCCGTCGACGAAGGTGCGCAACTGGTAACTGTACGGCTCGGTCAGCGTGCGGCCGATAATGAACAGCGTATCGCGCGGGCGATCGTCGTGCAGGTCGGCACTGCGCTCGCGCAGCGCCGACACCTGCGCCAGGCTGGCCGCGACGGTGAACCGGTCGAAGTAGCGGGTGTAGGCCGCGGCGACGGTGCTGTCGTCGATCTCGTTCTGGCGCAGGTCCTCGGCGAAGCTGCGGAAGATCGGCGAGCTGTTGCCCAGCAGCTCGGGATCCGCGTAGTTTTCGGGGTAGACGAAGATGCGCCGGTTGGCTTCCCAGACGCGGTATTCCGACAGCCAACGCCACCAGATCTCCGGCACCGGAATCTGCGTGATGCCCGGCTCCTGCTGCAGCCGCGCGCGCTGCAGGTACAGCTGCACCGACTGGATCGCCTGCGCGCCCCACGAGGTACGGTCGGTGCCGTCCATCTCGACGTCAATCAGGAAGTAGTCGAACAGGCCATTGGCGTCGTGCACCGGCAGGCCCGCCACGTCCAGCAGCCAGACGGTGTAGCCCAGCAGCGCATCGCGCTGGGCCGTGACAAGCGCGCTCTCGATCTTTTCGTGGACCAGCTCGTAGCTGTCGCCATAGCGGCTGGCGACGGCGCCCAGCGTGGCCTGTGCGCGCTCGTTCCATTGGGCCCAGTGGGCCGGCACCAGCCCGCCGGCATCGAGCAGGTTGAGGCTGGACAGCTGAGCGAGCTGCAGCAGCGCCTGTGCGTCCAGGCCGAGGGTGGCGCACAGCGAGAACACGCGCTGTAGCAGGTCGAGGCCTGCGACGGTCTGCCAAGGGGCCGGCGAGCGCGTGTTGCCGGGCCAGAACAGCGCGATCAGCTGGTCGATCTGCGCGGCCGGCCAGCCGGCAAGGCGCGCCAGGATCTCGACCGGCGTGCCTGTGCAACCACTGTCGGGCAGGATCGCGAAGTAGCAGCGCACCAGCTCGTTGTTGCGGTCCTCCAGGCTCCCTTCGAGCGCAACGAAGCGGGCAAGCGAGTACACGTCGGCCACGCCGAGCCGCTGCAGGTTACCGATGTCGAAGCTGGCGGGCGAGCGCACGAGCGCATCGGTCTGCGTCAGGTCCAGTGGCAGCAGGTCGATCAGGCGCAGGTTGCGCGCGAGCGCGGCCACGAAGGCTTCGACGCCCACCGGCAGCGCGCCGGCCGCGCGCGGCGCGAGCAGCGCAGCGCACCAGTCCGGCAGCGACGCGATGCCGGCGGCCACCGGCGTCAGCAGCGCGATGCGCTCGGTGCCCGTGTTGAACAGCTCGCCCAGCCCGGCGACGGCGATCACCTGCTGCGAGGTGGAGGCGGCGCCGATCACGCCGACCAGCTGGTCGATGTCCGACTTGCGCGCGGACAGGACGTCGCGCACCTGGTCGCGCTTGGCCGCGGCCTGCGGATCGCCGTCGAACAGGAAGTCCAGCTTGGCGGCGCTGGTGTAGCTCGTGCTCAGGGCGCCAGTGGTGGCGCCCGCCGGCGCGACGATCAACTGCTGCGCGATCAGGCCCTCGAACGCGGTCTGCGATTCGGCCTGGGTCAGCACGCCGCCGTGGCGCCAGAAGCTTTGCTGCGCGAGCGGCAGCATCGGGGACAGCTCGGCGAAACCCGCGGGCACCGCGAGCACCAGCCCTGCGGCATCGATGAAGCCGGCCGCAACGAGCGCGGTGCGAAGAAGCTCGGCAATGTCGGGGCCGATGTCGCCATACACCAGGTCGTCGGCCACCACGCGCTCGTCGACGCCGGCCGCGCCCAGGCGGTCGAGCAGGATCGGGAGGTCGGCGACGCGGTAGCCGGGCGAGACCTGCGGGCTCAGCTCGCCGGTGATCACGTACTGCAGCTGGTAGATGTCGAACGCGCTGTCCTTGAGCCAATTCGCGGTGACGAACAGCTGCGCGATGGCGGACTGCGTGGCGCTCCAGGCCGCCTTCGGCGGTTGCCGCCACGACGCGTCGGGATAGAACACCAGCCCCACCAGCCGCAGCAGCCCCTGGACGCTGAGCTTCAGCAGCCGCGCCATGCGCGCGAGCCGGTAGAGCCAAGACAGCGTGGGCAGGTCGGTCTTCAGCTGCGTGCCCGCGAGGCCCTGCAGGCCGAGCAGGTAGTGCGCGAGCGTGTGCAGGTCGTCGTTCGACAGCTGCAGCGCCGCGCTCAGCCGCGCGCGGATCTCGGCATCGGCGGCAGCCAAGCCGTCGATGTCCCAGTCCAGGGGCCGTGCCGGATCGAAGGGGATTGCCACGGCCGAGGTGTAGGGATCGCGGCCGTCCAGCAGCGAGGGCGCGTTGAAGATTCGGTCGAAGGGGTCGGCCGGCTGCGCGCCGTTGCCGCGGCCGTCGGTCTTCAGGTCGAACCACAGGCTCGTGAGGTCGGGCGCGGCCACCGCTGCGGCGATGCTCAGTTGCAGCAGCCCCGAGAGGCTCATGATCGTGGCGGCATCGATCGGTGTGCTGTTCGATGCCGCCAGCGCCCATTGCAGGCTCGCGAAATCCAGCGCGGCCTGCGCGTTGGCGCCGGCCGCGGTGCTGCCCGCGCTCACGTGCGCATGCAGGCGGATGAATCGGTTGAGCCGATCCAGCCGCAGCAGCGACAGGTCGGCGATGTGCTCCACCAGGTCGGCGCCGACCGTGCGGTATTGCAGCTTCATCGCGGGCAGCGCCTCGCCCGTGTCGTTAATGAAGAAGCCGTCGGCACCGCCGGCCGCGAACTCGTCACTGCTCAGGCCCTGGTTCAACAACGCGAGCAGCTGGTCCCGTGCCAGCCCGGTGCGCTGAAGGAACACTCCGACCTGCGCGATCTCGGCGAGCGGGATCGTGGCGCCGTAGCCGAAGCAGGGCGCGAGCTCGGCTTCGGTCGCCCGCGGGATGGTGACGATCTCGAACTGTTCGATCGACATCCGCAGCGCTTCGCGCGCCGCCGCCTCCCGCGTGACCGGGCTCGTTGCGGGCGCCGGTGCCACGAAGACGGCGTACACCGCGTCGAGCGTGCTCGACAGCCGCGACAGGTACTCGCGCACCTGCGTCTGCGGCAGGCTGAAGGGCAGGTTGAACGGGTAGGGTGCGGCCGCCACGACCTTGAAGGCGTCCTGGCCCGTGCGCAGCGCGATCTGGCCGCCAAGGATGTTGTTGACCAGGCTGAGGAACGGCACGGGCGTCTGCGTCGCGGCGCAATCCAGCGGCGTGGTGTAGAGGTCGGGGCGGCGCGCCTGCAGCTTCCATTCGGCCGCGATCACGTTGGCCGGCTCGATGCAGGTGTCGACGATGCGCAGCAGGTCCACCAGGTAGGCCGCCGCACCGAAGATGCTCTGGCACTGCGCGCAGCTGCAGTAGTCGAGCGTGCCGAACATCTGTCGGTAGCTCGGGATTGCCTCGACGTAGGCAATGAGCGCAGCCGCGTTGTGGCTCGGTTGCGCGCGCGCATGCGGCGAGCCCACCAGCGAGCGGACGGCCAGCGCCAACTGCGTGAGCATGTTGTGGATGTTCCGCGCGCGCCGGTGGATTGCCAGCGCCTGCGCCTTGCCGCCGGGAAGCGAGTCGCCTACGCGCTCGACGAAGCGGTCCTGGGCGACGGCCGCGATGTCGTGCGCGGAGCTGAAATGCGCGCTGCTCAGCGCCGAGACGGCGGCGAGTTCGCTGTCGCCGGCGTCCTCCCCCTCCCGCGGCGATGGGCCGGTCACCAAGCGAAGCAATCGCTGGTAACGCGCCAGCTCCGCCCAACTGCAGAAGGCCAGCGAATCCGCCAGAAGCGCCTCCAGGCGGGGGCGGTCGGCGTGCAAATCCAACTGCAAAACATCTATTTCAGGATGTTTTTTCAGAAATTTGCTGACGCTTGGAAACTCTGACGAGGTCATTGCCGCTTCCTTTGGGAGGACCAATCGTCGCGGATAGTAATACCTTGTTGCGAAATATTACGATCCTTTGTTGGGATTTTTAAGGGAGGATTTTTTGACGAAGGACTGTTTCGCTGGCAAAAGCTTAGAGCATTGGATGTTTGTCTAATAAATCCCTTACACATAGCGTTAAGTTTGTTGCTGGCGGATATTGGCAGAGCTTTTTTTATTCGTTTGCCAGCGACTGACCGACTATTTAATTAGTGACCGCTATCCAGAATTAAGTATTCGTTTACAACGGAAACTGTCCTTATTATTCCGTTCGATATACCTTGCGACCAGAGCTGTTAATCATTTTTATTTAAACAAAAGATGCGCTGAATTCAGGGTGAGGAGCAAACCGGAGTCAAGGAACAACCTCTCGCCCGACTTCAGCGAAATCACCGCTTAACTGACTTGCAGGCAACTGGGATGGGCGTTCGAAACCACGTGGCGGCGCGGCTGCTGTGAGAAAGAGATCATTCGCGCCATCTGACGCAGGCGGCGCTTGTGCAGTAGGCAGGAATCCGGCCGTGGACAGCCGAAGGTTTGAAGGTGAGAAAGTCCCCCGGTCTGGGTGCAACGGATGGAGCCCCGCCGCTTCTGGGCGGCGGCGGAAGTGAGGGGCTTGCGCACTTGAGCCATTGCTCGCGCCAGTTCGCTGGAGAAAGCGCCGAAACCGGATGTGGTCAAACGCGTGCTCCCACGGCGTGCCGTCCTTCAGGCGGTGCCCCTGCGCACCTGCACTGCGTCACTTTGAAGGTGGCGCAGGATCTAAGGAATTCCCGGGTCCACAACCATGACAGACGGCAGCACGCCCATTTCCGACGGCCACTCCCTTGAATACCGCGGCTTTCGCTTCGAACTCCATGCGGAGCCAGTGGCCGGCGGCTATCGTCCCGTCGTCGTTCTTGTCCGCACACCTTCGCATGAGCTGGAAACCCAGGTGCCGGACGACACAGAAGAGGTGGTGTACGGCACCGAGGCGGAGGCCACCCGGCACGCGGAGCAGCAGGCGATGCGTTGGGTTCATGACCGCAGCGGAGACGGGCAGGCCCAGTTCTAAAAGGCCACAGGAATGCAGCTATCGCACCTTGCTTTGACAGTGATCGAAGATCCTGAATGGGATGGCGCCTATCACTGGGTTCTCCTCCGTGCTGCCGGCGGCGGGGACCAGGTCGAAGAGCACGCCTCTTCCAGATACTCCTTTCCGAACCCGCACGCCGCGTTCGAAGCCGGATCGGACTTCTGGCGAGCAGCAATGAGCCAGGAAGATGAGGATGCGGATCCGGTAGGCGGGGGTGGCGACCACTAGTCGTCATGGCATTACCCTCCGGAACTAAGCGCTCCATACCGAGGCTTATGTGTCCGAGCTCGCCGCCCGATCGATGTACTCCCAGGTTTCCCGGAAATGCAGCACGGAACTGCCGCGCTGGCCGGCGCCAGCAAACAGCACTTCGCGTCAACCGGCGGGATCGCACTCGGGGCGCCTTCGGCGCGCGCATCAGCCCCGCTGACGTCCTTGAGGGGCTCAACACTCAAATCTGTGATTTCAAGGGTGATGCGGCTGGCCCAGCTGGGCATGTGGATGCTTGGCCGCCACGGTCGCAAAACGAAGAGGGCGTGCGGTCTAGGCTATCAGTTCGGAGACAAAGGCACCGGGTCCCTCCCGTCGGTCTATTGCACGGCTGAATTCGCTCCCTTACTCCGACTGTTCACCTCTCTGTTCAAGGGGGTAAGTAGAGGTGGTCGAAGCAACAAGGAGAAGGCCGGGGGAGTTGAGCTCATTCCACTGCAGCCCCAAGGCGCTGGCCCTGCGTAGTCCTGCGTATATGCCTTGACGGTCGGGTCGAAAGCCAAATGTTGCCTGGGCTGTTGAGATGTGCAACTACGGCCCCTGCACTAGCAGGACCGGCGACCGTCTGCACATTGGCGTAAGCAACAATACCGACCTTCCCAATCTGCCCTGCACTTATGCGCGCTCCTAACCTCTCGGCCCGCCTGCTGCTCGTCGCTTCCGCGGCGCTGCTTCCTTTAGCGGCCGTTTGCGGTTTCGCGCTGGACGGTTTGCTCAAAGCGCAGCGGGACCAGATGCAGACCACTACGCTGGGCGTCGCCAGGGCGCTCGCCACCGCGGTGGACGGCGAACTCCGATTGACGGTCGCAGCGCTCGAAGCGCTGGCGCTCACGGAGCCTTTAGGCGCGACGGAAGAAGCCGGATTGGTCGACGCCATGCTGCTTGCCAAGGCCCTCCGTTCCTCGCACGCCGACTGGCGCGGCGTCCTCCTGCTGGCGCCGGATGGCAAGGTCTTGTTCAGCACTGAAGGCAATGTCACGGGATCGGCGGCGCAAGCGATGGAGCCGGAAAGCCTGGCGGCGGCCGTTCGAACGCGAATGCCCGCCGTTGGCTTGATGGTGAAGGGCCCGGACGGAAATCTTGCTTTCCCTGTGCGAGTGCCGGTCATTCGCGACGGCGCGGTGCGTTACGTTCTCACAGCCGTCGTTCGGCCCGACGCCATCGGCGACGTACTGGTCCGGCAAAGCATCCCGGAGGGCTGGACCGTGTCGATATTCGATGCAGGCAATTCCCGCGTCGCGCGTTCCCGCGAGGATGCGCGATTTCGCGGGGTGCCCCCCAGCGAGTCGCTGCTGCAGATGCTTGCCCTGATGCAGGATCGCAAAGAGTATGTGGGCGACAGCCGCAACGTGGACGGGATCTGGATGCAGACAGCCGTCGCGAAACTCGAGTTCTCCTCATGGACGGCAGTGCTTGGTGCCCCACGGGCAGTGGCGGACGACGCGCTGCAGCGTACGGTCATCGTCTACGGTCTCGGCCTGCTCGTCTCGCTGTTGGTGGGCGGACTGGGGTCCTGGTGGATGTCGCGGTCGATCACGCGTCCCATCGCACGACTCCAGCAGAGCGCGGATGCCTTGGGGCTCGGGCAATCCGTGATGGCCCAAGTTTCCGGCATCGCGGAGGTGGATGCGGTGGCGACCGCGCTTGTTTCCGCTGCCGAGCATCGAGCGCAGCACGAACTCGATCGAGAAGCCCTCCTGGACGCGGAACGCAAGGCGCTGACAAGTGCGCAGGCGGCTCAGGAGCGGCTCGAACGTCTCGCCAGCGCAAGCGCGGCCCTCTCTCGTTCGCTGGAAGAAGACTCGACGCTCGAAGCCATTGCAGACATCATCGTGCCGGGCGTAGGCGACCTTTGCCGCATTGACCTGCTCAATGAGGACGGCGTGCTCGAGCGCAAGCTCACGCACCACTCCGATCCGGCGCGCAGTGCGGAGATTGCCAGCCTGGTGAGCAACCGCACCGCGTCAGCCACGACGCAGAGCTCGTTTCCGTGGGCGATCGCCACCGGCCGGACGTACGTCCGGAACTTCGACGAGCCGAACGCCGTTGAGGACCTGGATCCGCAGTTTCGGGAGTTTGCGCAGGCTTTCGGCATCACAGCCGCATGCGTCGTTCCTTTGGTCGCACGTGGCCGCACCATCGGCGCCATGGCTGTCCTGCAGGACACGTCCAGACGCCGGTTGACGCTCGCGGACGGAGCGCTCATCGGGGAACTGGCGCAGCGTGCCGCGCTGGCGCTCGACAACGTGCGCTTGCTCGCGGACGCGCGCAGCGCGCAGAACCGTGCCGAGGTGGCCAGCAGGGCCAAGGACGAATTCCTCGCGATGCTGGGACACGAGCTTCGCAACCCGCTGGCTCCGATCTCCTTGGCGCTGAGCTTGATCAAACGCAAGGACGACCAAGCTTTCCCGCGGGAACGGCAGATCATCGAGCGGCAGGTAACGCACTTGTCGCGGCTCGTGGACGACTTGCTGGACATTTCACGCATCGTCTCAGGAAAGATCGTCTTGCGACCCGAGCCACTCGACATGCGCGACATCGTGGCCAAGGCCATTGAACTCACGCTGCCCGCCCTGCAGACCAAGGCAGAGATGCCCTCGATTTCATTGCCTGCGGAGCCCGTCCCCGTTGTCGGGGATCCCCTTCGGCTTGCGCAAATCGTCGGCAATCTGCTGAACAACGCCGCGAAGTTCACAACGGCCGCCCAGCGCATCGCGGTGACGCTTCGAACGGGAGCCACCGACGCCGAGCTGGTCGTGGCAGACGAAGGCGCCGGCATCGCGCCCGACCTGCTTCCCCACGTCTTCGAGCGTTTTGTCCAGGCCGAGCAACAGCTTCAGCGCGCCGGCGGCGGGCTGGGTCTGGGGCTGGCCATCGCGCGAAGCCTGACGCAGCTGCACGGTGGGAGCATCGAGGTGGAAAGCGCCGGCACGGGCCGAGGTAGCACGTTCACTGTGAGATTGCCCCTGTCCACGGCATCGAGCCGTCCGGACGTGGCCGCCCCAGAGCATGCGCCGTTCGCCAGGACGCTGCGCCTGCTGCTCGTGGACGACAACGCGGATGCCCTCGGATCGCTGGCGGAATGGTTCCTCCTTGAGGGTCATCAGGTGCTGACGGCCGGCAACGCGGAGGACGCGCTGGAGTTGCTGGACCGCGAAAGCGTGGATGGTGGGATTTTTGATCTTGGCCTCCCCGGAATGAGCGGCTACGAGCTTGCAAGCCGGGTGCGCGCCGACGATCGCCTGAGCGGAATGGCACTGCTAGCGCTCAGCGGCTATGGACAGCAGGGGGACAGGACCAAGGCCAGGGAAGCCGGCTTCGACGGACATTTTTCGAAGCCAGCCGATCTTTCGAAACTGCTGGCCACGTTGCAGCAGCTTCTCGGCTCCATCTCAGACGGCCAGATGGCCGGCCATTGAACGCGGATTGTTGGCGCCGACGGAAAGTCGAGCCAGATTTACCGGGGCGTGCGGACAGGAGTGCATATGCTTTGGCTTTTGTCTTCGGCACCTGCATCTACAACGGCGGCGCGGCCAACAATGCCGGCTTCAGTAGAGTTAATCCGTAGGGAGACCTCGCCTCAGCCACTTTTGAGGTTGGAGACGAGCTCCGTCAAGTCAACGTTGTGACGCCGTTCCATCTTGTCGCATTGGCCGAGTCTGGGTTCGGTGCTCCTGTGCGCTTCATCCGCGTCCGACGCATTCCCGCGAGTTGCACGTCAAAGCGGCGCTAATGCGGCTGCACACGACGGCCGCTCCAAACGGCCCATGTGCCGGGATTTCGATTCCGGCGCCGTACCCGTCGACCTGCACACTCGCGCCCGTTTGTCGACAGGCGCCGTCGAGGCGTGTGCTGCTCCTGCAACTGCAGTGGCTCACGGGAAACCCATCCTGAGTAGCATCGCTCGTCTACCTTGGAAGGCTAACTGCCTATGGGGCCATTTTTTGCCCGCTTCAGCTTCGTCCAAAGCATTTTCTTCGTCTCCGGAATCGTGCTTCTATCAGGATGCGGCGATGAAGTTGGCGCCAAATCGAAAGTTGAAACCCATATGACTGCGATCGATCTGCGCAAAAAGCACTCTGCTTATGCCGGCACTCCCGCCGACTGGGTGGCTTTTATGGATTGCTGGCGCAGATCTGCTTTCGATAGAGCCAGGGAGGAGGGGGCCGTGGAAAGCGATCATGAGACCGTCCTCGGGTGGCAGAGCGCCAACGGCCCCGCAGGCATGCCTGAGATCCAAGTTAGAAGCGATCTCGCGCGACTCGAAAGTCGGTTGAATGTCGAATTGCCGAAGTCGTACAAAGACTTCTGGATCGCGTACAAAACGCAGCCAGTCGCACCGCAAAGGTTCAATCCACATCATTGGGGTGGATCCGTTGGGATGCTCGAGCTGGATGAGGTGGGGTTTTTCAGAGACCTTGAGCCCGCGTACTGGGCCCAAATGCGAGAAATTGCACCCTATATCGACGACAGTCCATTCTTTGCCTTTGGCGTCGGTCAGGACAACGGCCCGCGGACTGGCCTGTATGACCAAGCCATCATCGTGGGCAAGTACACGGACCACAGCACCGATTTGATTCTGCTTCACCCACGGCTCAGGACGATCGACGGGGAAATGCAGGCGTCCTTGAACGAATGGGCGGGCGAATTTCACGCTCCGTCTTTCGCAGAGCTAATGCGACAGCTGAGCGTCTTGGAAACCGTCAAGGTTGATCACGTGCCTCCATATCCACAAGGAATGCTTGCGCGTCACTGCGCAGCGAAACTGCCGATGCGGGACGTGTGGTGGGACTGATCGTCTAGTCAGTTCAGGCGCGAATTTGGCGCACTACATCGGCTTGCAATCACCCAACCGATGCACTGGGCGAGCCACGCACGAGCCTGCCGCATTCCACGACGCAGCGAACGCATGCGCCCACAAGCGATTTTCGACTAGCGGCCTGGATAGGGGCCGGCCGCTCAAGATGACTCCGCACGTACCGTGCCGAGACTCCGACTGCCAGGGCTTCCGCCGCGTCCTGCTGAAGCAAAGGTTGTCTGCCCCCCGACAAGGGCCGCGCCCTCGATTGCAAGCCGCGCCTGCCCGGCATGGGCCTGACCAACTGCTATCGCCTCAACAGCGCCTTTCGCACTTGACCTCTGATGCCGGGCCGGAAGTTGACCTTCCTCGCCGAAACCGTCATGGGCCATCAACTTTTCGACTGCGGGGATGGAGCTTCGCGCCCACTCGATATTCGCCTCAGCCGCTATGAAAGGCGGCTCCCCGCCCTCAGCGAGCTTTCCATCAGCAATCACGCAGAGCACGGCCGCCGCAATCATGGACGACATGTATTCGCGCATGTCGGAATGAGTGATCAGGGTTACCAACAACGGGCGATCTCCCGGATCGGCGCGCTCACTGTCCGTTAGCTCTGAGAGATCGAAATCTTCTTTGTAGAGTTCGAAGCCCGCATCTCGGCCCTTGTACTTGGCAGGCAGAAAGCCTTCGAACTCGTTCCAACTGAATTCAGGATCGATATCGAGCTCAAAACCTACTGCCTTAATCGCCTCGGCCCAAGCCTCTGGCGTCGGCAACTTACTCGCATGCATGAAGACATTATTTTCACGGACATATCACTCCTTCGACAAACCGGCCGAGTGTCCGATATGGCGCTCTCCGTTTCTCACCTACATACGTAGGAGCGATGCCGCAACCGGCAAACCAAACGTTCGTTGGGGGCCCCTTGGCGATGTGAATTGCATGTACGTTGGCCACTCCGAGGGCAAGGCCGCAGCGCGCCGGCTACGAGACCTTCGCAGACGTTGCAATGCGGCTGCCCCGGTTCATCGAAGAGGTCTACAACGCCAAGCGGCTTCACTCGGCACTCGGTTACCTCCCACCGAGCGAATTCGAATCCCAACTCGCTCAGCAGCCAGCTGAGTTCTGACGACCCCGGTGGTCCAGTCAATGGGGTTCACTCCATAGCCGGGCCAATTTCGGTGGCAATCAACAGACCGGTAGCCACGGGCCGGAATCCGTCCTAGGTCTTGCTTGATAGCCGACGTTCGACGTCGGTCACGCGTGCCTGCTACGTGCCGACACCCTCTTCATCACGGCGGGCAGGTTGTTCTGGGGGAGGCCACCCGAACTCGTATGGCTCCCATGCGGAGAAAGACGTGCGGGATGGCTGCACGGCCGACTGGCTCAAGCCTCGACGTTGGACTCTTGAAACGAGCCTCGAGACCGACGTTCGCTACAGCTGAGCCGCTAGCAGGGAAGCAAAAAACTCCATGATCTTTTCAGAAAGTGGCCGGACGCGCCAACTTTCGAGGGTGACGCGTTTCGACTGCTGCAGGTCGGCTTCAAACTGCCTCGTCTGCGCGGCAGTGAACTCCGCATCGTAAATATTGAGGTTAGCTTCGTCGTTGAGCCGAAATGAGCGATTGTCGAAGTTCGTCGAGCCGACAGAGGTAAGCAAACCGTCTACGGTGAACACCTTGACATGGAACATCGTTGGCTGGTACTCGTGGACTTCAGCACCGGCTTCGAGAAGCGGTTCCCAGCTCGCGCGCGAGGCGCCGCGTACGGTCTGCGAATCGATGATCGGCCCCGGCACGATAATGCGGACGCGCACGCCGCGCTTCATAGCAGCGACTAGCGCTCCAACGGTGAGATCGTCGGGCACAAAATAGGCACTCGCGAGGTCAATGTTCTTGGCCGCCGCTGTGATCGACAGTAGGTACATCAGATGCACGCCTTCGCTGCCACCGGAAGGCGAACTGCTAAACACCTGTGCGCGTCCATTGCCGGCGGTCGTGAGTGCGGGGAAATATGCTTCTCCGTGAAGCACATCGCCCGACGCCTTGACCCAGTTGTCCATGAAGACCGCCTGCATCTGAGCGACCACCGGCCCTTGGACTTTGAAGTGCGAGTCGCGCCAGTGTTCCGCGTCTTGCGCGTCGCCTGTCCACTTAGGCGCAATACCCACTCCCCCTGTGAAGCCGGTGTGGCCGTCGATCACAAGCAGCTTGCGATGGGTCCGGTTGTTTACGCGCGCAATGTCGTACCAGGCCGGCTTGTGAAACTTTCGGATCTGGACCCCCGAGGCTTCCATTTCTTGAAGGAACTTCTCGTCGATCTTGCCGCTGCCCACCCAGTCGAGCAACAGATGCACTCTGACGCCGGCCTTCGCGCGCTCGGCGAGTGCGTCGGCGAAGGCCTTTCCGATGTCGCCCGACCAGTAGATATAGGTCTCGAATGTGATGCTCTGCTTCGCGCCCCTGATGGCCTCGAGCATCGGTGGAAAAATGCGGTCACCGTTGTAGAGCGCCTCAAAGCGGTTGCCCTCCAGAATGGCCGGACCGAGCAGCACTCCGAGTGCGCGCTGATACTGCGCATCGTCCAGGCTGTACTCGCGCTTGATCTGCTCGTTGAGCTTCTTTTCTCCTGCCGTGAAATTGAGCGCCACCAGCGTGGCAACCACGGTTAGAAGGAAAGTCCAGACAGCAGTCTTGAAGCGGGATCCGGAACGTCTATTCATTGTTCTGCGGCAGAGAAGAGGCGAACGAACGGGATATCCATAGCGGGTGATCCCGTGGAAAGTCGAATGTCAAAGGGGAATGACGGGCTGGTGTTGCCGTATTCTGCCCTTAGCGTTTCCGCGCCCACACGCCGCGTGGCGTCATGCTCAAAGTCGCGCGCAGGCACCTCCCAGCGGGAGAAAGAGGTTCCTTCTCCGGCGGCCTGTGCGGCCACTGATGCCAGCGCGAGGGCCAGCGCTGCGAGGCGTTCGACGATCGTCATGGCTGGATACTAAAGGCCGGCCCGGGGATCGCGTCATGCCTGTGGACGATGTCGAAGCTGCGAGGGCGAAGCCCTTTGTGCGGCTATGAGCGCAGACTGAGTTGGAGGTGTGCTCGTGAATTCGCTGCCACTGGAGCGTGCCAGTTCGCTCCATCGATGTTCGGCATGCCGAACATCGATGGAGGGTCCGAACTGCCGATCGACCGCAACGCTCCGGGAGCGGCTTAACTGCGAGGGGAGTTCGACGCTGGAATTCCTGGGTCAAAGTCCTTGTGCGGTGTTGAGGGCAGGATAGACTGACGTCAGACATTGTTTACGGCCACGGCGTTGCAATGACCAACACCTCTCGACCCAGCCGCGTGATAGGGACCCGGGTGTCGCCTGATAAGAAGGCGCGCTTCGCCGCGCTGGCCGCGCGGCATCACCTCAGTGCGTCGGGACTGCTCGCAAAGATGGTCGACGAAGTGCTCAAGACCCACGGCGAGATCTCGCCGGGCCCGGCCGGACAGCGGTCCCCCAACGAACCGGAAAGCGGCGCTGGCGTGACGGAACGCATCACGCTGCGGCTTCGCCAAGGCGATCGCGCGCTGGCAGCAAGGCGCGCGCGTGCCCGTGGGATGAAGACAGCCAGCTACCTGACCTTACTGATCCACAACCACGTCCGTGACGCGGCCGTGCTGCCGCCGAACGAAGTCGACCAAATCAAAGCGACTGCCACCCAGCTGGGCGCGTTGCAACGGCAGCTTCGAGTGTTCGGCATGCCGAACACTTTGTCTCAGCCGGTCTCGGACCTGAGCGAAACGATCGCGCGGGTCCGGCAGGAAGTCGAGGTGGCACGCGCAGCCACAGCCGCCCTGGTGCGCCGCAACCTCCTCAGCTGGGAAACCGGCGAAGGGAGCCGCCATGCCTGACCAGACGGTGCGCTTGGGCCGAAACAGCCGCGGCGCCACCGGTGCGCCGCGCGACATGACGCTGGACATCGTGAGCTACGGCCGGCGGGGACCGGCCGGCCAGCTGCGCTTCGGCGCCGATCAGATCGCGCAGATCCAGCGCACGGTGGGGCGCACGCCCGAGGTGATGGTGAAGGTCTCCGGCGGCGGACGGGACATCGGCGGCGTCGAGGCGCACCTGCGCTACATCGGCCGCCACGGCAAGCTGCCGATCGAAACCGATGAGGGGCTGACGCCGCAGGGCCGGGGTGCAGCCAGGGAGATCACGGTGGACTGGCAGCTGGAACTTTGCAGAAGCCAGTACAAGCCCAGGCCCGCCCAGGGTCAGAAGGACACCCGTGCGAAGCTGGTCCACAACGTCGTGCTCTCCATGCCCGCCGGCACGCCGCCGGACAAGGTGCTGGCCGCGGCGCGTGTCTTTGCGCGCGAGAACTTCTCGCTGCAGCATCGCTACGCCATGGTGCTGCACACCGACCAGCCGCACCCGCATGTGCACCTGGTGGTCAAGTGCGAGCACGAGTTCGAGCCCGGCAAGCGCCTCTACATCCGCAAGGAGACGCTGCGGCAATGGCGCGAGCAGTTTGCTGCGCTCATGCGGGAGCAGGGCGTGGCGGCTAACGCGACGCCGCGTCAGTTGCGCGGGCAGATCCGCAAGCCCTACAAGGACCCCATCCATCGTCGGCTGATGGCGCTCAGGGCATTCCAAGAGTTGCCCATGCGCGAACAGAGCGGGCCCCGAGCACCGAAGACCTCGACCTTCATGCGCGCCAAGCTGGAGAGCGTGCACCAGGTCCTCCGCTCAGGGCGGCGCACCTCGGATGAGGGCGAGGAAAAGATGCGGAGCACCCGGCGGGAGGTCGTCGCGGATTGGCGCGCAACAGCGGATGTGCTCCGAAGACAGGACGAGGCAGATCTTGCCGAGCGCGTAAATGATCTGATTGCCCGAATGCCCGACGTACAAACCGAAGCACAACGCGTGGCCGGGCGCTGGAGGAAGCAGGTCGGAAACCCTGCGGCGGAGCGTTCCGTGGATGCGTCGCGAGAACCCCGAGGCCGGTGATCGCACGGGAAATCTCGACGTCTACGAGAACCGTTGCGTTCTAACAATCCTCAAAGTGCAGGACGGCGGCGGTGGACAAGAAGCGCGAACATCCAGCTGTTCCCTGAGCAAACATCCATGCACCCCGAGCTTCTTCAAGGCCCACAGCCCATGCATCTCGTCGACAGTCAGTTCCTCATCGCACAAACGGTCGCGGCCGTCATCGGGACTGCATTCTTCTTCCTTTTCCTGTACCTGACGCTGCGCTATGCGGTCCGAGACGGCATGCGCGATGGAATGCGAGAAGCGCCGCGCCATGACCGCCGTGCAGTCGATGTCTCCCCTTCGATCGCACACCTGCCAGACATGAGGGCCGACTAGCTTCCCCTGGAAGGAAACTCGAAAAACAGCGCGACGTATACATGCCGCTTGGCACCCTTGGGGGGTGAACCCGCAGCCCGTACGATGTTCGAACTTGAAACGGGGTTATACGGCGCGGGACGGCAATCTACTGCCAAACAATGAGCACGATGAGTGCTGACGCGGCGACAAGCACCGTGACAAACCACCTGCGTCGCTGCGTCGCACGTTGCCGCCGCAAAACCGCTTCCGTTGCGGACATCCGAAAGGCGCTGCGCTCCACGTAGCCTGTTTTGCGGCGCCACCAGTCCTTGTGCCAATCTCTATCGTCGCTCGACATTTCGTTCTCTCCTCCGGACAAGAAGGAAAGAACTGCGGCGGATTTGCCGAACTGCAATGGACTTACTGCAACTGCAGTAGAAGGGACTAAATTCAAGTCTAGCCGGCCAAACGTGATGAGCATGGGAATGACGTCGTCTCCTTGGGTGATTGGAATACGCGTCGTACCGGCCGTCTCGGTGAGCCGGGCGAACGTGCTTTGACGCACAAGTTGGGAGTGGTTCCTCGCTGGGGCGGGCGGCCGAACATCCAATCTGCCTTGTACAACCCGGAGTAATTCCGGCGCAATCGCCAGTTCGCGCTGCCGGAACGACTATGAGCGCTGCGCTGGGTCGTTTTCGAATGACGCTCTTGGTGCGGGGCTCCGTTCACCGCTTAGGTCGAAATGAAGATGCCTTTGGTTCGCTGAGGTCGTCGCGAGAAAAGCGTCTCGCATGCGCCCGACGTACGACTCGGATCGACGCATGAGCATCCTTCCAATGGGTGAGCAGTCTGCCGTGATTCCTCGCTCCTCGGCGCATCTCTCGATCGCGGAAGGAGGTGCTGCTACACACCAATGGAAGGAATCAGCGGCGTACGTCCGAAGACATGCATTCACTTCTCAGGCCAAGTCAATTTTTGACGGCAATCAATATCAACGCGATCAGAGACAGGTGGATTGGATAGAACGCGTAGAAAACCCATCGGCCGCGCGCGCATGGAATCTCTACCTGGCGCGCGCCCCAGATCAAGAGCAGGGCGGCCATCGCCGCGAAGTTGCCGTTGACCGCCGCGAGGGACCCCGTCGCCGAAGCCCACCACAGCATCCGCAGCCCGCTGGGCCTGCGAATGAACGCCCAGGAGCCAATGCAGTAGAGTAGCGCAGGCCACCAGAACTCCACCACCGCGCCGCCAACGATAAAGGCGATCAAGGCACTGCAGCGCGCGATCCAACTGTCCCGCTCGAGCAGCCAGACAATCAGCGTTGCCAGCAAGAGGGTGGCAAGGATGTTCAAAGGCCACCAGCCGACCAAATGAACGAAAGCCGGTGTCGCTAGCAGTGCAAAGACTGCCAGTCGCTTCATGACCCGCAGGTGCATGCCGCTCTCAAGCGCACCGGGGCGTGACAGGTTCGCCATGAGCACGAAACCGAACAGCGGCATCACCATGCGGCCCAGTGCGTAGAGCGTCTGGCTTGCTTCGGCCAGCAGGTACTTGTTGACGTGATCTCCCGTCATGAGCAACAGACCGACCCATTTCAGTGCTTCGAGCGAGCCACATGAGACCGGCCAGACGCCGCCGCGCCGCGCCGCGCGATGCGGCTTGCGTGGCGCATTGGGTACAGCGCTGCGCCTTCGCTGCGTGACGCTCTGCAGTCCAGGCGTGAGGTTGGAACGGCCAGCCCGAATGTCGATTGCGTCGCCTCGATGGACTTGATGAGGCTCTAGCGCGTTCGCGCTCCCCGGCGCCTGTTGCCCGACCGGGAAGTGGCAGTGGAGTAGACCGCCTCGCCTCGCTCGTCGCGCCGGGATTGATCGGGAGGGCGCCTCGAATGATGTCGCGCGACAGCGCAAAACCGGAGGGAGGAGCGCACAGCGCAAGTGCCGCAATCCTTGAAATGCTTTCCGATGATGTCTATACACGCTCATGGTTCAAGCCCTCGCGGCTCCGCGCCGTGTGTTGGCGTGCATGCTTGCGCGCGGGGTGCGGGCCGCGATCCGGAAGGTGGATCGAGCGGCCTTGGACCAGAGCCTCGGCCATCCGATCGCGAATCAGCTGCATGAGGCGCTGCTGGGACGCTCGATCGCTGGTCACGCGCTCTGCGTACTGCTCAGCCAGCTTGAGAGTCGCCGCGGCCGTGGTCAGTTCCGGGTGCTGTTGCCGAGGTGCATCGGACAGCGATTTCCCCCCGCGAATGTGCATGGCGATCTGTTCCATCATGCGAAGGTGGTCGGACGTCTCAATGCTCCACCAGGCACGCTGCGCGAGAATTTTCTTTTCGCCGACCAGTTCACCTTCCGCATTGCGGGCCGCCACGCGGACGTTGACCGGACGGGTGCCGAGCGGCGCGAGCACCACTTGGTCGCCGATGCGAGGTTGCGATGCCGACTCTGCGAGCGCCCGCTCGAGGTCCGCACCCCAGATAGTGCGATCCCCGATCTCCGTGCGAACCGTCACGTAGAACGACATGCGCTGGGCCGGGTCGAATCGATACGGCGCGGCGGCGGCGGCCAAGAGAATCCCGCGGACAGGCGGTCTCGCCCCTGTGCGCTGGCGGGCTTGCGGTCCGTCGCCAAGCGGAGGTTGGCCAGCATCTGGGTTGGCTTCGGCAAGCGCCGTGCCTCCGTCGACGGGCGCCACGTCGCGGTCCCGCAATGTCTGTTTCGGACCCTGTACGGTTTCGTGCGACGACAGCCCGCTTTTTCTCAGTGCACGCTGCACCTCGCGAATTTCAGCCGCCGTCGGCTCGTAGCCTTGTGACTCGATGCCTCGCAGCGCGGCTTCGCGCCACATGCCCTGGCGAAAGGAGTTGGTGCCCCTGAGATCGACCACCCGCCAGCGGCGCGATTCGGCGATCGCCACGACGCTGTGCAGCACCTCGCGGTTTTCGGTCTTCACGCGAAGCCGGTCGCCGTCGTCGATGAAAGCGGGCGTGCGGTTGGGGAAGAAGTAGCGATTGCCGATGCGCAGGTAGTGGCGTTCGATGGCACTGGGCACCCGGGCGTGGTGGTGTCCCGCACGGGGCGCATCTCCCCGCACAGAGCCGACATCCTTCCGCGCGGCGGCGGTCACGGTGCCGTTCGGCGCTTGGTCTTCGGGAAGATGGTCTGCGGACATTGGTGGCTCCTTTGACGTGGGCTATCCGGGTTGCTCGTTTGCCATCAGTCGAGGATTCGCGCCATGAACTCGTCGACGTGGCGCTTCATGTCCTCGTCGCTGAGCTTCTCGGTCGGAATCTCGACATCGTCGAAGTCGAACGAGAAGTCGTCCAGCCTCAGGTCGCCATTCAGTACATCAGCGGCATTGGTCGCGGCCCGCCTGGTGGTCCGCGCGGAGCCGGCGTCCTCCGGCGTGGCGTTCGCGACCGATCCGGGCTCCGTTTCGGTTGCGCCCTCCCTGTCATCGGGCGCCGCGGCGGGCGCGGTGGCGACAGGGCGGCCGGACTTGGCCACGCGCAGCTTCGGCACCCGCGGCGGCGGTAGCTCGCGTCGGGCGAAGAACCTGTCGCGAAAGTAGAGGATGCGGTGCGCCAGCACCGGCCGCAGGCCTTCGTAGAACAGGATCATCCGCTCCGGCCCGAGCTCCTTGACCTCCTGGGGCAGCAGCAGGCGGCGCGGCTGCTCGCTGATGCTCACGGTCGGCTCCCTGCCTGCGCCGCCCCACATCGGACGGCTGACGTTCTTCTGGCGGACCGTGCAGGTGCCGAGTTCGCGCGAGATGGCCTCGGCGTCTTCGTACTCCTTGGGCGGGAACACGATGCGCGCGGCCAGCATCTTACGAAGCGACTTCGCGCCCTCCACCCCGTATGTCTCGACCAGCTGCGAATGGGACTGGACGATGACCACGGTGCGCACGTTGTAGCCGGGGAGGAAGGCCGTGGAGTCGGCGATCACCGGAATGCGCCCGAGCGCCGGAAATTCGTCGAGCATCAGGAGCACCTGGTGGCGAAGCTGCGGATTGCTTTCGGGCAGTTCGCGCGTCTGCAGGCCGATCGCCTGCTGGAAGAACAGGTTCAGGAGCGGCTGCAGCCGGGCGATGTTGTCGGGATTGATCTGCACATAGATCGACATCGGCCGCTTGCGCAGTTCCCTCAGGTCGAAATCGTTGGCCGAGGTGGCCGCATCGATCATCGGGTTGAGCCACAGATCCAGGCGGCTGGTGAAGGTCTTGCGGATGCTGGAGGCGGTGGTTGGCGCCAGGTCGATCACGTCGTAGAGGCTCTGCACTGCTTCCTGCGACAGGGGATAGCCTGCGCGCTCGCAGGCGTCGATCACACGCTTCCAATGCTTCTGGAAGCCCTCGGCATCGCTGGCCATGCCCTGGCGCAGGACCTCGCCCAGGGTGCGCGTG
>NZ_JAVDUZ010000018.1:0-39481 GCF_031456585.1 Variovorax sp. 3319
CACGCGCAGGTCGAAGGTCTGCTGCCCGCGCCCTCCGCTGTCGCGGTTGGCGAAGGCGCTGCGCATGTTGTTGAGCACTGCGTTGTGGCGGCCGATGGGCTGGCCCACGATGAGGCCGCATGCATCTTCGAGTGTCTGGCGGATTTTTTCGCCGCCGGGCACTTCGCCGACGCCGGTGTTGCCGGCGCTGTCGGTCAGGATCAGCAGGTTGCGCGTAAAGAACGGGCCATGCGCACCGCTCAGGTTCATCAGCATGCTGTCATGGCCCGCGACGGGAACCACGCGCATGCCGGTGACGACAGGGGCAGCGGACAAAAGAGAGGAAGAAGGAGATGTCGTCATGTGCTCGAAAACGGTGATGAAGAAAGGTCCGCCGAGCGGACCTGTGGCTGTCAATCGGCGGTGATCTTGCGCGCCTCTATGAGCGTCTTCCAGCGCGCCCACTCCCGGGCCTGGAAGGCGGTGAACTCGGCCGGAGTGCTGGCGACGATCTCGAGGCCCTGCTCCACCATCCGCTGCTTCACCTCAGGGTCGTTGATGGCGGCGATGGCGGCAGCGGCCAGCTTGTCCTTGACGGCCGGCGGCAAGCCCTTCGGCGCCGCAAGCCCCTGCCAGGAATAGACCTCCGCCCCCTTCACTCCGGCCTCGGCCAGCGTCGGCACGTTGGGCAGGACGGGGGAGCGCTTGTCGCCGGTCACGGCGATGGCGTGGAGCTTGCCGGCCTTGATGTGCTGGAGCACGGCATTGACGTTCTGGAACGAGAAGTTCACCTGGTTGCCCAGCAGGTCGTTGATCGCAGGCGCGCCGCCCTTGTAGGGAATGTGGAGCCCCTCGGTCTGCGTCTGCTGCCAGAAGACCTCGGCGGACAGGTGGTCCGACGAACCATTGCCCGAACTCGCGAAACTCACCTTGCCGGGGCTCGCCTTCAGCTCGGCGATCACCTCGGCCACGGTCCGCGCCTTCTGCCCGGGGCTGGCCACCAGCACGTTGGGCGCCTGGACCGGGACGCTGATGTAGTCGAAATCCTTGGTCGCGTCGTACGGCACGCTCTTTTGCAGATGCGGCGTCACGACGAAGGCACCGAGCGAAGAGACCAGCAAGGTGTAGCCGTCCGGTGCCGCGCGCTTCACGAAACCGGCGCCGATCGTTCCCGTGGCGCCTGGCTTGTTGTCGACGAGAAAGGTCTGCCCGAGCTTGGTCTGCATCTGCAATGCCATCGCGCGTGCCACCATGTCGGTCGATCCGCCGGCCGGGAAAGGCACGACGATGGTCACCGGCTTTTCAGGCCAGTTCGTCCCTTGCGCGAAAGCGCCCACCGAAAGCGACCAGGCCAATGCAATCAAGAGCTTTTTCATGATGTCTCCGTTGGAATAGGTAAAGCGAGGATTACTGCGGGCCGAGAGCGTCGATGAGCGCCTTGAGCTTCTCCATCTCGGCAGGCTTCAGGTCGGTCAGCGGTGCGCGCACCGGGCCCGCGTCGTGGCCGACGATCTTGGCGCCGGCCTTGACGATGCTCACTGCATAGCCAGGCGTGATGTTGCGCAGCTCGAGGTAGGGCATGAAGAAGTTCTTCAGCAGGCGATGCTGGGTGGCCATGTCGTCGTCGCGCACGGCTTCATAGAACTGCACGGCGGTCTTTGGAATGAAGTTGAAGACCGCCGACGAATACACCGGCGTGCCCATGGCCTTGTAGGCCGCTGCATAGACTTCTGCCGTGGGCAGGCCGCCCAGGTAGGCAAAGCGGTCGCCCATCTTCTGGTAGATGGCAACCATGGCTTCGATGTCGCCGATGCCGTCCTTGAAGCCGACGAGGTTCGGGTTGCGTTCAGCCAGGCCGGCCAGCGTTTCGGGCTTGAGGCGGCTGGTGGCGCGGTTGTAGACGATGACGCCGAACTTCACGCTCTTGCAGACGGCCTCGACGTGCGCGGCCAGGCCTTCCTGGCCGGCTTCGGTCAGGTAGTGGGGCAGCAGCAAGATGCCGTGCGCGCCGGCCTTCTCGGCTTCTTGCGCGCACTGGATGGCAAAGCGCGTGGGGCCACCGGCGCCCGCGATGATCGGCACCACGCCGCGGCAGGTGTCGACCGCGGTCTTGATGATGCCGGGGTACTCGTCGCCCGTCAGCGAGAAGAACTCACCCGTGCCGCCGGCCGCGAACAGCGCGCTTGCGCCGTAGGGAGCAAGCCACTCGAGGCGCTTCTCGTAGCCGCTTTTGTTGAAGTCGCCGTTCGCGTCGAAGTCGGTCAACGGGAACGAGAGCAGGCCGGAGCCCATGATGGATTTGAGTTCTTGAGGGTTCATGAAGATGGCTCCAGACGGAGCGGAAATGTGCCTGACAGGAGAACCTCGCGCGGCGCAAGCCATGCGATCTACACGCTCCAATGTTAACGTTAACATTTGAGTTCTCTTTTGGGGTTAACCCCAACCTGCTTCGCGGGCGCAACGCGCGGCATTCAACTCTCGCTTTCACTGGGAAAGGATCCCCAAGCTGCCGGGTTTATCCGAATGAGCGATCAATTTGGTTGCGCTAACAATTCATTTTGTTAACGATAACTTCCCGCATGGGCTGCGGGCAACCAACAGGAGACAGGAATGAAGAAATTCACGATGCTCGCGGCTGCATCGGTCGTGGTCGCAGGATGCGGCGGTGGCGGGTCGAATGGATACGCTTTCCTTCCTGCCCCCGCTCCCCCTCCGCCAGCCCAGGCGACGGTGACCGACGACTGCGCCGCCCCGCCGAACGCTGCAGCTACCCCCTCGCCGGCAGCACTCCCGCTGGTCCTGCAGACGATCAAGGTCAATGGCGAGGACCGGCAGTACTACGAGTACGCGCCCCGTGAGGTCGCGTCCCTCCGCGATCAGGATGCTCGAGGTGTGGAGGTGGTCGTCTCGTTGCATCGGACGGGGCAATCCGCCGAGGACAACGCCCGCCTCACCGGCTGGCCCACGCTCGCGGAAGAGAAAGGCTTTATCGCCATCTTTCCGGTGGCCAAGCCAAGTGGCTGGAACACGGCCAAGGACACGACCCGATCCGACGATCATGCTTTCATCGTCGCAGCAGCGGCAGCCGTGCGTACGCGCTACGGGCTTCCATCGACGATGTCGACTTTCCTGACCGGCGCGGGGTCCGGCGGTGTCATGGCGCAAGAGCTCGCCATGCGCGAACTCGGGGTCATGGCCACCGGCGTCGCGTCGTTCGGCGCCGCCGCCGAACCGGCAACGCTCAATCTCGCCGCGGAAAGTCTGCCCAAGACCGCCATGGCCGTCTGGCAATTCCAGTGCGGCGCCGATCCATTTGCCAAGCAGATGGGCTTCTGGCGGCAGGCGAACGGAACGGACTCGCAGAACCAGCAGGTGGTGGGCGGCTTTCCGACAGCGACGGATTTCGTGAAGGACAACCCGGTCCAGCAGGTCAGGCTGTCACGGCTCGACCGCCCGGCGGAATCGGTCGCGATCTCCAGGCTGGTGTGGGAAGAGCTGTTCGGCAAGGTGGTGCGCTTCCCGGACAACAAGTCCTACAACGGAACGCTGCATGCGGAAAAAAGCATCGCGGACATGGGGCTCACCGAAACGATCAAGAGCCTGCGTCCCGGCGAGCCGCGGCGCTGGTTGACGTACGTCCCTCCGCAATATCAGAAGCTGGTTGCGGAAGGAAAGAAGCTCCCGCTCCTGTTCTCGTTTCACGGCCGCAACGGGTCCGCTCGCTTCCAGGCGCAGATCTCGGAGTGGCACGACGTGGCGCGCGACGCAGGCTTCATCGTGGTGTATCCGCATGGTCTCAAGGCGACCTGGACGACATCGATCGATGCGGACAATCCGGACGTCCAGTTCTTCCTCGACCTTCTCGCAGAGATGAAGAGCACCTACCAGATCGACGATGGCCGCGTCTTCCTGAATGGATCGTCGCAGGGCACCGCGCTCACAAACCGCATCGCGGTCCAGTACCCGCAGCTGTTCGCAGCCATCGCGCCTTGCTACTCGGGGCACCTCTCGGCCGCCAGCTATACGAACCCCATTGTGCGAACCGACATCGCGCTGCCGGTCTGGCAATGCCGAGGGGAGCAGGAGCTGCCGACGGAATTTCCCGGAGGCACGGCAGGCGAAACGGCCGCGAGGACGTTCTGGCGTGAAACCGTCAACCAGAACTTCTCCTCGCCAGCCATCGCGATCGACGGGCGGCGCACGACCGAGATCTGGAACAGCGGACGCGCGGAGTACCGCTGGCAGATCACCTCGGACATCGGCCATGCGTGGCATCCGGGCCAGGCCCGAAAGATGTGGGACGAGATGCTCAAGCGCTATCGACGCAACCCCGATGGCTCCTTGCAACACCTTTGAAGCCAGTAGACATCGGAGATCCATCATGAAGACAGTCCTGAATCACCGGCGCATCTTTCCTGCGCTCCTCGCATCCATGCTGGTGCTCGGCTGCGGCGGAAGCGACTCGCGCGGCGGCGGAGGGTTTTTGATCCCTGGCGGAGGTGGAGGCGGAGGCGGCAGCCCCGAGGGCCCACCGACGCAACCCGCAGCGCCGATCTTCAGGGCCGCGGGCCTGGTGTACGGCACGCCGGCCGCAACAACGGACGACAAGGGCAACGACACCGTGAGCATCCCGGTGCTCACGCAAAGCGGCGCAAGGAGCCTCTCGGTCGCCGTTCCCACTGCGAACACGGCCGCCCTCCTCGCCAACCTTGCGCCGGGCAACCTGGTGGACTGGATCCCCGGCAGCGATGCTGCCGCGGTGGCCGTTCCGGCCGACGCCACGCCAATCTTCAACGTCATCCTCGCAAAGGGCAAATCGACTGCCGCCCAGTTCAATCTGAAGAAGTACGGTGCGGCGGTCAGCCGGAACGACAACGCGCCGGGTCCCATGGTCGCGGCGGGCTGGGTCTACGACAAGACCAGCACCACCATCACGGTGGGCGACGGCCGCAACCTCACGGCGGATCAGGCCGGCCGGCCCTATGCGCAGCCGATCAGGCGCTACGAGGAGACCTATGCGGTCTCGCCCGACGTGAAGGTGTTCAACGTCAACACCGCCGACTATGCGAAGAGCGCCGTTTCCGACTTCGCTTCGATTCCGGTCACCGTCAGCTACGACTACGGCACCACATCGCGCCAGAGCGCCTATCTGCTTTTCGACAACAACTACCTCGCGGCCGATACGGCCAAGGTGGTCGCGATCTGGTACTTCACGCCGCAATCGACCACGGACGGCAAGCCGGTGTGGGACGTGCCCACGCTCAGCACCATGCTGGACGACAAGGGGAGCGATCCCGTCTCCGGCCAGCCCTACAACAAGATCAATGCGACCTCGCCCGCGTCGGCACCCTACTCCCGCAGCACCGAGCCCTTCGAGATGGTGAAGAACACGCTGTACTACGTGGGCGACAACGAAGTCGCCTCGTATCTGCTCAAGGCCGACATGGGCACGCCCAACGATCCGTCGGACGACAAGGTGATCAAGGTCGATGCCGGATGGCCCAACAGCGGCTACCAGTACTGGAGGAACATGGAGCTCGTCGGTGTCGATCCGCGATCGGTGACCGACATCTGGCTGACGCACGGACACAGTGACCATTACGGTACGGTCGTCGAGCAGCTCAGGATGATGGACAACGCCGGCAAGCCGATCGCGCTCTGGGCGTCGAAGGAAGATGCCGTGGGCGTCACATCCGACCTGCAGGGCAACACATGGAACATCACGGGGGCGCTGCCGGCCAGCGAGACCGTGATCCGTGAACGCATCTCCCATTCGTACGAATACGACAAGTGGTACGACTACGGCAACGTGAAGATCATGGTGATCTGGTCGCCGGGCCACACGCCGGGCAGCACCAACATGCTGTTCAAGGTAAAGAACCCGGACGACGGCAAGTTCTACATCTTTGGCTACCACGGGGGCTACGGCTTCAACGGCCTCAACAGCCCGACTCCCGCCAACGGCTGGCTGCGCCTGTCGTTCCAGCATGGCTTCAGCTATCTGCAGAACACGCTCGATGTGGACTTCGTGGCGCCGCAGCACACCAATCAGTTTCCCATCGTCGAGGTCTACCAGGCGCTGAAGGCCTACAACCGCGACCCGGCGAACGCGGCTGCCCCGCTGACCATGCTCGATGCGATGCGCTCGAAGGCGTTCGACTCGCCGGCCGTCGGCGGCGTGAACATCACGGGCGAGTTCTCCAATCAGCTGGAGAAGCGCCGCTCCGTGGTCTCCTACGCAGCGAGCGACGCCGCGAATGCGACGTACAAGAGCATCGAGACTTCGGGTCCCTTCAAGCCCGGGCGCGAAGCCGGCCTGACCTCCGTGTCGGCCAAGATCCTGGACGACGGGAAGATCATCCAGGGTTTCGTCGGCCCGCAGAACAAGAATCCGAAGCTCCCCCTGCTGGCGAACGGCATCACGACATCGACAGACCAGTACGTGAACGATCCGGGCGGGTACTATGTGCAGGTCGCCATCGATGTGCAGGACACGGTCTACAAGGGCTACATCCCCGATGGCTTCACGCAGTTCAGTCCGGGCCTGGGGGCCACCATCACCTACAAGGGCGGCCCCGTCGAGTCCGTCCATGCGGACAAAGGCACCTTCCATCCTCCGGAGTACCTGCGCACGCAGCGCCTGAGCTCGCTGGCCGATGCGCAGGCAGTGCTCGCGACCATCGCCAAGGGGCAGACGAAGACCATCTCGCTGACCCCGGCGAGCGAGATCGTCGTACCCGCCATCGTCACCCAGGCCTTCCAATGAGCCGAGGCCGCTGTGCGAGGAAGGCCGCTCGCCTCCTTCCGTCGGCCCTCGCGCTTTGCATCGCCGTCCTTGGTTCTTCCGCGGCCGCGCAATCGGATGATCCCGAAGCGCAATACGAGCTGGCACGGCGATACAGCAGCGGCGTCGGGGTACCGATGGACAGGGAACGTGCGCTCGAGCTCTTCACTTCGTCCGCCGCTCAGGGCTTTGCGAAGGCGGAATATGAACTCGCAAACCACTACCGCGGCCGAACCGGCCGGGCACTGGATCTGGACATGGCATCCAGCTATCTCGAACGGTCGGCGCGGCACGGGTACGTACCGGCCCAGGTCGACCTGGGCTTCGTCTACTTCAACGGAAGTGGCCGAACGCCCAAGGACGTCGCGAGATCGTTCCACTGGTTCAAGCGCGCCGCCGATGGCGGCGCGGTGATCGCGCAATGCATGGTGGCCGACTTCTACAAGGAGGGCCTGGGGGGCGTCGAGCGGAACCCTCGCGAAGCGTTCAGGTGGTACCGGCTGACCGCAACCCGGGCCGACCGATGCGCGGCGAAGTCTCAATACGAGCTGTACGCAAGCTATGCATCGGGCAGTGGCGTCCGCAGGGACCTGCCGACTGCCATGGACTGGCTGAAGCGCGCGGCGGAGGCCGGCAATCCCCAGGCGCAACGTACCCTGGGTTGGGCCTATGAGAACGGCATGGGTGCCCCGCGAGACCCGGTGCTCGCACGCATGTGGCTCAGGAAATCCCGCGAAGGGGTCGCGCCGCATGACGACCACGAGCACGAGGACGAACCCAAACCCGCGCATCTGCCTGGCCCGGCGCACGCCCATTGAGGCGCGCCAAGAGAGCCGCGGACCCTACGCGCTCGCCCGACGAACGATCGTGAAGCCCACATCGACGATCAGCTCAGGCGGACGCCGTCCTGCGGCTCGCTCGACGATGCAGTCGGCCGCGATCTGGCCGATGCGCCGCCCGTCGATCCGCACGGTGGTCAGCGCCGGGTCCAGGTCCGCCGCAAAGTTCAGGTCGCCGAAACCGACGACCGCGAGATCGGCGGGAACGCCGAGGCCGGCGGCACGCGCTTCGGTCAGCACGCCCAGCGCCAGCATGTCGGAGCTGCAGAAGACCCCGTCGACCGGCAGGTTGGACTGCAGGATCGAGCGCAGGGCACGCCGCCCGTCGCTGAGCTTGGTCGGCGCGGGGACGAGATGCACGATCGGGGCCGCGGCACCCTGTGCCTGTGCCATGGCAGTGAAAGCTTCCGCCCTGCGCACCGAACGAGGATCGTCACCGCCGATCAGGGCGAGCCGCCTTCGGCCCTTCTGGAGCAGGTATTCCGCAACGCTGCGGCCGACGGCCTCGTGCGAGAAGCCGACCAGCATGTCGATCGGATCGAGCGCCACATCCCAGGTTTCGACGATTGGAATGCCAGCCGCCAGGAGCCGCTGGCGTCCGAGCTCGCTGTGCACGACGCCGGTGAGCACGATGCCGTCGGGCCGACGCCCGATGATGTCGCGCACGAGGTCGTCCTCCGTCGAAGTGCTGTACCCGCTTTGCCCCACCATGAGTTGGTAGCCGTGCTGCTGGAGCCGGGAATTCAGCGCCTCGATGGTGTCCAGGAAGACGGGCCCCGACAGGGTCGGCACCACCGCCGACACCAGGCGTGTCTTGGCGGAGCGCAGCCCCCCTGCGCCGCGATTCGGCACGTAGCCCGTGGATGCGACGGCCGCCTGCACCTTGGCGAGCGTCTTGGCGTTGACCGAGCTGGGCGCATTGAAGACCCGCGACACCGTCATCGCCGACACGCCCGCAAGCTTGGCGACGTCCATCACGGTGACGCTCAGATGGCGAGGCTGCAAAGGACGATCTGTCATGGTTGGGAGCGGACTATAACGGCCGGGCCGGTGCCTTCCGAGCCCGCGCGGGAATCAGGTTAAGCTTTTCGCACCCCCTTGCCACCGTCCATGCCGGCTCCTTCGAACAAACAACCTGTCGCAGCAGGGCGTTCCGCGCCCTCGCCTCCGCCGCCACGCCGCGGAAGGGTCGCCGGCGGTATCACCCTGCTCGAAGTCGCTCGATTGGCAGGCGTCTCCGCGATGAGCGTGTCGCGCGCGCTGAACACACCCGAGCAGGTTTCGGCCGCCATCCTCGCAAAGGTTCGCGCAGCGGTCGAGTCGACGGGCTACGTCGCCAACCGGGTGGCAGGAAGCCTGGCCTCGCAGCGAAGCCGCCTGGTCGCGGCTGTCGTTCCTTCGATTGCGGGGCCGGTGTTCCAGGAAATGGTGCAGTCCCTCATCGCCGAACTCGCGGCCCGCGACCACCAGCTGATGCTGGGCCAAAGCGGCTATGGCACGCAGGAGGAGGACGCGCTGCTCGAAGCCATCATCGGCCGTCGGCCCGACGGCATCGTGCTGGGCGGTGTGGTGCCCTCTCCGGCCGGGCGGCGACGCCTCGTGACCTCGGGCATTCCGGTGGTGGAGACCTGGGACATGGTGCAGGACCCGATCGACATGCTGGTCGGCTTCTCGCACGAAGCCATCGCGACCGCCGTGGCCGCGTTCCTGATCGAGCGCGGCCGTCGTCGCCTGGGCTTCATCGGCGGCAATCACGAACGCGCGGCCCGGCGGGCCAGCGCTTTCGTCAACTCGGCGCTCCACGGCCCGGCGCGCGAGCGCGCGGTCGCTGCGCATGTCGAGACCGTGGTTGCACCGGCAACCGTCCGCAGCGGCCGCCAAGCGCTGGGCGAGATGCTGCGGCTCCAGCCCGAGACCGACGCCATCTTCTGCAGCTCGGACGTGCTGGCGCTCGGCGTGGTCACCGAGGCCGCGGCGCGCGGCCTGCGCGTGCCGCAGGACATCGCTGTGGTGGGCTTCGGCGACCTCGATTTCGCGGCGGACGTCTCGCCGTCGCTCACGACCGTGCGCATCGACAGCACGCGCATCGGCCAGCTCGCGGCCCGGTTCATCGTGAGCCGCAGCGAAGGCCTCGAGGTCGAAGAGGCGAAAGTCGATGTGGGCTTCTCCATCGTTTCCCGCGAGAGCGCCTAGATAGAAACCCGCACACGCTGGCCTGCATATGGTCGTACCATCGCTTTTGGTAGCGCTACCAAACAACAGAAAAGCCAGATGTCCACCCTCATCCGATCGATCGACTGCCTCCAGCTTCGATTGCCCTTCGACCACGGTGCGCCGGCGCCCCTGTTCGCCGGGCGCCCGAGGACCACGCTGGACAGCGGCCTCGTCCGCGTGGAGCTCGACAACGGCCTGGTCGGCTGGGGCGAGTCGTATGGCGCCGAACTCGACGCGCTGTCGGCGATCTTTCGCAGCCGGGTCGCTCCCCTCGCGACGGGCCGGGACGCGGCGGATCCCGCGCTCATGGCTTCGCTTGAACGCACGTTGCACAACATGGGCCGCTCGGGGCCGGTACTGCATGCGTTGAGCGGCCTCGACATTGCGATCTGGGACCTGAAAGCGAAGATCGCCGGCGTACCGCTGCATGTCCTGCTCGGCGGGGCAAGACGCACCCGCCTGCCCGCGTACGCGTCGCTGCTTCAGTACTACGGCGACACGGCGCTGGTGGCAAGGAATGTGGAGCGTGCGCTGGCGGCCGGCTTCGAACAGGTGAAGCTGCACGAGAAGACACCCCAGGCCGTGGCCGCCGCGCGCGGTGTGATGGGCCCGGACATGCCGCTGATGGTCGATGCGAACTGCGCCTGGACGGCCAGCGAGGCCGACGAGGTCGTGACCAGGATGGCAGCCTTCGACCTGCACTGGATCGAAGAGCCGCTCTGGCCGCCGGAGGACATGGAAGCACTTCGTGCGCTGCGCGTTCGAACCGGCGTGCCGACCGCAGCCGGCGAGAACGCCAGCAGCGTGCACGAGTTGAGCCTCGCGGCGAGAGCCCAGGCCGTCGACTACCTGCAGCCGAGCGCAATCAAATCGGGCGGCGTCACGACGCTGCTGCGGCTCTCGCGCGAGTGCGCGGGCAGCGCCGTGCATTGCGCACCGCAGTCGGCCTTCTTCGGCCCCGGTTTGCTGGCCACACTGCACGTGTTGGCCGCACAGGAGGACGAAGTGCATGTGGAGCGGCTCTTCTGCGATCTCGGCCTCACCCCCTACGGCGACACAGTGCCCTGCGTCGACGGCGCCTTTCAGTTGACGGACCGGCCCGGGCTGGGCGCCGACCCGGAACCAGCGCTGCTCGACAGCGGCTTCGTGCGCCGCATCTAGAACTTGTTTTGAGGAGACAGAGATGCTCATCCACAACAGGCGCTCGCTGATCCGCGGGGGCGCTGCGCTTTCCCTGGCCGCGTCGTTCGGCGCGGCGCGCTTCGCGCTCGCAGACACGAAGGCGGCGGTCCGCCTCATCGTGCCCTATCCTCCGGGTGCGGCCACGGACACACTCGGCCGCTTGATGGCGCAGGCATTGGAGCCCGCCGTCGCGGCCCCGGTGATTGTCGACAACCGAGGCGGTGCCGGTACGCAGATCGGCACGCGCGCGGTCGCCACGGCGGCGCCGGACGGCCGCACGCTCGGCTTCGTCGACACGGCGTTCGTGATCAACCCCGGGCTTTTCGGCAGCGCGTTGCCGTACGACACGGAGAAGGACTTCGCGCCAATATCCCTCATGGCATCGGCGCCGCTGGTGCTGATCGTGCACCGCGCGACTCCCGCCGCGACGCTGAAGGAATTCGTGGCCCTGTCCAAGGCAAAGCCGGGCAGTCTCAACTACGGATCCGCCGGCGTGGGCAGTGCGCCGCACCTGGCCGGCGAGCAGTTGCGCACGGCCGCTGCGATCGACATCAACCATGTGCCGTACCGCGGCGGCGGCACCGTACTGAACGACCTGCTCGCAGGCCATGTCCAGTTCGGGTTCACCACGGTCCCCACGATGATCGACCACATCCGCGCGGGCACGGTCCGCGCCCTGGCAGTCACCGGGGGGCAGCGGGCCACGCAACTGCCCGACACACCGACGATGCAGGAAGTCGGGCTGCCCAGCGTCGACGCCACGCCGATCTTCGGTTTGATCGGCCCGGCCAAACTGGCGCCGGACACCGTGTCCCGGCTGTCGTCCACCGCGGCACAGGCCGTGCGCGCAGGTCCGCTGCACCAGAAGCTCATCGAGCTCGGCTTCGTGCCCGTCGGCAGCACCGCCGGGGAATTCAGAACCCGCATCCGGCAGGAGATCGAGAAGTGGGGCGCCGTCGTGAAAGCCGGCAACATCAAGCCCAATGCCTGAGACGACGCCCGCAAGCCCCCATGCCGCCACACGTTTCCCTGCGGCGGCCAAGCTGCTGCGCTCCGCGGAACAGCAGGCGGCCTACGAGCTGATCGAACGGCGGCGCGGCCGGGTGCCGGCCCCCTACCTGCCACTGCTGGGAAGCCCGCGAATCGCCGATCTGCTGGAGCAACTCTCGACCGAGCTTTGGACCGGCACGCTGCCGCAGCGAGTGCTCGAGGCCGTCTTTCTGATGACGGCGCACAGGCACCAATGCCGCCACCAATGGGAGGCTCACGCAACGAAGGCATTGTCGGCCGGACTTTCGTTGGAGATGGTTGAAGCGATCGCGGCCGGCAAGATTCCGGAGGATGGCGGATCGGTGGAAGCAGCGGGCCGGTTCTTCCTGGCACTCACCGAACGCCACAGCGTCGCGGACGAGGTGTTCGAGCAGGTGCAGAGGCATTTCGGAGTACGCGGCGTAGCCGAACTGATCGCGTTCTGCGGGCTGGCCGGAACCGTCGCCCTGCTCTTGAATGTGCAGATGCCTCACGCGCCGGCCGGTCCACCGCAAGAACGGGAAATCGACTCCGACTTGAAGCGGCGGGGAATTGGTCAGCCAGAAGATCCAAGCCGCTTGGCCAGATGAGCGACGAATGTTCAAAGCTCCTATCAGCTGAGCTGGGCCCTTACCGAAGACGATACCGGAGATGCTGTTGGCCGCGCCGCTGAAACTGCCTCCGAGCGTCACGGCATTGGCAATCGCCATGGTGCCGCTGAGTGCCAGTGCTCCGCTGGCCGCATTGACGAAGATGCCGCCGCTGAATTGAATGTGCTGGCGCCATTGAGCGCCAAGATGCCGCTGCCGGCCTTGATCAACCCCGCGCTGCCGGCGATGGCGGAGTCGACGGTCGCCGTCACGTTCGGATTGGCGGTGATGGTCGGTGTCCCGCCGAGGGTGAGCGTCGAACCTACTAGGATCGGTCTGTTCGCTGATGCAGCCTCGTCGCGACGCGAGCGTGCGCCGAACAGTCGGACGGGCCGCTCTTATGAACGACCTGCGTCGAGTAGGCCTCGACCGCGCGGCCCAGCTCTTCACGGAGTGTCAGGGGGCTGGCCTCCGGGCCCAGGGTCGGCAGCCAGTGCGACAACCAGCCATAGCTGATCACCTGGATCATGCGACCGGCCACGGCGGCCTTCTTCGGCGCAACGCCTGACGCCTGACGCCTGCAGCCCCTGCGCCCACATGGCCGACAGGGCCTCGTGGTGCTTGGAGAACGCGTCGCGTCGAAACCTTCCGCTCCAGCTCGTAGAGCGCACTCCAGACATCGCTCCCTGCGCTTCGCCGCCTCACTGGGCGCAACGTCTCATGTGCCGGTGGTGAGCGTCAGAAACGTGGGGCGCCCCTCAGATATCCGGTCACCAGCCGGGCCCCTTCGTCGATGAGCGCTCGCATCCGGTCTACGTTCAGCTCTTTGGAGTGGTGCAGCACCGCGTTGTGCGTCAATGCCTCGATGGCGGTCACGCATATGAATGATGCGAGCTCGAGATCGTCGACGCCGAGTTGGTCTCGAGTGCCTTCCAGGTAAGCGCTGAAAAGACTGAAGTTCTCTCGGCTGAAGGAATGGATCTTTTCGAGCTTTCCAACGCGCGGAATCTGCTCTGCAAGCACTCTATGCAGTTGCGGATCGATTCGATGCGCCTCCACCGCGACTGAGACGAACCTGTGCACGGCTTCTTCAAGCGGCTCGTTCGAGACCTCCGCCAGCTCGCGGCGGACCTTTTGCATGAGCTGCTGCTGGTGGCGCTCTATCACCGCGGCGACAAGTGCCTCCTTGCTGGGAAAGTATTGATAGAGCGAGCCGATGCTCACGCCCGCAACTTCGGCAATGCGGTTTGTGCTCGCCTTGTCGAAGCCATCCTTCACCAGAATGCGAGCAGTTGCCTCGACGAGGGTATCGACAGTCGCGCGCGACCTCTCCTGGATCGCGATTTTCCTGGGCCTGGTGATCGGTTTTTTTGCCACTTTTCAATGCCGTCAATGCGAGTAGAAAAAGCGAATGATCGCTCATATTCTCGGAAGACACGGAAGCGCGAAGCAAGCATTCTGCATGCGAACCCCATGAACCATCTCAGGAGATTTGCGAAATGAACGATACATTGCATCGCCTCTTCACCTACAAGGCTTGGGCCAACGACGAGCTATTGGCGGCGCTCTCTGGCCTTGGCGACAACTCACCGGTCACTGCCTTGGCCGTCAAGGCGTTAAGCCACACGTATGTGGTCGACCGCATCTTTGCCGCGCACCTCAGGCGGGCAACTCACGCGTACCCCTCGGCGAACTTGAGCGAGATGCCAAGGCTCGAGGCCCTGGCCGCGGATCTCAAGCAAAGCGACAAGGAATACATCGACTATGTATCGACGCTTGATCTTCCGGAACTGGCGGAAACAATCGATTTCGCGTTCACTGACGGTGCGCCGGGGCGCATGTCTCGCGAGGAAATGCTCATGCACGTCGTCACGCATGGAACGGGACATCGCGGGCAGGTCAGCGCAGTGATGCTGCTCAATTCAATTCCCTCGGCCAGGGATGGCTTCGCAACCTATCTGCATGAGGCGGAAGCCGCGACGAGAAGGCGGTCTACTCGATGATCGACGTCCGGAATCGCCCAGGGCTGCCATTGCTCAGAGAGCCCGCAGCCAACGGCGCGCTTTAAGCCAAGAGGAAACAGACAGCGAAGGCTGCTTCGGAGCAAGACCGATGACCGCTTGGCGCCCCAGGGCTAAACCGCTCGCGCGGCAGCCCACCGCACAGTCTGTGATTTAGCAAATATTGCGCCCCTGTCTATGTTGGGAACCGAGGCAATCGGCCTCGTTCTTCGACAGGATCACGATCATGATCCCTTCCCCACCGGCTGTTTCAGCGCTTCGCCAGCGCTTGCCCGCTGCCGACCGAATCTTGCCTGCTGCTTCGCGCCAAAGTCAGCCGCCCTCCATCGCGATCAAACCAGAGCCGCAGAACTCCCCTGAATCAGTTCGCCAATCAGATCCACCATCAACCTGACACGAGGCGAGCGACGAACGTCGGGGTGCACGACGCACCATATTTCTCGCAGCATGTGTCGGTCTGCGCCTGGAACTTCGATCAGAGCGTCGTCGGTGCGTGCCAGAAACGAAGGAAGCATAGCGAGTCCCATCCCGGCTCGGCATGCTTGGTGCACCGCTGCAAGATCGTTGCTGCGCAGGACGAAAGGTCGCTCACCGGCGATGCGCGCGAGCAACTGCTGGTGAGGCACTTCGTTTAACGCATCGCCGTAGCCGACAAAGCTCCATTCCGACTCGGCCCGTGAGAGCCAGGTCGGTGCCCCGTAAAGGCGAAAGCTCAGTTCGCCCAGCTTGCGTGCGGCCAATCCAGGCTCGTCCGGTCGCATGAAGCGAAGCGATAGATCCGCTTCGCGGCGATGTAGGTTGGCCGTTCGAACCTCCCCGACGAGATCCAGGTCGATGCCCTTCCATCGGTCAGCGATGCCGGCGAGGTGAGGTACAAGGAACTGGCTCACAAACACTGGCGGCGCGGATATGCGGACTGTTCCGTGCAGGCTCGTGGCCGATGTGGCTGCACGGGTGAATGCCAAAGCTTCGAGCTCGAGACGCTCCGCCGGCGCGACTAGCGCCTCTCCTTCGCTCGTCAATGTCCAGCTCCTCTGAAGCCGGTCGAACAAGCGCACGCCGAGGCTCGCCTCCAGCGCGCCGACACGCCGCGCGACGGTGGAGTGCTCGACTTTCAGTGCTCGCGCGGCGCTGGACAAGCTCCCTTCGCGAGCCACCGCCAGGAAAAAGCGCACGTCGTCCAATGCAGACGAGGCCTGCGCTGAGGGAATATGTTGATCGGGTAATTTGTGCACAGCAGATGCGAAGAAATCTGGAATAGGCATGAGGTCGCCTGGCCCCTAGCATCGCCCGCTTCATTCGCTCACAGGGATCTCGACATGACCTCGGTTTCACACATCATTCCATACGGCCCTCCCCTGTCGCTCGACGTTGCGCGGAAGATTGCCTCCGCCGCAGAGTCCGAAGCGAAGGCGAACGGCTGGCCCATGGTTATTGCCGTCATGGACAGCGGTTCCAACCTGGTCGTCTTGCACAAGATGGATCAAGCCCAGACTGGAAGCGTCACGATTGCGCAGGCAAAGGCGGAGAGCGCCGTGCGGTTCAAGCGCCCGACCAAGGTGTTCGAGGAAGCGCTGACGACAGGTGGCATCAATCTGAGACTACTGGCGACGGACGGTGCATGTCCGCTCGAGGGAGGACTCCCGCTGATGGTGGGGGGCCAGTTGGTTGGAGCGATCGGTGTTTCTGGCATGCAATCGACACAGGACGCGCAGGTCGCCGCCGTCGGCGCCAAGGCGATGGCAGACGCTGGTTGACTCGCCCGGCGCTGAGGGCGTACACCCACCAAAGACGTTGACACGGGAAGCGCTCGCGTCACCGATGCTGCTTCCCGAAGTATGCGGTGCCGCTTAGCGGCATGCCATCGTCAACCGGCCGCAATTGAACATATTCATGTCGGCAGGGCTTATGGGCGAGTCGAGACTCGCCGGCTGCGATACATCAGATGCAGCAGCGCTGCCGCGGCTAATATTGCCCCGATGGTGAACAGGATTTCGTTGCCCACACGAGCCCTTTGTCTGGTTACCGCATCTTGACCGTCCGCCGGCAGGATGGCCAAAACGAATTCGGACGCAAGGCCCGAAGGCCGGTTCGGGCCGGCTGAAGCCGGTCGCGACACAATCCCGAGCGGGCCCTGAGCAGTCCGTGGAAACTTCGTCAAACGATCACTCGTTCGAAGCTTCATGGTTACGCCGGCAAATCCGCCAAGCTACCCGTCGGAGCTCATTCGCAGAGCTTGATCCAGCGTTCGAGCCGGCCCGTTAGGCCAGAAGTGTTGAGTCGGCCGATCGAGCCTTCCATATCTTCGGTGCCTTCGCTCTGGCATAGCAGCACAACCTCTTCACGCGCGTCGCCCGTCCCGAAGAAACCTTCACGATCAAGTTGTTCCATCGCGGCAATGCAAGCCTCGAAGAGGCCTGCGTGCAGCACGTCGAATTCAACGTCGCAAGGCAAGTCGCTGCGATGGCATGGCAGGATCATGCGGTAAGCGATATCGAGGAACTCGCCGCCCTCCGCGTAGGGCCACTCTGCAAAGCACCAGACCTCGCTTTCATCGTCCATGTCGCCCCGGGGCGCCCAAAGCGAGATTGCTCGCAGCATGCACGATGGTCATCGCACCGTCATCGCTGCCAAGCGCGAAAAGGCGGATGGTCCCGTCAGGATGGGCCGCCCGGATCGCTTGGAAGGCACGGCGAGCACCTTCGCGAATCTCTGCGGTGAGCAAGGGGAAGTCGATGCGGGCCGGATCGTGTACGCCTTGGCGCAGCCGCTTGTAGCCCTGCGCCTCGATCTCGTTGCCGCGCTGCGCAAGGGCATCCTTTGCGGCTTGGGGACTTGCGAACTCGGAGACCATGGAGCGTCCCATGGTCTTCACCTTGCCGTTCGCGGCCCACAGCGAACTGCCGAATTGGCGCAGTTCGTGAAAGTCCGTCGGCACCTCATTGTCAAACCGGTAGAACAGTGACCAAGTCATCGGCAGGAAACTCCTTCTGGGGGCGCAATGTCACCCTCTTGTTGAGGGCTTTTCAAGCGGCTTCTTTCAGCCGAATTTTGCCGGTGCGGCGAAGGACAGGTCGTGGCTGACTGGAGGCCGCGCGCGGACTGTCGCGCCGAGAGAAAAAACGGGCGCTCAGAAGCTGGCATGGCGGACAGCGTTGTTTCCCGGACCGTTTAAACGCTAAAACGCAGCGAACTCCCACACATGCTCTTTGCCACGCAGCGCTACAAACTTTTTTAGCCGCTCTAGGTCTGCACATTGGTCTGGATCCAGACCTTCGTGCTGGCCGCCGAGGACATGATTCAGCGCTTCGGGCGTCACTCGAACGACCACCAAGTCCTCCAGCAATACGACAGGGTCCCCTTGGTTCCACTTCACCGCGTCGCCACACAGAACCGAGAAATCCAGCGAATCCATTACGTCCATGTCGACCACTGTCAGATCGTCCAGCGCATCTGCTCCGTCTTCACCCAACGGTTTCAGTCGCTCAGGGTTTTCTTCGTGGATGAATGTGATGCCAATCATGGTTGCTGTGTTCCGCTCGTCGTGTGAAGAGGAAGTATCACTTGGCAGTGTGACGAGCGACCACGCCTGATCACATTGTGCTGGCTCGGCAAATGACCGGTCCTGGCCGCGTGGTGCTTTCTGCGTTGACCGTACAGTTCGTCCACATTTACTTCGCGGGCGCTCCATAGCGATCATCGAGGCGATGAAGCCAAGCTTCGCGAAGAACCGGCGGCGCCTCCTCTTCCGGCCCGAAGCACCCAGGTGATGTTCGGTCCGACCCGACAAGGCGCTCGACGAGTGCCTGCCCGATGCCTCGCCGCCGGTGCGACTCGGCTACCACCACCCATGGACACGTACCCGTGGCAATCCCATCGGTGATCGCGCGAGCGAAACCGACGATTTGGTCAGCACCCGAGCCAAGCCGCGCATCATGTCGATGTGCTCAGCTGCAGTGTCCTTGAACCAACTCAGCGCCACCTTCTTCGCATGCGGCTTGGATGAGCGAGTGAAGCTCACGGGCTTGCGGAGATTTTTTCGGAACCAGTCACGAAGCTCGTAGTACCGCTCAACTTCGTGCTCCAGGAGCAATCCTTGTGTCTCGAGTTCTCCGAGGGCCTGAAACAAACCTTGCCTTCGTCCGGAATCGATGTCGTTGCTGTGGATTGCAAAGCGAATGAACATTTCGATGAACCTGGTGCCCGCGCCGAACGACCGATCTCGGCCGGAGACCGAAGTGCAATACTAGGCCTCAGCAACAGCCGCGATGGAAATCTTCAGGCCCGGAATTCGTGCAGGCAGCTTCGCTCCCTGCCGCGCAGGCGGATTGGATGGGAACCACCTGAGCCACTCCTCGTTCATGCCCACAAAGTCATCCTCGTCAGCGAGGACGACGGTGAAGCTCACCGCCTTGTCCATGGAGCTACCCGCTTCCTCAAGAATCGCTTGCACGTTGGTCAGGCACTGTCGAGTTTGTTCCTGGATTGTGCTGCCCACTAACGCACCGGTGACGACGTCCGCTGGCGAGGTGCCGGAAACGAAAACGAGGCCAGCGGCTTTGACGGCCTGACTGTATGTCTGCGGTGGCTTGGCAGCCTTCGATGTGAAAACAATATGACGAGCCATTTGTTTCTCCGGCAAAAAGGGGTGTTTCCCAATCAGCCGTCGACAACGAGAGACGGCTTCTGGCCGATTGTTGACGCGCTGCGGGTTGGCGTGCACGCACCTTCTTGGTCGAACGTCCAATCGAGGGGATGCGTTGGAGCGGCCCCACGATGTTCGCTCCTGGCCGAAAACAGGCCGAACCGCCGCGACCCTTTCGAAGCGCGGCCAGCGTCAGCGTTTAGCGGGGCACGCCTGTTGGTCGATCATGCCCGGGGCCTCCGGCGCTTCACCTAAGAACGTAGCTCGCCAGCACACTCTGCACCTCGTAGATGCTGAGCTTCTTGTTGAATTGCTTCTGAATCGGAGTGGCCGTTCCTGAGATCCAGATCTTGAGCTCAGCGTCGAGATCGAAGGTACCAGCTGTCTCGACGCTGAAGTGCGTGATGCTTTTGTAGGGAATGGAGTGATATTCAATCTTGCTGCCGGTGATGCCTTGCTTGTCCACCAAGACGAAACGCTTGTCGGTAAACACGAGGTAATCGCGGATGAGCTGGTAGGCATGCTCAACCACTTCCCCATTCGCCAAGATCTGGTGGAACTCCTGCTGGATCTTTGCCGGATCGATCTTGGACGCGTTGCCAAGCATCCCATCAAGTAGTCCCATGGCTGCTTCTTTCGAGATTGTTGATGTCCGCTGTCGGAGGTTCAAAGCCCCTACCGCCATCCATTTCGCGGCAAGGCACCTCCAGGTGCCGTTTTACCTTCATGCCTGGAACCGCTCAGCGGAAGGGAACGCTGCGGTACGGGCTGCGGGCGTCGCTCAACAGCATGCGGTTCGTGCGTAATAGATGTTCCTCGCGCGCGTCTGAATACCGCCAGATCAGGCCGGCGGCAATGTACGCGGCACTCACCTGCGACCAATCGGCATAGGCCTCGCGCACCTGCGAGTTCAACGCACCCGCGAAACTTGTGAATTCTTCGCGCCCAATGAAGCCGAGCTGCACAGCCCAACGCGACAGGCTCGCCAGCCTCACGGCATCCCATGCGACCAGGTTCGAGATCTGGGGCGGCGAAACCTTGAAGTGCTTGCGCAGCGCATCGACCCAGCTCTGGCTGCCCATCGTCAGTTGGCTAAGTTCCGATACCGGCCGCCCGCTGTCCGCCGACAGTGCGCGATAGTCCAGACTCTTGCGCGCCTTGATCTGGAAGAACGCCGGAAAACAAGCCTCCATGACCAGCCGCAGCACGGCCGGCGTGCTTTGGGTCGCTGCATCGATCGCACCGACGGCCTGCCATGTGGAAAGGTAGCTTGAACGCTGCCCCTCGGCGGCAAGCCAGTGGGCCATTTGTTCGAAGCTTTCGCGGTCGTGCACGTTCCAGACTTCGGAGATGCCCTCGCGCAGCGACTCATCGTCCTTCCCGGTGGCAAGCGCATTCAAATGGTCGCCGTTGAACGCTGACAGAGGCGCGCTCAGCGTGACCAGCCACCGCTCTTCGGCGGTGAGCGATTCTTCGGTGCCGAAGTTGAGCTTTTCGTTGTCGAGCAGCGCGTGCCCGAGGGTGTCCCTGATGCCCATCGATTCCCCTCCAGGTTTTATGACCGTATTGCCCCTGATCGATGCTGGTCGATCCAGCGGCGGAGGCGATCTTAAACCGCGATGGTGGGCGCCTGAACTGTCGCCTTGCTGCACCTCGCGTTGTGCACCTGCCCGACCTCGCAGCGTGCGCACGCGAAGATTCACCCTTGGCCCAGACCTGAAACAGCACACAGCACGCAGCACACAGCACACAGCGCTTGGCGTCTTCGGCCGGTGCTCTGCAGTGCCTGACGAGGCTCGTACCGCACGCTCCCTTGTGAGTGCCTGACAGTGATGACGCGTCCATCAGGCCCCTGCGGCCGTCCTGCCGCGCCACCGCCATCCCGCGATCTCTGGCATGTCCTCACCCTTGGTGGTGACGTAAGCCCGATGCGCCAGCAACTGCTCGCGCAGGTGCTGCTGAACATGCGCCGCGCTGTTCATCAAGCGCGGCACCCGGTCGATCGCATCTGCGGCGAGATGGAAGCGGTCGAGTTGGTTCAGCACCGTCATGTCGAAGGGAGTGGTGGTCGTGCCTTCCTCCTGGTAGCCGTGCACATGAAAGCCCCCGTGGTTGGCGCGCTTGTACGTCAGGCGATGGATCAGCGCCGGATAGCCGTGGAACGCGAAGATCACCGGCTTGTCGGTCGTGAAGATCGAATCGAACACCGCGTCCGGCAGGCCATGCGGATGCGCTGACGGCGACTCCAGTGCCATCAGGTCGACCACGTTCACCACCCGCACCTTGAGCTCGGGCAGGTGCGTTCGCAGCAGGTCGACCGCCGCCATGGTTTCGAGCGTGGGCACGTCGCCGGCGCAGGCCATCACCACATCGGGCGTGACGCCGGCATCGTTGCTGGCCCAGTTCCAGATGCCCACTCCGACACTGCAGTGCCGCACGGCGGCCTCGATGTCGAGCCACTGCGGCGCGGGTGCCTTGCCGGCGACGATCACGTTCACGTAGTTGCGGCTGCGCAGGCAATGGTCTGCCACCGACAGCAGCGTGTTCGCGTCCGGGGGCAGATAGACCCGCACCACCTCGGCTTTCTTGTTGACCACATGGTCGATGAAGCCCGGGTCCTGGTGGCTGAAGCCGTTGTGGTCCTGCTGCCAGACATGGCTGGTCAAAAGGTAGTTGAGCGACGCGATGGGGCGCCGCCAGCCGATGTGGCGCGTCACCTTCAGCCATTTGGCGTGCTGGTTGAACATCGAATCGATGATGTGGATGAAGGCCTCGTAGCACGAGAAGAAGCCGTGGCGCCCGGTGAGCAGGTAGCCTTCGAGCCAACCCTGGCAGAGGTGCTCGCTGAGCACTTCCATCACGCGCCCGTCGGGCGCGACGTGGTCGTCGGTCGGCTCGATGCGTGCCGTCGAAGTCCGGTTGGTCACTTCGAGGAGCGCACCCAGGCGGTTCGACACGGTCTCGTCCGGGCCCATCACCCGGAAGTTCTGCTGTTCGTCGTTGCGCCGCATCACGTCGCGCAGGAAACCGCCGAGCACCCGCGTGGCTTCGCCTTGCGAGGCGCCGGGCGACTCGACCGCCACGGCATGGTCGCGGAAGTCCGGCAGCTGGAGGTCGCGAAGCAGCGCGCCGCCGTTGGCGTGCGGATTGGCGCTCATCCGGCGCTGGCCACGCGGCGCGACGCCGGCGATGTGGGCGTGGAGCCTGCCCTGGGCGTCGAACAGTTCCTCGGGCCGGTAGCTGCGCATCCAGTCTTCGAGCAGGCTGATGTGCGCCGGGTGCTGCGCAAAGCCGGTCAGCGGCACCTGGTGCGCGCGCTGCGTACCTTCGATCGGCGCGCCGTCCACCACCTTCGGCCCGGTCCAGCCCTTGGGCGAACGCAGCACGATCATCGGCCACCGGTGCCGGCGGGTGAAGCCGTCTTGGCGCGCTTCGGTCTGGATCGCGCGGATGACGTCGAGCACCGTGTCGAGCGCCAGGGCCATCGCGCGATGCATCGTCTCCGGATCGTCGCCGGAAACGAAATGCGGCTCATGGCCGTAGCCGCGCATCAGCTGGGTGAGTTCCTCGTCGCCGATGCGCGCCAGCACCGTCGGGCCGGCGATCTTGAAGCCGTTGAGGTGCAGGATGGGTAGCACCGCGCCGTCGCGCGCGGGATTGAGAAACTTGTTGGAATGCCAGCTCGCCGCGAGCGCGCCGGTCTCGGCCTCGCCGTCGCCGATCACGCAGCACGCGATGAGCCCCGGGTTGTCGAACACGGCGCCGTAGGCGTGCAGCAGCGAGTAGCCCAGCTCGCCGCCTTCGTGGATCGAGCCCGGCGTTTCAGGCGCGACATGGCTCGGGATGCCACCAGGAAAAGAGAACTGGGTGAAGAGGCGCTGCATGCCGTCCGCGTCGAGGCCGACGTCCGGGTAGACCTCGCTGTAAGTGCCCTCGAGCCAGGTGTTGGCGACGACGCCGGGGCCGCCGTGGCCCGGGCCGGCAACGAAGAGCGCATCGAGGTCGCGCGCGACGATCGCGCGGTTCATGTGGGCGTAGACGAAGTTCAGGCCCGGCGTCGTTCCCCAGTGGCCGAGCAGCCGCGGCTTGATGTGCGCAAGTTCCAGTTTGCGTTGGAGCAGCGGGTTGTCCATCAGGTAGATCTGTCCGACCGACAGGTAGTTGGCCGCGCGCCACCAGGCGTCGAGCAGCCTGAAGTCTTCGGGAGGGGCGCGTTCGGGTGGGCGGTTCATGGGCAGGCTCCGGGGGTTGGATGAAGGGAAAGGACTTGGCAGGCCTCGTCAGCGATCACCTGTTCTTCGTCGGTGTGCATGACGAGCACGGCGATCCGAGCGTCTTCGGGCCCGGGCGGCACGCCGAGCCAGGCGAGATGGCGACATACGGCGTCTCGCACGGCCGGCTGGTTCTCGCCGACGCCGGCCGTGAACACGAGCGCTTCGTGCGCCTCGGGCGCGTCGCTCGCGAGCAGTTCGCGCACGTCGCCCGAGACGCCGGACAGTCCCAAGAGGCCCGAGCGGTGATAGAGCATGTCTTCGACCGTGTCGATCGACTGACCGGGCTGCCTGAGCAGATGAATCAGCACGCCGGGGTCGAGCGCGCCGCTGCGCGTGGCCATCGGAATGCCGTCGAGCGTGGAAAAGCCCATGCTGGTCTCGCGGCTCGCACCGTGCAGCAAGCCGCACAAGCTGGCACCGCTGCCCAGATGCGCGACCACGACGCGACCCGCGGCGATCCCGGGGTGCTGCTGCCGCAGCTGCGACGCGATGCATTGGTACGACAGGCCATGAAAGCCGTAGCGCCTGATGCCCTGGTCGAACAGCGCGCGCGGCAGCGCATAGCGGCGCGACGCAGCGCTCTGGCTGCAGTGGAAGGCCGTGTCGAACGAGGCCGACTGCGGCAGCGCCGGTGCGACGCGCCGCAGCGCATGGATCAGTCGCAGGCTCTGCGGCTGGTGCAGCGGCGCGAGCGACGCCAGTGCCTCGATTGCGGCGAGCGTGCCCTCGGTGATTGCCACGGGGCCCTCGAACGCGTCCCCCCCGTGCACGACGCGGTGGCCGGCCGCAACGAGCCGTGCGCGGGGCGCGGCATCGTTGACCCAATCCAGTGCCTTCGCCATCACGCCAGACAAGGCATCGGGCGACGCATCGAAGGTGCATCGGGCAATGGCGCGTGCCGCGCCGGCGTCGATCGCGAACAGCCCGAGCTTGATCGATGAGGACCCGGGATTGAAGGTCAGCAACACATTGCCTGTCATGGGCCATCATGCACCGCTTCCCCGGTCCGCGGTGTCTTGAACGGTCTCGCTCGCGCAAGCGCCTGCGCAGCGGACACTTTGGCGGGCGGATCGCGCGGCTCGCAGCGCTTCGCAGGCTCGCTTGCCGTCGATGCAGCCCGCGCCGGCACGTGGATGGCGTATTCGGACCCGTCCATCGCCAAGGCGTCCGTGATGGACCGCATCGGGCCCACTGGCCAAGTTCGACCTCTCGCGTGGCGGGTTGATCCGGTGCCAAGCGTTGGAAACACGATCTCGACAGGGGCATTCCGCTGGGCTCGGGCCCGCGCTCGGCCGGGGACGCATTCAAGGTTTTGCCAAATCCGATGGCCGCCGACGTGCTTCGCCTGTCCACGAAGCGCCACACTTCGACGATCACGCCACAGAAACAGGCACGCGGCGCGGTTTGGTGATCAACTGCGACTTCCATGGCACACAAGGCCGCAACAACACCTCCCGCCTCTGCGCGCCCACCGCCGTGCACGCGTTCGGTGGCAGCGTCGTGTTCAGCGACACCTTGATGTCGCGCTTACACGTCCAGTCATCCAAGCACGCTCGGCATACGGACGCCCGCCAGCCGTCGCAGGCGCTGGGCCTGTGCTTGCTCTGTGCGCTGCTCTGGTGGCTGTCGGCGGGCAGCGCGCTGGCGGCCGTCAACCGCACTGCGACTATGGACAACGTCGCATTCGGCACGGTCGACTTGGTCGCCGGGGGCTCCCCCTCGCCCGCCAACGCCACGCTGAACTACACCTGCACGAATGACGGGCTGCTCACCGAACAGGCCAGGGTCTGCTTCAACATCGGCGACGGCAACGAAGGGTTGGGAAACTTCAATCCGCGCGTCATGAAGAATCCTGCGGGGAACACCTTGAGCTTTCAGCTCTACCAAGCGACGGGCGGCCTGGTGTGGGGATCGAACGGCAATGCGGCCGCGCCGAACCCCTTTACCGTTGGACTGAGCATCCCGCCTTGGACGCTTTTCGGCGGCGTGGGGCGCGTCTCGGGAAGCACCAACCTGCGCGGGGAACTGGTCGCAGGCCAGAGCACGGTGCCGCCGGCCATCTACCAAGACGATTTTTCGGGTGGGCACACCTCCATCATGGTCACGTCGAACGCGTTCGCCATGCCCGCCAACTGCAACAACGTACTGCTTTCCAACAGATTCGCTTTCAGGGTCACGGCGACGGTGACCAAGAGCTGCCTCTTCACGGCCGATCCCCTGAACTTCGGCACGGTATCCGGCCTGCCTGGCGCCGCCGATGTCGACCAGGCGAGCACGATCAGCATCATCTGCACGACGCCGACCGCGTACACGGTCGCCCTGACACCGTCCAATGGCTCGACAACCGGCGCCGGCGCGATGACGCCGACAGGTGGTGTGCCCGGCAACACCGACTCCGTCGCGTACCAGTTGCACCGCAACACGGCCCGTTCGAGCCCCTGGGGCAGCACCGCCGGCGCGAACACGGTCGCAGGGGCCGGCAACGGATTGGCGCAGGCGCTGACGGTGTACAGCCGTGTCCTCGGCAGCAGCGCCAACGTGCGGCCCGACAGCTACCGGGACGTCGTGACGGTCACTGTCACGTACTGAAGCGAGGGGGCCGATGGATGGGCCGCGACGTCGTCACTGCTCTCACGAGTCCAGCTGACCCCCGATGGCGGAGCCACCCTGGACGCAACGTCTGGCGTTTCGAAGCAGGACCCCATCGTGGAAGGCGACCTAGGTTTGCCAAGGCGGGGCTTCACCCCTTGGTCAGCGACATCGACGGGTCCCAGCCGACGTCTTCTCCGCCGGCACACAGCGGCAAGTACTTCGCGTTGGGCGTCGGTCACTGGATCGTGCCCGCGCCGACCCATCCCTGCCTGGACTCCTCTTGCTCGGCGTGGTCCGGGGACCATGTGGACGCCCACCCCACGGGCCTGCCCGGCGCGGGGCGCCATTGCACGTTGAAGGCGCCTTCGGATCATCGCTTGTGCCGTGCGTGCTCCTGGACAGCTTGCCCGGCTGCGGTCCCGTTTGGACGCGCCCGGTCGCACCTGGCCCCCTACGAGTAGGAGATCTCATGCGGATGGAACGGAACGCCGCGTTCCATCCCGCCAGCTTGACTCTGGCGCAGTCGCCCTCGCGCCCGCGATTTTCACCAAGCCGCGACGGCGCGCGGGCACGGAGAATTTCTGCCGAATGCAGGTGAGCGTGTCGTCTTCCTCAGGGGCATGTGTGTCGTGGCGGGAGAAAAAAACCCAGCGAGCAGCTGGGTGTGAACCTCGATGCGGTGGCGCACTGAGGTCCCGCAGAGGAAGCGGGAGAACCTAAGTTAGGCCTTCCCCCCGTTTGCAAGCGTCGGACAAGGGCCTGCTTCCGATGGCGGATCGGCCGACCTGCGTTGCGAGCCTTCGGCGGGCCTTTCGTGCGGCCAAACACCGCGATGGGCTCACGATTGCAAGCCACGACGCCGGCCTGCTGGAGCCCGCGTCGCGTCGACCGCGCACGGCGCGCGGATCCGATCCTACAGATCATGTGGTCCCCGCCGCCGTGCGGCGAAAAACGCGCGCGGCTGCGCAGCACACGTCCCTCGAAAACGAGAAGCCCGGTGATCTGACCCTGCACTGGTGTTGTCCGCCTGCTCGCACCGACCGGCGGCCTTCTACGGCCCGGACATTCGGCGCGGCTGGCCTACTTCGGTTCCGCGGCCGGAGGCGTCGACCTGCTTTCGCTGGCCTTCCGATCAGGGCGTGTACGGCTGCGTTCCGCGGCGCCTTGCGGGGCGGGCTTTGGATCGGCGCTCGCAGCGGCAGCTCCGTCAGAGCCGCCCCCTGACGGGCTTTGTTGGCGTGCAGCCTCGGGCGTGGCAGCGCTGGTGCCACCGGCCGGGTGCGTCGGAGGCGTGGTCGGGCTCGGCGTCGATGTTGCATCGCCGCCGACGGCAGGATGGGTGGGTGGTGCCCCCGGGGCCGTCGTCTGGGCCGAGGAAGCGAAGGATCCGAGCGCCAGGCAAGCTGCCGCCAGCGCGTGAGTGAATGCGGTCATGCCGTGTCTCCTTTGAAGCGGGTCGCCATTTGGCGCCTGCCCAGGACCCCTGCTGTGCGCGGCAGGCCCCGCTCGTTGTCGGCGGGAACCTACGCGAGAGCGCCGCTGCATTCGATCCAGACACATTCCGTCCCACGGCCACTTCAGCGGCGTGCCCAGCCAGGAATGCGCGCCTGTGGCGCGAAGGGGCACATCGCTGGTGTGCCTCAAGGTGACGGGGGCCTGCCGCCAGAGGCTGGCGCGTTGGGGCGGCTCCAGCGCGCAGTGCGATCACCCTTGGGCGCTTTGCGCGCAAGCAGATGCGCGGAATGCGGCGGCAGCACGCCCCCCGCTCAGCGGCGGTATGGATTGTGGGGACGACGGTCATAGCGGTCAGGGACGCCATCCCGGTCGCTGTCCCGACGTGCATGACGGTAGTGGGCGCGGCGGTCGTGCCGGTGGTCATAGCGATGGCGTGTCACGTGGCGCGGCGGCGGGGGGGCCACCACGACCACGTGCGGTCGGTAACCGCGGTCTCCAGGATGCGGCTGCGCCTGCGCGGGCGCACTGAGCGCGGACAGCGCGAGCAAGGCTGCAGCACCGAATGCAAGGGAAAACTTCTTCATTGCAACTCCTTTGAGTCGTGTTCAGGAGCTCCGATACTGAGGCCGGACTGTGAAGGACGGGTAAGTCGGCGGCGAAGTTTCGATGAATGCCTGTGGGGAGATTCCCGTATGCACGGCCGTGGTGTCGATCCTCGATGTCGCCGCGCCGTCGATCCGTGCGGGGCTTGCCCTGAGACGCCCGAGGTTCGACGACCGATGTTTCGGGCCGCAGCAAGGCCGGTCCTGACAGCCCACGTGCGGCCGGCGGCTGGCGCTGTGCCACGCCTGCCGTGCGCAATCACACGCGTGATTTGGCGGTATGCGCGTGCGGCGAACGGCCACCGCGGATTTCGCCCCGACGCCGGAGAACGGACGCCTCAGATGTCGATGCCAAGCACAGCCCTGTGCGCGATGGGATGCCACACCTTGCCAGTTCTGCTGGCCTTGGCGAGCCGTTCGAGGAAGGTCCTCGGCAGCTGCCTTCCCGGCGGGTGCGAGCAAAGTATTCCATCCCATGAGGCATGGGTGAGCACGATGGCAGCGCCGTACCCCGCGAGCCTGTCGAACGCCTCAGCAACAAACAGGGGCATACGCGGTTGAGTCACCTCGATCCACACGGTCACATTAAGGTCCAGATGGTTGGCCGCATCGATGGCCGCAGCCAGCAAACCGGCCGCTTTTCCCGTGATGATGGCAGCGGCCGACCCCGACGCACTGATCGTTATATGCACCACCGGGAAGTCGGGGTTGGACACATCGCTCCAAACAGTGGATCGGCCGCTTCGCACCATCGCATCGCCAGACATCATCGCCTTCGATGAAGAAGATGGCGAGCTCTTCGGCGCCATTGCGTGCCGGACAGCACTCGTCAGCCCCAGGGTTGCGTCGGACGGGAGGGCCGCTCCCTATCGAAGGATGCGCACTACTCACGTTCCCCAAACGCGTGTTCGAGCATTCTCCGGTAAAAGACGCTTGATAAGTCGATACCAGATGCAAGGGGCCGCCTCGAGCTTTCCCCCCGTGGCAGGAGCCTGCACTCGGGGCGCAGGCCCACGTCACAGCTCGCGTTTTGAAAACGTACCAACGAAGCAGTTCGACTTAATGTGATGTCTTCATACAGGCAATGCGTAAGCCAAAAGCATCAGAAACGCACCACCTATGCATATAAGCGCGTTCGGACAATGGCCGCCCTTTGGGCTCGGCAAAGCGATCGAAGGGGAAATGAATGCCGCTCTTATTCTGATGAGGCTTCTTCAGGCAGAACTTCCCGTGCGGGTGGTCCAACCCGAGGAAATTCGACATGTCTCGGCGCTCCTTGCCACGGGCCTCATCGTGGCTGAGATCTCGGGGCTCGAGCCCACCGGCTGATACGCCGCACCACGCATGGCGACGGTGATCGCCATTACCGATGAGGGGCGGGCCGAGATCGCGAAGATTGGAAAGCCGCCCGAACTGGGCAAGACCACGATGCAGTTTTCTAATGGCTTGCGGCTGATGTGACTTCTCATTCGGCTTGCATCGAGCCCATTGCCACACATTCAAGGTTTGAAGGTTCACTGGTGGCAGTGCGTTCCTGCCGGTCACTCGGCATCGCCGGAGTCGGGAACACACAGTCGACGTGAAATTCGAAGATCTTCGCGCTGCCCCACGCGAGCCCAGCGAACCCACCCGAACAACGGCAGGCGCCCGCACCACGTAAGGATGGCCAACGCCTCCGCCCCATCGGGCGGGCGACCTTCACCTTGGGTCCAACGATCCGACCATTCGGCGCTCAGTCGTCCTCGCGCCGCCCGGAATGGTTGAAAGCCAGCAGCAAGCCGGCGAGCAACGCGCCGCCTGCCGCGGCGATCAGTACCGCTTTGACCGGTTCGTCCGCGATCCGCTTCACACAGGAGGCCTGCCAATCATCTGCATGCTCCCTGAGGCTCGCCATGGTTTTCCCGGCCTCGTTGACGGCCTCTCGGGCGTAGGCCCTGCCCGTGCCGGCAGCGTCCGAGGCCACGTCTGCCGCGTCCGCCGCGATCCCCCGAACGGTGTCGAAGGCCTCGCCAGCGGTCGCCTTTGCATCCATGGCGCTTGTCCGCAACGCTTGGGCTGCATCCGTGGCGATCGTCTTCGCCTCGCCCGCGAGGCCGCCCGCCGCCGTCGATGCGTCATGTGCGACCTGGCGAGCCTCTTCGGCAAGTTGGGAAGCTGTCTTTGTGTCGTCTGCCATGGCTGCCTTTTAAAAGAGCAAAGCGGTTGTGCAGCAGGTATTGGGTCGTGGTCGTGCGCGCCATCACGTGGGGGCGTACAGGGATCGGGTGTAGGTGATGGCCGCGGAAACACCTATTGCGAGCCAACCGGATGCTGTTGAGCGACGCCCGCAGCCCATACCCAGCGTTCCCTTCACTCGCCAGATGTGGTTGACAGCCCTCGCGAAGCAGGGTCGGATCGTTCGCACGGGAACGTCGGCGCAGTTCGCATCGCTCATCAAGAGCGATCTGGCGCGCTGGAAAAAGGTCGTCGTCGACGCGAAGATCGCTGTCGACTGAATCGGGCCACGGCGCGCATCGGAAGCTGCGGCGAAATTCTGGGTATCGCTCCCGTGCAAACGCGGATCGCGATCTTCGTGGCGAATTCGTTGAATGCTCCGCTGTCGCGTGTTTGCTGCGCTTAAGCCGGCCCTGAAATAGTCATCAACGGGAACGCCAGCTCACGAGAGAACGCAGTTCTCCAGCTCGCGGCTATGCACCACGCCGCCCTTGCGACGTGGCAGCAACGAGAACGCGAACGGTCTGCTCCGCGCCAGAGTCGGACCTTGGAGCGCTGGAATGGGATGGTGCCGACGCTAATGCGGAGGGATTGCATCCTTCTGCGTCAGGAAGTCAATCACCGCGCGCACGGCGGGAAGTTGCCCACGCTTGTGCGGTGTCAGGATCGTCGTCATCACGCTACCAGCGGTCCATGCCGGTAACACGCGCACCAACCGTCTCTCCCTGACTGCTTTCGCCGAGATGGCTTCCGGCAGGCAGACAATGCCGAGACCCGCTTCCGCTGCCTTTAACAATGCCACGGATTCATCGGCACAGAACTGCGTCCGAGGCGCAACGTCCACCGCGCGGCCATTCACATCGCTCAAGCGCCAGTGCTTCGTCGTCGCGTTGGTCATCAGTGCGTGGTGATCGCTCAAGGCCTCCGGCGTTGGCGGCTCGCCTCGCATGGCGACATAGGACGGCGCCGCCACCAGCGTCAGCGGCTCCTCATTCATGCGGCGCTGCACCAGGTCGGAATCCGGCAGCGCCGCGAAATGACTGCGGATGGCGAGGTCGAAGCCCTCCTGCACCAGGTCAACGAAGCGGTCGGAGACATGCAACTGGATACGCAGCTTCGGATACTGCCAAGCGAGAATGGGCAAGCGATCCGCGAGGTGAAACTGCGCGGTGGGCACTGACGTGGTGATTCGCACCGTGCCGCTCGGTTCCGCCAGTCGCCGATGCACCACTGCTTCGGCCGCCTCCGCCTCGATCATCACCGCACGGGCGTGGTCGTACACATCGCGTCCCACCTCGGTCAGCGTGAAGTTGCGCGAGCTGCGATGAAGCAACTGCACGCGAAGCGTGGATTCCAACGCCGCGACACGCTTGCTGATGGTCGATTTTGGGCAGCCGAGACGCCGGGCGGCTGCGGCGAAGCCGCCGCTGTCGACCGCCTGAGCGAAGAAGTGCAAGTCGTTAAGGTTCAGCATCGACGTCTACTTATGTGGACATTGAGTATCAATTTACCCATCTTTTCGATCAAAGTTTACGTTTGTACATTTCAAATCCACCGATAACGGAGAAATGAAATGAAAGCGACCTCTGAACCCATCTTCACCTCTGGCTTCCCGCTCGGCAGCTCGGCAGGGCTCGTCACCGCGTTTGAATGGCTCGGCCAGCCCTACCGCTTGACCCGCGTGGACATGCTGGGCGAGATGCGCACGGAAGCCTACAAACGCCTGAACGGCAGGGTGGAAACCCCTGTGCTGATCACCGACGAAGGCCGCGTGCTCACCGAGACGATCGCGATCGCCTTGTGGCTGGAGGGACGCGATACCGAGCGCCGCATCAGCTTCGAGCCCGGCACACCGCAGGCTGATCGGATGCACCAGTATCTGGCTTTCCTCAACACCGGCTTCACCGGCGCCTTCTATCCCATGTGGGTGGCACTGGAAGCGGCGGACGCCACCGAAGGCGACAAAGAAACCCTGCGCAAGTTCGGTCGCAGCTTCGTTGCCCTGCGACATGAACAGCTGGAGGCGCTGATCGGCGACAGCGACTATCTGCTCGGCAACGAGCCAACGCTGGCGGACGCCGTGTTCGCCGGCGTGGCGCGTTGGGCGGACTTCCACCAGGCGATTGAACCGCGCGACTATCCGCGCATTCGCGCGCTGCGCCAGCGCATCGAAGCCGATCCTGCGTTTCGCTTCGCACTGGCGGTCGAAGACGGCAAGCCGGGTGGCGGCAACGGCGCTATGAAGGGACTTGTTCCGCTCGAAGACGTGCTCCGCAATGCAAGCCGTGCCTTGGCGGCCTGAGACGCTTGAAAAGAGGTCTCGCAAGCCACTCTGCAGGTGACATGCAAGACCATGTTCTATCCTCCGCACAACACCTCGCGAAGCCGACGCCTGGAATCAGCTCATCGCAAAGGTTGCGTCCTGAGTGTCCCCTTCGGGCGTTTTCCAGTTGGGTCTCGGCGTCCCGTTCCAGACCTTCAGCTCGAACGTCCGCCTTCAGGAAAAGCTCGACTTACGCTTTTAGCCCCGAAGCGGCCGGGCCGCGTCGGACCGGCGATCGCCGAGCGGGCTCATGAGTTCGCGCAGGCTCATGGGCGCTTCGAATCGACGCTCGTGAACCTTGCCGAATTCTCGCTACCAGCGTTCGAGGAACCGGAACATCCGCGGTTTTCGCAATCCATTGGGCCGGCGGCGGCGAACCTCGTCTCATGATCAGTCTCTTCGGGGTGTCGCTGAGGGTTCGATGAAAACTTTTCACGGCGGAAAGAAAAGCATCCCGCCATATTGATCCACCGCAACGGTGGAAAACTCGCCGGGATGTTCCTGCATTTGAGCTCTCGGCTTGCCGACAGGAGGCCAAGTTACATCAACCGGAAACCGCGGCTGAATTGGATCGAGGTTCTTACAGGTGCCGCCACCTCGCTCATCGCCGCCAGCTCGGCATGCCCAGCCTGGGTGATACACGTCACTGTGGCCAAGCGAGGCGGGACGTAGGGGGTGAACGAGCTGAGGGTCATGATCTCGGCCTCGATGAGGCCGGTAGCCAATAGCACCGAGACGTGCCGAATCTCTTCTGGCTCGACAACCCGAACCGGGAGTTGCACGTGTTTCAGTCTGTACAAGAACGAAAGCGGCATTAGGGTCTTTCTGTCAGGGACGGGATTCATAGGCCACGCTAGTCAGAAAAACCGCTCGCCACTGTGCGCCAGCGCACCGTGGCGTCAAAAATAAAGTACCTCGGTTGGTGCGCCACCGTACAGACGCTATGGCACTGGCCGCAGAATCATGAAAACTTTGGAAGCGGCTCCCTGCCATGGTCCTGCCTGCGCGTTCGTCTTCGTTGCCAGCGGCTGCCGCGCGCAATGGTCTGCTCGCTGCCATTCCTCCCGAGGTGATGGCCCGCATGGAGCCGTTTCTGGAGCTGGTGACACTGCGTCTCGGGGAGGTGCTCTATGAGTCGGGCGTCGTCCAGGAGCACGTGTATTTCCCGACCGGATGCATCGTCTCGTTGCTGTACGTGCTGGAGAATGGACAATCTGCCGAGATCGCGGTGGTCGGCTTCGAAGGCATGGTCGGCGTGTCGCTGCTGATGGGTGGAGGTAGCACGCCCAACCGCGCGGTCGTGCAAAGCGCGGGCCAGGCGTTCCGGCTCAGCGCAGCTCACATCAAGGACATGACCCAGCAGGGCGGTCCGCTGCTGCAGCTTTTGCTGCGCTACACGCAGTCGCTGATCACGCAGATGTCGCAAACCGCCGTCTGCAACCGGCACCACTCACTGGAGCAGCAACTGTGTCGCTGGCTGCTCCTGAGTCTGGATCGCCTGCCGGGCAGCGAACTGGTGATGACGCAGGAGCTCATTGCCAACATGCTCGGCGTGCGGCGCGAGGGGGTGACGGAGGCGGCGGGCAAACTGCAACGGCTGAACCTGATCAAGTACGCGCGCGGGCATATCACCGTGCTCGATCGACCCGGGCTCGAACGTCAGGTGTGCGAGTGCTACCAAGTGGTCAAGCGCGAGACGGACCGGCTGCTGCCGCACCGGCCGGCCCCCTGAGTTGGCGCGTTCGCGCACTTTCGGCTGCTGCTGGGTGCGCAGGCGCACATAGCGCAGCAGCTCTGTCGGCCACAATGCGGGTGCCAGCGCGGACCCGCCCGGGCACCTCTGGCTTTTCCTTTTTTCAAGGGCGGTGGCGTGACTTCAGACTCGGCCGCTCCGGCGCTCAATCGATTGCTCGAGGCGCTGCCGCCTGCCGACCGGGCACACCTGCTGGCGCGCTGCGACAGCGTGGAGTTGACTGCGCCGCAGGTCCTGTACGAACCTGGCGACGCGATGCTGCACATCCACTTTCCAACGAGCGCATTCGTATCGCTGGTGTCGACGGCCGATGGTCACGACGGCCTGCAGACTGGCATGGTGGGCAGCGAAGGTGCTGTGGGCCACGAGCTGTCGCTGGGCGTGCAGCGTTCCCCGCTGCGCACGCTGGTCCAGGGCTCCGGCCTCGCATGGCGGCTCACTGCGCAGGCGCTCGAGCAGGAACTGCTTGCAAGTCCTCCGCTGAAGCGCGTGCTCCATCGCTACGTGTGCGCGCTGCTTACGGAGTTCGGCCGCTTGGGCCTGTGCCACCAGTTCCACCAGATCGAAGAGCGTCTCGCGCGGTGGCTCCTCACGACGCAGGATTGCGCGCACTCGGCGCATCTGGCACTCACGCACGAAGTGCTGGGCCGGATGCTGGGTGTGCGCCGGGTCGGCATCACCAACGCGGCCACGGCACTGCATGCGCGGCACCTGATCGACTACCGCCGCGGCGTCATCACCATCACGGATCGCCCGGGGCTGGAAAACGCCGCATGCGACTGCTATCGCGCCAACCGGCGCAGCTATGCGGAATTGGTCCTCTGACATGTGACGGCAGTCGCACGGCGGCTCTTCGCCGATGCGACCACCGCCGAAACAAGAGATGGCGCCGAGTCGGCTCGAAGCCCGCAAAGACCGGCCCGCGCGCAAAATCCGCAGCCGCAGCAGAGGGCTTGCTTTACGAGGGCCTCTTGAGGCGGGGCGCAGAAGATGCTTCAATGGCAGGCGGCACGGTCGTGGCGCGATGCCCGCCGTGGCGCCACCGGACTTTCTCCTGCGCAACGGCCGACAGCCCGCGCGGCGTGATCCGTAGAACGTACATGGCGTGCAGCATCAGCACTTGGTTGTCGGTTCTCGCCTGCAGGGTCGCCTCGATCAGTCCGCCCTCGACCAGCCGCTTGGCCGCAGCGACATCGGCCGACAGGATCAGGAGCCGTGGCGGCGCCATGCGATCCAAGCGCATCAGCAGCTGGGTGTCCATCGCAAGTCCCTTTGGAGAGATCCCCGGCGCAGGTTTCTCACGATCCGACCGCCTCGGCGATAACGCAGCCTGCGCGGGGGACGGGTCAGCGGCCATGGTGCGTGCTTTCAACTGAAGATCCTGGAGAAAACGGCCGGGCGCTTTTCCCACCACGGCGTGGCTTTCACCTCGATCGACGTATATGACGGCCTGTACTCCAACGGCAGGCCCGGATCCGTGATCACCCGCAGCGCGCCTGCGACACGCAACGGGTGAGGCATGCTTCCCGCGCGAAGTGCCCCAAAGAGGATGTCGAGATCGCCCGCGCATTCCAGCACCACGTGCCTGAGGCGGGATGCGCCATCGCTCGACACGTCCGCGAGCTCCTCGCTCGCTGCCGCCCGCAACCGGGCGGTGAGTGCCTTCAGGAGTTCGGCCCAGTCGTCGAGTTCGTCGCGGCGAAGGACCAGCGGGATTTCCCCAGACAGCGGCTGGGGTGCGAGATGATGAGGCAATCCAGTGTGTGCAGAGTAGATCATGGGGTCCAAGGAGAGCGCGGCGCCAAGCCAGACTCTTGCTTCTAGTGCCCTGCGCCGACGGCGTCTGTGCGGAGACTCACATAGCACGTCCGATTGCCTGCTGGGTGCGTCAGGAGCGGAGCGCCGACTTGCCTTGCTGGGTCGCCATGCAAGGGCCCTTGCCCGTTGTCGCGGCAGGCGGCTTGCTGCGCGCCCGGTGATCTCGTCTCGCCGCGGCCCCCGCACCTTGCCGTGTGCGCAATGCCGGGATCAGCGACTGTCCGCTCCCATCGTGTTGGCTCGCATCGAATGCTGATCCCAGCCCCGGCCGATGGCCCAGCGAACCGGGCGGGAGCGTTCTCACCGAAGACAAGGTCGCGCTTTCCAGGCGCTGCGCTGCGCGGGCCTGCGCGGCAACGCCATTGATTGTTTGACTGCATTCGTTTTCGGAGTAGCCTGACGATAAACACGCGGGAGCATCGACGTGATGCGCCTACCGGGGTTGGCGGAGGCAAGTTCCTATGTCCGCAAACATGTCCCCTGCGGGCGCGATCGGCTCGCGCCCACCGCGAGCAGCATCACCGCTCGCGGTCCTTGGCATGCTCCTGGCCATGCCGATGTGGCCAGCCCCGGCCCATGCTGCCGAGCCAATGCCTGCCATGAGCAGTTCCCAGCACCGGTTCCAGGTCATGAGGGTGGTTCTTCCGACCTTCAAGGTGCTCGAGGTCACGCCGATGAGGAGCGGCCACGCATACCGCGTCTGGACCAACATGAAATCGGTGCTCATCGGAGGGCGCGAATACCGCTTCGACAAGATCGGAGAAGCGTCCTTCACAGTGGCCCGCACCAATGCCGAGCGCCATGACAGCCTCGGCCCGGCCTGGCGCGTCCAGATCGATGCGACGCCGTCCACCAGCCGCGGCGCTTTGCCGCAAGGCGCCCTACTGACGGGTGACGCCCACCGCGCGACGAGGGTGACGGTGATTTACTGAGGAGAGGGGGTCGATCGCTCGGACTTTACGTCGTCGCTGTTGAGGCGAAGACGTGACATTGCTTTCCACAGCCGAGCAGGTTCTGGAAACACGACGTCCGCTCAAGAATCGTCGACACAGGATCGAGCTTGCCCGAGCGCGCCTGTCGACCTCGCGCCGCGCTTCCTCGCCGCGTGCGGCCCCATTCGGAACTTGGACGCCCCGGGCCTGTCCATGCGCACGCGCCATGGATGACCCTCGGGGGCGAGTCAATCGTGCACTTTGACCGTATTGCGCCCTGCTTCTTTGGCACGGTAGAGCGCTTCATCCGCGGCTTTCAATAGCTCGAACGGCGTGCTGCCCGGCTGCGGAACCCAGGCCGCCGCGCCGAGGCTGATGGACACGGTACCCAGCACTGCCGCCGCGTGGGGAATGTGCAAATCGATAACGGCCTGCCTTGCCCGCTGCGCAACCTCGAGCGCACCTTCAGCGTCTGTTCCAGGCAATAGCAGAACCATTTCCTCGCCCCCGTAGCGCGCGACGAGATCGGTCGAGCGCAGCACCGCCGTGCGCAGTGCCAGGGCGATCCGCTGCAGGCACTCATCGCCTTCCAGATGGCCGTACAGGTCGTTGTACTTCTTGAATTCGTCGACATCGACCATGACCACCGCCAGCGGCGTCTGGCTTTCCAGTGCCTGTTGGAAGTTGAAGACCAAGCGCGCATCGAAGTAGCGGCGGTTGGCCAGGCCCGTGAGCCCGTCTTCCTGGGCAAGATGCTCCAGGCGTTCATTGGCCTCGGTCAGGGCGTCGCGGGCGCTTCGCAGATTCAGCTCGGCCACCAGTCGTCTGCGCATCGATCGGATCAGGTAGCGTCCTGATACCGCGACGATCAAGCACAAGAGGACCACCCACGTTGTTTGATAGATCGACGCAGACTTCCACTCCTGCAAAGCCTCACCCTTGCCGACAGCTACCGTCACGAAGAGCGGATAGTCGAGGAGGTGCTCGAAGCTGATGATCCGCGTCACGCCGTCGATCGCCGATCTTCCTTCGACGGTGCCCGAGCGCGAAGCCTGGAAGATCTGATGGAACGGCGACTCCTTGTTGCGCCTGTTCATGTCGGCCTCCCGGAAGGGCCGGCGAACCAGGAGTTGGTCCGGCCCGAACAGCGCGATCGCGCCTTGCTCGCCGATCTGGAAGCGATCCAGGACGTTGAGCAGATGCTTGACGCTGAGCGTGACCAGTACGACACCGGCAAAATTTCCGTCCGGGTCGTTGATCCTCCGGGACACCGGGATCACCCATTCGCCCGAAGAGCGGCTCACGATAGGGCCGCTGATCAGCGTGCGTGCGCTCGGGTTGTTTCGATGGTGAATGAAATACTCGCGGTCCGAGTTGTTTTTCGTTCCGGCCGGAGATGCTTCCGAGTAGACCAGCCAGCGGCCTTGCTCGTCATAGATGAAAAGCCCCTTGATGGCCTGGATCTCGGAAGCATGGTTCACCAGGACCGGTTGAAGGCGCTGCAGCGCGTCGGGCGTGATGTCCGTGCGCTCGAGCTCGAAGACAATGCCCGAGATGATGTGCTCGGCCAGGGCCACGGTGCTGTCGATCTGCTGGCTGACCGCGCGCGCGAGGTTGGTATTGGCCCGCGCGATCTGCTCGTTTTCCGCCGTGCGCGCGCGAACGACCAGCCATGCGTTCATCACCAGCAGTGCCACGCACACGAACACGACAAACGAGGTCGTTCCGTAAATGACGCGACTTCTTTGGAGATCCGTTTTTCGGGCGACGGAGCCCGGGTCGGCTACGGGCCGTGGGCCGATGGATGCGGCCTGAGCAGGCTCCTTCGCCTCGGGAGAGGAAGCTTTTTTCATCGAAGGTCTGACGCCACAAAGAACATCGAACGCTGGGCTCTACCTCCCCGCGCACGGGCGCGCTGATCATCGCACCACGGCGGGGCTTTGCTCGCGCCTTCGGCTGCCTGCATCGAGCGCAGATCTTCTGCACCAGCATGGCGTGCCTGGAACAGGCGGGCGCAGCCCCAACCACTCCACGTTGCCGCGGTCATTGCGCGCCCTTGTGCGACACGAGGGCGCGTCCAATCAACGCGGGCAATTCCGTGGGCGGCACGGGCGGGCTGAACAGGTAGCCCTGCATTTCATCGCAGCCATGGGCGCGCAGGAATTCCAGCTGTTCCTCGGTTTCGACGCCTTCGGCGATGACCTTGAGATTGAGCTCATGCCCCAGTGAAATGAT
>NZ_JAVDUZ010000019.1:0-37768 GCF_031456585.1 Variovorax sp. 3319
TGCGCTGCAGATCGTCGATGCAGCGGTACGGCGTCTCGGAGACATAGCCGAGCGGATTCCAGCGTGCCGAGCGCTCGCGCTCGGACAAGGGATCGAACAGGTGCACCTCCTGCCCGTGGGCCGCTCGGAAGCCGGCCGTGCGCGTGAAGTTCTCGCCCTTGATGTCGCTGACGACGGCCGAGCCGGGCCAGTTCAGCAGGTTGGGGATGACCACACCGATGCCCTTGCCGCTGCGTGGCGGCGCCTCGAGCGCCACGCCCTGCTGGCCGGGAAGCACCAGGTAGCGATTGCCCAGGCGCCCGAGGATGATGCCGTGCTCGTTCAGGAGGCCCGCTCGCGCGATCTCGCGGCGGCTTGCGAAACGTGCCTCGCCATGCAGCGGCCGGCGACGCGGCAGCATGGCGATGCCGACCAGGCCGAGCATCAGGCCCTGGGATCCGGCCAGCGACGCAATCAGGACACGGCGCACCTCCGGGCGCTCACCATGGGCTTGCCAATACTCGTGAAGGGTCAGCAGCGTGGCGCGCTGGTGCGGCAGGTTCATCGCGATCAGGAACGCCTGGCCGGCGACGTACATGCCGACCAGCGCCGCCACCAGCAGCGCGACCGCGATCCTGAAAGGGCTAGGCAGGCCGTCAGATCCTGGCGCCAGGGTCATACCAGATCTCCCGCACAATGCGCCGCAGCACGCCGTCCCTGCGCTCTCGCGCGCACTGCACGACGATGTCCACGCTCATCTGGGCCAGCTCCACGCCGTCGCGCGTGGTCATGCCATGGCCCGCCTGACTGCGCTTCATCAGCTGCGCCAGGGCCACGAAGGCCATTTCCGCGCTGTCCGCGTGCACACTGGTGATCGAGCCGGGGTGGCCGGTGTTGACGGACACCAGATAGTCGTAGACCTCTTCACCGGTGCGAAGCTCGGACACGAACACCCGGTCGGGGCGTTGACGCTTGGCACCGGCGAGCAGCTGGCCGGGCGTGACCTCGGCCTGCCCCTGGGCGCCTTGCGAATAGAAGAGCCTCACGTGGTTGGGCTGGTTGCGCAGCGACAGCTCCTTCACATCCTCGATCGTGATCAGGCGGTCCTCGGATGGCACCTCGAGGATCAACGCCTTGGCGACCGTGGTCTTTCCCGAGCCGGTGGCGCCGGACAGAAGGATGTTCTTGCGAAGCTGGACGGCGCGCCGGAGGAAGGGCACGAACCGTCGGCGCGCGAGAAGGCCCGCCAGTTCACGGTCTTCGGGCGCCAGGCTGGCCTGTTGAGCTTGCCCCGCCGGCGCACTGCGCGTCGTCTCGAAGATCTGCAAACTCTCCAGCTCTTCGAGAGTCCAGAGCGTGTTCGAGGGACGCCGGATCGTGATCGAGACGGTCCGGTCCAGCGTCGCGGGCGGTAGCACGATCTGGATTCTTTCACCGCCCGGAAGGGTTGCGGACAGGAGCGGCTCGTTGGCCGAGATGCGCTGCCGCGTGAAGTTGGCCACGAGCTTGGCGATGGACATGCACCAGTCGAAGCTCGCAAACGGCAACGCCTCGTGCGTCCAGCCAGACTGCCGTTCCACGAAGGCTGCACCCGGTTCGTTGATGCAGATCTCGGTCACCGCTGGGTCGTCCAGCAGGCGGCCCAGCGGGCCCAGAAAGAGAGCAAGCGACGACGGCGGCTCGGCGGGGGCCGCCTCGGGCGCGTGCGCTCGCACCGGCTGTTGGCCCCCTGCGGCGGCGCCGGCCTCGCACTCAAGGGTTGGCCGGTTCGGCTCGAAGCGCATAGACGCTCCTGAAATCCACGTCGCGGGCGACCAGGATCTGGATCCGCTCACCCTGGTTCTTGATGACGGTCGGCGGAATCGAAACGGTGCTGCGCAGGACCTCCGTGATGACGTCGCGGCTACCCTGCGGGCCTAGCACCACGCCACCACCGCTGCCGACAGCGGTGCCGCTTTGCTGACGGGCGGCGATCGTCTGCATCGTGCCGTCGATCACGGAAATCAGAACCGCGGCACCGAAGCGATCCCAGAAATGAGTGTCGACAAAGCCGGGGAGGCCGCTGCGCCCCAACTCGTCGGTGCCCGGGGAGGCCAGCTGGACCACGACGCCCGTGGGCGTGCGTGCTTCGTTCCAGACGATGAAGACACGGCCCTGTCCCTGTCGCGGCGTTCCACGCTGCTCGCCGACGTACTTGGTACCGCGCTCCAGCAGCACAACCTTGCCGTCTGCCCCATAGACGTCGCTGGCGCCGATGCAGGTGGTCATGCCTTCGTAGGTGGAATCGACAGCGGTTTCCAGCGTGCAATCGATGAACGCGCCCTTCGGCAAAAGCATGCGCTGTGTCGACAGGATCTGGGCGACGACCGCTGGAGTTGGCGTCGGGCGGAGGCTGGCGGAAAGCGGGCTTCCGCCGAGTGTCGTCGGAGTGGCAGGGGGCGATTGCAGCGCATCCATCAGCTGGGCCATGCTTGGCACGCTCCCGGCGCCCGGGATTGCTGGATCTGCGAACGCATGCGGCGAGGCGGGGCCGCCGGGCTGAGTGGCCTGGGCGCGCCGAAGCACGGGGGTGCCCAGCTGCCGTTCCAGTGCAACCTGCTCGGGTGTCTTCTGTGTCGGGGCACCGTTGGCGCCATTCGCCGTTGGCGGCGGGGCGGGAGGGGCGGCGCCCGCTGCCGCTTCCGGCGCTGCTGCCCTCGGCGGATCGATGCGGCCGAGCGGCGGAACCTTCATCTCGCCGCCGGCGCGTGCGGCCGCCGCCTTTCTCGCGTTCTCTTCGGCCTCCCGGGTCTTGGCATATTGGGTGTTGTAGTACCAGAACAGGAATCCCGCGCCCAGCAAGATGATTGCGGCCAGCGCCAGAAACCCGCTGATGCGCGACTGGACGGATCGCTCACGGTTGACCGATGGGATGACGCGCTCGCCCTCGATCGTCGGGCGCTCGTCGGCTGCCATGGACGCCTTGTCCTCCGAAGCTGCGGGTCGCCGCGCCGACAGGATCTCTCCGGTGCCCGGATCGATCTCCGTCGCTTCGACGCGTTCCTGGGCACCAGTCCGGGACGGGCGGTGGGTCTCGCCTATCCAGCTCATGGTCCATCCCCTGCAGTGATGCGCCGCACGCCCGTGGCGCTGGTGTTGTTGGAGGTTCGCGCGCCGCCGCCGACGAAGGACCGGTTGACCACGCAGCCGACCAGACCACCGCGCCGAAGCACGAAGCGGTGCGCCACGCGGTGGATCACCACCTCGTCCGCTTCGACGTTGAAGTTCAGCAGCGATTCAGACCCGTCGTCGTTCTGGACGAACATCGCCGGAAACTCGGAGCGCGCATGAAAACGCAGGCGCGTTTGCACACCGTCGTCATGGGCACTCACGGGTTTCAGCGAATCGCTCCCGCAGAACCAGTAGTTGGAATTGCGTGGCCGATCGGCCGCCCCTTGGCTCATGCGCGCATGGGCGCGGCGTTGTTCCTCAGTCGCGGCCGCCGCCCGTGCCTCATCCTCCGGGTAGCTGAACCGTATCGAATACACCATGCGTCTGGTGGCAGCGCCTACCGGCGCGACGGAGGAGACGGTGTAGTCGAAATGGTAGGCACGCCGGTTCGTGAGGACGGTGAAGTTGGTCGCGGCGCGCGCTTCCTTGGGCTTGATGAAGAAGTGGTTGCGCTCGGCCCCGATGTCGAAGGCGCCGTTGTCGCCGGCGCCGAGGTTCACGAACTCCTCGCCTTCGGCAAATTGCAGATGGATCTGGTAGCCCACGAATCCTTGCAAGCTGATGACGTCCTCCGGGTGGTAGGCAACCACCCGGACCCGGGCATCGACCTTGCCGGCAGCAGGCACGGTGGCGCTTCGGCCGTACGGTGCAGCGAGCGCGAGACTCGCTGCCAGGCCGATTGCCGACAGAGATTGACCGAGCACGCGGCGGGAGGTCATCGCACATCCTGGCCGCCGGGTGCAGCGGCAGCGGGGGCAACCTCGGGCTCGCGGCGATATTCGATGACGCGAAAGCCCAGGGGGTTGAGCGAACGAGTTTTGTGGTCCGTCGATGGCGGAACATAGGCGAACTCGATTGTGGAAACCCAGTGGCTGGTCTGCTCCACCCCGGTGCCGCCTGCACGCGTCGCGCGGGTGAAGCGCACTTGGGCCAGCTTGTCCTTCCCGCTCTCCAGCTTGAGGAAGGTGACCGACCGCACCTGCGCGCGGATGGAAGTGCCATCCTTGTAGGCATTCAGAGGCGAGGCCGGGTTGTCCGTGGCCCACAGGGCTGCCCACTCCTGGTTGAGGCGAGGCGAATTCTGCGAGGCAACCAGCTCGTAGTCCGCTTCCGCGGTGCCGTAGAAATAGCGCTCGCGCGCGATCACGTAGTTCTGGAGCAGGTTGCGTGTCACGACCTGCTCGATGTCGGTCGTGCCTTCGTATGTGGGAACGATGTCGACGATTCCGCTGCTGCCGTCGACCCGGATGAGAACGGGTACCGGCTGTTTCAGTGGAGTGAGCCCACTGACGGCAGCGACGGCAAGTACTGCGATCAGTGTCGCGGCCACGGCCACGGTCCAAGCAAGCCTGGTTGATCGCTCCGCCCGGCGCGCGCGGTCGAGTTCCCAGCTCCGGGCCTCCAGCACGTAGTTTTCAGGGGCGGCGTTCTGGCGCATCGACCGCTCCCGGTGAGGAAACATCGCTCGAGATGTTGATCGGTGTGAGGGGCGCTTCGCAGTCCGGCGGCATGGGCGGGCGAGTGCCGCATGCAACAAGAAGAAGGGCAAGCAGAGAAAGGATGATCGAAGGCTTCATCTGAACACTCCAGCGCTACCGATTGCGCGAGAAGCTCGGCATGACCTGCTCTCTGGAAAGCACAGTGCCGCCGCGGCGCGCAGCGCCGACACTTGCAATTGAGGCCACACCCGCGCCGATGCGATGGCCCGCGAGCCGGCGGAACGAGTCCCACCGACTGCCTGGCTCTCGCCGCAGGCCGTCCAGTGCGCCGCGGCCGAACTCGTAGCTAGTGCGCCTGGCGCCTCCCATTGCCCACCGCGCCAACCCGCTTCCGAGTCCGAATGAACTCAGTGCAATCCCGCTCGCAAGACCGGCTGCAATAGACATGATTTGGCGCATCACCAGCAGCACAAGTGAAGAACACAGCACCATGTTCAGTGCGTCTACGGTCACAATGGCCGCGCCCCTAGCTGCGGTCTGGGTCGCGTAGGAAGAAACAACCTGAAGCATGAGGCTCGCTACCAGCGAGCTTAGGACGGCAACCAGTGCATAGTTGGCCATCTGCGCTATCCACGCCTCGAAGAATCGCCGCGTGGCCTCGAAGAAAAGCAGGCACATGAAAACCGGCCCTAAAGCTAGGATCAATGCCAACGCGAGCTTGGATAAAACAAGCAGGAAAAACGTGTAGACGGTGACGCCTCCGATGATGAAGTAGACGATGGCTCCTGCCAAATAGAAGCCAAAGTCACCGTTCAGTACCCCGCCCTTGTTCCAAAGGTTCGAAGCAACGGTCCCGCCTTTTTCCCAAATGGTGTCGATCACGGACACGGGGTTAGATGCCGCGGTTATCTTGGCAGCCAGTTGGGTTGGTGCATTAAAGAATGTGTCGACGATGACTTCGTTGTAGAGCCAGAGTCTCAGGCCGACGCCAAGCACGATCGCGATGAAAAGTATGCGCTTGACGCCTTCCCATATCGGTTCCTGAACTCTCCCGGTCAGGCTGAGGAATCCCCAAATCATCACGTATATTGTCGCGAGCGTTACCACCGCTGGCTCTATGGCGCTAGCCACGGCCGCCGTTTTTGCCGCGAGGTACTCCGTCAATTGGGAGGTCAGCCAAGTCCAGAACTGCTGGAAAAACATTGCTCGTCCTATCCAATCGTCACTTCTCGGAGTCACTAGCAAGTGGCATCGTTGGACGAAATCGATTTTCGAAGCTCCCGTGCTCGACGCTTGGGGTTACTGGCTCGCCCGTTTGGGACGGCACAGAGCCGAGCGGTACCGTTGGCGTCGAGTCATGTTTCAGCAAACAATAGGCGCCCCCTGTAGCAAGTACCGTGATCACGGCGATGACGATCAATGATCTGGACATGGCGGTTCAGGGATTCGGAACAAATCTTGCGTTGAAACCGCCATGGCCTGAAATGACTTGTTCCCGAGTGCGTTGCTGGTGCGCAGCTTCCTCGGCTCTCGCAATCTGATAGAGGCTCTGCAGCTTTGTCTGTTCGTTCGTGAGCATGTTCTGCTCGGCCTGGATCCTCGCCTGCAGGTCCTGGATCGCCTTGGGGTCCTGCGCGGAGGCGATGCGATCGATCAGCACCTGCAGGGCCGAGAAGCGCTGGCTGGTGCTCTGGTATGCGTTCTGCGTCATTCCTTTGAGCAGCGCCGCTGACTGTCTCCCCTGCTCGACGATCAGGCGCAACTCGGGACTGAGCGCCTGCATCTGTGTTCCGGAGAGGATGCTGTTGGCTTTCATGATCGACTGCACCTGGCTGGCCAGCCCGGCATAGCTCGCCGATGAGCCGTTGAGCGTGTGCATCAGTTCGCCGTAGCTCGGAGGCAGGTAGTTGCGCGCGAGGTCCGAGGTCGGCAGCAGCTGCTCCATGCCTCGGCTTCCGGTCATGGCGTTGTGGGTCTGGGTCAGCTGGTCCTTCGACTCCTTCAGCTGGTCGTACTGCTTCTGCATCGCGGAGATTTGCTGCTGCCAGTACATGATCTGCTGGATCAGGTTGGCGACGGCCGCCATGTCAATGACCGGGATTCCGGCGTTCGCGTGCAGCGGTGCGAGCAACGCCGTGGCTGCAAGGAAGAGGGAAACAAGGAATCTAGGCATGGGAGATCTCCTGGTGTAGGAATGAACGGGAAAGGCCATTCGCAAGCGCTCTGCGGAAAGGCGGCAGCCATTGGCCGGGATCCGGTCCGCAGATCGAGATGAGCTCGCGCATGAGGCGGACGTTGCCGGTGCGCCCGGAGATGACGTGCAAGGCGTCGTCGAAGCCATGGAGATCGAGCTGCGCGACCACGCTGACGTGGTTCTGCTTGATGAGGAACTGGCGGGAGCCGGGCTCGAGCTCCTGCTTGATGAGCGCGAACTCCCGGTCCGTCAGGTTGAAGCCCCGGGTGTATTCGTCGTAGTCCGCCTCCGGATTGGGGAACAGGATCTTCGTCGGCGTCTGCTCGACGATCGCACGGGCGATGCTCGAATCGAGCACATGGCTGGTGCTTTGGGTGAAGGTCGCGATGTTCGCGTTCTTCTTGCGCCAGGTCTCGAGGCCGTTCTTGGCAAACTTTGCAAAGGCCGGATCGCTCAGCAGCTTCGCGAATTCGTCCATCCAGCAGACCAGCGGGCGCCCGTCGACCATGCGGTTGACGAGATGAAAGAGGTACAGGGTCAGCGGCGCCCGGACGATCTCGTTGTCCAGGAAGTCGGTCACGTCGAAGCCCACCAGCGCGTGGCGGGCAAGCAGCGGGGCCACGTCGTCGCGATCGTTGTCGAAGACCCAGGCATAGTCGCCGCGCTCGGAGGCACACCATCTGCGAAGGCGCGCGTGCACTCCCTCCGGATCGGTGATGTCGAGGAAGGCGGCGAGCCGGGACAGGCGCCTGAACGGGGGATCGAGCTCCAGGGTGCCGCGCAGCGCCTGATCGAGGTCGTCTTCCTGACGGACCGTGAGCGTGTCGCCCGGCGTGCGCATCACGAGGCGCCGGAGCCAGTGCCGCATGAACTCCACGTTGTCCGCGATCGAATCGTCGAGCTGCAGCGGATTGCAGCCGGTCGGTGTTCCGTTCTTGAGCGGGAGGTACTGGCCGCCCAGGGCCCGCACCAGGATGTGAAGTCCTTCGTCCTTGTCGAAGATGATCTGGGTGGCATCGAGGCGATTGCGGATCGCCACCATGCAGAAACCCAGCAGCGTGGTCTTGCCAGTACCGACCGGCCCCACGCCCGTGATGTGTCCGACGTCGCGGCGGCTGCCGCCGTCCGGGCTGCGCGGGTCGCTCGCATGCAGCGAGAAGTAGTAGGGCGAGCCCGCGCGCGTCGTGAACATGGTCAGTGCATCGCCCCAGAAGTTGCCGCTTGCCCTGCCGGTCGGGAAATTGTGGAAGGGTGACATCGCGGCGAAGTTGCGGCTGGTCACGGGCGCCTTGCGGCTGCGGTAGCCGAAGTTTCCCGGCAGCTGCGCCCAGAAGGCCGCCTCCAGCGCGAGGTCCTCGCGCGCCACCACCATTCCCGCGTCGGCGAGCAGGTAGCGGGCGCGCGCGACGTTGTCGTTGAGCTGCTTCAGACGGGCCCGTCCACCGGCCTCGCCGGCGCTGTCGCAGGTGTCGTCCAGCACATGCAGGCTGAAGTGGTGGTCGCCGACCACGAAGCGATTGCTCACGAGGTCGTCCAGCGCCTCCTGGAGCTCCTCGGCCTGCGAGACCGCCAGGTCGCCGGCAGCGGCCATCCGGTGATGCTGGCGGCTCATCATGTCCGTGGCCGTGCCCTTGGCCAGGAAGGTGAAGCTCTGCGTGAGCACGAAGGGGAAGGGCGCTGTCAGCAGGGCGCTGAACATGCCCGGCGCGGTCGGCGTCGGGTATTCCTTGATGCCGAGGAAGGCCCCGATGCGGGTCTGGGTGCCGGTGCGGTATTCCATGGCCTCGTTGCCGAAGAAAGGCCGAGTGGTCGCCAGAACCTCGTTGAGTGGCGCGCGCGGCAGCGGCATGCGCTGCCATTCCCCGTTGACCAGCAGGCCGTGAAATTCAACGAGGGAGGAGAACAGCATCTTCTGTCCCGGCAGCCGGTAGGTGCCCAGTGCTTCGGGGTCGTAGCGTTCGAGCGCTGCGAGCAGTTCCTGGCGCAGCTTGGTGCATGCGTCCAGGGCATCGCGCAGTTCCGCCTGCGCACCCTGCGGGTCTGCGCGCTTGAACAGCCGCCATGCGGCGTTGGCGATGCGGGTCGGCTGCGGCCGGAAGACGACCGACAGGTACAGTTCGTTGACCATCAGCCGCTCGCCGGCGATCTTGCGGCGATAGCGCTGCTCGACCTCGTCGGCGAATCCGGGCACCGTGCGTCCGGCCGGATAGCCTGTCTCGCGGCGGCGGATCACGTGGGCCCAGAGGGCCAGGTTGGGCGAGGCGATGTTGCGCCAAAGGACATTGAGCCGCTCGTGCCAGCTGTTGATGTCCGCGTCGTCGGCGCTTTCGAAGCTCGTGCCGCCCAGGCGGAGCGTCTGCACGTAGTCGCCGGCACGTGTCAGCGCCACATGTTCGTCCACATGCGCCGAAAGCGGAATCATCGACGCGGCGGCGGCTTCGCGGCGCAGCGTGTGCTCGGAGCGTGACAGCAGCTTCATGGCTCGATGCGCGTCAGGCAATGCTCACCGGCGGTATTCGCGCGCGGCGATGCCCGCGCCAGTCGGGCATGTCCAGCGCGAGGGGACTGTACGAGTTCGCGCGCCAGAGCCGCAGGTTGCCGGCAAGCAGGGCCGGCAGGCGCGTGCGGCCCCAGAGCTGCAGGAGATCGAAGAAGCGAGGCTCGTACAGACAGACCAGGTAGAGCATCCCGTGGATCGGCACGAAGGCCAGCAGCCACGCGAGGTTCTTGGTCACGATGAACGATTCGGTCGTGACGAGGATATTGAACATCATGGCCGAGTAGGTGACGCCCCAGACCATCGAAGGACGCGTCATGCCGATGAACAATGGATCTGCGACGATGCCCTGGTTGCGACTCATGGACCGGTCCTTTCAGACGCCGAACAGGCCCCGGATCCAGGACACGATCTGAGGGCCACCGAAGACCAGCACAGTGCCGATCACGACGGCGACCATCCACCACCAGCTCAGGCGTCCGAACCAGGCCATGGCGCCGGAGACCATCACGGCGACCGCCGCCAGCGGTGTCAGGATCGCGACGAGTTGCTGCTGGGTGGCGTTGGCACCGGTCGCGAACGGGCTGCCCGCCCAGGCGACCTCGGCAGGCACGGCGGCAATGAGCGAGGCGAGGAGCAGCCATCCGGTCCATCGGGCGCGGATGCGTTCTCCGGCGGGGCGTTGCAGGTGGATCGGACATGCGGTCATGGCTTGATTCCGGTCGGTCGAGTGGAAGATCCCGCGGGCAGTTGCGCAGGCGCGGGCACATGGGAAAGCGCAGCAGACGGCGCGGTTCGCCGGCTGCCATAGACGTCCCACCAGGGTCCCGTCGCCTCGCGCTTGCCGGCATCGGATGCACGCCTGGCAGGTTGTGCGGCCATGGGTCTGGCGGCCGCCGCCCGGTGGGCGGGATGAGACGAAGCAATCTCTCGCCGGATGGCCGCGATGTCTCCGAGCGTGCGCACGCGCTGTTCCTCGAGCTCGGCCGCCGCCTTCGGGTCGGACGCGGCGAGGCGCTCGGCCTTGCGGCGCTCGAGACCTTCCAATTGCGCTTCCGACTTTTTGAGCTCTTCGCGAAGGATCTCGATGCGGTCGTGGTCGCGCGCCGCCTGCTGCTGTGGGCCGACGCTCTGCGATGCGCCGGGCTCCGCATGTGCCAACAAGCCGGTGAGGACCAGCATGGAAAGCCAGGCCGAGCGTCGGCCTTCGTCGGTGGCATGCCTGCGTTGAACATCGATTGCTTGCATGGAGCGCAATGTCCGTCTCGGCCCATGCGTGTGTCGACTATGTTTTTTGATAGTGGTGTCGCAAAGAGCGGCGGGGCGATATTTCTTGCGCGATGTGGCGGCGGCCGGTCCGATCGCGGTACGGCGAGGCTGCTGCGCCGGGCGCCGGGCCAGTCCCTGCCGCATGTTCAGCAGCACACGGTGAGGCGTGCCACTGCAGTGCGACAGCGCTGCATCTCGCGTCGAGGCCTGAGGAGCAAGTCATGGGCAACGTGGTCATCTTCGGCAACCAGAAGGGCGGCGTCGGTAAGTCCACGCTGGCGGTGCTGTATGCATGCTGGCTGGCCGATGTGCAACGTCACTCGGTGTGCGTGATCGATCTGGACGCACAGGCGAACAGCTCGAAATCGTTGAGCCGGTGCTCGGCGATTGCCCAGGCGGTGGAACTGTTCGACCGGGACATCGGCGCGATCGCCTCGCCGGTCGCTCAGACCATTGCGCTGGTGCCGGGCAGCAGGAAGCTGGCCGATGTCGAGCTCGCGAAGGCGGACCTCGTGATCCCCTTGTTCCGCAGCAACGTGATGCGCCTCGCGCAGGATTTCGATTCCGTCGTGATCGACACGCCGCCGGCGCTGGGCTTGCGCATGAGCGCAGCGCTGATCGCCGGCGATGCGGTCGCCTGTCCGATCGAGCTGGAGGAGTACAGCATCGATGGCGTGGCCGACATGCTCAGGACCGTCTTCGGCGTCAGGCGGCGCTACAACCCGCAATTGCAGCTGGCGGCCATTTTGCTGAACCGGTTCAACCCGCACTCGCTGCGGCAGAAGGCCGCGATGCAGGATCTGGCCTTGAACTTCCGGGAGTTCGTGATACCGGCGCGGATCTCGATCCGCTCGTCCATTCCCGAGGCGCTGGCCGCGGGCGTCCCGGTGTGGCGGCTGCCCAAGAGCGCGGCACGCGAGGCGAGTCTCGAGGTGATGCGGGTGTTCGAACTGCTGCAGCAACGCATCGACGCATCGAACGCTTCCATGTCGGCGGGCACGCAGGCATGAAGGCACCCGGCGGCCTGGACCTGAGTGCGCTGTCGCAGTTCAGGGCGGCCGATCTGCTCACGGGCGAAGCCGCGCCCGCGAGCCCTGGTACACCGATGCAGGTGGCGCTCGAACGCATCGACTTCGACCCCGGCCAGCCGCGCCGCCGCATACGGGTCGAACGCATCGAGGAACTGGCCGAATCGATCCGCGAGCATGGCGTGCTGGAGCCGGTGTCCCTGCGATGCCATCCCGAGCATCCGGAACGGTACATCGTCAATCGCGGCGAGCGCAGGGTGCGCGCGGCGCGCCTGGCCGGCTTGTCCTGCGTGCCGGCGTTCGTGGACCCTCGGGTCGACCCCTTCGCACAGGCGGCGGAGAACCTGCACCGCGAGGACATGTCGCCATTCGATCTGGCCGCCTTCATCGCCGAGCGGGAAGGGGAGGGCCATTCGCGCGCCGAGATCGCGCGCCGGCTGGCCAAGCCGCGCTCTTTCATCACCGAGGCTGCGCGGCTCAGCGACGCGCCGGTGCAGTTGCGGGAAGCGGTGGAGGCAGGCCGGCTCGGCGCGGATGTGCGGGCGCTCTACCAGTTGATGGCCATCGCGCGAGACCGCCCGCAAGAGCTCCAGGAACTGCTCGCGCAGGGCGGGCCCATCGGACGTGTCCGGGCAAGCCATCGCCGCGAAGCGCCCGAGCCGGTTTCCGGGTCGGCCGGGGCGTTGCCCGGGGGCGGGATCCCCAGGGCCCACAGCGGCGGCCGCACCGTGCTGGTGGTGGAGCATGGTGGGCGGCGCGGAACATTGCGATTCAAGGCAAAGGACGGCAACGTCGGCGAGGTCCGCTTCGGCGACGGCACGCATGCCTTGGTGCCGCTGGCCGACTTGCGGCTCGTATGCTGGGCGACGGAGGACTAGCCTTGCGGGCTGGCCGGCGAAGCGCGGCAAGGGTCTCGCTGCCTGCACCGGTGCGCCGGGTCTGCTAGGCCGCGCCCGCAGCTTTCATCGTCGCGTGGCGACGCCGGTAGTCGCGCGGCGTCATCCGCAGCTCGCGTACGAAGGCCCTTCGCATCACTTCCTGGGACCCGTAGCCGCACTGCGCGGCGATGGCCTTGAGGGGACGCGTGCTCGTTTCGAGCAGGCGACGGGCAGTGTCGAGGCGGATCTGCTGCACGCCACGCCCGGGCGAGAGACCGGTCGCGCGTTCGTAGAAGCGTGCGAAGGAGCGCGTGGACATGTGGACCTCACGCGCCAATCGGGCGACGCTGAGCTTCTCCTGCAGATGTGCTGCGATCCACCGATGCAGCGCGCTGATCCGCGCGTCGGGGGCGGCGGGCTCGAACGGCATGCGGCGACGGCGCGGCAAGCCGCAGCGGCGGCTGCGCGGTCCCGGCATGCGCGAGGCAAGCGTCTCCGCAAAGGCAGCGCCCCGATCCTCCTCGATCCAGGACAGCGCCAGGTCGGCGCCCTGGCCGGGCTCGATGACGCGCCAGCTGGGCGTTTTGTTGCAGGCCGTGAACAGGTCCGGTCCCTGCCCGCGACAGCGCAGCGCCGGCGGCGCTGCGCGCTCCTGCCGTCGCACGGCGCCGACATGCGGCACGGGCGGCAGCAATGGCTGAGCGCCCAGCGCGGCGCGGCGGCCCACGCGCCGCCGGTTGCTGGAAAGCCATTCGCGCAGGCGCTGCACGCTCGCTGGTCCCGCCGAGCCCGGCGCGGGTTCTCCACTGATGAACAGCGAGCTCGCCCGACCGGCGAGCCGGCGCGGCAATGCGCTCGTCGACAGTGCCACACCGCTTGAACTCAGGGTCTGGCCGCTCCCGGGAGAAACGAGCCGAACGTCGTAGCCGGCGAGCCTGTGGCCTGTCCTGCGCAGGGAAGCATTGGCGGCCTTGAAGACCGCGAGCATGCGGACGATGTCGAGAAGAAGAAAGCCGGGGAGCAGCAGGAACCAGACCTTGTGCATCATCGTGAGAAGCCAACGTGGGGGAGGGTTCAGACCGCAATCCCCCGGGCCTGGGCTCCGCGCCAGCGCGCGATGCGCAGGCCCGCGAGATTGGCAGAATTGGTGGTGAATTTTGCCTCTGGGTTCCGCGGGGGGCTTCTAGACTGTCGCACCCTTGCCTCCTTCACCCGCCCGGGCCGGCGCGACGCGCATGCCGCAGGCAGGCGCAGTGCGGGCCGGTTCAGAAAGTGAGGCCGCAGGCCCTGGCGCCTGCGGGCCGCCGCCGGTGGGAGTGCCAACGGCGCGTACGACGGAGGCGGGGGTCCGACGATGCAGGAAGTGCACCTATGAACGAGTGGACCCAAGATGTTCTCGTTCGGTTGAACGAGGCAAGCGAACCATCCCAGGTGCTCGCGCAGGTCAGCGCGGCAGCCAGGCAGCTCGGCTTTGAGCACTGCGCCTACGGGCTGCGCACCCTTGTGCCCTTCACCCGACAGAAGACTTTGATGTTCAGCACCTACGATGAGCGGTGGAGCCACCGGTACATCCATGCGGGATATCTCCACGTGGATCCGACGGTCGTCCACGGCGTGCACAGCGGGACGCCGGTGGTCTGGAGCAACGAGGTCTTCCGGAATGCGCCGCAGATGTGGGACGAGGCGCGCTCGTTCGGCTTGCGCGTCGGCTGGGCGCAATCGGTCACCGAGCCCGACGCGCGGGTCGGCATGCTCACGCTGGCCCGGTCGGGCGAACCGTTGACGGCTTCGGAGATGTGCGCGAAGGACCTCCTGCTCCAGTGGCTTGTGATCCGGGCTCATCGCGCGTTCTGCCGCCTGCTGGGCGGCAGTCCGCTCGCGGGGATCGAGCCTCTGACAATGCGGCAGGTGGAGGTGCTGCGCTGGACCGGCGACGGCAAGACGAGCGACGAAATCGCGGCCATCCTCTGCATCTCGAAACCGACAGTCGATTTCCATTTGAGGAATGCAATGGCCAAGCTGGGAGCTGCCACCAAGAGCTCGGCCGCGGCGTTCGCTTCGCGTCTCGGGCTCCTGAACTGACAAATGCCGGAGGCCGCTGCATCCTTCGCAATCAGCCGATCGCGTCAGTGTCGCGGTCCCGGCGCGGACACCAGTGCTTGTCCACGTTGATGAGGCAGGCGAACAGAAGCTGGCCATCGACCCGCACCGGCGGCGCCGCGCGGTATGCGGACAGGCCTGCGCGACGCAGGATGCGCTCGATGCCCAGCGGCGAGGCGCTGATGATCCGTCGTCCGCCCTTCCTGGCGACGGTCTGCATCGCGACGCTCAGCATGTCCAGCGCGAGCGACCATCCATGCGGATCCTCGCCTGTCCCCAGCCGCTTCCCGTCGGCAGCGGCGAATCGCGACAGTTCCCAGATGTCGGATGAGCACGGTGCCGGCGTGTCGCCGAGCAACTCCGGGAAGACGCTGGCCAGCAGATACGGGCGGTGCGTGGGCAACAGGCGGCTGGTCCCGACGATCTCGCCCTCGGGACTGCGGGCGATCAGATAAATGGTGTCCTTGCGGTCGAATTCGTCGAGTTCCAGCCGGCCGCGCGTATGGAGTTTCCAGCCCAGCTTCTCGACAAAAACCTCGTGCCGGTAGCGCGCCATGTCGAACAGCACATCGGCCGAGAAAGAGTCGATCGTTCCCGCAATGATCTCCATGAGGTCACCTCGCTGAATGAGGCCGCATTACAGCCTGATGACGGACACCGGAGACACTGTCAGAGTTGATAGGGTGGCGGCGTCCGAACCCTTCGTTGTTGCGTGCCGTTGCTCGCGTGCCCTCCATGGGCGCCTCCACGAACACGACCGCCTGGTCCCAGGAGCCCGGACGCGATGTTCTCAGGCGCCGCAAAAAAGGAACCGGCGATGCAGACGGCGCCGCTCGGCGCGGCCCGCGAACATGCTGCCTGTCCTGAAAATTGCATGTTCTCGAGCTTGGATCCGGCGCGCACGCTCGCGCGTGCGCGGGAGCAATGGCGAGATCGGGGCAGGCCGGCAAGTGATTTTTGCCCTGAGGTGCGAGGCATCGACATTCGCCCCGGTGAGCCTGATCTGTCGGCCCGCCCCAGCGGGCGAGGGGCACTTCCTCCAGCGGCACGGCCCAAGCAGAGGCTCACGGGATGAGCCGCTGATGCTCACGCTGTTGTGCGACCCTGTGTTGTTTTCGTCAGGGGGTCGTCCTGACAATCTTCCGCGCGCATGAACCGAGCTTGAGGAAGCGCGTAATAAGAAGCTTAAAAGCTACTTATTACAGACGATGCGAGATCGCGGCCCCGAGTTCCGAGGCCTCAGCCCCCGGTGGATCCACATCATGCGGCGCGGATGCCCCCGCTTTTGCCGCACTAACGGAATCGGCGTGCTATGGAGCATTGATGCTCCATAGCATATCAAAGGGGTGAAATAGCTGCAAATTCTTTCGCATCTATGAATGGAGCTTGACGGAAGGAGTGTCGATTGCCATGCTATGGAGCATATATGCTCCATAGCACAGCACTACAGTGCAGCCACGTCTTTTAGTTCTGCATACAACCCAAGGGGGTTCTGCGTGGTAAATCGCTCGCGCATCCAGATCGCCAAGCCAGACATCGTTGCTCGCTTGAACGAAAAAGGGCCACACGTTCTCAAGTATCGCGAGATCGGCGCGATTCTTTCTGCCGAGCGGCGCGGGTGGCGGTTGGCGCAAAAGACGACCATCGACGAGTTCATCGGCTTCCTCGCAAAAAGCGCCGACCTCCAAGCGTTCGAGTTCGATTTCCCCAACAGAGTGGAAAAGCTCTACGTCTGGGGCCGTGTGCCGACCTTGGAAATGTTGCTTCACTTGAAGGCGAACAGCTACTTCAGTCACTACACCGCGGCCCGCATGCACGGCCTCACGGAGCAGATTCCAACGAGCATCTACATCAGCCACGAGCGCTCCACCGAAACCCCTCGCGCAGATGTCGACCAGGCAGCGATCGATAAGGCCTTCGCCCAGCCTGCCAGGGAGACTCAAAATGCAGTGACCTTCGGTGACCGGCGGATCGTTCTTGTCAACAGCGCAAAGACCCTCCAGCTCGGCGCCGTGACGCAGACCGTGAAATATGGCGCTGGAGAAGACGCGACTGTTCGTCTGACCAACGTGGAACGAACACTCATCGATGCGGTCGTGAGGCCTATCTACACAGGAGGCGTCTTCGAGGTCGCCAAGGCCTTCGAACTGGCCAAAGAACAGATCTCGGTCAATGGCCTGTGCGCCATGCTGAGGAAATTGAATTTCATCTATCCCTATCACCAGGCAATTGGCTACTACATGGAGCGCGCCGGGTACCGGCCCAGGCAACTCGACCTGGTCAGAAGCTTCCCCATGGAGCACGACTTCTATCTGACGCACGGGATGACGGATTCCGAATATGTGAAGCAGTGGCGACTTCACGTTCCGCGCGGTCTCTAGTGCCTGGCGGCGAGGCGCTCGGTCAGGCCCGCAGCGATGCGCACCACATAGTCGAAGTAGAAATCGAAGCTTTCGAGTTCAACGTCGGGACTCACGGTGGCAACCACCGCCGGGAAGTCCTGGCGGGGAAACTCCCTGTCGTTCTGGAGCAGGCCGAGCCATTCGACCGGTACGCGCTTGAGGCGGAACATTTCGACCAGCATGCCGATCGTCTCGTCCGAGCAAACGTCCAATTTCAAGGTCTCCACCAACGTGTGGATGTCGATGAAATCCCGTGCTCTCGGACTTCCCGGCCTGGTCCGTTTGACGACGGGCTTGTACTCGTCCATCTGCTGGCAGAGCGCTCGCAGCTTCTCGCACACGATCATGGCCGGTGAGTAAACGTAGATTCGATAGCCATCGAGATCAGCCTCCTGCTTGCCGTCGGTGTACTCGAAGCGGCTGATGTCAATCAGGAACTTCTTGCCTTGCCCGATCGAGACGGCATTGCGACGGAGTGCATCCAGGTCACCCTTGTGCTCGCTGAAAAATGCCGCATCCACAAGCTTGAACTCGACCGTGTACCCACCCCAAAAGCCTGCCAAGTCTTCGGACAGGGTGCCAGGCCGCTCTTCCATCTTGATGTCGAAGGCCTCGTAGGCCGCAGCCCTGAAAGTTCTTTCCGGCGCCGCGCTGATGCGCTTGAGAGTGGCTTCCACGCCCTCAGGGAAATCGTGCTTCATCGAGAAATCGAGATCCACCGACGCACGTGCGCTGAGCCGGTGGATCAGCGCCATGGCATTGCCGCCCTTGAGGACCAGCTCCTCCAGCAACTCATCGTCCGAAAACATGGCCATGACCGCCAGCCGCTTGATTTTTTCGACGGCTGCCGCCTCTGCTGTCTTCTCGACCTTGTTCTTCGCCATGGCTGTGGGTCCTTTTCGTGGGACAACCGAACCGGTGAAACCGTCCGTTGCAGGTGAACGACTCCGGATCGCAACGGCGGGCGTTCACAACCGCTCGGCCCCCAAGCTCTCTTGCTGGCAATCGATTTCCGGGCCGCCCCCCGCCACTGGCGAGGGACCCGGTCGGCTCGTTCACGGTCGACGCGCCGACCGGACGGTGAAGGCACCGGCTGCGACGATCACGACCACGCCGACGGCGGCATCGGGTCGGGGCATGTCGCCCCAGACCGCGTAGCCCAGCAGCAGCGCCCAGACGATCAGGCTGTAGCGAAAAGGCGTGACGACCGAGAGATCGACGCCGCGGCAGGCCACGATGAGCGCGTAGTTGCCGAGGGCGGCGCAGCCCGCGGCCGCCGCGAGCATGCCGAGTTCATGTCGCGTGAGCGGCGCCCAGCGTTCCACGAGACCCAGCAGCAGGCCCGCCAGGCACACGGCAAGCGTCGTCGCCACGGCGATGACCGACGACGAGATGGCGGCGGGGATGCGCCGCGTCACCAGATCACGCGCGGCCAGCGATGCCGCGCACAACAGTGCACAGGCGAGGCCTGCCACAGGGACCTCGGACCGCACGGACGGCTGAATCACCAGCAGGACGCCGGCGAATCCCGCCACCGTCGCGAGCAGCCGGTCCGCGCGCCAGGGTTCCCAGCGCAGCGCCATCGCAGTGGCGGCGATCATCAGCGGCGCGGTCATCATCAGCGTGCTGACCGTGGCGAGTGGCGCAAGCGACAGGGCGACCACGGAGGTGAGGGCGGTCGTGATCTCGAGCCCGCATCGCACGCCGACGATCGGACACAGTGCCGTGCGCCAGCCGGCGCGCGTTCCGCGGGCGAGGGCCAAGACGAAGAGGGTGGCGAAGGCGCCGCGGACGGCCAAGACCTGTCCGGGCGGGAGGCTCTGCGCTGCCAGCTTCACGAACACATCGTTGAGCACGTAGCAGCCCATGGCCACCAGCATGAGCAGGATCCCGCGGCGATCTGCCTGCGCGCTAGCCATTGCCGGACGCAGTCGGCGGTCGCGTGGGGGTGGTCTGCGGGACCGTGGGCGCGGGCGGCGGCCCGGGGGGCATCGGAACGCTGGGCTCGCCCGCGGCACTCGCATCGGGCGCCATGCCCGGCCTTGGACCGAGCGGTGCACCGCAACGCCTGAGGACGTCCCACAACGCCTGCGCTTTCAGAACGATCTCCTCGACCTCGGCGTCCGGATCGGACATGGCGACGATGGCGCCGCCGGCGCCGATGGAGACGCGGCCGTTGGCCGACACCAGGGTGCGAATCACGATGTTGAGCTGCGCCGCGCCGTTGAGCGACAGATAGCCGATGCTGCCCGAGTAGATCCCTCGGGCCGCTTCCTCGAGCTCGTCCAGGATCTTCATCGTGCGAACCTTGGGTGCACCGGTCATGGAGCCGCCGGGGAACGCGGCGCGGATGCAGTCGACCGCACCCAGCTCCGCACGCAGCCGGCCCCGGATGGTGCTGACGAGCTGGTGCACGGTGGCATAGGTCTCGACCGCGAACAGGCTCGGCACGTGAACGCTGTCGATCTCGCAGACGCGGTTGAGATCGTTGCGCAGCAGGTCAACGATCATCAGGTTCTCGGCGCGAGTCTTCTCGTCGGCGACCATGGCGTCCGCGATCGCCTCGTCCTCGGCCGGCGTCGCGCCGCGTGCGGCCGTTCCCTTGATGGGCTTTGATTCCACATCTCCTTCGCTGGAAATGCGCAGGAAGAGTTCGGGCGAGGCGCACAGCACGGCATAGCCGCCGACACGCAGGTAGGCCGCGTAGGGTGCGGGGTTGTGCCTGCGCAGGACCCGGTAGATCTCCAGCGGGCGGATGCGCCCTTCGCCGACCAGCTGGTTCGTGAGGCAGACCTCGTAGGTCTCGCCCTGAAGGATCTCGTGCTGGCAGCGCAGGATGAGCTCCCGGTAGATCGCCAGGTCCTTCTGCCAGACCAGTGAATGCAGGTCGCGGGCAGCGTCCGCGCTGTCCTCCGGCACGCTCGCCTGTGCGCCTTCGAGCCGCGCGCGCATGGTCTGCATCCAGCGGCGATTCTCGTTGCACGGTGCGGCCTCATCCAGGCACACGATCCAGACCTGCTGCTCGACGTGGTCGAAGGCGAGGAAGCGGTCGGCGAGGATCCACATCGCGTCCGGCGTGTCCGCTTCGTGGGCACGCGCACCGTCCAGCTCCCGCTTGAGCTCATAGCCGAAGTAGCCCACGAAGCCGCACGCGAAGTCGAAGGGGAGTGCAGGGCCTGCAGGCGGCTCGCCGGGCAGGTGATCGCGAAGGTAGTCGAAGATGCTCTCGTCACGCACCTGGACGACGTCGCCCCGGCGCACCATCAGTTCACGCGGTGCGGTGCGGTAGTTCAGCACCTGGGTGCGCGGCCCGGTGGCGTCGCCCATGAAGGAGAAGCGCGCCCGCCCGGGCTCGGCCAGGCTGCTGTCCAGCCAGAAAGCGCAGTCGCGCTGTGCGAACGTGCCCATGAACACGGCCTCTGGATCGGCCGCGGTGTCGATGCACTCCGCGTGCAGCGACAGCGCCTGCGGGCCTTCGAAGCGCAGCACGGGGCCGAAGCGATCGTGTGCGTTTCGTTGGGGCGCCTGGGCGAGCCACGCCTGCGTCAGGTCCCTGAAGTTGCGCAGCAGCCGCGCGCCGAATTCGGTGCAGATCGACTCCGGATGGAACTGCACCCCCCACCAGGGCAGGGCGATGTGACGCAGGCCCATCAATGTGCCATCGGATGTCCAGGCGAGGGGTTCCAAGGATGAGGGCAACTGCGTGACCGCGAGGGAGTGGTAGCGCACCGCCTCGAAGCGGTCCGGAATGCCGGCGAAGAGATCGCGCTGCGCGTGCGAGACGCGGTCCAGGCGTCCATGCATCGGGCGCACCGCCAGGTCGACCCGGGCGCCGCAGTGGTGGGCGATGGCCTGGTGGCCCAGGCAGACGCCGAGCAGGGGCTTGCGCGAACGCTGCAGCGCGTCCGCCGAGATGCCGAGGTCGGCGCGCCGCTGCGGACGTCCGGGGCCCGGCGAGATGACGATGTTGTCGAAGTGCATGCGCTCGACCTCGTCCCAGTGCCTCTCGTTGTTGCGCAGCACGATCGGAGGCTCGCCGTTGCAGGCCGCCAGGTACTGGTAGAGGTTGTAGGTGAACGAGTCGTGGTTGTCGATCAGCAGCGTGCGCATGAGAGGCTCCTTGGCCGAAGGCGGGCTGTGCATCGTTGAAGAATCTGGTGGAAGTCGCTACTGCGCAATGTGCTAGTTGTGCGGGCCGATAATGCGAATGCACGCAGCGCGCTTGCCGCCCGCATGTCCGGGCCGTTCGCTCTTCCGCGGTCTTCCATTCCAGCCGCTCGGCGTTGTGAAAGGGGGCGGGCGAGCGGCAGAGCCTGACAGCCCAGACGGGGGCCGTGATCCCCACAGGATGCACGCAGTCCACGGCCACGGTGAGCGTCGCCTGGACAACCACCAGCAGCCCCAGCACCACACCGCCGGCGGCTTGCTGGGTGGACACGCCGTCTAGCGCCGCGAGGGCGCCACGCTCGCCTTTGCTCCGAGCAGGTGGCCGAGCGGCAGCGCGACCTCCGACTTGATCTCGCGCAGCACGATGCTCGAGCGCACGTGCGTGACGCCCGGGAGGCTGAAGAGCACCTCGTGCAGGAAACGCTCGTAGTGCTTCATGTCGGGCACCGTCACGTGGAGGATGTAGTCCGCGGGTCCCGTGGCGGAGACGCAGCGGATGATCTGCGGGCACGCGGCCACCACGTCCTCGAAGCGCTGCACCATCGCTTCGCTGTGGCGGTCCAGGTTCACCTCGGCCACGGCCGAAACGTGCAGGCCCACGAGTTCGGGGTCGACCCGTGTGGTGTAGCCGCGGATCACGCCGGCGGCTTCCATGTCCTTGATGCGCTTCCAGCAGGGCGTTGGCGAGAGCCCCACCGCCTCCGAAATCTGCTGCACCGTTTGCCGCCCGTCGTGCTGCAGTGCAGAAAGGATCTTGAGGCAATGGTCGTCAAGAGAAACAGAATCAACGTTCATCGCAGTTTCCGAGAGGATTCTTCTTCAAACAAGGGTCTGCGCCAGTGTATTGAAGAAACACTTACTCGGGGTGCGGCAGAACAATTCCGGGCATGAACGCCCCCCACAAGCCAACCGCGCTCCAGCGGCCCGACTACCAGCTTTCCGACAACCTCTGGGCCGATGCCGGCGCGGTCTACATCACCGGCACGCAGGCGCTGGTCCGCATCCTGGCGATGCAGAAGCAGCGCGACGCGGCGCGCGGCCTGCACACGCAGGGCTTCGTCAGCGGCTACCGCGGCTCGCCGCTGGGCATGGTCGACCAGGCGATCTGGAAGGCCGGCGACCGCTTCAAGGAGACCGGTATCCGCTTCGTGCCCGCGGTGAACGAGGAACTCGCGGCCACGCAGGTGCTCGGCACCCAGCGCGTGGAGTCCGACCCGGAGCGCACCGTCGACGGCGTGTACGCCATGTGGTACGGCAAGGGGCCGGGCGTGGACCGCGCGGGTGACGCGCTCAAGCACGGCAATGCCTACGGCTCGTCGCCGCACGGCGGCGTGCTGGTGGTGGCGGGCGACGACCACGGCTGCGTGTCGTCGTCGATGCCGCACCAGAGCGACCACGCCTTCATGGCATGGCGCATGCCCGTGATGCAGCCTGCGAGCGTGGCCGAGTACCTGGAGTTCGGACTGTACGGCTACGAGCTGTCGCGCTATTCGGGCGCGTGGGTCGGCATGGCGGCGCTGTCCGAGATCGTCGAGAGTGCGGGCACCGTGGACCTCGACGCGGTGAACGCGCGCGTGGCCGCCTGGGAAGACGCCGACGCCGTGCGCACCGCCACAGGCCACCGGCCACCGGCGGACGGCCTGCACTACCGCTGGCCCGACCTTCCGTCGCTGCGCATTGAGTCGCGGCTGGAGGACAAGCTCGCGGCCGTGGCCGCGTTCACGCGGCGCAACAGCATCGACCGCCACGTCATCGTGAGCCCGCATGCGAAGGTGGGCATCGTCACCTGCGGCAAGGCGCACCATGACCTGATGGAGGTGCTGCGGCGCCTGGAACTCTCGCCCGAGCAGCTCGCGCGAGTCGGTGTGCGGCTCTACAAGGTGGGACTGAGCTTTCCGCTCGAGCAGACGCGCATCCAGGACTTCGCGCGCGGGCTCGAGGAAATCCTCGTGGTGGAAGAAAAGGGCGCGGTGGTCGAGACGCAGCTGCGCGACATCTTCTACAACGCGCCCGCCGACGCGCGTCCGGTGCTCGTGGGCAAGCACGACCGCGAAGGCCGGCCCCTGGTGTCCGCGCTGGGCGAACTGCGCCCGTCGCGGCTGATCGAGCTGGTCGCGCACTGGCTCGCCGTGCATTTTCCCGACAACCGCGATCTGGGCGACCATCTGCAGCATGTGCGCGACTTCACGCCGCCCGAGCTGCTGGGCAATGCGAGCGATGCCGTCAAGCGTCTGCCGTACTTCTGCGCCGGCTGCCCGCACAACACCAGCACCAAGGTGCCCGAGGGATCGACGGCGCGCGCGGGCATCGGTTGCCACTTCATGGCCAACTGGATGGACCGCAGCACGGCGGGCCTCATCCAGATGGGCGGCGAGGGCGTCGACTGGATCTCGCATGCGATGTTCACGAAGACGCCGCATGTGTTCCAGAACCTCGGCGACGGCACCTACTACCACTCGGGCTATCTCGCCATCCGCCAGGCCGTCGCGGCCCAGGCGACGCTCACCTACAAGATCCTGTTCAACGACGCGGTCGCGATGACCGGCGGCCAGCCGGTCGACGGGGTCATCAGCGTGGATGCGATCGCGCGGCAGGTGGAATCGGAAGGCGTCACCAAGGTAGTGGTCGTGAGCGATGCGATCGAAAAGTACGGCGCCATCAGGAACCGCTTTCCGCGCGGCACCGAGTTCCACGACCGCGCCGCGCTCGACGAGGTGCAGCGGCGCCTGCGCGAGATGCCCGGCGTGACCGTGCTCATCTACGAGCAGACCTGCGCCGCCGAGAAACGCCGCCGCCGCAAGAAGGGCGAGCTGGCCGATCCGCCCCGGCGGCTCTTCATCAACGAGGCCGTGTGCGAAGGCTGCGGCGACTGCACCGTGCAGAGCAACTGCGTGGCGGTGCTCCCGCACGAGACGCCGATGGGCCGCAAGCGCAAGATCGACCAGACCAGCTGCAACAAGGATTATTCCTGCGCCAAGGGCTTCTGCCCGAGCTTCGTGGGCGTCACCGGCGGCAAGCTGCGCCGCAAGAGCGGAGCGCTCGCATCGGGGCGCGATGCCTTCCTGCAGCGCGTGGCCGCGCTGGCGCATCCGGCGCCGCACGCGTGGACCGGTCCCTACGACCTGCTGGTGACCGGCGTGGGCGGCACCGGCGTGGTGACGGTCGGCGCCGTCGTCGCGATGGCCGCGCACCTGGAAGGCAAGTCGGCCAGCGTGCTCGACTTCATGGGCTTCGCGCAGAAGGGCGGCGCGGTGCTGAGTTTCGTGCGGCTGGCCGACACGCCCGAGCGGCTGAACCAGGTGCGCATCGACACGCAGCAGGCCGACGCCCTCCTGGCTTGCGACGTGGTGGTGGGCGCCTCCGCCGACGCGCTGCAGACCGTGCGGCACGGGCGCACGCGGGTGCTCGCGAACATCCACGAGATTCCGGTGGCCGAGTCGCTGCGCAACCCCGATGCCGAGCTGCATGTGGATCTGCTGCTCGAGAAGATGCGCTTCGTCGCGGGCGAGGCACAGGTCGAGACCTTCGACGCGCAGAGCCTGGCCGAGGAGTTCCTCGGCGACACGCTGGCCGCGAACATCGTCGCGACCGGTTATGCGTGGCAGCGCGGCCTGGTGCCGCTGAGCCTGGAGGCGCTGATGCATGCGATCGAGCTCAACGGCGTGGCCGTGGCGGCCAACCAATCGGCGTTTTCGCTGGGCCGGCTCGCGGCGGGCGATCCCGCGGCGCTGGACAAGCTGCGTGCCGTGCCCGTGCCCGTGCCCGTGCCCGTGCAAGAGCAGGCGCAGCAAGCCGACGAGCGCCCGCTGGACGCGCTCGTGGCCGATGCGCGTCGCCATCTCACCGGCTACCAGAACGCCGCATGGGCGCAGCGCTTCGAAAGGCGCGTTCGTGCGCTGCAGGCGGCCGAGTCCGCGCTGCCGGGCGGCGACCCGCGGCTGCCCTTCACGCGCAACGCGGCGCGCAGTCTGCTCAAGCTCATGAGCTACAAGGACGAGTACGAGGTCGCGCGCCTCTACACCGACGGCGCGTTCCTGCGGAAACTCAAGGACCAGTTCGAAGGCGACCTCAAGCTCGAATTCCACATGGCGCCGCCGCTGCTGTCACGCCCCGCCCACGGTCAGGCGCCCGCCAAGATCCGCCTGGGCGCGTGGATGCTCCCGGTGATGAAGTGGCTGGCGCACGGCAAGCGGCTGCGCGGCACGGGCTTCGACCTGTTCGGCTACACGCAGGAGCGCCGGACCGAGCGTGCACTCATCGCCCAGTTCGAGCAGCGGCTCGATGAATTGGCTGCGGCGCTGTCTTGCGCCAACCAGCCTCTCGCCGCACAGATCGCGGCGCTGCCGCTCTCGATCCGCGGCTTCGGGCATGTGAAGTTAGCCAACCTGGCGCTCGCTGTCGAGCGCGAGGCGGAGCTCCTGCACCGCTTCTCGCCGCAGCGTTATCCGCAGCCCCGCAAGGATGCGAAGGCGGGGCAGTTCAAGGGGATTGCGCTCGTGTCGCACTGATCCGCGTGCGCGCAGGACGCGAGCTCGTGGGCCGGTCGAACGAGAGGGCAGGGCTGTTCCGTTCGCCGGCCGTCGGATCGGTCTTGATGGGCCCCGGGGAGCACGGTTGGGTCCTGTCGCAGGGTGGTGCTCGCCCGTCAGACGACCTCCGGCCCGCCCGGCAGCACCCGCTCATAGCGCTTCATCTTCTTGGGCTCGATACCCAGCCATCGGGCCACCTGGTCGGGCGACGTTCCTCGGCGCAGCTGCCTGAGTGCAAACGTATGCCGCAGCCGGAATGATCCGCCCTCGCGCGAGTCGACGCCGGCGTCCTCGAGCACGCGGATGGCGCATGCGTACTGCGATGCCCTTTGCCATTGCTTGCCACTGCGCGTGGAGGGAAAAAGATAGGGCCCTGCGATGCCCGCCTCCGCGCGCACGGTCAGCCAGTACCGCAGCAGCTCGGCAGCCCAGGGCGCCAGGGGAGTCTCCCGCGCCGGGCTGTCGCCATACGCAGGGACTTGGATTTTCCAGGGCCGATCAAGGATGCGGCCACCGTGCGCAACAGGGGAGGTCAATGTCAGGACGCGCACGTCTCCAGGCGTGAGTCCGGCGCCGAGCTGCAAACCGATCGACGCCCGGTTGCGCACATCTTGCCAGGTCATGGAGGCGCCTGCAGCCCGCGAACTTCCGGGCCGAGGCCGGGCCGCGGAGACAAAGGCGATGAGCTGCTTGGCCTCGAGGACTGGCAGGTATTCGGGCAGCGGGTCGGCGTTCGGCGAGTCGGCGAACCGCACCTGCGGATTGCCCCTGATCCAGTCCGCGGCGGCATTGCTGGTCGGGGACTCGTCTTGCGCTGCGTGATGGCGCAGCACGCGTTCGATCAGCCGCATCAGCCGCAGCGCATAACGCGGTGACAGCGAGAGGTCGGACGCCTTCCTGCCGAATCGCGCCGCCTGGAATGCCTGCAGGTCTGCCGGCCTGAGGGAGGACAGGCTCACGGCGGGGGACTGCGCCAGGCACCAGGCCGAGAACGCGTTCCACATGTCTTGGTAGACCTCCATCGAACGCTCCTGGCGCAGCAAACCGCCGTCACGCTGGGATGCCAGCCAGGCGTCAAACGCCTGCTCGAAGACCAGCGCATGCGCCTCGGGCTTGAACTCGTCGAAGAGGGAAAGCGACCTGTGGGGATGAACCATAAAAATAGACTAACGGGAAATGATTGATTTTGCAAGACGCTGGATCGGCGTCGAAGCGCATAAGGGTGTCGGCGCTCAATGGAGACGGCTGTGACCAGTCGCATCCCGTTAGTCTATTTGCAGACAGACGTTCGCCCGGGTCGCCGGTGCTCCTGTCGTGCCGTTGAACCCAGGGAAGGATGACTGCCTTTCGCTCGAACGAGCGATGGTCACGCCATGCCATGCCATGCCATGCCATGCAAGCAGCCAACCCTGCAGCTGAACGGCCGGATTCGCAGGGGTGCTCCTGTGACGGCTCAGCCGCAGGACGCCGCACGCCGTCCTGCGTGGCCTCATGCCGGAAAGCCGGAACGTGCGCCGCTGGCGGTGAGTTTGAATGCCCCCCACTCTCGCGCGCTGTCAGGCCGCAGTCGGGCGGTGGTGGCGTCGCATGGCGCCGGCAGCGTCTTTGAGCGGCCAGCGCCCTGGAACAGCGCGTCGGCCATCTTCGGTGGCGGCCATGTCCATGCCACTCGTGGTCGCAGCAGCGATCGGTGCGGTGAGCCTGGGCGCCTGATTGCCGCGGCCTCGCCACCTTCGTTCGCTCAGGGTCCCGTGGGCGTCTTGCGGTCACGCCGGCTGCGCTTGGGCAGCAGCATCCCGACCTGGTCGCGGTAGACGAGATAGCGCTGGCCGAACTGCGCGACCAGGTCGCGCTCCTCGAACCAGATGCCGATCAGGATGTAGCCCGTGCAGGCCGCCGCGAAGAGCAGGTGGCCCGCCGTCATGGTGGGCGTGGCCCAGAAGGCCAGCACGAATCCCAGGTAGATCGGATGGCGCACGTGGCGGTAGAACAGCGGCGTGTGGAAGGCCGGCGCCGGCAGTTCCTGGCCGCGCAGGTTGGCCCACACCTGGCGCAGGCCGAACAGTTCGAAGTGGTTGATCAGGAAGGTGCTGACGAGCAGCACGCCCCAACCCAGCCAGAAGACGCCGAGCAGCGCCCAGCGCGCAACCGGGTCATGGACCGACCAGACGACGGGTTCGGCCATGGGGCGCCATTGCCACAGCAGCAGCGCCAGTGCCGCGCTCGCCGCCAGCACGAAGGTGCTGCGCTCCACCGCCTCGGGTACCAGCCGCGTCCACCAGCGCTTGAAGCCGCGCCGGGCCATCACGCTGTGTTGCACCGCGAAGAGGCCCAGCAGCAAGAGGTTGACGACGAGCGCCTCGGCCAGTGGCACGGGGCTGCCGCTGTCGATGGTCTTGGGCAGCAGCGGCAGGTTGCCGACGAAGCCGATGGCGTAGACGAAGGTGGCGAGAAAGAAGAGGTAGACCACCAGCCCATAGAGTGCAGCGACGAAAGCCATGAACGTACTCCTTGTGCGGGGAAGCTCGAGAAGCGGCCACGCCTTCACCCCCGCAGCGGGCAGGCCGAGGTCATCCGCCCGGGCCTCCGGGGGCCCGGGTGTGGTAGCGGCAGGGTCGGGGGGCGCCCGAGTGCGGGGGCCCGGAGCTACGGCACTTCGCAGCCCGAGGGCCGGGGCGGCGGGCGGCAGGTGCCGTCGGGCGCGCCGATGGACGCAGGCGGTTTCATCGTGACCCTCCGCGGTTGTCCAGCACCTGCGCAATGCGCCGCGCCGCGCGTGCGGCGCCATCGGTTTCGACCGGACGGTAGCGCACCGGTTCATGCATGGTGCCCAGGGCTCGCAACGCGAGGGCGTCCGGGTCCAAGGTCGCCGCATAGTCTACCGAGCGGTCCGCGGCGTAGTTGGCCAGGCGCTGGCGCACATGTACGCACTGCTCGAAGTGCCGCTGCAGCGGGAAGCTCAGGAAAGGCCGCCGCGTGGCCACCAGTTCCATCGTGGTCGACAGGCCGCCCTGCACCAGGGCGAGGTCGCAGCAGGCGAGATGCTCGAAGAGGTTGTGCACGTAGGGCCGCAGTTCAAGCCCGGGTTGCGGTGCGAATGCGTCGGCGGACAGGCGCGGGCCGGTGACCAGGATCAGCCGCAGCTGCGGCAACTCGCGCTTCATGCGCGGGAACGCCGCCGCGATGCGCTTGAGCAGATGAATGCCGGTGGCAGTACCGCCGACCGCGGCGATCGCGATCTTCTCGTCGCTGCGGTAGCCCAGCCGTGCGCGCAGGCGTTCGGTATCCGCCAGCGCGGACGGGTCGAAGGGCAGGCAGTAGCCGCAGTAGCAGAAGTTGCGGTCCGTCCAGTCGCGGATGCCCGGCAAGCCGGGACCGAAGGTCTGTTCGGTCACGTCCTCGCGGTTGCCCACGAAGATCGCCGCGTCGCGCAGGTAGGGGTAGCGCGCCACGTGCTCCAGCTCGTCGGCGTTGCGATCAGCGCACAAGGCCACCTCGCGCGCGTTGCCTTCCTCCATCGGCAGACAGCCGACGAAGTCGGTGAGAAACACGTAGGGTTGGCGCTTGAGTTCCGGGTTCTCGTGGTAGTGGTAGTCCACCTCCCAGGCTTCGTCGCCGACCACGATGTCGTAGTGCTCGGCTTCGACGAGGTCGACGAAGGTCATGAAGTTGCGGCTCATGACCTCGTCCATCGTGCGCAGCGCGAAGAAGGCCGACAGGTCATGCTCGCCTGCCAGCGCCTCGAAGTGGCGGCTCTCGTTCGCCAGTCGCCGGGTGATCGGGTGCAGCCGTTCGCCTTCGCGCTCGAGGTAGGCCGCGGCAGGGTCGGTGGTGAACCATTCGATCGCCAGATCCGGCTGAAGCTTGCGCAGCTCGCGCGCGATGGCCAGGTCGCGCTGCACATGGCCCAGGCCGATGGGGCTCGAGATGAACAGCGCGCGGCGCGGGCGGCTCATGGCGCGCGTCCACGTCCGCTCGCGCGGCAAGGCGCCGATGAATTCGCGCAGCGTGCGGTTGAACAGCACCGGGTCGCGTGCCGCCGTGACGTGGCCGCCGGCGGCGACAGTCAGCATCTTCGAGCCCTCGACCAGCGCGTGGATCTCGCATCCCCTGGCGTAGCCGACGCGCCGGTCCTCGTCCCCGTGGATCACCAGTGTCGGGCAGGCCACCTGCCGCGCCAGCGCGCGCACGTCGTTGCCAAGCCAAGCGCGGCGGCACCAGCCCAGCCAGTCTGCGCGGGTGGCCCAGGCGTAGTGCGCGCCGTCTTCGTACGGCTTGGTCGAATGGGGTTCGCTGAAGATGGTGGCCATGAACCAGTCGACATAGCCGGGCCAGTCGCTGCGCAGCAGCGCGTCCTCCATCTCCAGGCGGCGCGCAAGTTCGGGGTCGCCCGCCAGCGATTCGGCAAAGCCTCCGGCGGTGACCAGGTGCGTGATGCGCTGCGGATGCTCGGCCGCCAGCCGCAGCACCGTGAGCGCGGCGGCCGAAATGCCGACCAGCGCGACGCGCTGCACACCGACCGCGTCCAGCACCGCGACGAAGTCGCCGTAGAAATGGTCGAAGCTATAGCCATCCTGCTGCGCAGGGCGGCCCGAGCGTCCGTTGCCGCGTCCGTCCGTCGTGATGATGCGGAAGTGCTCCGACAGGTAGGGCACCACACCCTTGAGCATTTGACTGTGCACGATCTGGAAAGGCGGCGCGAAGGCGATCCAGGGGCCGCTGTTGCCCCAGGTCGCATACCAGATCGGCACACCATCGCGATCGATGAAGCCCTGCTGCACCGGCTCGACGGTCTCGTAGGGCGATGCGTGCCCCGCCGGCACGGCGCCAGGCGCGGGCAGCGGGCCGGCGTTGCGCGCCAGGCGCTCGGGCAGGGGGCGATCCGGCTTGCTCATCGCCGGCTCCGCACGCGGGACGGGGGCTGCGCCTTGGCGACGGCTCGCGCATCGAGCGACTCCAGCAACCACTGCACGGCATCGAGCGCCGCGCGGTGCTGGGCCTGCTCTTCCTTCACGCCGAGCAGATCGGCGAACTCCATGCCGAGCCAGAACTCCGAGATCCAGCATGCGATGACCTCGGCCGTGAACGGCGCCGGCAGCGAGCCGCCGTCAGCCTCCAGCGCCTCCACTGCTTCGCGCACCGCGCCCAGCACCAGCTTCTTCCAGGCCAGCAGGCGCGGCAGGAACTTCTCTCGCAGTTCCAGGTTGGAGAGGCTCGCCGCCCACAGCTCGGCCTGCAGGCGCACGAAACCCGATCTGAGGTCTTCCTCGTAGAAGCGCCGTGCACTGGCCCACTTTTGCGCAAAGCCTCCCGCGGAGGCGTACATCGACGCCTGGCGCGCCAGCAGCCGCTGGTTGACCGCGTCGAGCACCTCGATCACCAGCTGGTCCTTGCTGCGGAAGTGGTAGTTGATCAGCGCGTGGTTGACGCCGGCGTCGCGGGCGATTTCTCGCACGCTCAGCGCGGCGTAGCCTTCGGCCACCAGGCGCCGGAAAGCGGCATCCAGGATGCGTTCACGCGTCTGGGTCGCATCACCGTCGTGCAGCTGTGAGGCTGCGGATCGGCGCCGACGGACCTCGGGCTCAGCACTCATGTTTCACCACCTGGTTTAAACGAGTGTTCAAATCCTAGAAGCTCCAGCACCCCTTGTCAATCGCGCATTTCTTCGCTGCCCTGCAGGTACTTCCGGATGCAACATCGAGGCGGGCCTGTGCGCCGTGCAATCTCGCGCAACGGGTGCAGGGCACCTGGCGCAGCGCCGTGTCGAGATCCATCGTCACGGCCGAGGCGATGTCCGCTTCCAGCTTGCACGGGTAGGCAGCGCGGATCGAGCCGAGTGCGCGTGTACTCGAGAGGTCGGTGAGGATTCCGCTGATCGACGTGGTGCTTTGCCTTGCATTTCGCAACGCGCGGTCGTTGGGCTTGCCGCCGACCCCATGGCTCAGAAGATGCACACAGGCGCTGAGCGCGCCGAACGGGCCTGCGCTCGAGACCGCGCATCGCCAGAAAGGTGTTGCTCGAGTTGGCCCTGTGTTCCGAATCGAGCGCATCGCGTCTGCAAGGCTTGCGTCAATGCCTGCATTGAACCGGATCGCTTCCTCAAGGACGGACCGACATCGTCTCTGCCGAGGAATCATGGCGCGCGCGAATGCCCACTCGACGAGGATCAGCTCGACGTTGTTGCTGATGAATCCGCTCGGGCGCGTCGCAGGGCTATGCGCTTTGCAGGAGAAGGTGGGCGCTGCACGGTTTGCCGCTTGTGCTTCGGAACGAAATAAAAGTTCCTTCGCCGGCCCGAATGCCTCACCATGTGAAGCGAGAGCGGCTCCGAAGCGAGTTCCGGCAGCTCGCGATCGTCAAAAGGTGGCAACGATGACAACCCGGACGGGCCTAGGGGTGGCGGAAATTGGCATCGCGCCAGTGCGCAACCAGTGGCAGACGCGAATGCTCTCGGGTCCCACGTACGCCGACGGCATGAGCTACTCCGCCGACATTTATTGGGGAGCAGCTTTTCTGTGCCGACTGGTCGACGCAGGTCCGACCCGGACCGTCGACCAGGCGCATGCCGCGCTTGGCGCGCGGGCAGTGATCTGGATCGCGAGTTACGAAAGCAGGCCAGGCAGAGTGCCGCTCCCGTGGATCGCGAGTGACGACGAGCCCTGGTACTCGTCGTCCGGCCCGGGGCTGCCGTGAGACTTCGTCTGAAGGGCATCGATCATGTGCGCAGGGTACGTGGTCCATCGCACGCTCGTGGCCCCGCCATCACGACTCGCGCGCAGAGGACCCGTTGCCCTTCATGTCCGCGGGCAGCGCGCCCTGCAGGCAGTGCTCGGTCACGCCGATGGGATTCGACTTGCTGTTCAATGCGAGCGCCACTTCCGTATCGTCCGTCTCGGCGTACAGGATGATCCCGACGGTCGGTGCGCCGTCGAGTCCGATCGCCACCGGCGCCTTGAGGACGCGGTGAAGGAAGTCGAGTGCGTCCCAGGACGCGGGGGCGGCGTCCTGACCTACAGAATCGGCGGCCTGCGCGGACCATCTTCCAAGGCAACACCGAGGAACCCTGATGAAACAACCTGCGCAACCTGACCCGTCTTCGACGCCAAACTCGGGGGGGCGGGCCACCTCAACCCACGACAAGCCTCAGCTTTCGCCCGTGAACATCGAACAGAACCGCCAGGTCGGTATCGACTCGCCAGCCAAGGGAAGCCGAATGGGACGTGAGGCCAACAAGCCGTCGGGCGATCCCGGCGAGCGAGGCAAGGAGGCGGACGCCCCGGCTGCGCCCCATTCGACATCGCGCTGAGTCCAGCTTCGACGTGGCCTCTTCCTGCAGACGTGGCGCAGCGTCGGCAAGGTCAGTCGCCAACGCATGGCGGCGGCGGCTATCGGTTTGCCTCGCGTCCGCCGCATACGGGGCACTCCGCTCGCCGTGCTTTCGCAAAGTCCCTCCACCCGGGCCTGCGACAGGCTCGGGGCGGCGGCGCGGGGAGCAAGCAGACGGCCGACGCGGTCTCGCCGATGGTTCCCGCGTGGCAACGTGAGGGCAGCGGTCGTCTTCTTGAAGTGCGGCCCGGATGCGCGGCTCCATTTCCTTGCGCATGCTGCCTGCCGTCGCAGTGGACCTGCTCGCCGAATGACCTTCCGAGACCGCGTTGCGCGCGGCGAGGCGGCGTTCGCGATCTCGCGAAGCCCGCTCCGACTTGTTGTCAAGAGGGCCCTGCATCGGCCCTGATCTGAAAGGCATGCGATGAATGACATCCTCCATCTTTTCGCGCGCGAGTATCCGGTGTGGCACATGGTCCTGCGCGGGACCGTTGTCTACTGGTTCCTGCTGTTGGTGTTTCGTTTCATTCTTCGGCGCGACATCGGCTCAATGGGCGTCGCCGACCTGCTGTTCGTCGTGCTGGTCGCGGATGCCTCGAGCAACGCCATGCAGGGCGAGTACAAGTCCATCAACGATGGCCTGGTGCTGCTGTCGACCTTGATCTTCTGGAACTTCGCGCTCGACTGGCTGAGCTACCGGTTCGAGCCCGTCTCTCGCTTGCTGGAGCCTGTGCCTGAGGTCTTGATTCGCCATGGCCGAGTGAACAGGCGCGCCCTGCGGCGCGAGATGATCTCCACAGACGAACTGCTCAGCAAGCTGCGGGAGCAAGGCGTCGAATCGATCGATGCGGTGAGGATTGCCAGGCTGGAGGCCGACGGGCAGCTCAGCGTCTTCAAAAGAGACGGCGGTGAAACCAAGCCGCCGGCCGATCCAGGCGATGCAGCCCGCCCCTAGGTTTGCGCCGGCCGGCTCCGCATGCGCGAAAGCGTGTGTCTCTCGGGACAAGCGAACGCCGCGTGGCGATGCGCATTCCTTCGGTGCAGCCAGGAGGGACGCCTGAACGCCAGAGGCGAGATCTGCGCCGCGAGCTTGGAGGGCAGCGGTCCGAGACCTGATGCCGATCAACGAGCGCTGCAACAGCCGCCTTCACTTCGCGCATTGCAAGCAGCGCTCGCTGCGCATTTCCTTTTCGGCTCGGACCAGCGATGACACATCAGCGTTTGATGGCATCGCGCCTCGAATCTCTAGTGCGCGGGATGCTTCACAAGCCGGCATTTCCCAAGGTCGCTGGAGCACGCACTCCTTTGCCGGTTCGCCACCCAATCATCGCCAGCGCTGATGCACTCCGGTGCGCGGCATCCGGAAGGGCGGGCGAAGGGTGAGCGCGACGAGCGGACGCCGCGTCCCATGCGAGCAAATCGACGGCTGACGCGCTGAAACGTCGATCAAGGCAATGCCACGCGGAGGCCGTACTGAATCCACGACTGTCCTGACCGAGACCGCATCAGTCCAGCGTGTCGAAGAGACGGAAAATCCACGATAGCTGGTAGACCAGCATGGCGCAGACAAACAATCTGTGGAAGTGCCGGTTGACCGTGGCTGCCGCGACCACGCAGAGCACCACAAGAACGGGGGTGCGGATCAGGTATTCCGGTGCAAAGCGCGCGAAGTGCGCCTCTCCCTTGATCAGGGTGTCGACCACATCCAGCACAAAGGTCGCGGCGAGCAGGCCGAAGAACCATGCGCGGCGGGCATAGAAATAGTCTTCATAACTCTCATAGTCCCGCATGCTGTCGGGAAAGAGCAAGGCGCACAGCAGGAACAGCACAACGGCATAGCTGACAATGAACGCATAGGTCCCGAAAGTCCAGGTCTGGATCTGGAAGAGGCCGAACTCCCACCACCAGAAATGCACCAGCGCCAACAGCACGGAACCGACCCAGGCGAGGTGGACGGCGTACAGCCGGAAGTGGGTCGGGTGCTGCACGATGCGTGCGACCCCCGACAGCAGACGGGTCAGGCCGAGACCGATGACCATGCCCATGACCACGCGTATGTGCGGGAAGATGTCATGTGCGGAGAGAACTTGTTGTTGCATCAGGGGCGGTAATTCTGATCAATTCTGCTGGTCGTCACCGAAGAACTCTGGGTTCCTGGCGCGCTGCTCATGGTCCATGCCCCACTGTAGCGTCTCGACCATCCAAAGTGCGGCATACCCGCTTTGCGACCGGTCTCTCGATCGCGCGGAGAAAGCCGCCATCTGCGTCGGTGGCGGCCCAATCTGGCTGAAGATGTGAGGCCATTGCCTTTGCAGCCACCGCGACGGCGGCGCGAGGCCTACACTGCCTGCATGACCACCACCGTTGTTTGCATTCACGTTGCTTTGGCTGCGCTGCTTCTCGCGGCAACCTACGCGCGCGCCGCCGCAAAGAATGTGCACCCTCAGCTGGCGCCCGTACACTCCTAAGTCCGGCGGGCAGCTCTTTTTCGCTTGGGGCGCCCCGTCGCCCTCCACGCGCCGGCCTCGCGCAGCAGCGGCGGCCATCCCACCGCGCGGTGCTCGCAGTCGATGACGTGTGCGTCAAGTGCACGCAAAGATCCACAGCAAGCGCCTGCCAACCGGTTTCGACTTCTCCCCCCGGGATGTCTTTGGGCTCCGCGACGCGAACGAGGAGGGCCTCGTGCTGCAGGCGCATCAGGAACGAGAGCGGCATCGGACCATGCGGCGGTCCCGCGCTCGGGTTGTTCGGGCCGGGCACAGTCTGAATGGTTGCGCCGGCTGCAGGATTCAATGTCAGGGCGCGGCTTCTTTGTAAGGGACCTGGCCGGGCAATGCGCCGTGCCTGCAGCTTTGCTGCAGGCACGGCCTGCCAACGACGGATGGGTGTGCAGCGCGACAGTCGCGGCCGCCGGCGCATGCACCGTTGCCGGTCTGGCCCGGCAGCAGCAAAAGGTCATCGCGGTGAAGCCAGACTTGGCGCCGTGCCGCACCTCACCGAGCGCTGGCAGAGGCTTCCCTGCTAAGGATCCAGGGGGGCGAACACGGTGGTGCCCGTATGCGGCCGCGACAGGTACTCGTCGATCCAATGCCGTGCCTTGACGGCCAGCAGGCGGCGTGCCTCATCCTCCGATTGCACGCCAGCGACGACAAGGCGGCAGACATTTTTACGCGCGCATTGGATGTCGGCGAAGTAGAAGGCGCTGTCTCCATGGCCTTCCAGACCCACGGCCATGGTCCAGTCCGCAGGCGCGAGCGGCCCCCCGACCTTTTCGTCCGGCGGATAGAGATTCATTGCTGTCCTCGCTCGCATGTCGTTTTATCCGGTGAGCGCATGCCGCCACCGGTGGACCCATTGTTACGCACATCAGGGCAGCTCCGCATCCGGGGGCGCCTCAATGGTCAACAGAGGCATCTCGTCGTCCTTGCCGGTGTCAGCACCTTTGCCGACAGGAAGTGAGCGCCGAACGATCTAGGGTTGTCCGCATCGAACCACGTCCCCGAGGCGGCTGCTGGCGGCGCCGGCCGCCTTCTCTTCACCAAAAAATTGCAATGGGCAAAGGCATCTATGAGCGCAGCATCCGCCACAGGAGCGACTTCGCGAAAGCGACTTCGCCCACATCGGTCAAGGAACAGATGACGAAGTGGGATGCCGATATTGCGCTGGCGATGGAATCGCTCGAAGCTGCCGCACAGGGCATCGCCTTGAGCATTGCCGAATTTGCGGAATCGTCGAGCCCCGGAGCGACGGCGCTGAGGCTGCCCGCTGTTTCGTGGCGCAACCGCAGTTTCCCGAAAGAGTTCGGATTGGCCGCGGACATCGACCGTGTGGTTTATCGCCTGAAGTTGCTGCAGGCCGCAGTGGACAAGGCAACCCGTCGCCAGCGCCGGCGCCCTGTGGCGACGGCCCGCAAACCGACCGCCTAGGCGCAGGAGTTCTGCCAAACAACAAAGCCACCAGGCTTTGGGCACTGCAGGCCTTGAAGGGTCTTCTCGACAGGGAGTGTCCGGTGCGCACTCGCATGCGCCGCCGCCGAGGAAACGCTGCCGGTCCTGTTGGGACCGGTGACGTGATCTTTGTGGAAGGCGCCTGCGTGCGCAAGCGCGGTGGGGTAGCCAGGCGCGCTCTTCCGTAGGGAAAAAAGATGCTGGAAATGCAACAGGGCGACCGTCCCGAGTGGATCGTTGGCATTTGCTTCAGATGGCCAGATCGGCTGACACCCGGGCGCTGCTGTCGGGTCCAGCGTGCCGTCATGCCCAAGGGGGACCGCTGGTCAGCACATGCGCCTCGACGAGCGCCTGCTCGACCTCGCGGAGCCGGGAGCGGTCTGAGGTGGGCCGCAGTGGGATCGACCAGTTGCGGGATCGCGGAATCCGCGGTAGCTATCCCGGTGGGCCGAACGTCGTCTACAGTGCCTTCCATCTGCGGATACACCGCGGCGTCGATCTCACGCAGCAGCCACTGCAAGCGCAAGGCCGCACTCGCCGGGGTTTTCAAAGAATCCGCGGCCGTACCTCATGTATGTCGACCCACTCGGAATGGGCGCTGTTCAACTCTCCACGGACATCGGGGTTCCTCGGTAACTGGCATGTTCGATCAACGTGGGCAGTTCAGTGGGCGGCACCGGCGGGCTGAACAGGTAGCCCTGCATTTCGTCGCAGCCATGGGCGCGCAGGAATTCCAGCTGTTCCTCGGTTTCGACGCCTTCGGCGATGACCTTGAGATTGAGCTCATGCCCCAGTGAAATGAT
>NZ_JAVDUZ010000020.1:0-36136 GCF_031456585.1 Variovorax sp. 3319
CGGCCAGGTAGCTCGCCAGGCCGATGGTGAGCGCCGGAAACAGGATGTGGAACGAGATCGTGAAGCCGAACTGGATTCGGGCAAGCAGCAGGGCGTCCATGCGTCTCACCATAGCGTCACAAGCAGATAGCTGCAACAGGCGCGTCCGTAAGATGAACGCCGGCCACTGCCCGTTGCTGCCATCGGCGCAGTTGCGAGCTTGCCGCTTTCACAACGACAAAAGGAGATTTGCAGATGCAGAACGGACCCCTTCAACCGCGCCGCCGTTTTCTCAAGACTGCAGCGGGATCAGGACTCGCCGCCTTCGCGGGCCTGGCCGGTGCGCAGTCTTTCGACTTCAAGCCCAACCAGCGCTACCCGGACCCATCGGTGTTGATACTGGACCCGAGCTTTGCCAGGTACCGCATCTACAGCAGCACGGTCGAGCAGCTTGGCACCGGCATGCGGTGGGCCGAGGGGCCGGTGTACTTTCCTGAAGGCGGCTACCTGCTGTGCAGCGACATTCCGAACAACCGGCTCATGAAGTACGACGAAAAGACCGGCAAGTTCACGGTGCACAAGCAGAACGCCAACTACGCCAATGGCAACACGCGCGACCGCCAGGGCCGGCTGGTAACGTGCGAGCACTCCGTCACGCGCCGCGTGGTGCGCACCGAGAAAGACGGCCGAATGACGGTGCTGGCCGACAGCTACGAAGGCAAGAAGCTCAACGCGCCCAACGACGTGGTGGTCAGGTCCGACGACACGGTGTGGTTCACCGACCCGACCTTCGGCATCAACGGGGAGTGGGAAGGTTCGAGGGCAACGCCCGAACAGCCGACGACCAACGTCTACCGCATTGCCAAGGACGGCAAGCTCACCGCGGTGATCACCGACCTCGTCAACCCCAACGGCCTCGCGTTCTCCCCGGATGAGAAAAAACTCTACGTGGTCGAGTGGAAAGGCACGCCCAATCGCAGCATCTGGAGCTACGACGTTTCAGCCGACGGCACCAGCGTGTCGAACAAGACAAAGCTGGTGGACGCCGACGGCCCAGGCGCGCTCGACGGCTTTCGCGTCGACCGCGACGGCAACCTCTGGTGCGGCTGGGGCTTCAGCGGCGCCTTCTCGCCGGAGCCCACCGATGTGGGCGGCGGCATGAAGGCGCACTTGCCGCTTGGCAAGTCCGAAGAGATGGACGGCGTGAAGATCTTCAACCCGCAAGGCAAGCCCATCGGCTTCATCCGCCTTCCGGAGCGGTGCGCAAATCTCGAATTTGGCGGGCCCAAGCGCAACCGCCTCTACATGACGAGCAGCCATTCGCTCTACGCACTCTACGTGGAAGCGCACGGCGCGGTGTAGCGCCGCCGTGGCCGTCTCGGCCCGCCGTCAGTCGAGATTCACCAGGTTCAAGATTGCCATCGGGCCGCCCGGGAACTGCACGAGGCGGCCCTCGTTCACGCCGCCCAGGTCGATGGGCGCAAAGCCCAGGCGCGCGATCAGGTCGCTCACCGTCTTCTTCGCGTCGGCATCTTCGCCCGAGACAAACAGCACGCGGCGGCCGCCGGCAACTTTAGGGTCGGCCTCGAGCGCGGCCGCTGCCAGGTGGTTGAAGGCCTTCACCACGCGAGCGCCCGGCGCAAGTTCGGCCACCACTTCGTTGGAGGCGCGGCCACCCAGGTCGAAGGGCCGCAGCGACGGTGCCTCGACGGCATTGTTTGCATCGACCAGGATGCGGCCGTTCCAGGGCCCGAGGTCTTTCAGCGCGGCGGGCAGGCGGTTCCAGTTGACTGCGACAAAAACAAGATCGGCCTGGGCCGCCTCCTTGAGGTCGACCGCCTTGATGCGGGGCCCGAGTTCGTCGACCAACGGCTGAAGCGTTTGCGGGCCGCGGCTGTTGGCAATGGAGGCGTCGATGCCGCTGCGTGCAAGTTGGCGAGCAATGGCAGAGCCGATTTCGCCGGCGCCGATGATGGAGATTTTCATTTGGTTTTCCTTTTGTTGAAGTACGCAAGATCGTCTTGCTGGATTCAACTTTAGGTATTCGCGCTCCATAGCAATAGTCATGACTGGCTTGAATTACTTTCAAGCATTTGTTGAAATGCAATTCAATGGAAACCCTCGCCAATCTCGAATCGTTCGTGCGCAGTGCCGAAACGGGCAGCTTCTCGTCGGCGGCGCGGCGGCTCGCGCTCACGCCCGCGGCAGTCAGCCGCAACGTTGCCCAGCTGGAGCGCAACCTTGGCGTGCGCCTGTTCCAGCGCAGCACGCGCGGCCTTACGCTGAGCGAGGCGGGCGAACGGTTCCTGCAGTCGGTGCAGGGGGGCCTCGACAGCATCCAGGGCGCCATTGCCGACGTCACCGTGAATGCAGGGCAGCCGGCTGGCGTGCTCAAGCTGAGCGCGGCGCCGGGCTTCGGCATGGACTACCTGTTGCCGCTGATGCCTGCCTTCCTCGAAAAATATCCGGCCGTGGTTCCCGACTGGTTCTTCGACAACCGTCCGCTCGACCTGATTGCCGGCGGCTTCGACGCAGCTGTCGGCGGCGGCTTCGAGCTCCCGCCCGGAATGGTGGCGCGCGAGCTCGGGCGCATCCACCTCATTGCGGCGGCGTCGCCCGGTTTTCTGCGCGGCAAGCGCCGCCCGAAAGACCCGGCTGGGCTTGCGGAACTCGCAGCCGTTTCCATGCGCTCGCCGCTGCACGGCCGCTTGCGTACACCGGTCATGCGCAACGGCGCCGGGCGCGAGATGGCGGCCGCGCAGAAGCCCTTGATGATGGTGAACGACCCCGATGCGCTCTGCCGCGCAACGCTGCTGGGCCTGGGCGTCGGCCTGATCGCCGTGCCGCATGCCGCGCCCCACCTGCAGAGCGGCGCGCTCGAGCGGCTGCTGCCCGACTGGCATTGCGACCTTGGGCCGCTCTCGCTGTACTTTGCAAGCCAGAAGCTGCTGCCCGGCAAGACGCGCGCGTTCGTCGATTTTGTGACCGCCGCGTTCCGCGAGCAGAAGCTCGCCCAGCGCCTGTCCGGCGGCATTCGGACGCGCGGTAACACTGGCTGACTTGTGCGGCGGGGATGATGCGGCATACTCCCACCCCCCAAACTCGCCAGAAGCCCGCTGAATGGACAAGGAAGTCGACCCCCGTGTACTCGCCGTCATCGACGAGATGCGACTGTCAGGACCACGGCTCAGTCCGGTCGAAATCGTCGCCAAGATGGGCGTGTTCGACGCGCGCGACAAGCCCTTCGAGTACGCCTGGATGGCCACGGGCGACAACGTCATCGCCACCATCTGGGCCGAGTATGTGAACGTCGGTGCGAACGGGCGCTGGTTCTATCTCGAATCGCTCGACACGCAGCATCGCCCGGGCGGCGGTGCGCGAACGCCCAACCAGGTACAGCGCGCCAAGGACCGCCTCGCATTGCTGAAGCGCACCTTCGACGCAGGCCAGGGCTTTCGGGCCGTCGTGCAGACCAACCGCATTGCCATTGCCGAACTGGAAAGCAACAAGAACGCAAAGGTGTCCACGCGCGTGCGCGACGACTCCGAATGGCACGTTGCAAGCTGGGAGCCCGAGCAGCTGCTGGCGGTGCTGGTGCGCGGGCCGCGCGGCTGGGTTCCCGATGAGGCCGACATGCAGGCCGCCAAGGCGCGGGGCGGCGTTCCTGCCGCTGTGGAAGCAGAGCCCGAGGCGATAAAGCCGGCTTCGCAGGAAGAGGTTCAGGCTGCCGCCATGGCTTATGTCATGGGCCACTTCAAGGGCTACGGCTACAAGGCTGAAGACGTGACCGCACAGAAGCTGGGCTTCGACATCGAAGTGTCGAACGCGAAAGGCGCAACCCTGCTCAGGGTGGCCGTGAAGGGCACCTCCACCGCAACGCCCAACTTCCACCTGACGCCCGAAGAAAACGCGTGCTCCGCGCGCGAGCCGCTCTGGCGCCTGCTGGTGGTGGCAGACGCCGGCGGCCCCACCGCGCAGCACAAGATCTACAAGCCTTCGGAGATGAGCCAGGCGCCTGGCTTCGAAGCCCGCGGCTAGAGCTGCAGGTTCACATCGACCTTGGGCGTTCCGGGCGCCGATTGCGCGACCACGACGATGCGATCTTCCAGGCGCTGAAAGTGCAGGTCCACCCGCCCACTCCCGATCTGCAGCCCCTGCACATGCAGCTGGTCGATGTCCGCAGGCAAATGCGGCCGCACGATCTTCACCTCGCGCCGGATGCCGTCCACATGCAGGCCGAGGCACGCCTGCAGCAGCATGAACACCGACCCCGCGGCCCACGCCTGGGGCAGGCACGCCACCGGGTAGGCAACGGGTGACTGGCCGGGCTGCCGGTCGAAGCCGCAGAAGAGTTCGGGCAAGCGCATGCCGAAGTGCGAAGCCGTCTCGAACAGGTTGTCCAGTATGCGCACCACACCGTCGCGCTCGCCGTAGTGCGCAAGCCCCGCAGCACACAACGCCACGTCGTGCGGCCACACAGAGCCGTTGTGATACGACATCGGGTTGAAACGCACAGCCTCGGTCGGCAAGGTGCGAATGCCCCAGCCCGATGCAAACGCCGACGACAGCAACTGGTGGCCGACGGACAGGGCCCGCTCTTCGCCCGGTAGGCCCGTGAAAAGCAAGTGCCCCGCATTGGACGACCGCACGCGGCACGGCTGGTTGGCACCGTCGATGGCAAGCGCATAGAACTTCAGGTCGTCGAGCCAGAAGCGGTTTTCGACTGCTTTGCGCATGGCCGCTGCGCGCTGGCGCCAACGGCTGGCGCCGGAGTCGCCCTGCCACTCTGCCATCGATGCCATGGCGAGAAAAGCCGCATAGACGTAGCCCTGCACCTCCACCAGCGCAATCGGGCCTTCGGGTGTGCGGCCGTCGGCATGAAAGATCGAGTCATGGCTGTCCTTCCACCCCTGGTTGGCAAGGCCGCTGGCTTCACCGCGCTGGTAGGCCAGCAGGCCATCGGGGTGGCGCGCCATGTTGCGCTCCATCCATTCGCAGGCCGCGCACAGCGCGGGCCAGATGTGCGCGATGGTTGCGCGGTCGGCGGTGCGCTGCGCGTAGGCACCTGCCAGGGCCACGAAAAGCGGCGTGGTGTCTACCCCGCCGTAGTACTGGCCGAAGGGCAGCTCGTCGACCGCCGCCATTTCGCCCTTGCGGGTCTCGTGCATGATTTTTCCGGGCTCTGCATCGCGAAAGCTCGAAGTCTGGCGCGCCTGCCGCGCCGCAAGAAATTCGAGCACGCCCTGCGCCAACCTCGGATCGATCCACAGCGTCTGGAAAGCCGTGACGATGGCGTCGCGGCCAAAGGGCGTGGAGAACCATGGAATGCCCGCATAGGGATACGGCCCCGTGGGCAGGTCGGTCGTGAGCAGCGCGAGGTCGGCGCGCGAGCGGTCGAGCCAGGCCTGGAACAGGCGCCCCGAAGCCTGCAGGCGCGAACCGCGGCGTTGGCGTGCGCGCATGCGCCAACGCGCAAGCACGCCAGCCTCGCGAAAGCGCGCCGCATTGGGCAGGCCCGGTTCCGTGCCCACCTCTATGTACAGCGTCCACTCGCCGTGAGCCGCAAGCGGCACGGTGAATTCGGCAGTGCCTGCGTCAAGGCGCAGCGGTGCCTCCGAAAAGTCGATGCATGCGAGCCGCGTGACCGTGTCGAGCCCCTGGTAGCGCAGCACCACGCCTTGCGCGCCCACCTCCGGCGCGCCGATGTCGCCACGCCGCGCGCGCTGCTGGCCACGCACTTCGAACATGTCCCGAAAGTCCGCGCCGAACTGCAGCGCGAGCGGCGCCTGCGCGGGCTGGTCGCTGTAGTTGACGAGCCGGATGCGCTCGAACAGCCGCGCGTTCCACAGAAAGCGCTTGCGCTCCAGATGAATCACGCCCTGCGGCATCGATGTCGATCCGAGCACCGGCAGCGGGCGGTTGGTGAGATTGGCGGTGAAGAAGACGTTGTCCTGGCTCACTCCGCTCGACAAGAGCGACGGCCGCGCACGGTCGAGCCGCAGCACGAATGACGACAGCATGCGCGTGTCGTCGTGAAAGAGCCCGTCTACACCGCCGCCCACGTCGCCGTGGCTGTCCATCACAAAGTAAGTGTCGCCTTCCTTGAGCACAAAGGCGTGCTGCACCGCGCGTTCGGTGGCCGGCTCGGTTTGTTCGACAGCAGGCGCTTCGACGCTCATCGCTCAGGCCACCTCATGAAAAACATGATCTTGCGGCGGCAGTACGCCGCCGCCAACCAGGCGCTTGTATTGCTCCACATAGGCACTGGCCATTGCATGCGCGGAGAACCTGCTTTCGAATGCCTGCCGCACGCGGTGCCGGTCGAGCTTGCCAACGGCGCGCACCGCTTCCACCGCCTGCAGCTCGTCTTCGACGATGAGCCCGCTCACGCCGTGCTCGATCACTTCGGGCACCGATCCGCAGCGCCATCCGATCACCGGCGTGCCGCAAGCCATGGCCTCGATCATCACCAAGCCAAACGGCTCGGGCCAGTCGATGGGAAAGAGCAGCGCCCGCGCACCGCCAAGAAACCTTGCCTTGTCGGCATCGCCGATTTCGCCGATGTACTCGACCAGCGGGTCGTCGAGCATGGGCTTTATCTTGTGCGCAAAGTAGCTTGCATCCGCCGCATCGACCTTGGCTGCAATCTTGAGCGGAAGCCCGGCCTTCTTCGCAATCTCGATGGCACGGTCGGGCCGTTTTTCCGGAGAGATGCGTCCCAGGAAGGCCAGGTATCCGTCGGGCTTGGGCTGAAACGCATAGGGCGTTTCGTCGAGCCCGTGGGGAATGGTTGCAAACCAGTTGGCAAAGGGCATGGGCCTGCGCTGGTGGCGAGAGATGGAGACCAGCGGATACCGGTTCCAGCGCATGTACGCACCCGGCAAGTCTGCAATGTCGAGCCGGCCGTGCAGCGTGGTGAGCGTGCGCCCGGCCATGTCCTCGAAGAACGGAAAGTGCATCAGGTCGACGTGGAAATGCAGCACGTCGAACTGGTGCGCCCGCCGCCTCACTTCGTGAAGCATGCTCAGGTGGCTGGCCAGGTCCGACTTGAGCGGCGCCGGGTCCAGGCGCAGGGCCTGCGCGCGCATGGGAGCTAGCTGCGCTCGCGTCTGGGTATCGGCCGAAGCGAACAGGGTGACCTCGTGGCCCTGGTCGACCAGCGCATTGGCCAGGTGGGCGACAACCCTTTCGGTGCCGCCGTAAAGCCGCGGCGGCACGGCTTCATAGAGTGGTGCGATCTGCGCGATCTTCATCGTCAAGACAGTCTCCTCGCAAGGAAATGAATGAACAAGGAATGAGAGCGAAGAAAACGGAGGCGAATGGCTTCCGAGCCGCCATTTTGAGCCGCCTGTTTTTAATTTCAAGAGCTTGCCGCTCTATGCGGTAACCGTGACCGTGGTGGCATCGCAATGGTTTGCTGCGTGGGTACTCTCGCCCTGCCTCCATTGAGCAGGCATGCGGCGCTGCCTTCGGTTCAGAGAGCGGGCGGCAGGCGAATCTCGATCGGGTGCGTGCGCTCGTACAGTTGCTGGCATTCGATGCAGCGGGCGGAGGCGGGCAGCGCGTCGAGCCTTTCGGCCGGAATCTCCATCCCGCAATCCACACAGGTGCCGAATTCGCCAGTGCGCAGGCGCTCCCGCGCGGCCTCGATGTCTCGCAGCTCGGAAACATCGCGGTCCATTTCCACGTTTCGGAGCGCTCCGCGCAACCGCTCTTCGGCCGCATCGACCGAGTCGGGCACTTGCACATGCGGCGTTCGGGTGGGCGCCTCGGCTTCATCGGCCTTGGCGGTCCTCAGTTCCGACTCGAGTTCGGCCGCCCGCTCGTCGAGCTTGCGGTGCCACTGTTCTGTGTTCTTCGTCATGCCGGAATCACCGGCAATCGGGATGCCTGCGCAGGCGCTTTGGCAGGTGCGCGCCGGGCATGCGATGCTCCGGCTATACGGCTATATCCCGCCGCAACCAAGCTTGAACTGAATTGCAGTACCCCCACACCCTTCTTCTGGCCGCGCTGCGCGACGCGCCGCGCAGGTACTGCATGCCGCCTTTGCCCGCCGATGCCGAAGCGGCCGCGGCAAGCGGCACCGATGCGGCGCTGGCCTTTGCCATCGACGCCGCCCGCGTTGCATGGGAAGAGCGCAACACGCCCCTGCCAGCTGAAGCCGGATCGTTATTCACCCGGGCGCTCGCACAGCTGATTCAAAAGTCCTTGGCGCGCGAGGGCGGCGACCCGGCCTTCCAGGCGCTGGTGATGCAAGCTCAGGATGCGGCGGTGAATGAGCACGCGCAGCTCTGGCGGCTGCGCGATGCCGATCAGCGCGCGGTCAGGGCCGCGATAAATGCCTTCGCCCATCCGGGCAAGTTGCGCCGCATGCCGGAGGGCGAATTGCGCGATGCACTGGCGCAGCTGCATGAACTGGCGGCATCAGGCTTGTGGGAAGAGCTGGCGCAGGGCATCAAGAATTTGCTCGACCGAAAACGCCCTGCGGAGAAAAGTTTGCAGCCAGCGCTGCAAGCAATTCTGTCCGGCCCTTCGCTCGACCGGTTGGCGCGCAGCAACGAGTTGCTGCATTTGGAGGCCGTGCAGCGGTACCAGGCGCTTGTTGAAAGGCAGGGGCCGGCGGCTGGCAGCGATGCCGCACTCTCCAAAGGGCGTGCGTCGGCGCGGCGCGGTGAAGCGGCTGAAGAAGCAAGCACCCTTGCGCTCGGCGAGATTGCGGATCTGCTGAACCGGCACGACAAGGGCAACGCGAGTTATCGCGTGGTGCGCAGCCTTCGAAATCCGCCTGCTTTTCCGGGCGAAGCGAACAAGGCAAAGGAAGAATGGGACGCCGCCATTGTTCGCGATGGTGCCGACGCCACCGCCGAGCTTGTTCTTCTTGCGGAGATCAAGGCTTCTCCCGCCGCTGCAACGGCCGACTTCTCACGTTTGCTGCGCAGCTTGCGTCGGTTGGCCGAGGCAGGCGCCGAAGAGACATATGCCTTTGCATCCGCCGACGGCCTCACGCGCATTCATGGCACATCGCTGCAAAGGCTCTTGCCCGATGGCGATTCATTGCCGCCGCATGTGATCTATTGCTGCTCGGCAGCGCCCGAGGCCCGCCCGCCGACGTTGAGCGCGGCAAGCAAGGCCGTGCTGCTCGCCGAGCCGGCCAGCCTGGCATTCGCGCATCGGCTTCTTGCAGGTGCAGAGGCGCCACCGCCCGACTCCCTGGCTGCCGTGTGGCAAGCACTCATGACAGAGCCGAGGCTGCGCGCCGCGCTGAATCAGTACGACACCGCCCGAAAGGCCCGCGCCGCAATGCTGCATCCGGCCGATCTGCTGGCGAGCGCAGCCCGTCAGTTCGATGAGGCGCCCGGCGCATCGGACAACCGCCGGTAGCCACGGGCTCTAGTGCTTGGGCGCGCGCTGGGGCTGGGGCGCATCGTCGATGCGCGAACCTCGCTGCCCGGCCTCGGCGGGACTGCCCCCATCGGACGTCACGTACACGCTGCGCGCCGGAATTGCGAACTCCAGGCCCAGTGCGCCGAACTCCCGCATCATCTGCAGGTTGAGGCGCTGCTGCTCGTCCATGTACAGGCCGTAGTCGGGCGTCGTCACAAAATAGACCACTTCGAAATCGAGCGAGCTTTCGCCGAAAGCCTGGAAGTGCACGCGGTCCAGACGCAGCTTCGGCCGCGACTCGATCAGCCGCTTCACGATGCCGGGAACCGCCTCCAGCTTTTCCGGATCGCTGCGGTAGCTCATGCCAAACTTGAACGCAATGCGGCGTTCGTCCATGCGGCGATAGTTCTTCACCACCTGCTTGAGCAGGTCGGTGTTGCTGATGACGATCTGCTCGCCCGTAAGGCTGCGCAAGCGCGTGGTCTTCAGGCCGATGTGCTGCACCGTGCCCGACAGGTCGCCAATGCCGATGGCGTCGCCCACTTCGAAGGGCTTGTCGACTGCAATCGAAAGCGATGCGAACAGGTCGCCAAGAATGTTCTGCACCGCCAGGGCAATGGCAATGCCGCCGACGCCGAGGCTGGCCACGAATGCGGTGATGTTGACACCCAGATTGGACAACACCGCCAACAGCACCACCGCCCACAGCAGCGTGCGCAGCGACCACGAGAGGAGCACTGCCGACGCACTGACCTGCGTCATGCCCGAAGAGCCATGGCGCTCCTCATAGCGGCGCAGGCCAAGGCTGATGGCCTTCGTAAACCAGAGCCCGATCTGCAGTGCCAGCGCAATGAACCACAGCTGCTCGACCCGCTGGTTCCAGCGCTCGGACAAATCGAGCATGCCCACGCCGACAAGCAGCGCCGCAAGCAGCAGGAACACGCGGTTGGTACTGCCAAGCACATCGACCACCATGTCGTCGACATGATTGCTGGTGCGCTGCGCAAGCTGGCGCGTGCGGCCGATTACATAGCGCAGCACCAGCCGCATGGCGAGATAGGCCGCGAGTGCGGCCGCAATTGCCAGCGCCACGTCGCGCGTTGGCAGCCCCAGCAAGGTTGTATCGGCGAGCGCCTCGAGTCTCCCGTTCATCGGCGGGGGCCCTTCGTCGCATCGAATGCGTACCGGGCGGGGTGGGTAGTTTGTAAAAGAGTCACGTCGTTCCTTTGGATTGAAAGCAGCGGGGCTTTGCCTCAGGCATCGCCGACATTCACGGTGACAGTGCCGGTGCCGTCGCAGTCCGGGCAGCGCCCGTTGCCTGCTTGGCCCGAGCCGCCGCAACGCGGGCAAATGCCATCGGCGGTCTGGGGAGTGCCAGGCGGTACCTCATCGCCGGCGTGGCCCGTACGGCCCTTTCGAGAGCGGGGAGATGGAGGCGTTGGCGCGGGGTTGTTGATATTCTGGGTCATCGAAAAATCCTCGGTGAGCAATCGGACTCTCTTGTCGTGCCAGGTGGCGCCAAGGCAACCCGCATGCCCGCAAACCCTGCCGCACACGCCGGGCACCCCGCTTGCCGTGTAGCGCCAATGCCCAACCTGGCGGCCCTCCGCCCGACCCTGGAACGCAAACGATGACGGAAAGCAGAGCCCGCCCCGGTGACCATGGCGCGACGCGCAACAACGACCGCACGCAACCCCAAGCACCGGTGTCCGAGGCTGGCGTTGCGCGCACCTACGACCGGCTCGCGCCGCTGTATGACACGCTGTTCGGCCAGGTGCTGGAGCCCGGGCGCAAGCGCATGGCGCAGGTTGTTCGCACGCTGCAGCCGGCATCGCTGCTCGAAGTGGGTGTTGGCACCGGGCTGGCGCTGGCGGGCTATCCGGCCGAATGCAAGATCGTGGGCATCGATCTTTCGCACGACATGCTCGAACGCGCACGCGAGCGCGCGGCCCACCTGCCACAGCACAACATTGCCATCGAGCACATGAACGCCGAGCGCATGCGTTTTGCCGATGGCACTTTCGACTGCGTGACCGTGCCCTATGTGCTCTCGGTAACGCCCCGCCCGGCCGAGCTTGTGCGCGAGATACGGCGGGTGTGCAAGCCGGGCGGAACCATTGTGGTGCTGAATCATTTCAGCGGCAGCAAGCTGTGGTGGCTTCTGGAGCGCGCCGTTCGTTCTGCGGCCGAGCATGTGGGGTTTCGCTCCGACTTCAAGTACGGCGAGCAGATACTCTCGCACGACTGGCAGGTGCTGAGCGCCGACCCGGTCAACCTGTTCGGCCTTTCGAAACTCGTGGTGCTGAACAACAACCGCTAGCGCAGCCTCTGAATGCGTTCGGCGCGTTCGGCTCGATGGTGAGTTGTGCTGCAAATGTTGCGGCATGCAGCCGCGGTGCTGTTGCTCAACCCTTCGCACGAGCGTGGATCTCCGGATACTTGTCGTCATAGAACGCCATGGACTCTTTCAGCGCCAGATGCTCCTGGTACGGGTCTTCGTACGTCCACACCGCGTCGTCGAGTTGCCGCTCGCCCAGGTTCAAGCTGTAGTAGCTCGCGAGCCCCTTGAACGGGCATTCGGTCGTCGTCTGCGAGCGCTTGAGCTTTTCCATGCGGACGTCGGCGCGCGGAAAGTAGTAGCGCACAGGGGACTTGTCTTCGACAACCTTGATGACGTTGCTCGAGGCGGCGACGACGACGCCCTCGACTTCGACCTCCATTGCTTGTTGCACCGCTTCTTCGCGTACCTTGTGATCGGGCCATTTTTGATGCCCTGGTGACTTGCTGCTCATTTCGCACTACTCCTGGGTTGGTTGAGATGGCTCTTGAACCAGTCGCGGGCCAATGTGGAAACTGCGCCAAGCGCGTCGGGCTCTTCGAACAGGTGCGTTGCGCCGGGCACGATGGTCATGCGCTTCTCGCAATGCATTGCCGCCATGGCCTGCGAGTTCATGTCGATCACCGGACCGTCGTTGCCGCCGACGATCAGCAGCGTGGGTGCGCGCACGCGCTCGAGCGCCGGGCCGGCCAGGTCCGGCCGGCCGCCGCGAGACACCACCGCGTCGACAGTGTCGGGCCGCTGCGCTGCCGCCACCAGTGCGGCACCGGCACCGGTGCTTGCACCGAAGTAGCCGATTCTCAAGTTGGCGGTTTGATCATTGCTGCGCAGCCAATCGGTCAGGCGCACCAGCCGATCGGCCAGCATTGCAATATCGAAGCGCAGCTCGCGCGTGCGTTGGTCCTCGGCTTCTTCGTCGGGCGTCAAAAGGTCGACGAGGAGCGTGGCGAGCCTCGACGCGTTGAGGCTTTCGGCAACCTGGCGGTTGCGCGGGCTCAGGCGGCTGCTTCCGCTGCCATGCGCGAACAGCACGATTCCGTTGCACGACGCAGGCACGCTCAGGTCTGCATCGAGCGACACGGAAGAAGATCGCAATGCAATGCGAAACGCGCGGCGCTCCGCGGGTCTGGATGCGGAGTCCACCAGCTACACCCCAGCAGAAAAAATCGTTGGAGGGTGTGTTCCGCGCGCGCCGGCAGCCGCCGGTATTCGGAACATCTCGACAGTCATTCGGTTTCCTTTGTGCGAGGGCTCGACACCCGTCGAGCTCGCCATCGGTCACCTTAGTTTCTTGCCGGTGTTCTTCTGTAGGGTGATGCCCACATTCGCGTAGGCGCAGTGGAGCGTTGCAACTTGAAAAAGAAGAGTGGCGCCGCGGCGCATTACGCGGATGGCTTGCCCTGCGGAATGGCGATGGCGCGGCGGGCCAACTGGGCCAGGGGAACCGCTCGCGCGAGAGGCCGGGCTTCAACCACCGGAGGCGCCACCGCGGGTTGTTCGTCCTCATCGTCGAGCTTGAAAGTTGCCACCACCTGCGACAGGTTGCCTGCCTGCTCTTGCAACGATTGGGCTGCGGCTGCAGCCTCTTCGACCAGCGCCGCGTTCTGCTGCGTGACCTGGTCCATCTGCGCGATGGCCTGGTTGACCTGCTCGATGCCCTGCGCCTGCTCGTGACTGGCCGCGGTGATCTCGCCGATGATGTCCGTTACGCGCCTGACGCCGCTCACGATTTCTTCCATCGTCTTGCCAGCTTCGCTCACCAGTGCACTGCCCACGTCGACCTTGCCCACGGAGTCGTCGATCAGGCCCTTGATTTCCTTGGCCGCTGCGGCCGAGCGTTGCGCGAGGCTGCGAACCTCGGAGGCCACAACCGCAAAACCCCGGCCCTGTTCACCCGCACGCGCCGCTTCGACCGCCGCATTGAGAGCGAGGATGTTGGTCTGGAACGCAATGCCGTCGATCACGCCGATGATGTCGACGATCTTCTTGGACGACGCATTGATCGACGCCATGGTGTCGACCACCTGCCCCACCACGCTTCCGCCCTTGACTGCAACCTCGGAGGCCGAAAGCGCGAGCTGGTTAGCCTGCCGCGCGTTGTCTGCGTTCTGCTTGACGGTGCTGGTGAGTTCTTCCATCGAGGCAGCCGTTTCTTCGAGCGAACTCGCCTGCTGCTCGGTGCGCGAAGACAGATCGTGATTGCCCGCGGTAATTTGCCCCGACGCCACCACGATCGAATCGGTCGATGCCTTGATGCGCGTCACCACGTCGGTCAGCGTGTCTTCCATCTCGCCCATGCCACGCAGCAGGCGACCGAAATCGCCGCCGCGCTCGGTCTCGAATTCCTTGCTGAGGTCGCCCGAGGCTACGGTTTCTGCTATGAAAATGGCCTCGCCAAGCGGTTGCATGATGCTGCGCGAAAGCCAGATGCTGCCGCCCACCCCCGCCAGCAGCGCGGCCAACCCGAAGCCCATCATCAGGCTGCGGGCCGAGTCGATACGCCGTGCGAGTTCAGGTGCAACGCCGCTGCCCGCAGCGACGTCGCCAAGACATACGAAGCCGATGACGAGCCCCGTCGCCATCAACAGCAACACGATCCCGAACGCCATGCCCAGTTGGGCACCGATCTTCCAATTGCGCATGTGCTCTTCCGTGACGGCCACCGACGCGGAGGCCTCCTATCCAGGCATATCGGCAGATGAGGGCCGGAACTTGAGAGGCGGAAGCTAGGGAGAAACCCGGAGACTCCGCATACGAAGCTTCATGGTTCCATGGGCCGCGTGGTGCTCCTGCGTGGGATGAGTGTGGAAAGGCCCCCTCGCTATACTGCATTCGTCACGTCGAAAAGGGCGTGATCGGGTTTAGCAGCCTGAAGCATCTCTGCGACGAAAGCCGCAGTTTTCCCGCAGGACCTGCGGCTTTGTCGTTCGTGCCTCCAGTTTTAGGCGGCTCGGATGGGAGGGCGCGAGCCCTGCCGGTTCTCGCAAGAGGTGCCCGGTCTGCTAACCCGTTCGAGTCGCCGCCATCGTTTAGCAGCGAGTGCGGCGGTTTTTGCAAACCGCACCTCTTGGAGGCCATCGATGGCTAGATCCGCCCGCGCGCTCGCGCAATCCCCCTCGCCCCTCGCCTCTTCTTCTGAGGCTGCGGTTGCAACGACCTTGTGCCCGCTGCAAGACAGCGCCGAAGCGCTCACGCTGCAGGCATCCGACGACATCGACAGCATTCACGACGTGCAGCGCGCGTACGCGTGTCTCGAAAGGCTCATCGCGCCGCAGCGCATGAATGACCCCGAAGAGTTGTACGTAGCCCGCAGCGAGCTAGGCGCGCTCTTGCGGTTGCTGAACGCCGAACTGCAGCGCGGCATCGATACCGCCGTGACCACGATTGAATCCGCGCGCGCGGCCTTGGCCGAAGGTTCGTGAAACAGAAGAACCCGGATCACCGGGCCGCGCGTGACTGGCAAATTGCGCTGTATCCTGCATTCTGTCCAATTTTGCTATTTTTGCCATAATGGCAACAAAGGAGCACATCATGGCCGCCGTACTGCCCAGCCTCAACGACCTGCCTCGCCAGAACGCATCCCACGTCAAGAACCGGTGGGGCGACGTGGTTCGCCAAGTGCAGCAGTCGGGCAGCCTGGCGGTGACCAACCACTCGACCGTGGAGATGGTGCTCCTGACCGCAGCCACCTACAACCAGTTGGTGGAAGACGCGCAGGCACTCAAGGCGCGTGAACAGTCGGTGCTCGACGAACTCGGCCGCCGCTTCGACGCACGCCTTGGCGCGCTGCAGCAGCCCGATGCCGCGGCGAACGTGAACAGCCTGTTCGCGGCCAAGGGCAAGCTCGCGCGACCTCCCAAGGCAGGCGACACGTTCTGATGGCGCCAGCGGCAGCAGCAGCGCGCCCGTTCATCCTGGTGCTGGCCGGAGTCAACGGAGCGGGCAAGAGCTCGGTGGGCGGCGCCCTGCTCGCCGAACACGGGCTCGCCTGGTTCAACCCGGACACGTTCGCGCGCGAACTCGTCGCGCAGCTCGGGCTGACGCCAGAAGAAGCGAACGCCCGCGCATGGAACCTGGGCCGCGAGCGGCTGGAGGCGGCCATTGCGCAAGGCGCCAACTATGCGTTCGAAACCACGCTGGGCGCAAACACCATTCCCGCACTGCTCGCCCGCGCCGCGTCGAGCCACGACGTGGTCATGATCTATTGCGGTCTTTCTTCGCCCGAGCAGCACATAGCCCGCGTCCGCGCGAGGGTGGCGCGCGGAGGCCACAGCATTCCCGAAGCCAAGATTCGCGAGCGCTGGACCGCGTCGCGCGCCAACCTGATTCAGTTGCTGCCAAAGCTGACACGGCTCCAGGTCTTCGACAACAGCGCGGAAGCGCCGCCCGGAGAAGAGATTGCAGACCCGGTGCTGGTGCTTGAGCTGAGTTCGGGCGAGCCGATTTTTCCGCAGCCCGATGATCTGGCCGCGCTCGCGGCAACGCCGCAGTGGGCGCGGCCTATTGTTCAGGCTGCGATCGATTTGCTGGGTTGAGCACCGGGGCAGTATGTTCCCAAATCAGGAACGGTTGGAACCCAACCCACTTAGAGGGCGTTATCGCGCGTAGCTCGCCCCAATTTGGTTCTCAATCAGCTTGGCCCAATTCAGTTGAGCCATCGAAAAGCTGCACGCGTGGTGGATCGTAAGCACCAAGTCTTGGATCGCCTGATCCTCTTCGAGTGACCGAACCTTTAAGCCAATCTCCCTGCAGCGCTCCGCATGGATGTGGCGAGCATGCTCACGATTGTCGTCGCGACTTGAAAGACAATCCACAACGTGCGCAGCTTTCCCTGCGGCATCGTCGTCGCCTTCGAACATGAACTGTTGAAGCCATTTTTGAACGATCTCCTTCGAGAGCGCAATCGCGTGCTCGCAGCTACTGAGAAACGTTGGATGGTACTTTCCGATGATCGTCTGCCACATCAGAGCAGCGCCAGGATCCTTCGAGTCTTTCACGGCCCGATCGAATTCGGATATGACGTCGTAGGCTGGAAGGCCATTTACTTGGGGATCTATGGGACCCAGATTCGACTGATGACCCATGAGGACTTCGCGTGATGCACACGCGATCATGGTGCCTGCCGACATTGCCATCTGCGGAACGATTACACGAATGTCGCCGTTAAACAGCTTCAACAGATAGTCAACGATCGACTCGGCAGCAGTCACTTGCCCGCCGGGCGTATGCAGAATCAGATCCAGACCGGTCTTGTGGCCGACCTTGTGTGCGGCCTGCATAAAACCCGCTTTGTCATCGTCGTTGATGACATGTGCCGGCACAAGTGCGGGCGCCGAAAGCCAGCCGGAGTAGTACGCGATCGTCGTGCGACCCGTTTTGTCACTAAGGCTCTTAAGATATTTTTGCCGGACCGTCTTCAGTGGGTCCGCATTGCCCTGCTGTTGTAGAGCAAAAATTTCCGTCTGAACTTCAACCCAAGACGGCATCAGCGCCTAACGAATACCGACGCCTGCGAGAACATCTGAACGCCGTAGCCGTTCACCTGCTCAATGAATTCAGCTGGACGCTGAGTTTGCTGCGACGGTACTTGAAAATGCACTCGATAAAGCTCCTCGCGACGGGACGGCTGTGGGGCACCCGCATTCTGCGGTGTCGCGCTCATCGCAGGCGTGGACTCATTCGGAGACCGAAACGAGTTCATGGCCACTCCTAAAGTTACTTCTATCCACAATCGGACGCTTAATTCTCAGAGGCTTGACGCCCTCCTGTCTATAGGAATGAGCTGTGACTAACCAATTTTGTAGAAAAAATGCGAAAAAATGTGCAAACGCCCCAGAACCCGAATAGGGCGCTGGGGCGCATGGAATATGGTGGCCTGGGGCGGAATCGAACCACCGACACGCGGATTTTCAATCCGCTGCTCTACCAACTGAGCTACCGGGCCTTGGTGTGCAGCCTTAAATTATACAGCGCTTCTGCGCCCTCTCGAAAGATCGACGCCAAGTTGTTTGAGCTTGCGATAAAGATGGGTGCGTTCCAGGCCGGTTTTCTCGGCGACGCGGGTCATGGAGCCGTTCTCCATGGCGAGGTGGAACTCGAAGTAGGCCTTCTCGAAACCGTCGCGCGCATCGCGCAGCGGGCGGTCAAGGTCGAAGCTCTGGGTCGACTGCGGGCCTGCATCGGGCACAGGCACTGAAGCCAGCGAGGCAAGCAGCAGGCTGTCGCCAGTGGTGGTGATGGCCGCTGCCGGGTTGACGCCGGTGGCCGGCGGCACAACGCCTGCAGCCGCACGACGGGCGCTTTCGCGGGCAAGGCCCTGCTCCACGGCCTTGAGCAGCTTTTGCAGGGTGATGGGTTTTTCGAGGAACGCGAAGGCGCCGATGCGGGTTGCGTCGACGGCGGTGTCGATGGTGGCGTGGCCGCTCATCATGATGACGGGCATGCTCAGGAGGCCGGCGGTAGACCATTCCTTGAGCAGCGTGACGCCGTCGGTGTCGGGCATCCAGATGTCGAGCAGCACGAGGTCGGGCCGTGCACGTTGCCGGGCTGCGCGTGCTTCGGCGGCGTTTTCCGCGAGCTCCACGTTGTGGCCTTCGTCATTGAGAATTTCGAAGAGCAGGTCCCTAATGCCCAGCTCGTCATCGACCACGAGAATGTTTGCCATGAGTGCTGCTTGTTGTATGCGCCGGTATCTGCAATGGTGTGTATGGTCCGCCAGCCGATCCATCGACTGAGCGCAATGGATTTCTTTCGCGCTCAGGCGGCGGAAGACTTCGAATCTTCGGTGTGAGCGACCGCTGTTTGCGACTCGCCTGCCAGCGCGAATGATAGCGAGACTTGCGCCCCCGCTACAGCCCCATCGACAACGCGGTTGGAAAGCTCGATTCGGGCGCCGTGCTCGTCTGCGATCTTCTTGACGACGGCCAGCCCCAAACCAGTACCTTTTGTTTTCGTGGTGACGTAGGGCTCGAAGGCGCGCTTGAGGATGTTCTCGGCAAAGCCGGGGCCGCTGTCTTGCACGGTAAGGCGCACGCGCTGGCCCGAGTCGCCCAGGCGGGTGCGAATGACGACCTCGCCCGCCCTGCCGGTGGTGCTGGCGGCGGCCTCGGCGGCGTCTTGCGCGTTTTGCAGCAGGTTGTGAATGACCTGGCGGATCTGCTGCGCATCGCCGCGGATGGGCGGGCAGCGCTCGTCCAGCTCGGAGCGCAGCGCAATGGGCGAGTTCTCGGCGCTGTAGAGCTGGAGCACGTCGGTCAGCAGCGCGTTGAGGTCGACGGGCTTGAGGTCGGCCGCGGGCAGGCGGGCGTAGTCGCGGAATTCATTGACCAGCCGCTTCATTGCGTCGACCTGGTCGACGATGGTCTTGACCGACTTGACGAGCACAGCCTGCTCGGGCGGCGCAACCTTGCCGGAGAGCTTCATCTCGAGGCGTTCGGCAGAAAGCTGGATGGGCGTGAGCGGGTTCTTGATTTCGTGCGCCAGGCGGCGTGCGACCTCGCCCCAGGCTTGTGCACGCTGGGCCGAAACAATTTCGGAGATGTCGTCGAACACCAGCAGCCGCGCGGCGCCGGGCAGTTCGGCCCCGCGGGCGACGATGTTGATGGCGCTGCCCTGCTGCGGCAGGTCGTTGCCGGTGGCATGCAGCTCGAAGGCATGCTGCCAGTGGTCGAGCCCGTGCTGGAGTCGCTCGACCTGGAATTCGTCAAACTGCTGTTGCACGCTGTTGCCAAAATCGGCAAGGCCGGGCACCTGTGCGAGCGGCTGGCCTTCGTAGGCGGCCAGCGGCGCGCGCAGCACGCGGGTGGCGCCGGGGTTGGTGGAAAGAATGGTGCCCTTGGCGTCGAGCACGATCACGCCCGAGGTCAGGTTGTCCAGAATGGTCTGCAGGTTGGCACGGGCGGCGTCGAGCTGGCCCATGGTTTTTTCGACGGCGCCGCGGGCATCGGCCAGCTGCTGGGTCATGACGGCAAAGGAACGGGTGAGGCCGCCAAGCTCGTCCTTGCCTTGCAGCACGGCGGTCGGCCGCAGGTCGCCGGCGGCCACCTGGCGAACGCCCTCCGCCAGCACGAGCAGGGGCCGCGCCAATTGGTTGCCGAACAGCACAGCAAGCAGCACGGCGCCGAACACGGCCAGGAACAGGCTGAGCGTGAGGGTGCCGATGTACATGCGGCGCAGGCCTTCGCGGGCCAGGGCGCGCTCCTGGTATTCGCGGTTGGCCTCTTGAACGGCAAGGGCATTGGCCACGACGGCGGGCGGCAGCGGCTGGGTCACCTGCAGAAAGCGCGGCGCGGTGTCGAAGTCGAAGCCGGGGCGCTGCACCATGGCAATGGCGCGCACGGTGGCGGGGGGAAGGCTGGCGCCCGGCGGCGCGGTTTCGTCGAGGCCTTCGATGTGGGCAATGGCGCGGTCCGCGCGCACCTGCCGCAGTTGCTGGATGGTCGGCCGCTCGGGGTTCAGCTGAAAGCGCGAGGTGCCGGCGCCTGCAATGAGCTGCCCGGTGCCCGTCCAGAGCACCACGTCGCTGGCCTGGAGCTGGTCGCGAATACGCTCAAGGGCGAGGCCCGCACTCGCATCGGGCACCTGCGCGAGCTGGGCGCTGGCGGCGCGGGTCTTGGCGGCCAGGTCGTCCGAAAGCGAATCGAGCGTGGCACGGCCCAGGTTGAGGCCGGCATCGAGCGCGCCCTCTACCTTGACGTCGAACCAGCTTTCGATCGAACGCGCGACAAACTGATAGGACACCACATAGACGAGCGCGCCGGGCACCACGCCCACCAACGCAAAAATGGCGGCCAGCTTGATGAGCAGGCGGCTGCCGAACTTGCCTTGCCGCAGCCGGCGCAGCAACCGAAAAGCAACCCAGCCGATGACCAGCACCAGCAGCACGGCCACCACCACGTTGATGCCGAAGAGCCGCACGTAATAGCGTTCGTACAGCGCGCGGTTGTTGGTGGCTTGCGCCAGCAGGAACATCAGCACCAGGCCAATGGCGGTGACCAGCGCGGCGCCCACGCCCACGGCCCAACGCACCGCGCGCGAGCGGCGGGCGGCGGGTGTGGCCGCTGCGCCGCTGCGCGGTTTGGTGCTCACCGCTGCTTCTCCAGCGGCAGCTTGGCGCTGCGCTCGACAACAATGTTCCAGTCGGCTTGCCCGACCACGCCAATCTGGAACGGGCGCGGCAGCTGCGAGGTGTCGAGCCTAAAGCGGAACACGACCTGGTGCTGCGCCTCGTCGCCAATGTCGGCGGCGTCGCCAAGCCGCAGCCGGCCCACCCGCTTGACGGCATCCATTGCGTCGGCAAGGCTGTCGAAGTTCTGGTTCAACGAAACGCCAAAGCCTGCGGTGCCGGTAATGGGCACCGGCGACACGTTGAGCCGCCAGCGGCGCGTGAGGGGTTGGTAGGCAAGCCGCATGTGGCGCGTGACCTGGGCGACCTTGCGGTCGGTCCAGTACCAGCGCTCCTGGAAAACCTCGGCCTCGGCCACGAAGTAGATTGCAATGCCCTTGTCGAGCACTTCCTCGACCAGCGACGGCAACTCGAACTGCACCGCCGCGGTGAGATATACGCCATCGTCGGCCTGCTCAAGGCGCATCTGGGTGACCGAGGGGCCGTTGCGCCCTTGTGCAGCCGCGGCCATGGGCAGCGAGCCCAGCAACATCATCATGGCCAGCAGCAGTGCGGCAAAAAGCGCCGAGCCGCGCCGGCCCCAGTGTCTAGCGGGCGCGTTTTTCAAGCAGGGCGTAGAAGAAGCCGTCGTGATCACCTGAGGGATTGTCCGGGACGGCGCGGGCATTCGCCCCGCTTTGAGGGAGCAAATGGCCCGGCGACGCCTTCAATCGGGCGTTGGTGTTGTGCGCAAGAAACGCATCGATTTGTTGCGAGCCCTCTTCGCGGAACACCGAACAGGTGCAATAGAGCAGGCGGCCGCCGGGCCGGACCAAGGGCCAGAGCGCCGCCAGCAGCGCCGCCTGCTGCACCGCGAGCTGGGCCGTGTCGCTCTCGCGGCGCAGCCAGCGCACGTCGGGGTGGCGCCGCACAATGCCCGAGGCCGTGCAGGGCGCATCGAGCAAGATGGCGTCGAAGGGCATGCCGTCCCACCATGCGGACGGACGTGCGGCATCGGCCACTACTACTTTAGCGGTCAGTCCGAGCCGGCTCAGGGTTTCGTCGATGCGGCGGCTGCGAACCGGGTCGACCTCGAGCGCCGTCACGTCGATGGCGCCGGGGGCGGCCAGCTCGAGCAGATGGGCGGTCTTGCCGCCCGGAGCGGCGCAGGCGTCGAGCACCCGCAGAGGTGCGGTGCCGCCTTCGGAAAGCAGGCCTTCGAGCAGCAGCGGCGCGGCCATTTGCGCGGCGGCATCCTGAACCGAGCAATCGCCGTCTGCAAAGCCGGGCAGTTGCTGCACGGGCCGTGCACGTGCCAATTGCAAGCCGGAAGCTCCCACGCGAATGGACTCCAGCCCGATTGCTTCGAGCGCAAGCTGATAGGCAGGAACGGTGGTCTTTTGAACATTGACGCGCAGCGTCATGGGCGCGTGTGCGTTGTCGGCGGCAAGCACGCGCTGCCAGTCGCGCGGATGATCGCGCTTGAGCCGCTCGATCCACCAGCGCGGATGGTTCCACTGCGCGACGGGTTCATGGTCGGTCGCGGCCACGAGCTCGTCGCGCTCACGCAGGAAGCGGCGCAGGCAGGCGTTGATGAAGCTGGCCTGCGCACGCGTGGCGGGGTTGCGCTTGGCGGCCTCCACGGCCTGGTCGACCAGGGTAAAGGGTTCGTACGGCGCGTGCTGCGCGTCCCACGCCAGGGCCAGTGCGGTGCACAGCAGTGCATCGGGCAACGGCGGCGGCGTGCGCTTGGCAAGATGGCGGCGCAGGGCTTCGGCGCGGCCGAGCCAGCGCAGCACCTGGAAGCCAAGTGCCTGCACGCCGGGGCGCATGGCGGGCTCAACGGATTCGAATGCGGCGGTGCCCGAGCTGCCGGCGCGAATCGACGCGAGCGCCACCGCAGTCAATTGCAGTTGGCGCCACAGCGGGGGTTGCAGATGCGGGGCGGTGCCGCCTGCGTGGTCGGAAGATAGTTCTGGCAAGTTGGGGCGATGGTAACGGGCTGGCGTGACGCACAGCGCCGCACAGGATTAAGAAAAAGATACTGCCTTGGACGCCGGACTCAGAGCAAGGGCGCGGCCGGACGCAAACGCACCAACCATGCCACCAGCAGCGCCGGAAACTGGACGATGGCGGCGTTGTACTGGCTGACAGCCACGTTGAACTGGCTGCGCGCAATTTCCGCCGAGGCCGAGGGTTCGGGCCATGCCATGGGTTCGAATGCGCCGGGCAAGGCGGCATCGGCACCTGCGCCGGTCGCCGACGAAAGCAGCGGCGCGGGGCGCGAGAGCGTGCCGTCCGCATCGAAGACTGTGACGGCATCCGGATGCTGCCGCTGCCAGGCGTTGATCAGCACCTGCAGCGCCGTTGCCAGTGCGGCCATGGCACCCGGGTCGAGCGGACGCAGCCGGGTTGCGCCGAGCACCGAGGCAAGCTGGGTGGTGGCCGCCTGCAATGGAGCCACCGCCGACGAATGCAGGTTGGCAGGGGGCGCATCGTTCTGCGGCAGGGTAGCCGTGATGCTGGCCTGGACGAAATCGAGCTGCTTTCGCAATGCGGCGTCGAGGGTGGCGTAGGCCTGGAGCACGGCGGCGCGCAGGCGCACCAGACGGTTGTATGCGCCCACAAACCAGAACAACAGCACCGCGGCAACGATCCAGCCGGCCAGCGAATCGGGCAAAGCGCTCATCGACAAAAACGCCTCATGGAAAGAGAAAGAGAAAGCTGAAAGAAAAACGCCCCCCAACCGGAATCGGTCGGGGGGCGTCGGATACCGGTCATGACCGGTGATGCTAGCCGCTTATTCGGACGCGGCGCCTTCGCTGGCGTCGGCCGTGCTGTCGACATCGCTGGTCGAACCGGCCAGCTCTGCGGCTTCCGATTCGGCGATGGCGCGGCGCTCGGCCTCGTCCATCTGGTCCTTGACCTTGCGCGCCTGGTGGTAAGCCATGCCGGTGCCCGCGGGAATCAGGCGACCGACGATGACGTTTTCCTTCAGGCCGCGCAGTTCGTCGCGCTTGCCCATGATCGCGGCTTCGGTCAGCACGCGCGTCGTTTCCTGGAACGAAGCGGCAGAGATGAACGAGTCGGTCGAGAGCGATGCCTTCGTGATACCCAGCAGCAGGTTGGTGAACGTCGCGGGGATCTTGCCTTCGGCGCGCAGGGCGTCGTTGGTGTTGAGCATTTCGCTGCGTTCGACCTGTTCGCCCGAGATGTAGCTCGTGTCGCCGATGTTGTCGACCACGACGCGGCGCAGCATCTGGCGAACGATCACCTCGATGTGCTTGTCGTTGATCTTCACACCTTGCAAGCGGTACACGTCCTGCACTTCGTCCACGATGTAGCGCGCGAGTTCTTCCGAACCCAGCAGGCGCAGGATGTCCTGCGGGTCTGCCGGACCGTCGACCACGCTTTCGCCCTTGTTCACCACCTGGCCTTCGTGCACCAGGATGTTCTTTTCCTTCGGCACGAGGTCTTCCCAGACCGTGCCTTCGGGATCGGTGATCTGCAGGCGGATCTTGCCCTTGGTCTCCTTGCCGAACGACACGGTACCGGTCATTTCGGCCAGCATGCCCTTGTCCTTCGGCGAGCGGGCTTCGAAGAGCTCGGCAACACGCGGCAGACCGCCGGTAATGTCGCGCGTCTTCTGGCCTTCGACCGGAATGCGCGCCAGCACTTCGCCGGGGCCCACGTCCTGGCCGTCACGCACCTGCACCAGGGCGCCGATCGGGAAGCCGATCGTCACCGAGTGGTCGGTACCCGGGATCTTCACTTCGGCGCCGGAGGCGTCGATGAGCTTCACCTGCGGGCGAACGACCTTGGCAGCGCCGCGGCGCTTGGGGTCGATCACGACCAGAGTCGACAGACCGGTCACTTCGTCCACCTGCTTCGCAACCGTGAGGCCTTCCTCGACGTTTTCGAACTGCGTCTTGCCGGCGAACTCGGTAATGATCGGGCGCGTCAGCGGATCCCAGTTGGCAAGCACGTGGCCGGCCTTGATCTGCTGGTCGGCCTTGACGGCCAGGGTCGCGCCGTACGGCACCTTGTGGCGCTCGCGCTCGCGGCCGTGTTCGTCATGAATGACGATCTCGCCCGAACGTGCAATCACCACCAGCTCGTTCTTGCTGTTGGTCACGTAGCGCATCGTGGCATTGAAGCCGATCGTGCCGTTGGACTTGGCTTCGACGCTCGAGGCCACTGCCGCACGCGACGCCGCACCACCGATGTGGAACGTACGCATCGTGAGCTGCGTGCCGGGTTCGCCGATCGACTGCGCCGCGATCACACCGACGGCTTCGCCGATGTTGATCAGGCCGCCGCGGCCCAGGTCGCGGCCGTAGCAGGTCGCGCAAATGCCGAAGCGGGTTTCGCAGGTCAGCGCGGTGCGAACCTTGACTTCGTCGACACCCTCGGCTTCGAGGAGTTCGATGTTGTCTTCGTCGAACATCTCGCCGGCCTTGAGCAGCACCGAACGGTTTTCCGGGTGCAGCACGTCGTCCGCAGCCGAGCGGCCGAGGATACGGTCGCGCAGCGATTCGATGACTTCACCGCCTTCGACGATGGCGCGCATCAGGTAGCCGCCGTGCGTGCCGCAGTCCTGCTCGGTCACGACCAGGTCTTGCGTCACGTCGACCAGACGACGGGTCAGGTAACCCGAGTTCGCGGTCTTCAGTGCCGTGTCGGCCAGACCCTTACGGGCACCGTGGGTGGAGATGAAGTACTCCAGCACGTTCAGGCCTTCGCGGAAGTTCGCGGTAATGGGCGTCTCGATGATCGAGCCGTCCGGCTTGGCCATCAGGCCACGCATGCCGGCCACCTGGCGAATCTGCGCTGCGGAACCGCGGGCGCCGGAGTCGGCCATCATGTAGATGGAGTTGAAGGACTCCTGCTCCACTTCCTTGCCGTGGCGGTCGATGACCTTCTGCTTGGACAGCTTGGACATCATGACCTTGGACACTTCGTCGCCGGCCTTGCCCCAGATGTCCACCACCTTGTTGTAGCGCTCGCCGGAGGTCACCAGACCCGAGACGTACTGCTGCTCGATCTCTTTCACTTCCTTGGCGGAACGCTCGATGATGCCGTGCTTTTCAGCAGGCACCAGCATGTCGTCGATCGCGATCGAGATACCGGCCTTGGTTGCCAGGCGGAAGCCGTTTTGCAGCAGCTTGTCGGCAAACACGACGGTCTCTTTCAGGCCGCACTTGCGGAACGAGACGTTGATGAGCTTGGAGATTTCCTTCTTCTTCAGCGCCTTGTTGATGTTCGAGAACGGCAGGCCCTTCGGCAGGATCTCGGACAGCAGCGCACGGCCCACGGTGGTGTCCACCAGCGACGTGGAAGGAGTGAATTCACCCGTTTCCTTGTCCTTGGTGTACTCCGTGATGCGCACGGCAACCTTGGCGGTCAGCTCGACCTCGTTGGCGTCGAGCGCGCGCTGCACTTCACCGATGTCGGAGAAGATCAGGCCCTCGCCCTTGCCGTTGATGCGGTCACGGGTCGTGTAGTACAGACCCAGCACCACGTCCTGCGAAGGAACGATCGACGGTTCGCCCGAAGCCGGGAACAGCACGTTGTTGGAGGCCAGCATCAGCGTGCGGGCTTCCATTTGCGCTTCCACCGACAGCGGCACGTGAACGGCCATCTGGTCGCCGTCGAAGTCGGCGTTGAACGCCGCGCAAACCAGCGGGTGCAGCTGGATGGCCTTGCCTTCGATCAGGATCGGCTCGAACGCCTGGATGCCCAAACGGTGCAGCGTAGGCGCACGGTTCAGCATGACCGGATGTTCCTTGATCACTTCTTCCAGGATGTCCCAGACCACCGGCGTGCCGGATTCGACTTCCTTCTTGGCAGCCTTGATCGTGGTCGCGATGCCCATGGCTTCGAGGCGCGAGAAGATGAAAGGCTTGAACAGCTCGAGCGCCATCAGCTTGGGCAGGCCGCACTGGTGCAGCTTGAGCGTCGGGCCCACCACGATGACCGAACGGCCCGAGTAGTCGACGCGCTTGCCCAGCAGGTTCTGGCGGAAGCGGCCGCTCTTGCCCTTGATCATGTCGGCCAGCGACTTGAGGGCGCGCTTGTTGGCGCCCGTCATGGCCTTGCCGCGGCGGCCGTTGTCCAGCAGCGAGTCGACAGCTTCTTGCAGCATCCGCTTTTCGTTGCGCGCGATGATTTCCGGAGCCTTGAGCTCCAGCAGGCGGCGCAGGCGCGAGTTGCGGTTGATGACGCGGCGATACAGGTCGTTCAGGTCGGAGGTCGCAAAGCGGCCGCCGTCCAGCGGCACCAGCGGACGCAGGTCCGGCGGCAGCACGGGCAGCACGTCGAGCACCATCCACTCGGGCTTGATGCCCGACTTGCGGAAGGCCTCGAGCACCTTCAGGCGCTTGGAGTTCTTCTTGACCTTGACTTCGGAGCCGGTCAGGTCGCCGCGCAGGCGTTCGATCTCGCTGTCGAGTTCGATGCCTTCGAGCAGGTCCTTGATGCCTTCGGCGCCCATCTTGGCAACGAACTCGTCGCCGTATTCCTTGCGCTTGGCGTCATAGTCGTCCTCGGACATGATGCCGAACTTCTTCAGCGGGGTCATGCCGGGGTCGGTGATCACGTAGGCTTCGAAGTACAGCACGCGTTCGATGTCGCGCAGGGTCATGTCGAGCACGAGGCCCAGGCGCGACGGCAGCGACTTCAGGAACCAGATGTGCGCGCACGGTGCGGCCAGGTCGATGTGACCCATGCGCTCGCGGCGAACCTTGGTCTGCGTGACTTCAACGCCGCACTTCTCGCAGATTACGCCGCGGTGCTTCAGGCGCTTGTACTTGCCGCACAGGCACTCGTAGTCCTTGATGGGGCCGAAGATCTTGGCGCAGAAGAGACCGTCGCGCTCGGGCTTGAACGTGCGGTAGTTGATCGTCTCTGGCTTCTTCACCTCGCCGAAAGACCACGAACGGATCTTCTCGGGCGAAGCCATGCCGATCTTGATGGCATCGAAATGCTCATCGGGTGTGAACTGCTTGAACAGGTCGAGTAGCGATTTCATGTGACTCTTTCCTCTTCTGATTACGAACGCTCGAGCTCGATGTCGAGACCCAGCGAACGGATTTCCTTGACCAGCACGTTGAACGATTCCGGCATGCCGGCTTCGATCGTGTGTTCGCCCTTGACGATGCTTTCGTACACCTTGGTACGGCCTTGCACGTCGTCGGACTTCACGGTCAGCATTTCCTGCAGGACGTAGGCGGCGCCGTAAGCTTCCAGCGCCCACACTTCCATTTCACCGAAACGCTGGCCGCCGAATTGCGCCTTGCCGCCCAGCGGTTGCTGCGTGACGAGCGAGTACGGGCCGGTCGAACGGGCGTGCATCTTGTCGTCGACCAGGTGATGCAGCTTCAGGAAGTGCATGTAGCCGACGGTGACGGGACGCTCGAACTGGTCGCCGGTGCGGCCGTCGAACAGGTACGCCTGGGTACGGGTGTCGGTCAGGCCCTTGAGCTTGGCGATGTCGTCCGGGTAGGCGAGCTTCAGCATGCCGCGGATTTCTTCTTCCGAGGCGCCGTCGAACACCGGCGTTGCAAAGGTTGCGCCGCTCTGCAGGTTGGCTGCCATTTCGAGCACGTCGGTGTCGCTCAGCTTGCTGAGGTCTTCCTTGCGGCCTGAGCCGTTGTACAGCTGCTCCATGAACTTGCGCAGCTCGGCCACCTTGGCCTCTTGCTGCAGCAGGTCGCCGATGCGCTGGCCAATGCCCTTGCCGGCCCAGCCCAGGTGCACTTCGAGCACCTGGCCCACGTTCATCCGCGAGGGCACGCCCAGCGGGTTCAGGCAGATGTCGCACGGCGTGCCGTCGGCCATGTGGGGCATGTCTTCGACCGGAACGATCTTCGACACCACACCCTTGTTGCCGTGGCGGCCGGCCATCTTGTCGCCGGGTTGCAGGCGGCGCTTGACGGCCAGGTAGACCTTGACCATCTTGAGCACGCCCGCGGGCAGCTCGTCGCCCTGCGTGAGCTTCTTGCGCTTTTCTTCGAACGCGAGGTCGAAGCTGTGGCGCGTTTGCTCCAGCGAGTTCTTGATCGACTCGAGTTGCGTTGCCACTTCGTCGTCCGCCGGGCGGATGTCGAACCAGTGGAACTTCTCGACCGACGACAGGTAGGCCTTGTCGAGCTTGGTGCCCTTGGCCAGCTTGTTCGGGCCGCCGTTGGCGACCTTGCCGGTCAGGAGCTTCTCGATACGGTCGAACGCGTCGGCTTCGACGATGCGAAGCTGGTCGTTCAGGTCGAGGCGGAAGCGCTTGAGCTCGTCGTCGATGATCTGCTGGGCGCGCTTGTCGCGCGTGATGCCTTCGCGGGTGAACACCTGCACGTCGATCACAGTGCCTTGCGAGCCCTGGTCCACGCGCAGCGAGGTGTCCTTCACGTCGGAGGCCTTCTCGCCGAAGATGGCGCGAAGCAGCTTTTCTTCAGGCGTGAGCGTGGTCTCGCCCTTCGGCGTGACCTTGCCCACCAGCGTGTCGCCCGGCTGCACTTCGGCGCCGACATAAATAATGCCGGATTCGTCGAGGCGGTTGAGCTGCTGCTCGGCCAGGTTCGGAATGTCGCGCGTGATTTCTTCGGCACCCAGCTTGGTGTCGCGAGCCATCACCACCAGTTCCTCGATGTGGATCGAGGTGTAGCGGTCTTCCGCGACGACGCGTTCCGAGATCAGGATCGAGTCTTCGAAGTTGTAGCCGTTCCAGGGCATGAACGCGATCAGCATGTTCTGGCCGAGAGCCAGTTCGCCGAGGTCGGTCGATGCGCCGTCGGCCACCACGTCGCCCTTGGCGATCTTGTCGCCGCGCTTGACGATCGGACGCTGGTGGATGTTGGTGTTCTGGTTCGAACGCTGATACTTGATCAGGTTGTAGATGTCCACACCGACTTCACCTGCAGCCGCTTCGGCGTCGTTCACGCGCACCACGATGCGGGTCGCGTCGACGTAATCGACGATACCGCCACGGGTGGCCGTGACAACGGTGCCCGAGTCGACCGCGGAAACGCGCTCGATACCGGTACCGACGATCGGCTTTTCAGGACGCAGCACAGGCACGGCCTGGCGCTGCATGTTGGCGCCCATCAGTGCGCGGTTCGCGTCGTCGTGCTCGAGGAACGGCACGAGCGAGGCGGCCACCGACACGATCTGCGCAGGCGACACGTCCATGTACTGGACGCGCTCCGCACCGACCAGGATCGATTCGCCGGCTTCACGCGCGGAGACCAGGTCGCCGATCAGCTTGCCGTCCTTGTCCAGCACCGCATTGGCCTGGGCGATGACGTACTTGCCTTCTTCGATGGCCGACAGGTAGTCGATGTCCATCGTGACCTTGCTGTCGACCACACGGCGATACGGCGTCTCGATGAAGCCGTATTCGTTCAGGCGGGCGTAGAGGGCCAGCGAGTTGATCAGGCCGATGTTCGGGCCTTCAGGCGTTTCGATCGGGCACACGCGGCCGTAATGGGTCACGTGCACGTCGCGCACTTCGAAGCCTGCACGTTCGCGCGTCAGACCGCCCGGGCCAAGAGCCGACACGCGGCGCTTGTGGGTGATTTCGGACAGCGGGTTCGTCTGGTCCATGAACTGCGACAGCTGCGAGGCGCCGAAGAATTCCTTCAGCGCGGCCGAGATCGGCTTGCTGTTGATCAGGTCGTGCGGCATCAGCGGCTCTTGTTCCGCTTGACCCAGACGCTCCTTCACAGCCTTCTCGATACGGGCCAGGCCGGTGCGGTACTGGTTTTCGGCCAGTTCGCCGACGCAACGCACGCGGCGGTTGCCCAGGTGGTCGATGTCGTCCACTTCGCCATTGCCGTTGCGCAGGTCAACGAGGATCTTGACCACGGCCAGGATGTCTTCGTTGGTCAGCACCATCGGGCCGGTCGATTCGTCGCGGCCGACCTTGGCGTTGAACTTCATGCGGCCGACGCGCGACAGGTCGTACGTGTCCGGGTTGTAGAACAGGCGCTGGAACAGGGCCTGCACGGCGTCTTCCGTCGGCGGCTCGCCGGGGCGCATCATGCGGTAGATGGCCACGCGGGCGGCAAACTCGTCCACCGTCTCGTCGATGCGCAGGGTTTGCGAGATGTACGCGCCCTGGTCGAGTTCGTTGGTGTAGATCACCTGGATGTCTTGCACGCCGGCCGTGCGCAGCTTCTTCAGCAGCGCTTCGGTCAGTTCGTCGTTGGCCTTGGCCAGGATTTCTCCGGAGTCGGCGTCGACGATGTTGCGCGCGATGACGCGGCCGACCAGGAAGTCTTCCGGCACGCTGATGTGCGTGGTGCCCGACTGCTCGAGTTCACGCGTGTGGCGCGCGGTCACGCGCTTGTCCTTGGCGACGACGACCTTGCCCGACTTGTCGGTAATGTCGAAGCGCGCGACTTCGCCGCGCAGGCGCTCGGGAACGAATTCCATCTGCGCACCGCTGTCCATCAGGCGGAAGTTGTCGTTCACGAAGAAGTTCGCGAGGATCGATTCCGGGTTCAGGCCGATGGCCTTCAGCAGGATCGTCACGGGCATCTTGCGGCGACGGTCGACGCGGAAGTACAGCATGTCCTTCGGGTCGAACTCGAAGTCGAGCCACGAGCCGCGGTAAGGAATGACGCGGGCCGAGAACAGCAGCTTGCCCGAGCTGTGCGTCTTGCCCTTGTCGTGTTCGAAGAACACGCCGGGCGAACGATGCAGCTGCGAGACGATCACGCGCTCGGTGCCGTTGATGATGAACGAACCCTTTTCGGTCATGAGCGGCACTTCGCCCATGTAGACCTCTTGTTCCTTCACTTCCTTGACCACCTTCGACTGCGACGTCGACGACTCGCGGTCATAGATGATGAGCTGCACCTTGGCGCGCACGGCCGAGGCGAAAGTCAGGCCGCGGGTCTGGCATTCGCGCACGTCGAAAGCCGGCTTCGCGAGGTTGTACTCGAGGAACTTCATCTCGACAAAACCATTGTGCGAGACGATCGGGAAGGCTGCATCGAACGCGGCCTGCAGGCCTTCGACGGTGCGTTGTTTGGGCGGAATGCCGGCTTGCAGGAACGCGGTGTACGCGTCTTTCTGCATCTGCAGCAGGTAGGGGATTTCGACGACGCTGTCGCGGTTACCGAAACTTTTTCGGATGCGCTTGCGTTCGGTGTAACTGTACGCGGACGATTGGGCCATGAGAGCTCCGGAGCTTGAGATCTTCAGCGACTTGTCAGCAATGCCGAGGCACTACTGCTTGGCGGCTGGCCACTACCAGCCGTTGGCGGACAGCGATGCGTTGCACATCGCCCGAACCAAGGGGTCTTCTGCAGTCGGGGTCAGAAGACACTCAAAAATCGCGTCGGGACGTCGATTTTTGGGTGCGCTCTGAAAGCGGCAAAGGCTGGAGGGCCTTTTTCAGGCACCTCCAGCCCTCTAGGGGGTCTGAATTACTTCAGTTCCACCTTGGCGCCGGCTTCTTCCAGCTTCTTCTTGGCGGCTTCAGCGTCAGCCTTCGACAGGCCTTCCTTGACAGCCTTGGGAGCGGCTTCCACCAGGTCCTTGGCTTCCTTGAGGCCCAGGCCGGTGATTTCGCGCACAGCCTTAATGGCCGAAACCTTGTTCGCGCCTGCATCCATCAGCATGACGTTGAACTCGGTCTGCTCTTCGGCAGCAGCGGCGGTAGCACCACCACCAGCGCCGGCGGGGGCAGCCATTGCAGCGGCGCTCACGCCGAACTTCTCTTCGATGGCTTTCACCAGGTCGTTGAGTTCCAGGACCGTCATGCTGTCGAGCGCGGTCAGAAATGCGTCTTTATCGAATGCCATTTTTGTTTCCTAACAATTGGGTTGAATATTTCAAACGCAAGGCTCAAGCGGCCTGCGCTTCTGCCGGTGCATCGGCGGGTGCAGCTTCGCCACCACCGCGCTTCTCGGCCAGCGCCGCGAGCACGCGGGCGGTACGAGAGATCGGGGATTGCATCAAGCCCAGCAATTGCGACAACAGCACTTCCTTGGAAGGGATGTTGGCCAGTTGCTTCACGCCCTCGACGTCCAGGACCTTGCCGCCAAACGCGCCGCCGCGAATCACCAACTTGTCGTTGGTCTTCGCGAAGTCGGCCACCACCTTGGCGGCGGCCACTGCGTCTTCGGAAAAGCCGTAGATCAGCGGACCGGTCATCTGGTCACCGACGACTTCGAATGCGCTACCAGCAACAGCACGGCGTGCCAGCGTGTTCTTCAACACGCTGAGAGTCACACCCTTGCTGCGAGCTTCGGTGCGCAGTTTGGTCATATCGGCAACCGTGATGCCACGGTATTCCGCCATCACGAGCGTTTGAGCTTTAGCGGCGAGGCTGGTCACATCACTGATGACCGCTTCTTTCTCACTGCGATTCAGACTCAAGGTCTACTCCTTTTAATGCGACCTTCGGCCGGGGCCTCGGATCGCGCTTCATGCAGCGACCAACTGTTTCGGAACAAAAAACAAATTCCTTGCAGTGGGGTCGCCATCTGCGCTGGATACCGGAAGGATCGATCCGGCGATTAAGTGCAGCGCCCTGCACACCAGCGGTCTTGGATGGCTCGCGGCAACCGAAGCCGCCGCGACCCACCACATCCGCCCTCCCCCTTGCGGGATCAGGCAAATCCACGCCTCGCATCAGCGAGGCTTCACACTTCTTAGCTCGCCGAGATGGTTTGCGTGTCCACGCGGACACCCAGACCCATGGTCGACGAAACAGCCACCTTGCGCAGGTACACGCCCTTGCTGGTCGCCGGCTTGGCCTTGACCAGAGCGTCGATCAGTGCGGCGAGGTTGCCTTGCAGCTTGTCGGTATCGAACGAACGGCGGCCGATCGTGCCGTGCACGATGCCGGCCTTGTCGACGCGGAACTGAACCTGGCCAGCCTTGGCGTTCTTCACGGCCGTGGCGACGTCCGGGGTCACGGTGCCAACCTTGGGGTTAGGCATCAGGCCGCGGGGGCCGAGGATCTGGCCGAGCGTACCGACCACGCGCATGGCGTCAGGTGCGGCAATCACGACGTCGAAAGGCATGTCGCCAGCCTTGACCATTGCAGCGAGGTCGTCCATGCCGACGATGTCGGCGCCGGCGGCCTTGGCTTCGTCAGCCTTGGCGCCTTGGGCGAACACAGCCACGCGCTTGGTCTTGCCGGTGCCGTTGGGCAGCACGACGGCGCCACGCACGACCTGGTCAGACTTCTTCGCGTCGATGCCGAGCTGCACGGCCACGTCGATCGATTCGTCGAACTTGGCGGTGGCGGCTTCCTTCACGAGGCCGATGGCGTCAGCCAGCGGGTACAGCTTGTTGCTGTCGACCTTGCCTGCGAGGGCTTTTTGCTTCTTGGTGATCTTGGACATTTACACGCCCTCCACATTCACGCCCATCGAACGGGCAGTACCGGCGATGGTGCGAACCGCGGCGTCCATATCGGCGGCCGTCAGGTCCTTCATCTTGGTCTTGGCGATTTCTTCGAGCTGAGCGCGCGTGATCTTGCCGACCTTGTCGGTATGCGGGCGAGCCGAACCCTTGTCCAGCTTGATCGCCTTCTTGATCAGCACGCCAGCCGGCGGCGACTTGATGATGAAGGTGAAGCTCTTGTCGGCGAACGCGGTGATGACCACCGGCAGTGCCAGACCCGGCTCGTAGCTCTGCGTTTGCGCATTGAACGCCTTGCAGAACTCCATGATGTTCAAACCACGCTGGCCCAGTGCGGGACCGATGGGTGGTGATGGGTTGGCCTTACCAGCTGGCACTTGCAGCTTGACGAAGCCGACGATTTTTTTCGCCATGTTTTGCTCCTTGCGGGTGATGTCGCCTTGGCTCTCGCCGCAGCTCCCCGGGGTTAAACGACTCTTCGATCAAGGCCGCGCGCCGAGTCGGACAACGCGCAGCCGAAAATGGTTCCGGTCCGAAGACCGGGGAACTCAGGTCTTCTCGACCTGGCCGAATTCGAGCTCCACAGGCGTCGCGCGGCCGAAAATCATGACCGACACGCTGACCTTGCTCTTTTCGTAGTTCACGTCTTCAACAGTGCCGTTGAAGTCGGTGAACGGGCCTTCCTTGACGCGCACGAACTCACCCACGGTGAACTCGACCTTGTGGCGCGGCTTTTCGGTGCCCTGCTGCATCTGGCTGACGATGTCCTCGACCTCTTTTTGCGAGATCGGGGCGGGACGGTTCTTGGCGCCGCCCACGAAACCGGTCACCTTGTTGGTGTGCTTCACCAGGTGCCAGCTCTCGTCGTCCATGATCATTTCGACCAGCACGTAGCCGGGGAAGAAACGGCGCTCGGTCGTGCGCTTCTGGCCGTTCTTGATTTCGACCACTTCTTCGGTCGGAACCAGGATGCGGCCGAACTTGTCTTGCATGCCGGCGCGGTTGATGCGCTCGGTGATGTTGCGTTCGACGGCCTTTTCCATGCCCGAATAGGCATGCACCACGTACCAACGCAAATCAGGGTTGGCGGCGGGGGCCAGCACGGAGGTGTTTTCCTCTTCCGGGCTGCTCGGCGTGGTTTCAACAGCGTCGTCAGTCATTTATTTTCTCCAGCCCAGAATGAGGTCGAAAAACACCCATTCGAGCGTCTTGTCGGTGAGCCAGAGGAAAACGGACATGATTGCCACGAAGGCAAACACGTAAGCCGTCATCTGCATTGCTTCTTTGCGGGCCGGCCAAACGACCTTCTTGACCTCGCGCCATGAGTCGCGGCCAAAAGCCAACAACTGGCGGCCATTCTCCGAACTGCCGAACGCGCCCACAGCCGCGGCCAGGCCAACCAGCAGCGCAGCCCATTGCACCAGCGAGCCTTGGCGCGCGAGCAGATAGAACGCCACGATAGCGCCCACTGCCAGCAATACCGACACAGCCAATTTGGCCTTGTCGGCACCCGTGCTCACGGTTTCGATTTGAGAAGTGGCCATGTTTGGCTGATTTCCTGCGGCCTTCCGGCCTTCAATTCAATGCGCCTCTTGAGACGCCGAAGCCCATCGGGTCACGATGGGCTTTTTTAGCCTCCCATCGGGTCAACGATGAGCTTTTTTTAGCCTCCCATCGGGTCAACGATGGGCTTTTCGGGGTGCCACCTAAGTGGCAGGGGCAGTAGGAATCGAACCTACAACCTTCGGTTTTGGAGACCGACGCTCTGCCAATTGAGCTATACCCCTCCGGTACTCTTTACGCTTGGCTTAGATGTCGAGGATCTTTGCCACGACGCCCGAACCCACGGTGCGGCCGCCTTCACGGATGGCGAAGCGCAGGCCTTCTTCCATCGCGATCGGGTTGATCAGCTTCACGGTGATGCTGACGTTGTCGCCAGGCATGACCATTTCCTTGTC
>NZ_JAVDUZ010000021.1:0-34544 GCF_031456585.1 Variovorax sp. 3319
GTGAGCTGGTCCAGGAACATGGGCACGCCATGGGCCAGTTGTTCGTTGGTTGCCGCCCGCAGCGGGCGCTGGGCCACCTTCACCTTGCACCGCGCGATCAGCTCGTCGCGGTTGTTGGAAAGAAAGCGGTGCATGGAGACCTCCCTGGTCAGGGCACAAAGCGGTGGGGCGGGGCGCGCCAGCAGCTCGTGCTTCGGAGGCTCGGTGCCACTATAGGCGCTCTGGGCTTGGAAATCGAAGTAACCACGGGAGGCGTGGGCGCAATGCAGATGGCCAGCCCTGTCTCGATCAAGGTGCGAGGTCACTGTCACTGTCACTGTCACTGTCACTGTCACTGTCACTGCGCTGCGGTAGACGTGCATACGCGCAAACCTCTCGCTCGGACGGACTGTTCGGCAGCACGGAAGGTGCCACGGCCCAAGCGCGTTGCCCGCCTGGTATAATCCAGGTTGCCTGAACTTGATTCGGGTGTTGACTGGCCAGTCAAGCCGAATCTCACACCGGCGCGTCGAAGTCACTGCGACGAGAAAAACAACAGGTGGCTTCCGCAAGTGAACATTTGCCGTAACCGTGGACCGCGTGAGAGTTCACGACCAAATCTCAAAGCCCGCCTTGTGCGGGCTTTTTCATGTCCGGTCGTCGCATGCGCCCGGGTACACCAAGTCAAACACGACCCTCCTGCCTTGCCCCTGCGACTCGGATCCACTCCAAGGTCTTCATCGCGGTTGCAGCAGCGAGTCCGCCGGCCAGCCGTTCGCTGCCCGACGTCGGCGTGATCGATTTCACAAAACCGCCAACTTACAAGAAGCCTGTTGCGGAGATGTGCACTGTAGAGCTACGCGTCACTACCATTCGGCGCCGGCAGCCTCTTTGAGGCAGTCGACGCCGGCGTTCGGAGATCGAATGCCCCTCTTGTTCCTGATGAAGCTGCAGCGCCGGCGGCTGCCGCTTCGCGTCGTCAGACCTGAGGAGGTGGCCGTGTGTCGGTGCTCATGGCCACCGGATTGATCGAAGCCGAGATCGAGGCCCTGGATCCGACCGTGCGCCATGCGGCGTCACCCAGCGCCACGGTGCTTCGCATCACGGACGACAGGCTGGCGGACATGCAAAGGGGTGGCCTGCATGCGGGAGCATCTCGATGCATGGGAACCGCTGATTCCGGCTGATGTGACTTAGCGCAGTGACTGCCTCGTCCTTCGTCAAGGCAGGAATTTTCCTACATGGCGGTCCAACGGGCGGTCCATCATCACGCCCTTCGTATTGGACGGAGTTGTAATGCCACACAAAGAATCCGCGTCTTTGGCCTCGCTTCGGCTCTGGAAAGAGCTGGAGAGGCTTGCCCGTTGCGCCGAGGGGAACCGGAACAGGACACTCGTCGCCTACTTCCGCGGCATGTCTCCGGCGCCCGAGGCTGAAGATTACGCGGTGGCAAAGCGTGCCAGAGCCCTGGCCAAACACCAGTTTAGGCAGATGCTCACGGACGTGCCGCGTCGACCGTATCGATCCCCTCGCTGACTGCAAACCCGAATGTCGACCGTCCGTTCCGGCGGCATCGCGCGCACGCGCTCGCCTCGAAGGTTGGGACTCGAGCGACAGCAATTTCTTATGATGCCGACCCCCAATCCGCAGACGACCCGAGCGCTGAAAGTGACCTCCTCTGGGCGACTTGGACGTCGAGTGACGCGATAAACAAGCAGCGCGGTGACATTACAGCGCAAGGCGCAGACGCCTCCTACGCAGCCGCAACACGCGAACTCCCATTGACCACCTTCATTCTCCATGTGGACGCCGAGATGGATGCGCTTGAAGTGGCGGATCTTCTCGATCGAATAGGAGTGGCCGAGCACGACTGCGTGGCATTGCGCATGCACCGGGCAGACAAGACATTTTGGGACTGGTGCGTGAGTGGCACCGGTGAAGAGATGGAAGCTGCGCTCGCGATGCTCGAGGCCGGAGACGGCAAAGTGCACTGACCGATCCCAGTAGCGCTCGCTCGCAGATTCGCTGTTCCGGAACGCCGAGGCAGAAGCGAAAACGTCGAGCGTATTCGCAGCCGTTGAGGGTTGGCGTCAAGCCAATGGGGTTTGGCCCGTTCCTTTCTCGTGAACTCGGGGATCCCACATCTTCGCAAGTTCGGCAAAGCTGGCCTCCTTAATACGCGTCACCGTGACGGCGCGTGGCGCTGCGTAGCGACCCGTGGATGCCAGAGCCTTGATCTCGACCTCGATCAAGCCGGTGGCCGTGAGCACCGAGACGGCCCGGATGTCCTCCGGATCTACCATGCGAAGCGGAAGCTGCACATGCAGCAGCCTCAACAAGAACAAGAGGGGCATTCGATCCGGTGCCAGCGCTTGCTCGGCCGCGTGTCGTCGCCTGACAAGGTCGCGGCGGCCCAAGCCGCCGGCGCGGACCACGTGATCGTGAACACCGACGGCAACTTCGCCCGGGAGGTTCGGCGCCTGACCGATGGCGAAGGTGTGCATGCGGTTTTTGACGGTTCGGACCCAGCACATTCCAGGGTTCGCTCGACGCCCTGCGTCGTTCGGGGACGCTTTGCTGGTACGCGCCGGTGCTGGGCGGTCCCGGTCCCGGTCCCATCGACATTATGAGCTTGCCCAGGAGCATCAAGCTGAGCTATGCAGTCTTCTCCGACCACATCCATACGCCGGAGCAGTTGCGCGTGCACTTAGCGCAGTAGTTCGCGTGGATCGTCGAGGGCAAGCTGAAGGTGCACATTGGTGGTGTCTATCCGCTGGCCAGCACCGCCAAGGCCCACGCGGACATGGCAAGCCGCACAGCCATCGGCAAGCTGCTGCTCATGCCTTGAAGTTGAGGCAAATTTCGGTGGCGGGCCTATGGCTTCGTATGAGCGCCACCCGCTCTCGATTCGATTCCAAGTCAGCTCGCCGCTCATCTGATGCCTTGACTCTCAAGACCACTACCCCCAGGGGGCGAAGCCATGGCCGCCCGGACAGGCTTTCAGCCACCGCCTGCGCACCTTCGTGCCGACTGCAAAGTCCGATGACTTCGGCCTGCTTCAAGGTTTCAGGATACCTTGGGAGACCAGCCCGCCTCGAAGCGCATGAGGCTGATCGACTCTTGGGTGCACTTGTCTGAGGTGGCGCGCTGCTCCTTGTGCCAATCCCAAGGCACCCCTTCAGCCGACAGCACTAGACCTCGTGTTGTATGGGAAACGGCGAGCCATGGGCGCAGAGTGGAGCCATCTACGGAGGGCCCATATATGACTTCAACACGCGCTTCAAGCTACGCAATGACGATATGCATCATGCTTGCACTTCTGCCGACGTCTTCGCATGCTGAGTTCGAGTCGCTGTCCCCGATCGCCATTCGCAATCTTTCGAAGATCAAGAGGCTCGGCCCCTGCGTGTACAACGCGCCTGCACCGGGCTCCATGCGAGGTCACGTCGGTTTCATTCAAGCAGAGATTCATTCGGATGGCGAAAACTGCCAGGCGATGACACTGCAGAAGGCCGTTCAGTTCGACAAGGCAAAACTGCACCGACTGAACGCGGGAAGGATCAATCGGGCCATCCTTGTTTTTGATGAAAAGGAAGGCGCCGACTGCAAGTTTGTTGTGGATCCCGTGCGGCGGACTTGCTGGCAGTCGGGCGGCGGCCGGCCGGAGCACAAACCGGTGGGATGCGTGCTCGTGAAGGTTCCCAGCATCAACTGGGTGGGCGACAACACACAGCGTGGCGAGATGCCGACCCACGAGCGAGCGCCGCAGATCAATCGCATTGGACCCGGTAGGTACGATGTCACCGAGGCCTTCAGGTGGCAGTTCCAAGGGGCACCCTTGGGGACCTCGCCCGGCGTCGGATTTCTTCTTCAGGGGCACATACCCTTTGGACGACTGACCGCCCAAGACAACACAATCTGTGTTTCTGCCGTGTCCAACATTCGCATCGAAGTGGACTACTCGAGGGCCACTGGACAGCCGCCTCGGCTGCGCTAGGACTTCATCCGACAACTGGTGGTTGATCGTCATGGTGCCGCCCGACGAGCAGGTCAACTGCAGCGTGATCCCTTCAGCGCCGCATGACTGAGACTGCTGGCTCACTGGTACCGTCGCTGAAGTCAAAGAGATGCTGAAGGTGCTCGTCGAACTCTTTGGCGCCGGGCCGGCGGCGGCGGTGTGATGCCGTGCCCATCAGCGACGATCCACATCCTTTGGATCGTCGCTCCTAGGGATGCCGATGGGTGGCAGATCTTCATCTTCTCCCACTGCACGCGGGCCGATGCGTTGGTCCGCCACATAGCTCACGAGCAGCGCTCACGCGCCGGCCTGGAACGCGTCGATCCACATGGCGGTGGGCTGATCCGCCGATTCGAGTTCGACCCATTGGCTGGCGTCGTCGCCTTCCTCCATGAGCACCCAATAGAAGTGGCCAGGGTCTGGCTCGTCGACATGGACGGCGTTGCGCCGAAGGTGGCTCATCAGATTCTGCCGGCGAGGTATTCGCGCACAGCGTCAGCGGAGTTTCCAACCGCCTTGACCGCATCGCGCAGCTGGGTCTCGGAGCACTTCAAGGATTCCGTCCAGGAGCGCACCTCGTGCGGCTCTTCGAGCGAGATCAACTTGCGGTCCAGGCCGGTTTTTTTCGTGTCGTCGGTCATGTGTGTCTCCAGGACGGCGCGCGGAAAACCCGTCGCAGAGCCAGGATGACAGGCTGCAGCCGGTAAGCCGTGGCCGTTTGGCGCCTTTTTCTGCCAGCAGCTCTCCTACCCGGTACGCATGCGGACCCAGGCCACAGGCGAGAAGTCGGCGCGCATCCGGCTGATCGCTTCGCTGCCGCGAGGATGTCTTCCGGGTCGAGCGAATGTGAATTTCTCCCATTTTCTTACTCGTCTCTGGATGGATGTCCGACAGGACGGCCGGGGCGTCGGAATATCTTCGAGTTCCCCCGCAAGGGGCGATGCGCGAGCGTCAGCGCTCAGAAGAAAACGCATTGAACGAGATAAGAACCATGCCTCTGCTCTACTTGCTATACCTGCAGACTGCCGCCTTGCCTAAGGTGGTGACCAGACCCGAAGACGTTCAGTACGTGAGCGTGTTGAAGGCGACGGGGCTCATCGAAGCGGACATCGCGCCCGCATCGGACCCTGGCGGTAAGTACCACGTAGCTCGGACCGCCACCGTCACGCGCATCACCGAAGACGGCATGGCTGAAATCAGCAAGCTGCTCGAAGCTCCGCGCCGAAATACAAGGACACTGCAGATCGCTCGGAACATGGCGCGGCGCCCTTCATTGGCCTGAGCGCCGCGGCACATGCCTCGCGCAGGGCACTGGGCGGTTCAACTCGGCTCGGGGGCTGTCGCCGCAGCGTCGGCAGTGCCGACGGCGGCAGATCGTACGATCTATCTCCTGTTGCATGGGCCGATCTGAAAATACTGGAGCAACGCTATGGCGCCTTCGGAGCGTTTTCATCACGGAGAGTGGACGTTCGACCTGTTCGTTTTGCCGGCAGAAGACACCAGCAGCTTCTCGGGCACTGTGGATATTTCCCAGGGTCGCAAACATCGCTGCAAGCTCGTGCTGGCCAAGCCTGCAACGGCGCGAGAGGTGGGGATTGCGGAACTGAGGGCGCAATGTCTCGCATGGGTGGCCGGCCGAATGACGGCGCCCGATTGAGGCGAACATCAGCCCAGGCTGATCAGGAAAGGCTCGGGGTCTGCGACGAACCCGACCTCTTGAGCACGTTCACGGAGCACCTGTGTTCCCTGGCGACGCCACCAGGGCTCGGCACGGTCACTGCGGCGGAATTGCCGCCGGGTCCATCCAAAGAGCTTCCCAGACATGGCCGTCAGGATCGGCCAGGTTGCGGTTGTACATGAACCCCAGATCCTGGATGGGATTGACATCGGCAGTGCCGCCTGCTCTCGCCGCAGCGTCGTTCATCAGGTCGACGGCGTGCTTGCTCTCACAGGTGATCGCGAGCATCACCTCGCTCGAGCCCGGGGCGGGAAGCGGGCGGCTGGTGAAGCTGCGCCATTTCGAATGGTGAGCAGCATCACGCAAATGCTCTCGCTCCACACCATGCAAGCGGCGGTGTCATCGGTGAACTGAGGGGTGTTGTTGAACCCCAGCGCCTCGTAGAAGGCCTTGGATCGGGGCAGATCGGCCACTGGCAGGTTCACGAAAATCGACTTGGTCATGAGCGTCTCCGCAGGTTGGGGCAAGCACCTTTGCTCGCCTGTCCGCACCATACGGAGCGTCACTGCGCCACGCATTGACTTTTGGTAAGCCGTGCGCCGAGCCTATCCCGCCCCGAGCGCGATGGCCTTTCGCAGACGGCTGAGGCTTTCGGGGGTGATGCCCAGCCATGCTGCCACATGATGCTGCTTCAGGCGCTTGTGCAGCTGCGGTTCCCTGCGGATGAAGTCGCGGTAGCGCTGCATCGCGGTGTCGTGGCGGAACGCGATCTCGACGGGTTCTTTCTCGATGATCCAGTGACGCTCCAAGTATTGGATGTAGAACGCCGCGACGTCGGGAAAGCTGCGCACGAGTGCTCTGAACGCAGCGAACTCGTACTCCAGGACAACGCTGTCCTCGATGGCAGTGATCGTGAAGAGGCTGGGCTGGCTGAGCAAGGTCGCGCTGACCGAGGCGGCGATGCGGCCCTCCGCGAAGAAATACTTGATCACCATGTTGCCGTCCGGGCCGACGTGGTGCTGCGAGAACAGCCCCTCGTCAACGAACGCGAATGTGGTCGGTACTTCGCCCGCCACGATGAACGACTCGTCCTTGCGGTAGTGCCGTTGCCGCAGGAGCGGTGCCCAGGCGTGCTGTGCTTCCTCGGAGAGGTCTGCATAAGTGCGGATTTTTTGAAAGAATTTATCGGCGCTCATTCAATCCTGTTCGGGCCAATCGCAGCGTTGGCGCAGTGTGCATCATCGGTCGTGGGCTGAAATGTCGTGGCCCGTGCGCGCAGCAACTTCACCCAACGCCGGATGATGAAGACGTACTCGCCCGTGGCGTCGTAGGCTGCCCGCTGGGTGGGCTCCAGGTCTTCGCGGTTCATCGAGCTGCCTCCGGGGCCGCGGCGCGGCGTGGCTTCCGCCCGAGCAGTATTTCCTTTTCAGGCCGTGGGCAGCCGTGCCGAGGCGGTCGAAAAGCACTTCAAGGACCACAAGCGGTCGCAACGAGATCGGCGCCTTCATCGTCCTGCGGCGCCGGTGGCTTGCGCATGAGGCGGGTACCGACCCCATCCTGAGCACAGCGCCTTGGACGACCGATCACGGTCCAGGCAGGGAAAGCTGGATGCCTGCTGCTCCGGTGCCGGGCTGCCACGGACGCGGTCCCCATCCCTCCAATTTGCAGAAATCGTGGTGACACGTAACAATCGGCTACAAAAAAACAAGCCGATTAATTCGAGGAGAAGCGCCCCGCGAGTGAACGCGCAAGGCGCAGACCACTTCCGTGTTCCCCACCATTCTGGCCCGGGCTTGCGTCCGGGTGGCCATGCCATGAACCGTGCCCACCGCATCGTCGTCAATCGCCGCACCGGCGCCCGCCAGGCCGTTTCCGAAACCGCGAAGGCATCGACCGGGGGGCGTCCGGCGCTCGGCTGCGCCTTGGCCGTAGGTGCCGCGCTGTTCGTCGCGGCCGCACCGCCGGCCCGGGCACAGGCGCAGTTCGTGTGGGTGTCGCCCGTGGTGGGCAGCTGGTTCAACCCTGGCAACTGGGACGTCGGCGCGGTGCCGACGGCGGCCGACAACGTGGTCGTCTTCGGTCCGGGCACGGCGCAGGTCTCGGGCAGCGGGGTCGTCGCACGCGCCAATTTCTTCACCATCACGCAGGCCGACACCGAGGGCTCGGCGTCGGTGACGAACGGCGGCACGCTCACCGTCGCCAGATCGATGTTCGGATTCACGGGCCCGGCGACGATGCTGGTCGACGGCGCCAATTCGGTGTTCAACGCGGGCCGCCTGCTCGTGGGCTTCTCCGCGCCGGGCACGCTGACGGTCTCCAACGGCGGCACGGTCCGCGCGGAAGTGATCGAACTCGGCGCAGACGCCGGTGGCGTGGGCACGCTCAACCTCAACGCCGGCGGCACGCTCGAAACGGGCGGGGACAACGGCCTGGTGCCCGCGAAGCCGGTGGCCAGCGATGCGTTCAACTGGTCGGGCGGCACACTGCGCGTGAGCGGCGCCAACCTGAACACCGGCATCGACGCCACGCTGACCGGCGCGGGCTCCACCCTCGACACCAATGGATTGAGCGCGACGCTCTCGGGCGTGCTCTCGGGCGGCGGCGAGCTCATCAAGACCGGCCCGGGGTCGCTCACGCTCTCGGGTGCCAACACCTACGGCGGCGGCACGCGCCTCTTCCAAGGCGTGCTGGCCCTCGGCCATGCGTCGGCACTCGGAACCGGCGCGCTGTTGATTGCCGATGGGCAACTGCAGGGCACCGCCACGATGAGCGTGGCCAACCCGATCAATCTCGCCGGCGCGGCCACGTTCGCGGCCGGCCCGGGCACGACGCTGCGCCTGACGGGCCAGATCGCTTTCGGCGCCGACCTGAACATCGGCGCGCCGGGCCAGAACGGCACCGTGGAGATCGCGAGCGACAACGGCGGGCTCTTGAACGCCGGCGACCTGCGCGTCAATTACGGCACCTTGCGTTCGGACGGCGACATGCTGGCGCGCATGGTGGAGGTCGCGCCGACCACGATCCTCGCGTCTGGCGCCTCGCTGGACTTCAACGGCGGCCTCGGCTATCCGGTGTCGATCCGCAACCTGCAAGGCAGCGGACGCATCAGCACCGGCACCATCGAAGCCAGTTCGGTGGGCGTGCAGGCTGGCGACTTCGCGGGGTCAATTGAAGGCCGCGGCAATTTCGAGAAGCACGGGTCCGGCACCTTCACGCTGCGCGCGGCCGCCGCCTACGAGGGGGCGACGAGCGTCATGGGGGGCAGCCTGGTGCTCGCGGGCGGCGGCGCGCTGCCCACCGGCAGTGCGCTGCTGGTGAACGGCGGCGCGAGCTTCGATGCCTCGGCCATCAGTGCCGCGGGCATGACCGTCAGCACGCTGTCGGGCGTCGGCACGGTGCAGATGGGCACGAAGTCGCTGACGCTGGCCGGTGCCGCGAACGGCAACTTCAGCGGCAGCATCCACGGCAGCAACGCGCTCTTCAAGACCGGCACGGGAACGCTGACCCTCGCAGGTGCCAACACCTACACCGGCGGCACGTCGGTCTCGGGCGGCACGCTGGCCCTCGCGGGCGCCGGCTCGCTGATCGGCAGCGGCGCGGTCGACGTGGCGAGCGGCGCCACCTTCAGCATTGCCGGGCTCGACGCCGCGGGCACCACCATCGGGTCGCTCGCAGGCGACGGGCGCGTGCTGCTGGGCGCCAAGACGCTGCGGACCGTCGGTGCCGCGAATGCGGTCTTCGGCGGCGTGATCGAAGGCACGGGCGGTCTGCTCAAGCAGGGCAGCGGCACTTTCTATCTCAACGGCGTGAACACCTACACCGGCACGACTGTCGTGCAGGCCGGCCGCCTGTCGGTAGGCGCCACCGCCGCCGACAGCGGTGCGCGCATCGCAGGCGCGGTCGACGTGGCTTCGGGCGCCACGCTCGGCGGCTTCGGCAGCATCGGCGGCGATGTGACGATCGGCGGCGGCGCGCATCTCGCGCCCGGCGACCCCGCAGCGGGCAACGGCATCGGCACGCTGCGCATCGGCGGCAACCTGACGCTGGGCGCGGGCAGCCAGCTCGATTTCGACTTCGGCGCGCCGAGCGGCGTCGCGTCGGTGCCGGGACAGGGTGACAGCGTCTCGGTCGGAGGCCACCTGTCCATCAGCGCTTCCACGCTGAACGTGCGCAATGCGGGCGGCATGGGGCCGGGTCTCTACAACCTCTTCACATGGGGCAGCGGGCTGACGATCGCAGGCGGCGGCTTCGCGCCGCCTGCGGGCAGCAGTGTGCAGATCCTGACGAGCAGCAAGCAGATCAACCTCATCACCGCCGCGGGCTATACGCTGAACTTCTGGAATGGCAACGGGCTGGCGAGCCCGTCGCAACTGGGTGGCGGCGACGGCATCTGGTCGGCCACGCAGCCGAACTGGGCCGACGAAGGCGGCGTGGCGAGCGGACCGCTCCAGCCGCAACCCGGTTTCGCGATCTTCGGTGGCGCGGCCGGCAACGTGGTGGTGAACACCGCCGACGGCGCGGTCGCGGCGAGCGGCATGCAGTTCGCGAGCGATGGCTACCGCGTCTCGGGCGGCAACCTCACGCTGCTGGCCGACGCCGGCCATCCCGCACCGGTGGAGGTGCGCGTGGGCGACGGCAGCGCGGCGAGCGCCAGCTGGACCGCCACCATCGCCAATTCCATCGCAGGCAGCGACGGGCTCGCGAAGACCGGCGCTGGCACACTCGTGCTGGGCGGGGCCAACAGCTACACCGGTGGCACCACGGTGCGCGCGGGCACGCTGCAGGTGGCGGCCGACAACAACCTGGGCGCGGCCGGCGAGGGCCTCACGCTGGACGGCGGCACGCTGCGCGCGACGAGCGGCTTCGCGACCCACCGGGCGGTCACGCTCGGCGCGGGCGGCGGGGGCGTCGAGGTCGATCCGATCCAGGTGCTCGGACTGAACGGCGCGGTCTCGGGCGATGGCGCGCTGGTCAAGACCGGGCGCGGCACATTGGTGCTCGGTTCGGCCAACAGCCATACGGGCGGCACGGCCGTGAACGCGGGCTCGCTCGAAGCGGCCGTGGCGGGCGCGCTCGGCAGCGGGCCGGTATCGGTGGCAGCGAATGCCTCGCTGCTCTTCACCGGCAGCGCCGACGCGAGCGGCGTGACCATCACCGCCGCCGAGCGCGGAGGCACCGGCAATGCGGGCTTCGTGCGCTTCGGCGGCAGCAGCTCGGCGGGCAACGCCCGGCTCGTCATGAACAACGGCGCCACCGCCGAGTTCCGCGACAACGCGAGCGCCGGCAACGCGGTCATCGAGAACCATGGCGGCCTGAGCAATTTCTCGTTCAACGCCACGGCCGGGAAGGCGACCATCACCAACTTCGCCGATGGCCAGATCAACCTGCTGAACAACGCGAGTGCAGGGCAGGCGAACTTCATCAACAGGCGCGGCGGGCTGATCGACGTCTTCGACAACGCCACCGCCGACCAGGCCACGGTGTTCAACGAAGCCGGCGCGCGCCTGCGCATCCGCTCGCTCGCCGTGGACGGCATCTCGATCGGCTCGCTCAGCGGTGCGGGCGAGGTGATCCTCGGTGCCAAGGCGCTGACCACGGGAGGGCTCAACGCCGACACCGAAATCTCTGGCGCGATCTCGGGCACGGGCGGCTCGATCGTCAAGGTCGGCAGCGGCGCGCTCACGCTGTCGGGCGCCAACACCTACACCGGCGGCACCGCGCTGCGCCAGGGCCGGCTGAACGTCGCCCACAACCAGGCGCTGGGCAGCGGTGTGCTGACGATGGACGACGACACGACGCTGGGCTTCGGCGCCGACGGCCTGAACATCGCCAATGCGATCCAGCTCACCGGCAAGAACGACCCGGTCATCGACACCGGCGCCTTCGACGGCACGCTGAGCGGCGGCATCAGCGGCGGCGGCTTCATCACCAAGCAGGGCACGGGCACGCTGACGCTGCTCGGATCCAACAGCTACACCGGCGCAACCCACGTGGCGCAGGGCACGCTGAAGGCCGGCTCGGCCGGCACGCTCAGCGCGAGCTCGGCGCACAGCGTGGCTGCGGGTGCGACGCTCGACCTCGCCGGCTTCAACCAGACGGTCGCCTCGCTCGCCAACAGCGGCACGGTCTCGCTCATGGGCGCCACACCGGGCACGACGCTCACGGTCAATGGCAACTATGCAGGCAACAACGGCGTGCTGAGGCTGGGCACCGCGTTGAACGCAACGGGCCCGTCGGACCGCCTCGTGATCAACGGCGGCACGGCGAGCGGAAAGACGAGCGTGCAGTTCGCCAATCTCGGTGGGCTGGGCGCGCTCACTGGCGGCGACGGCATCGAGGTGATCACCGCGCTGAACGGCGCGACGACCACCGCACAGACCACCAAGGATGCTTTCACGCTCGCGGGCGGCCAGGTGAACGCTGGTGCCTACGAGTACCGCCTTTACGCAGCGGATGCGAGCGGCGCGGGCGAGAACTGGTACCTGCGCTCCAGCATCCCCGGCGCCACGCCGCCGGCCGCGCCTGTCATCACGTACCGCGCCGAAGCCTCCCTGTACGCGGCGCTGCCGAACCAGCTGCGCCAAGGCAATCTCGCGATGCTGGGCGACCTGCGCAAGCGCGTGGGCGATGACGATGTGAAGGGCACCGCCACCACGCCGACCGGCGCGGACCGCCGCGCGTGGGCACGCGTGCTGTCGAGCGACATCGACATCCGGCAGGGCGGTACGGTCTCGCCGACGAGCACGGGCCGATGGACCGGCTTCCAGGCCGGCACCGACCTGCTGACGACGCCGAACTGGCGCGCCGGCCTCTACGTCGGCCAGCTCGATGGCGACGCGAGCGTCAGCGGCTTCGCAAGCGGCGTGAACCACCTGAGAGCCGGCCGCGCCGACTTGCGCAGCCAGTACGTGGGCGTCTACGGCACCTACACTGGCGACAGCGGCTTCTACGCCGATGCCGTGGTGCAGTCGACCCGCCATCGCTACACCGTTCAATCGAGCATCGGCATGGGCGCCGAGGGCAAGGGCAACAGCCTGCTGGGCTCGCTCGAAGTCGGCCAAATCTTTGCTTTGGGCGGGAGCGGCTGGCGCATTGAGCCGCAACTGCAACTGATCCACCAGCGCCTCGACCTGGGCAACTCGACCATCGTGGGCGCCGCCGTGCAACCCGACGCCGACAGCGGCTGGATCGCGCGCGCTGGCGTGCGCGTGAAGGGGCGCATCGACACCGGCCTCGGCACGCTGCAACCATACGGTCGCTTCAACGTCTACAAGGCCTCGAGCGGCACCGACATTGCGCACTTCCTCCATGGCGCGACCAGCACCGGCATCGAGGCGCCGACCGGCGGCACGAGCACGGAACTGGCAGGCGGCTTCACGTTGGCCCTCGGGCAGACGACGAGCCTTTACGGCGAAATCGGAAAGCTCTGGTCTTCGGGTGGGAATGCGAAGGTGAAGAGCTCGATCAACGGGTCGATCGGCGTACGTGTGAAGTGGTAACGAAGGCCCGCGCGAACAACGCTGCGCCAAGGCCGCTTTTTCCGAGGGGGATCACCGTGGGGTGAAGATGGGAGGACTCATTGCCGGCGTGCCGCCTCGCGCTCCCTCCAACCGCTGGCAGCCCGGCTGGCTCAGGCCGTCGTTTTCCGATCGGACTGGAGATCAGGATCGACGCTTCCTGCTTCGGGCCGCACGCGGCGCCGCGGTGTCCGATGCCGTGTCCAACGGTGCGCTCAAGGCATAGAACTCGTGCAGCTTCGCTGCCAGCATCCCCTTGTCCGGCAGCTGCATCCGGTATTGCGCCACCAGCGCAGGCGAGAGCGTGCGGCTCAGCGCGTACTCCACCACCTCGCTGTCCTTGCTGGCGCACAGCAGCAGGCCGATGGACGGGTTCTCGTGCGGCTTCCTCACGTCCCGGTCCAGCGCCTCCAGGTAGAAGTTCAGCTTGCCCAGATGTTCGGGCTCGAAGGCCGTGACCTTCAGTTCGATGGCCACCAGGCAGTTCAGGCCGCGGTGGAAGAACAACAGGTCGAGCGCGAAATCCTGGCTGCCCACCTGCACCGGATACTCACTGCCGATGTAGCAGAAGTCCCTTCCCAGTTCGGTGAGGAAGCGGCCCAGGTTCATCAGCAGGCTGCGGTGCAGTTCGGCCTCGGTATGCGGCTCGGGCAGGGCCAGGAAATCCAGCAGGTAGGCGTCCTTGAACTGCTGCGCGGCCTGCGGCTGCATTTCTCTCAACGCCGTTGAGACCTTGGGTGGCTGCAGCAGGGCGCGTTCGAACAGGCCGCTGTCGATCTGGCGCGCCACCTCGCGAACCTGCCAGCCCTGCTGGGCCGTCATGCGCAGATAGAACTCGCGTTCTTCCTCGCGCTTGGCGCGGCTGAGGATGTGCAGGTGCGAGGACCAGGGAATTTCTCTCAACAGCGTTGAGAGTTTCGAGCCGGGCGGATAGGCCTGGAAGAACTGCCGCATGCGCCACAGGTTCTGGGCCGAGAAGCCGCGCCGCCCCGGTTCGCGCAGGGCAATGTAGGCGGCCAGCTGCTCCACGGTTCCCTTGGCCCAGCCGTCGGCCTCGATGCGCCGGTGGAGGTATTGGCCGATGCGCCAGTAGAGCTCGATCACTTCGGCGTTGGCGGCCCTGGCCACGCGCTGCCGCGCGCCCTGGATCAGGTCGAGGACTTCGCCGAAGCCCGCTTCCGCCGTGGTGGCCGGCGTGCGGCGCCGCGATGGACCGCCCTGGCTCATGACGCGACCCGATCCACCCGGATGACGTCGCGTGCGCTGCCGGTCGCGTTCTCGCCGGCCGGCGCCCCGGTGCCTGACTTCGCAGGCCGTGCGCGCGCGTCGTGCCGGCCGACGGGCCCGGCATCGACGGCCGCGAGCACGCTGGAACCCCGAGGGCGCCCGGCCTTGCGGCCACCGTCTCGCACAGCCTGTGCGAGACAGTCCGGTGCGGTGCCGCTTTGGCGGAAATGGCGCACGCCTCGGAGGCGCGCCGCGGAAAATCGGGCGGTCCGCGGGACGAGCGCCTGGAGGTCGCGCGCCCGCTGATCGATCGCTGCGCCGCCCGATCCCCGGTGCGCCTGCTGTGTGCGACTGGCCGCGCGCGCTGCCCATGGCCGCATGCCGTCGAGGCGGCGTATCAGACCCTCGATGAAGCGGGCGACGTCAGACGGGATGGGCGTGGTGGCAGACACCCCGGAAATATAGTGCCTTGCGCTCGGCCGGTGCGTCGACGCAAGGCCCTGGGCGGAGAAGGACGAGGCCAGACGGGCCAGCCGGCTTCTTTTCATTACCCGATTCTGCAAATAGCCGAGTTCAATGTCCGCGTTCGATCCCCGGACCACTTGGCTGCGGAGGCGATCGACGCGGAGGGCCCCGATGTCGTCGTGGGTCCGTGCGATCTTGAGCCAGGTGGCCCGAAGCCGGGGTTCGTGAGCCTCGGTGGACTGGCCGGCCGCCTTCTTCTGTTCCGCCTCTTCTTTGTCTCGTGTGTGTTCTCTGTCGTGCGGCGGTTCTGCCGTGCGCATGCGAAGTTCCAGGCCGCTGTCGACTGTGATTTGGAACAGTGGACTCAGCGGCCCAATCGCTCGAGCCTTCGCGGAGCTCGACCGTGGCACCGCTGGGCGCGCTGCGTGTGCATGACGGGCGTTCGGTGCGCCGAGGCGGTGATGACGGGACGCCGACGCGCTCGAAGGTCTGCCGAGGGCGTCGAGCGGGGAACCGGCGCGGGCTCGCGAAGTGGCCGTGTCTGCACGGCGGTCACCGGCCAGGCCGCCCGCCTCGGCGGCGCGGCGCAGGCGTCGCGTGCAGGCGCTTTCGGGCTGTCCGCGTGAACTCTGCGTTCGAAGCCGCCTCTTGGCCGACGCATAGCGCGCCCGGGACGCTGTCCAGGGCTGCGGGCTTCGCCACCGTCCTCACCCGGTCCTCGCTGCGCTCGGCTGCGGCTTGCGGGCGGTCCCTGGACATCGGCCCTTTCTGCGCGCTGTTCATGCGTCGAGGCGGCTCCGAAAGCAGATGTTCAACCACCGCGGCACATGCCGCAGAAAGGAAAAGCCATGCACGCGAATCCAACTTCCAGCGCCACGCCGCGTGATGCGGGCTGCCCGCGTCACGCGGGTACGCCAACAGCCCCGGGCGTTCCCCCCGTACCCCCCGAGGACTCTCCCAAAGCAGGTGAGGACGCTGCCGAATCCGCGGGCACCGCTTCGCGGGGGCAGGGCCGCATGGATGTGCGGCAGGTCGTGACGGACCGGATCATCGCGATGCTGGAGGCGGGCGGCGGCGCGTTGCGCGAACGCTGGACGCGGGCAGCGGCGCGCGGGGTCCCGCGCAACGGCAAGACCGGCGCGCCCTACCGCGGGGCCAACGTGCTGCTGCTCTGGGAAGCGGCGATCGAAGCGGGCTATGCGTCCAATGTGTGGCTGACCTACAGGCAGGCGAAGAGCCTCGGCGCCCAGGTCCGGCAGGGCGAGCGCGGCGTGCTGTGCGCACATTTCGAGCGCAGGGCGCGGGAGCGCGGCGGCGATACCGACGAGATCCTCTCGCAAGGCGGCGTGGATGAGGAGCCACTGACGGCCTGTTCCGGTGCACGCGCGGGCGTGCTGCTGTGCCGGCCGTTCTGGCTCTTCAACCTGGCGCAGATCGACGGGTTGCCTCTCGAGGTCGTGGATCTCGGCATCGCCCCGCCGTCGGCTTCGCGGGCCCCGGTGGAGCGGGCAATGCGCCTGCTCGGGGGCTGCGACGCGACGATCCGGCACGGCTTCGACCAGGCCGCGTATCTTCCTGCGCTCGACGAGATCCGGTTGCCCTGGCCGCGGCAGTTCACCAGCGCCGAGGCGCAATGCGCGACGGCGCTGCACGAACTGGTGCACTGGACCGGTCATCCCCAGCGGCTGAACAGGACCTTCGGGCGGCGGTTCGGCGATGCGGCCTATGCGTTCGAGGAACTGGTGGCGGAGCTCGGCAGCGCATTCATCCTGGGGCACTGCGGGCTGGTCGACGCCACGGTGGAGGGACATGCGGCTTATATCGACGCGTGGGTGCAAGTGCTGCGGGCCGACCGCACGGCGATCTTCACGGCAGCGCGCCTCGCGGAGGAGGCGTTCGCGTACATCGTGGCGCGGGCGATGCCGTCATTGGCCTGAGCGCCGTCTGATCTTTACTCTCAAGAAGATGTCGCCGTTGACTCAGACAGGCCCGTACACCGAGCGGATGTGGTCTCCGGCGCTGCCATAGGCCTTGTCGCTGTATTGGTCGCCAATCGCTGCGCACAGGTCCACCACCCCGTAGGCGAACTCCATCTGCACGTCGTCGAGGCGGTCGCCGCGCTTGATGATGCCGAGCTCGGCGGCCAATGCTGTGAAAGCACCTTCAGGATTGCGCACCCTGTCCTCGGACTTTGGATCGGTTTCGAAGCGTGACGAGGCAGCATGGGGGATGGTTCAGACATCATGACCTCCACGGCATGTACTGGAAAGGTGTGCAGCATTGAGCCCGATCGCTGGCTCGTCAATCTGTTCCCGAGTGCGGGATCCGGGAATGTGCACTTGATGCACATCAGTCCCGGCGGCGTGGGATGGGAGCCGGTTTACCTGCATCCTCGAAGAAGCGAGGGAGATGCTGAAGGCGCGGCAGAGAACTGTCGGAAGCTGGACGTCATCGCCGCCTAGGACTGGCCGCTTCGAACACACCACTCAAAGAACTGGTCGAGCTCATTCGATTTGTCGAACAGCGCATCGGCCCCCAGCTCCAAACTGCGGCGATGCATCTCTTCGGTTGGATAGTTCGTCAACACAGCCATCCTCTGGTGCGAGGCCCGATCCTGGAACGTTCGCAAGACGGTGAGGCCCGAGCCCTCGCGCAGAAACAGATCCACCACGGCCAGGTCCCAGGTATCGCCGAGCTTTTCGAGCACCGCGACGCCTTCGCTTGCGGTCTCGGCGACGGCCACAACTTCTGCATCGGCAAGATCGGCCAGCGCCGGGATCAGCGCCTCCCTGATGGTGTTGCTGTCCTCGATAAGAACCGTCTGGAGCGACATGGCGCGGGAGCGGTTGCTCGGTTGGGAATTGTTGTGGTGGGTTTCTGACTGTGAGTTATACGTAATGATTGGGCTTAACATGTAGGTCGAAAGCTTGAGCTGGCGGCAGCGGCTGAGTCGTTGCCAATGTCCCGGCTAACATCGGGCCCAGACTGAAAGGTTTGTCATGACCCGTTCCTCATCCACTCTTCTGCCGGGCGAAAGCAGCGCCGATCTGGCCAAGGCGCTCAAGAAGAGTAAGCAGGCGACTGAAACGGTCCAGGAAGTTGCTGACGATCTATCGGTGGTCCACGCGGTACTCGACAGCGAAGTGCCGAAAGAAACTCTGCACCCTGATGTCGGGCAGGCGATCGAGCAAACGGAGCAGCTCAAGGACAAGCTCAAGGCCGCCGAGGAAAAGCTGAAGACTGTGAACGAGGCACTTGGGCAGCAGGTTTCCCCGAAAGGCTCCTGAGGCAGCAGCGCCTACTTGGGCGGAGCAGCTGCCTGGTCTATCCCAGACCATGTGCACCGTGGCACTTGCGCATGCCGAAGTTCCAAGCGCTTCGCTCATAGCAGCCGCGGACCCCGCAGAAGTTGCAGCGACGACGGAATAGGCTTGGGAATTTCACCGATCTTTGCAATCTCGGCGCGGCCATAGTCGGTGATGCGAGTGACTGTCGCCAGCCTTGGGGCAGCGTACCGGTCCGTGGCTGGGAAGGCGGCCATTTGCGCCTCGATGAGGCCCGTGGCGGCGAGCACCGAGACATACCGGATCTCGCTGGGTTCGACGACGCAAATCGGCAGATCTTCGTGCCTCAACCGCATCAGAAACCACATCGGCTTTCGGTTCGCGAGGCGAATTTTTGCTTGCTGGGCGCGCAGTCGCTCGGCTTCCTCGCGCAGCCACGCCGCATCGTTGGCGAGACGGCTCACCACCGAGTCGAGCGTGGCAATCCGTTCGCCCAACGCGCTGGATACTGAAATGGAATACGTCATAGAAGAGATGTGATACTTTCACATTAATCGTACTATCAGTTACAGGTGGCTGGGACTCGGTAGTTTCCAGAGGTTGCAGCCCGAAACGAATTTGTCTGACAAAGCTTCGCGCGCACGTTTCGTACGTTGTGAGCCCACTCTTGGATTTCCAGAATGTCCCGAACCGGTGACGTCCTCGACCACGAAGCTGCGATTGCCACCCTCCGCGAGCTCCTGCATGAAGCGGAGCACGGGACACTGAACTGCATCGCACTGCGCATCTATCACGCAGGTGGGAATTGGGAAGACTTAGTATTCGGGGGCACCCCGGCAGAGCAGGCACAGGCGCTCGACCACCTGTGGGCGGCTCGCGACTGAGCCGCTTCGGCCTACTGCCGGGCGGATGGGCTCAGGCTATGGCTGTTCAGCCCGTGCCGCCATCGTGGGTCCGGGTATCCCGCATCGAGCGAAGCTCGGCATAGCCTGCCTCGGTGATGCGAAACACCGTGGCCGCCCGAGAAGCTGCGTAGCGGCCCGTTGGGCGAGATGTCTGGATTTCGGCCTCGATCAAGCCGGTGGCAAGAAGCACCGAGACCGCTTGAAGATCCTCAGGATCGGTGATCCGCGCCGGAAGCTGCAGATGCATCAGCCTCATCAGGAACAAGTAGGGCATTCGACTCTCCGAGTGCCGGCTCTTGCTGGACCAAAGACGCCGGCCGTCTTTGGCGCACTGAATGTAAGTCGTACTGTTACATATTGGCAATCTATTGCTTATGCAAAGTAACCATCTTCTGAGGAATATTTCAGGGTCGGTGAAATCGCCATCGCTACGCGTCGGCGAAGATGCCGAAACGCGAAAGCGCCACAAGCGATTCCATTCGGCCCGTGGTTTGCCGCCACAGCAGCCCTAGCCGCTGCAACGAGAGGGAGCCAGGCAGGCTGTGCACCTCGCAGTACCACCTGGTCGCACCATCGTCCATCGTCCATCGACCTGCTCGGCCCCGGCCAAGCTGATGGTGTGGAGTGCGCAGGCGACCACGTCGGGCGCAGAGGACGCCGAGTGACGGCGGCATGCTGTCTCGGCGTTCTCCAGACGCCAAGCTGCGGCCGGCCTTCTGTGTCTCGCCGTGTCAGCATTCCGCATAGCCAAGGCTGATCGACGAGCTCCCGCTTGCTCAGTCGCATGCCGCCGCGGTATCGGGGTCTCATCTTCACGCGCATGACGATCTCACTCGCCGTTCGCGGTTTTCGGCGACAGCGCCGGACACCCATGCCATCACCGCACGGATGTGATCCCCTGCGTTGCGGTCCCAGTCGCCGTATGGGCCGCCAATCCTTGCGCACCTGCCTGACACCCGATCGGCGAACGCCAGCAAGGTGGCCGCTGCGGCTCACCTTCGGCAGGCTACCGGCCCGTTGCACCATCTCGGCAAGTTCTTCTTCTTCTCCTTCAATGGGAGGTTCGGGCGTCACGGGTCTCAGTGCCTTTGTACCGGCATGCGTGCGGTCTTGCCGCAGGTTTGTTTCGCGTCGCGCAATGCGGCGACGGCCGATGCCTGCGATTTGGCGCATTGCGATGGTGGTGAAAGTGCATGCGGAGCAAGCGTTGCCGCAGACGCCTGATGTTCGGATCATCGCGGCTTCCGTCGCGAAGACACGTGGGCTTGCCCCGCGGCGACCGCGACGGTACGCGCTGCGCGCCGGAACTTGGTGCGCATCTCTCCAACGTTGTCGCTGTTGCCCTGGTGTTCAGACTCATGAAAACTTTTTCCCTGTGCGCCGTCACGATGGCCACGCTCGCCCTGGGGGTCTCGTCCGCCACGAGCGCGCAGATCGGCTACCTCGGCCCGGCCGGCAGCTGGACCCATCAGGCCTGCATGGACCTGTTCGGCGACACGGATCTGGTCGCGCTCGACAGGCAGGCGCTCTTCAAGGCGCTGGACGCGAAGACCGTGGCCAAGGCCTGCGTGCCCGCCACGACGTCGGTGGTCGGGGCCACGCCCTATCTCGACGACGTGCTGGCGCTCGACGGCGTGCATGTGGTCGGCGAGTATCCGAAGGCGCTGGGCTACAGCCTGCTGGCCAAGCCCGGCACCCGCGAGGAGGACATCCGCACGGTCGTTGCGCATCCCGTGGCGCTGGAGGAAGTCAAGCCCTGGCTCGACCTGGAGATGCCGGCCGTGGAGCGCCGGGCCGCGGCCAGTGGCGGCGCCGCCGCGAAGTCGGTGGCGGAGGGGACGGCGTCGGACATTGCGGCGATGGGGCCGCCCAGCGCCGCGCGGATCTACGGGCTCACGCCGATCGTGAACGGCATCGAGGAGGGACCGCACAACACGACGCGCTGGTGGGTGCTGGGGCATGTGCTTCCGGGACCGAGCGGGCATGACAAGACCACGCTGCTGCTGACGATCGACGAGGCGGGTTTCCAGCGGTCGCTGCAGGCGCTCGCGAAATCGGCGCAAGTGCTGGCTGTCTACGAGCGCCCCGGAAAGCGATCATTGGACGGGCACCGCTATGTCGTCGATGTCGCGGGCCATGCCTCGCAGCCCGAAATCGCCAGGCTGCTCTCCAAGCGTGCGGAGTTCCGGCTGCTGGGCTCGTATCCCAGGAGATACTGAAGGTCAGTTTGCCGTGGAGTGCGGCGCAGCGGCCGCTGGCCGCAATCAACCCCAGAGGCACGCAGGACGACAAGGTCTGCATCGAGTTGCCGCCGCGGGGAATCTCGGGAGCGGGCTCTTACCGAGGCCGCGAGATTGCCGCTCATGCAGTGAGGCTTTCCAGATAGGGCCGCATGACATTCGCGACGCAATCCACGGTGCGTAGTGCCAGAGCGCCCATCGTCAGCTTGCGTTGAGACCAACCATCGCGCAGCGCTTCGAGAGCCACGTCCAGACCGATCTTGTTGCGGTACTTGAAGCAGTCGGCCACCGTCTTGGCCGCATTGAAAACCGGGACCTTCACGCCATCGATCTCCTCCTATTCGATGCCTTCGGTCAGAGCCGTCCCCGACATGCGCACGACGCCCAGGGCAGGGCGGTCGAGCCGGTGTGTAGGCGAGTGACGAGGAATCGCGATCCAGACTTCGAACGGCGCCTGCGTGCCGAGGCCATGGCACGCAGCGCCGATAGCAGGCATACCACGCCCCGCGGCACGCGCAAGGCTACTTCGGCCAAAGACCGGTACTCACTCAGCGCGCGGTCCGGCAGGGTGTAGACGCCGCGGGCGACGCGATCAAGCTTGCCGGCGGAAACCAGTCGGCTGAGCACTACCGTGGGCAAGCCATGCTCGGCCAGTTCGCGCGCGCAGCAGTGGTCAACGCCCCGGGAAAGCGAGTGAGGTTTGTTCGAGCGCGGAATCTGAGCCCATCGCCAAGTATGTTGCGATTAATAGTCTTTTGTAAATAAATGACTAAAAACCGCACGTCATTCTGCCAGCGCCGAATCGCCTCGGCGTAGGAGCGTGCGGTGATCGCTTCTCCTCGGTTGTGTGGGCAGGTGTTAGACCACGCGATGGATCGAGCCGTGGAACGCGTCTCGGGACAGGAAAGCCGCCAGGGCGAATCGCCGGTGCCTTCCGGAGCCCGGGCGCCGCAGTGATCGCTTTGCAGTGCATCGACCGCGTCAGATCCCCCTCCTGCGAATCTCATGCGTCGACCGACGCTGCGCCAACAGCCCGCGAAGGTCCGGCACCACGCGAGCTCCTGCGAGCTTGCCATGAGGCGCGCAGGCGGCCGATGCGGAACAACTACCGAGTTGTAGCCGACGGTCCAGGTGCCCGGCTGGAAGCAGCCGCCCGGGGCCTGCACATGGCGCCTCCGTCCGAAGAGCCGTCGCTGTCCTGAATGGCGCATTGCCTTACGAACTTTGACGCGTTTGTGGCGCTGAAAAAGTCACCGATTCGGGCTCGCCCCCTTGCTAACTGCGGCGGATACGAGTTCACCCACGCGCTGCGGTAGGCCGGAACGAAAGTCGCGGAGATTCCGGCGGCAATGCCGTCGGGTGGCGCACATATCGGGCAGCGTTATCGCCAGGGTGGACGTCTTCCATGGCGAGCGGACTGATCTTCGGCGTTCATTTCGAACTGCCGATCTGCGTCAGGAACGCGCGCGCATCGAGCGTGGCAGAAACTTGATCATGCCCCCGGCCGCGAGCAGATCGCTGCGGGTCGTCTGTCCTTGATCTGTGGCAATTTCAGTTACTGCGTTTCAGCGATTGCTGAAATCGGGTTTTCCGATGAAATCTGTAAGCACAGGCCGTTCGTTTGGCCGCAGCGCCGCTTCAGTGTCCCGAATCGCATCGTCGTAGCTGCACCAACGCGAATGGCGATCGAAGGCAGTATCTAAGAAGGCGCTTTGAGCTGGCCGGCAAACTCGAGAAGTAACTTTCGCTGCTTCGTGCTCAGTTGGCCAAACCAGAGGATGAGCTTGGCCAGTTCGTCGTCTGCTGCGTAAAAGTAAGCGGCGGGTATGCCGAGCTCGTCTGCTAGGCGATGGGCAAACGCGATGTTCGGTTCGTGAATTCCGCTCTCGTAGCGAGAGATGCGCGCGCTTGCAGTGCCTTCGTCCAGTCCCGCTTTCACTCCAAGCTTGTCCTGCGGCAGGCCGGCTGCCAATCGCGCAAGCCGCAGACGTGCACCGAAGATTGAGCGAGGAGATCGGCTGTCAGACACTCTACGATAGTCGTAAGGTTGACTTTCCTCGTCTCTACGTTTTTCGTAGAATCTGGACTTGCAAATCCCGCGTAAAGGCAAGTCACACGTGCCCAATCGAGCAATTGCATCCCCACTACCTAGTGCCCGGCCTTTGAGGTTGCCGGTGTCGGTGACGCGGGTCCGGCCGCGGCAACCCGCACCGGTCGTGCGCAGCCTGTCGGCTGCACGTATCGGTGCGCAGGTGAGGGCGTTGCGTATGGCGGCCGATATGTCTGCCGGTGCCTTAGCGAAGGCATCGGGAATTTCCTCCTCGATGCTCTCGCGCATCGAGCGCGGGCTGGTGTCGCCTTCGGTGGAGACCCTGGAGCGTCTCGCGAATGGTCTTGGGGTGCCGACCTCGCGCTTCTTCGGGGACCAGGCGCGGCGTACTGACTTCTGCCATGTGCGCGCAGGGCAGGGCGTTGTCGTCGATCGCGTCGGTGCTGTTTCAGACTACCGCTATGAACTGCTGGGCCACCTGCTGTCGGGCAACCTGTTCGTTGAGCCGTATCTGGTCACGCTGCTGCCCGGTGCCGATCCCTACGTGACCTTCCAGCATCCCGGCCTCAAGTTCCTGTACTTCCTGTCCGGGGAGGTCATCTACCGCTATGGCGCGAAGTCGGTTGCGTTGAGGGCGGGGGACTCTCTGCTGTTTGACGCGACAGCATTGCATGGGATCGAGGCCATCCAGACCCAGTCGGTCTCTTACCTGTCGGTGGTGTTCACGCTGCGAGAGTAGGCTGTACTTTGCGGCACTGCCGCGCAGCGGGTAGTTCGCTCGATCGATGTTCGGCGCGCCGAACATCGATGGAGGGCGCCGAACTGCCGATCGGCAGCAACGCTTCGGGAACGGCGAAACGGCGAGGGGAGTTCGACGCTGAATCCCGAGGGCGAAGTCCTTGTGCGGCTATGAGGCCAGGTAGCGGTACAGCGCCACATAGCCGCGGTTGTCCTCGCCGATGATCAGCTCACGCTTTCCGCCTGCGAAGGGGCGGCTGATCAGCGGGCTGCGCGAAGGGATCTGAATGGCATCGAGAATCTCCCCCGACCCGGTCCGCCACGTCGGCGACCTGGTGCTGTTTCAGATGGCCGATGTCACGGTCGACGTCGTCCAGGACTTCCGGGGCTAGCTCGATGTGGAACATGGGCCGGTCAGGGCGCCGGCCTGCGCGCCAGAGGCCGACGAGGTTTCTGGCCGGCCCCGCGCGCCTTCAAGTAAGCCGCAGCCTGCTCCCAGGCGACCGATTCGCCGGTGCGCTGCAGCGCCGCCCACCGCTTGTCTGCGATCCGATGCAGTTCCTCATTCAATTCGCTGCGCTCGACCATGTCGGACAGCGCGTCCAGAATGAACGCGTGTGAAGACCTGCCCGACCTCGCAGCCGCAGCCGCAGCCGCGATGCGGGCCTTGAGCTCATCTTCAAGACGGACGGTCGTTGTCGGCATGTTGATGGACTTCATGACGTTGACGGTTGTACAGCTGTCTACGCAAGCCGGTGGACCTCGCTATTGCACAGCCCCGCCGGTAGCGTCAGGCGGCGGTGCGCATTGCGCTGCCTGGTTGACGTAGGACGGGGCGTGGTTTATCGGTCCCGGGAATCTACGGCCAGTGGCTCGGTGAATATTCGCTTGAGGCGCCGGCCTGTCCAGACATAGTAGAACTTGTCAGCCGGCCGGGCGCGATCGAGGCTGCCTGCGATGATCAGCAGGCGGCTATCAGGCCGAAAATCCACGCGCTCGTCATCGTTGCCCATCGCGCCACTGATCTCGTTCACGCCCGGCAAGGTGTAAACCTGGCCAGTCTCGTAATCAAGCACTGCGATGTTTCGGCAATCGGTGCCACACCCCCAACTGACAACATGCAGATGACCGCCGAAGTTGGGCGCCTCGTTGTAAGCGCGATGGATTGCAGTGGTATAGCGGCGGGCCGTTTGCGTCGTCAGCCGCAGCGGCGGACGCGTGCCTGTTTTTGGCTGATAGCTCGCCGTCGCCGGATAGTCGGTGAACTTTGGCGGGTTCTTCGCAAACGCGGTGGCTGTGCACAGCAGGATTGATAACGTGCAGATCTTGATCGCTTGTTTGATGTTCACCTTGGGACCTCCTGTTGCACGGTGCGACTCACTCGAAGTTCTGCCGCCGCGGGGCGCCTCATTTGGCGATCGGTCAGCATTCCACCACTGCTGCCATCGCTCTTCAGACGGCACCGGCCGCCATCAAAGCGGCTGCGTTTTTGCCTGCCTTTGTAGGAGTGTGTATTCCAGGGCTCTTGAGCACCTAGTCCGATCGTATGATCACCGTGTCCGGTGCTCATGAGCGCTGGAGTCATGAACTTTTCATTCTTAAATTTAGAATTTTCGGCCACAGCGATTGTGGTTAACTTTTGGACGCTAGGGCCCACGCGAATGCCGGTCCTAGGGGCTCGAGCGCAATCTCCGGACCCCCGGTCCTTCATCGAGCCACGACGCTCAACTCGTCCCGCTAGACAACCGTCGAACGAGCGCCAGCTCAGCGCTGAGCATTGGAACTCCGGGGCCTTTGCCGGAATTATGAAAAGGCGCAGGCATGACAACACGAGCACACGAGCGGCGGCGCGGCGAGCAGTGTGCGACCGCCGCACACCCTCTGGCTCGATCCTGGGCAGTGCTCCACCGTCGACCAATTGCTGGGGTGAGCAAGGTACTGTGCGATCGTCGCACACCAGTTCCGAGGAGTTCAGTCTTCGACTGTCTCTAATTGTCTATCGGTCGTGCGATCGCGAAATCGTCCAGTGACACCGAACTGCTCGAGCCGCACGTTGCCTTGAACTCACGGCGACGATCGCCAACGCGTTCACGCCTTCTTCGTGAAGCCAAGAATTTTCATCGGCCCGGCGAGCGTCTGCCTGGCTTTCCAGTAACCCTCCCATGGATCATGGCTCTGAAATGAGAGGTGCTCGCGCGCAGGGGCAATCGTCCATTGCGCACCGCTCTTCAGCATGGCGAGATTGTCCCAACTCACAGGGACCGAAACACCAAGGCCGGGCCGGGCGAGAGCAGAGAATGCGGCCGCCGTGGTCGCGCCATGTCCATCGCGCAAATAGTCAACGAAGAGCTTTCCGACGCGATTCGCTCGACCGCTCTTCGCAACAAAGCGCGAGGGTATCGTCCGCGCCAGATGCTGGACGACCGCTTGCGAAAACGCCTTGACGGTGTCGTAGTCGTTCCTTGGCGCCAAAGGCACGACGACGTGGAGCCCTTTGCCCCCGCTCGTCTTCAGCCAGGACTCGAGGCCCAGTTCCAAGAGCAGGGTACGCACGAGCGTGGCTGCCTCCTGCACATGCTGCCAAGTCGTGCCTTCGCCCGGGTCCAGATCGAAAATCATCCGGTCCGGCTTGTCGATGTTCTTGGCGAGCGAGTTCCAGGTGTGGAACTCGATGACATTCATCTGAGCCGCGTTCGCCAGGGCCTGCGCCGTGCCCACCTCGAGCAGCCCCCCCGTGCCCAGGCCAGAGCTTCTCATCAAGTGCCCTTGACGCCCGGGATGCTCAACTTGTCGTCATGTTTTGACACGGAGAGCCGTATCGGTCGACTACACCGGTAGGGGTTCCATCTGTTCAGGGGGTGAGTGGTACTGATCATCTACAGTTGTCACGGGTGCCTGGAAGTCAGGCCTGTTCTAACAGCTACACGGTGGAGCCGGTTTGCAATGACAGACGAGAAAAAATAGAAGCAGCGGAGACTGTGCTCGGAAAGCCGGTGCTGCCTGAGTTCTCCGAAGCGACCGCCAAGATAAGGTTCAATCTCATGGTGGTCGCTTGCATCACCATCGCTATGGTCATTCTGGACGTAAAGGTTGCGCCCCAGAACACCTTGCGCGGTGTGACCTTCGAAGGTCTAACGACCGCAAATCTCAAAACTGGGCTCTTGGCGATAAACCTTTCCATGTTCATCCATTTCGCTTGGTGCGCCGTGGACGGCTGCAGGAATGGCACTGCGCATTACGGGGACCAGAGTTGCATTTCTAACCGGCGCTCGTCAGTTGTCCGCTGAGGCAGACCATCCAGACGATCCACGTCAATCCGCCCTTTACAACTGGTGGCTTAAACAATGTTCGCGAATGAAGCGCGTGGAAGAAGGTTCGATCAAGCTACAGCAGGATCTCGCGAGGTTCATTGAGGAGTCTAAACAGCCCGATTTCCAGACCGGCCTAATGCCCGGCACCCCGATTCGATCGGTCCTCGACGGTCTCAAATCCGAAATGGTGACGCTTGTGCAAGAGGTCGGTCAGGCGAGGGCGGTGGTGCAGTCCGCTCGGGTTCCCGCGTCACTTCGGCGGTTCAATGGAGCATTTGAACTCTTTCTCAGAAGCCAAAATCTACGCTGGCTGGTAATCGAGGCGGGCTTTCCTCTCTTAATAGGCGCCGGCAGCATATTTCTGCTGCTGCACGAGCGCTGGAGCTAGGGGTTATTTCGCCGCCCGCCGTGCCGGGCCACTGGCGAAAGCGACCCCGTCGTTGATCGGCCGCGACCATTCGACCGCCGCTCGGTCGGGCAGCATCACTCCCAGCCGCTCATCGCGCCCGAAGGTCACGTGCGACATCCCAGCTCGAGCGGTTCGACGGTATGCCACTGCTGCTGCAGTCGGTGTGCGCAGGCGGCAATCCAGGTGGTAGTTAAGTTCGTCGGCCGTAGCGGACCAGTGCAACCGAAAGTAGCATTTACTTAGAGTACAGTCGTAAGACCTCCACACGGAACCCGCAAGGGCAGGACAAATGACCACACCGGAAGAGGCAACGGCAATGGCAACCGCTTCAGCTGCGGGCCTGCTTGGAACAGAGATGGCGCTCGCGGCAGCTTTGAGAGCGCTCATCAAAACTCACCCGAACCCGGGTGCGCTTGCACAAGAACTTGCGCAGCAGCGGCAATTTTCCCAAGCTCATCTCGAAGCGAGCCCGATCCCGGATAAGGCACTGGTGGGCTTCGAGCTGACCTGGGCATTGATCCTTCATCGAGATCCCGCTCAAGACGTGCGGCTTGTGTCAGAGTCGTAGCTATAGCCCAGGGAACACAGCCTCGCGGCCATGGTGGCTTGTAGGTGCTCGATCAGGCGCCGGAGGCAGGCGCCGCTCCACACCCGCCGCGGACCTCCTCTTCGTCGTCCGCGCAACGTCCTTCGGTCACGGGGCCGTTGTAGACCGTATCCATGACCGGCCCCCGGTCGGTGTCCTCGCTTGTGAGCGTGTCGTGGTAGGCGGCCTGCCCGATGCCCACCATCGAGGGGCTTGCGGCCGCTTGGCTGCTTGCGGATTCGTCGAGCTCATTGGGTTGCTGCGGTACCGGTCGTTGAAGGCCATCACCGCTGGCCTGCGACCAGCGGGTCTCGCCAGGGTGCGCGGTCTGGCGCCGGTCCGCGTTCGCACCGGCCTCTTGCGTTCCTTCGGCCTCTTCTGTACCGCCCTTGTTGTCCAAGTCTTTCATGTTCATCCATTCTCCATTGGCTGCAGCGCGTTCGTCCCGAGCGCAGGCGCGAACTGCCGCCGGTGGAACCGGCAAACGGCGTTCCCGTCGGGACGTGCGTGCGCGGCACTCGACCTCGACGTGCTGGTTCTTCGCGCAGTGCGAGGGCCGCTTGCCAGAGGCGTGCGAGAGGATGTCTATGACATCCCCGCCCATCATCCCTTCAAGATCCCCGAGTTGTGAGCAGAGGCGCGACAGGCCTGTGGTGCCGCCAGCGGGGCGGCCTCCCATGACTCACCGCCACTTGACGGATCCCGAGCCGAGATCAAGCTGCGAGAAAGATACGAAGGAAACTTCGCGCGGCGACCGCATTGGCACGGTGCCACTGCACGTTCATGCGTCCCTCCTCCCAGATGCGCTCAGGACGTTGCTGTATCGCCATGCACCAGTTGGCTCCTGCAAGAGCACTAACAACTCGCGGTCCGCCTGCAGAGCTTCGTACCTATCATCAAGCAATGAGAACTGCGAACCTGCCTGAAACTTTGGTTGGAGCATGCTTATGTGGATGCGTCAGATTCGAGGTCCGTACGCCGGTGCTGAAATTTGTCGCTTGTCGCTGTTCCCGGTGCCGGAAAAGCTCCGGCAGTAGCCACGCCACAAATCTGGCTGTGCCACCTCATCAGTTTGTCTGGTTATCTGGAGAGTCTTCTGTCACTAGATTCGAGCTGCGTACAGCAGCTCGTTTCGGGCGATGCTTCTGCGCTGTCTGCGGCGCACCGGTGCCCAGGCTTGCGCGTGACGGGGAATTCGTGATCGTTCCAGCAGGCGCCATCGAAACTGAATTTCAGCTGACGGCCGAGCAGCTGCACACTGAGTCAGCCGCGGCTTGGGACGCGCTGGGGGCCTGACCCTGCAGCAGCGGTTGGATTTTCGCCAGATCGGGCCGAAGGAGGAGGAACAGTGACGACGCACATATTCAACACGGCGCGCAGCAACGAAGAGTTGCTCGCGAACATCGACCGAGGCTGCGAGGTGGACTTGCTGCTCTTCTGGGGCCATCAAGCATCCAGGGATGGAACCCTCAGCAAGGCCTGCTTCAGCCAGTGGTACGAAGCGCCATTCACCCTCGAAGGCGACACCTACCGGACCGCGGAGCACTTCATGATGGCGGGCAAGGCACGTCTCTTTGATGACGCAGCGACCTGCGAAAGAATCCTTGCTGCGCGCACCCCTGGCGAGGCCAAGAAGCTGGGCCGGGAGATTCGCAGCTTCGATGAGGCGGTCTGGTCGGGCGCGCGCTTCGACCTGGTGACGCGCGGCAACGTGGCCAAGTTCACACAGAATCCAGCACTGGGCGCGTTCCTTCTTGGCACCGGCGACAAGGTCTTGGTCGAGGCAAGTCCGCTCGACACAATCTGGGGCATCGGACTCGCGGCGATGGACCCGGTGGCGCGCGACCCTCGCGAGTGGCAAGGCTTGAATCTGCTGGGCTATGCGTTGATGGCCGCGCGGGATGAGCTAAGACGGGTTGCTGGTCCGGCAGCGTAGTGCCTCGCACGCCGCTGGCCCACTCGTTGTGATCAGCCCGATGGACACCCGCGATGGCCAGCGCGAAAGGCCCCATCGGCTGGCGCCAAGATGGGGCCTGAGCCGCGGAGCGGGATGGGTGTGGATCACGCTGTGTACGGCCTCGCATTCGCTCCGCGACATGCTGACCAATGGTGGGATTGGCATCGCTTTTCTGTGGCCTGTCGCTGAAGCTCGTTTTTTCAGTCCGTGGCGACCCATTGAAGTGTCGCCAGTTTCCATTCAGCGCTTCTTATCGCCCCGTGGGATCCAGGTGATCCTCAATGAAGTCGTCACCGTCTGGGCCCCGATGCTGGCCCTGGCCTCTGCGGTCCAGTCCCGACTGATCGTCGCAATTCGACGCCGTGGGGCCGCGCAGCGGGCCTGGAGGCACGCGACTCTCGCGAAATTGGCAAGGCCTGGATCTGCTGGGCTATGCTCCGCGCGGTGAGTGGAGACGAGTTGCAGGTCCGTCAGCAAGTGCCTCGCAAGCCGCCGGGTTTATTCATTGCCGTGCAAGCCGGAGGTCGAACTCGCCTCGCAGCCGTAGCGGAAGTCTCGTCTGCGTGCCATCGCCCGCGGCAGACCATCCTGCGTTCATCTTTGTATGCAGACCGGCAGAGGAGATTGCGCCTCATGCAGATGCGCTGCTTGTGCAGGAGGACGAGCCGATTGGTGTCGTTTTCGTCTTACCGCTTGTGAATACCCGAGGCGTCGGGAAACAAGGGGCTCGCGCTGTCGGTTTTGCTCAATCCGCACGCCAACGAACTCCGGGCGAGCCTCACCAGCTCGCCCCTCGACCTCTCTTCGGAGAGCGACGATGATCGTCGTGATCGGAAGGGATGCGAATTCTTGCGGCCAGGAGAACTTTTCCCGGTCTGTTTAATGATTTTTCTCTGACTCATCCTGCGGACGCAGGAATCACATTGGCGCATCATGAAACTACGATGGAAATCGAGGACTGGAGGTCAGCGGGTTAGCGCCGCGACTCACCTGTTATGTCCATCAGGTCGACACTGCTTTATGTGAAACCCCCGGTTCCTCGCCTAACCTTAATTCATTGCAGACCGATCGACCATCCAGCAGTGGTTCGCGTTGCGGCTATTCCGACCGAGCAGCCAAGCAGCTGCTCCATACGCAAAGTCCTGTGGAGCGTCGCGAGCGGAGCACGTCCAGGAAGGACGATGCATCTAAGTCATGATCTCGGAGCGCATTCCCAATGTTCGCATGTTGAGTGTGCGCGCAGCGATTTTCAAGAGCTGAGGAGCGTCAACTGGCGGGACCGACGTTGGTATGAAGGCCCTCGAGAAGGCGCTGAAGGTCGAATCCCTGGATTGCGATCGATTTGGGTACAACATGGAACAGGCGCGGCGCCATGTAGAGCAGCAGGTATTGGCTGTTGTGACGCCATTTCAGTATGTTGCCCCAAGTAATCCGACTTTCGCCAAATTCTGTTCCAAGGTGCAGGCCACAATCGTTGAGGACAGCCGAGAATTCAGCCTGGATCGCTCTGTAGTTGCGATAGTGGCGTCGGCTGACAAACCGAAAAAGCACAGGTACCGCGAAGATTGCAAGAAGATTCGAGGCCAGTGTGATGCACGCAAGGGCGCGCATGTCTTGCGACCCGCAGGCGGCACCGGCGGCGAGGATGAATGCCAGCACAGCCCCAATCCATCGAAGGGCCGGCGGCATCTTTGAGTGAAGTCGGATCGCATCGATGTAGTCGTCTTCTGTTATCTTGAATGTCGCGGTCTTCATGTCAGGTGCAAGGGAAGTTGGATATCTCGACGACCCTTGGCAGTCGAATGCCAAGTCGCACGGGTTGAACGGAAATATCTCATCTGTGCACGATCGCTTGCCTCCTGCTTTTGCACGGGGCGTCTTGGACGACTCTGCGGTTTTGGGACGCCTGTTCGGTGCCGTTGTGCAGGAGGTCGAGACCTGCGCACGCTATTCGGCACTTGGACCGCGCACCGGACCGCGAAGCGCGTCGTGTGTCCGTGTTCGCGTCGGTGCTCAGGCGTTCTCTCCGCTGTGGCAAAGCACATCGCATTAAATCGACGCCACGCAGTGGGACAGCCGACGCGCGCGTGCCTGACGGGCAGTCCTCAGGCGGTCCGCTCGACGCGGCACCAACCGCACAGCGGATTGCTTGCCAGCAGCGGCGATATCAGCCTATGCATGTCATCGAAACTGGGGCCGTACATGTAGATGGCCGTTTCGGTCGGACCCTCCCAGTGCGAATGGATGTCCCCCGCTTCATCGAGCAGGCGTTCGCACTCATCGAAAACGCGATTGACGTCGCATTCCTCGTAGACATAAGCCGGCAGGTCCGAGCCATTCAAGTAAAGGGCCAGGCCTTCCTGCGCGCCAAATTCAACGGCAGTTTCCTTTCCCTTCAGCTTGATTCTGGAACGCTTCGGTGCAAGGAGCGCCTCGAAGGCATCGATCACATGCCTGACGCTGGCGTCCGAGTCGTTTGCCAACTCGATCTCGATATCACACTCCAGAATTTCCCCCTCCTCAGACAACAGCGATCCGCCACCGGTGATCCGGTGACCATGTTGCTGCATCAGCGGCTTCAGCGCGTCCTCCAAGTGGGAGCGGGTGTCCGGTTGCAGCCGGGCGTTCAAGGTCACGACCGCCGAACATCGCTTCTTCTTGAAAGTCATAGAGTCCTCACCGAAATGTGCATTTTCGGTTTGCCGCACCCAAGATCGTTCTCATACGGTGGCAGGAGGGCAGCGCGGCCGGAGAGCTCCCAGCACCCGATCACTGTGCCGGACTTCCTTTGCCGAAATATCCAAGACTTGGACCATAACTGACGCCCGGTCCGTTCATATGCAGTTGGAGGATGAATTGGCGAGGAGCCTGGGGGTCTCACATCAAGCAGTGTTGAGGGGGGCGATTATTCATCGAGATTGGCGGCGCTGACCCGCTTATCCCCCCGGCTTCTCGACTTCAATCGTATGCTGAGATAGACGGCTGGGAAGACCTGTGCGCGCAGGATGTATTGCGCCAAGAAGTGCTGATAGACCGGCAGTCCTACGTCGACCAGCCCTCGGTAGCCGTTCTCAACCGATGATGTCGGGACCAAGCCTGCCAAAGTCCAACTCCGTGCCAGCTGCACAAGTTCAGAGGAATCGCCCCTGCCTCGGCGCAGCGGCGCCCTTGGTAGAACGGGTCGCCATCTGGAGCCGCTGATGCCTCGGTCCCAGGCGGCGCCTCTCTCGATGGAGCTCGTCGCTCTACGGCTAGATTCGGACCTGGTGGATGGACAAGCCCAAAAGGGCGTGCAGAAGTCGCGAGTCCTCGAAATTGCAGGCGGAGAAGATCACCGCAATAGTGCAATTGGTATGTGTTGGCACAGGAGACCCGTACAACCGCTTTCGAGCAGGTCAGCCGGTGTGAGCGTAACGCGCGCCCTGAGCAGATGGCCAAGCGGTGGCCGTGCACGCGCCGTTCACTACTCCGATTTGAGAATCGTCTCGCCCTTCAACGCGCCCATGTCGCGGGTGTTGAAGCGGTGCCGCTTCCATCCCTCCCACGTGCGGCGCATGTGGGTGATCGAGATGAAGTAGTACAGAAACTTGAACATGCCGAGCGCCCGCCAGATCGGCGTGTCGCGATAGATGTCGCCGGCCAGCAGCGACATCAGCCCTTCCTTCACGCGGAACGGGTTGCCCGGGTGCATGAACATGTCGCGGATCGTCGGGTTGGTCACCCGATAGATGAACCACGAATACTCGCGCGGTCCCTTGCGCATCATGGCTTCGAAATCCTTGCGCGCGGGCGCCAGTTCGGCCGGCTTGTCCAGCGCCGTGGCCACCAGGTCGGCACCGTCGAATGCGCTGTGCATTGCCAGGTACACGCCGGACGAGAACATCGGGTCGATGAAGGTGAAGGCATCGCCCAGCATCAGGTAGCGGTCGGCCGTGGCATGGGTGCTCGAATACGAGAAGTTGCCGGTGGCGTGCACTGCGTCGTCCACCAGCGTGGCATTCTTCAGCCGGTCCACCAGCACCGGGCAAAGCGCGATGGTGTCGTAGAAAAAGTCTTTCAGCGGCTTGTCGCGCGTCTTCAGGTAGTAGGGCCAGCAGACCGCGCCCACGCTGGTGGTGCCGTCGGCCAGCGGAATGAACCAGAACCAGCCGTGCGGAAACCAGCAGATGCTGATGTTTCC
>NZ_JAVDUZ010000022.1:0-33301 GCF_031456585.1 Variovorax sp. 3319
ACACGCTCTTTCGTAGGCCGTCGGCGAGATAGACGGTAGCGCGTTCGGCAGAGCCTCCGCTACTCGAAGTCGGCCGCTCCCAAGAGCATCGGGTTGGCGTCTGTGTACACGTCGCCGGCTGGGGCAAGTTCCAACACTTTCGTGTTGATCGTCGCCAGATTGGCGAGATAGGCGTGAGCGAGATCCTTCTCGCCCTGTCCCGCTCCGAAGTGAGCTTCAAGCGCCGCGCGCGCGATGACCACCGGGACCGAGCCCTCGCCGTTGATGCGTTTGACACGCACGAACAGCGTGCTACCTCTGTCTTCCAGATTCGCAAAGTCTTTCAAAGCGGCCCCGCACTCCTCCCTGTCTTCGACATGGGTTGTGACGCTCTTGATCATCTGACCCTCCGTCTCGCCCATCGGTGGCAAGTGATCGTCCTCACGCGACGCGATGCATGACCAGCCGGCGGAGCGTGCGCGCGCAGGACAAAACCTTCGCCGCCGGATGGACGCAGACATGTAAAGAGAAGGATCGAGCCGGACCCTCTGGCACTCTCTTCAAGCCGCATTTGTTCCCCCTCGGCGCCGGGATTCGCCCGGGCGGCCTCGGCCCTTGAGCATTTCGACCAGTCCCGCCATATCAATGGGCTTGCTCACCAGGTAGTCGAAGACGCCCGACTGCCGCAGTTCACCCAGTCTCAACGTGTTCCCGGTAGGCCTGCGTACCACCCGGCGGTGGGTTGGCGCCCCGTATACACGTCGCCCGCCGGGGCAAGTTCCCACACCTTGGCGTTGATCGTCGCTCGATGGATCCGGTACGCACGAGCGAGCTCCTTTTCGCCCTGCCCTGCCCTGCCCCAAAGTGGGCTTCAAGCGCTGCGCGCGCAATGACCACCGGCACCGATCTTTCGCCATCGACGCGTCGAACGCGCACAAACAGCGTGTCGCCCCTGTCTTCCAGGTTCGCAAAGTCCTCGCAGCCGCCGCGTCTTCTTCACCCGCGCCGGCCTGGGTTGTCACGCGCTGGGTCATCTGACACTGCGTTCTCGCATGCTGGTTGCGGCCCATGGTGCCCACGCCGCGGGGCAGATGAACCAGCCGGCGGAGCGTGCGCGCGCAGGACAAAACCTTCGGCGGCTCTGGCGCGAACGTGAAGATGAGCGGATCGAACCGGGACCGTCTCGCGCATCAGGTGAAGCCGGATCGTTGTTCGCCTTCGGGAACTCGGGCGGGCGGCCGCGGCCTTTCAGCATCTCGACCAGTCCCGCCATATCAATGGTCTTGCTCACCAGGTCGTCGAAGACGCCCGACCGCCGCAGTTCACCCAGTCTCAACGGGGTTTCCCGACATCGCGATGAGAAGGAGCGGGGCATCGGGGAAAGCCCAGCGCAGCGCCCGTGCCACACCTTCGTCATCTGGGCTGGCCAGTTCCAGGTTAAGGATCGCCGCATCGGGCCGCAGCGCTGTGCCGGCCGTCACGGCGTCCTTCCCGGCGTAGACCCTCTGTGTCGGAGCCGGGCCCATCGATGTTGGCCGGGGCGTGCTGTGTGGTCTCAGCTTCAGGCAATCGCAATGAAGTTCGTCGCTGCGTTCCGCGCTCGAAACAGGCGGCTTCGCACCTTGCCATGCGCGCAATGACTACACAAGCGCATCGCAGGCGAGGAATCGTTGATGGTGCTTTACCCACGCGGCACCTCGATGGACTCCGCACGGCACCAAGCACTTCTATCCTTCGATTTTTCGCCGGACTTCGGCATGTACACCACCAGGAGATCTCCATGTTTGCCCACAACAAGCGCCTTCAGTACACCTTGCGAGTGAATGAAACCAATCCCGGACTCGCGAACCTGATGCTCGAGCAGTTCGGCGGGCCGCAGGGCGAACTGGCTGCGGCGTGCCGCTACTTCACCCAGGCCCTCGCGGAGGACGACCCGGGCCGCAAAGACATGCTGTTCGACATTGCGACAGAAGAACTCAGCCACCTGGAGGTGATCGGCACGATGGTCGCCATGCTGAACAAGGGTGCAAAGGGCCGGCTTGCCGAAGGCGTCGATTCGGAAGCCGAGGCCTACCGTCGCATCACCGGCGCGGGCAACGACAGCCACCTGACGCAGGTGCTCTACGGCGGCGGACCTGCGCTGGTCAACTCTGCCGGCGTGCCGTGGACAGCGGCCTACATCGACAGCATCGGCGAGCCCACGGCGGACCTGCGCTCCAACATCGCGGCCGAGGCGCGCGCCAAGATCGTCTACGAGCGGCTCATCAACCTGACGGACGATCCCGGCGTGAAGGAAGCGCTGGGCTTTCTGATGACGCGCGAGATTGCGCACCAGAAGTCCTTCGAAAAAGCGCTCTATGCGATCGAGCCGAACTTTCCTCCGGGCAAGCTGCCCGGCATGCCCGAGTTCGCGAATGTCTACTTCGACATGTCCAAGGGGGGTGATGTGCGCGGCCCATGGAACCAGGGCCCCGGCTGGGAGTTCGTCGAGGCCCCCGAGGACCAGGTGGCCGTGGATGGCGGAGACGGCGCCGCGAGCGTGCAGCTTTCCGCTGACGAGGACGCTGCTGTGGCAGCGATGGCAACGCGGACCGCGTCGGACCCATCGAGCGACCCGCAGACCGGTGCCGAGCTCGGGATGTCGGAGGGCGCGCCCCCGGACGGATTGAATGCCCAGCCGAAGAAGACGCTCTGAAGCCCGCACAGCCGAGGCACCGGTCGGCTCCGGCGTGCCACCGGACGCCGACGGGCTTTCTGCTTGTGTCGAGCCATCGGCGCAGTGCGCTGACATGGCCGCGCTACCGCGGCCTCACGGCGAACTCGCCCATGTGCGCGAAAGCGAAAGGTCGCGTCATCGGCCCAGCCGATCACCAACGAAGGCGTCAACGGCACGGATGCGCACATTCATTGCAAGGCGACTGCGACGTCAACCACAAACTCCAAAATCCCGCGGCGCCGGCTGATCACGTCCTACGCCTCCTCTCCATGGAAACACGTCAAGGTATGGCTCCCCACACACAGGAGCCAAGATGCCCACGACCCGTACCCCCGCAGACGCCTGCAGCCTTCTCGACACCGACCATCGCAAGGTCAAGGCCATGTTCAAGGACTACGACGCGTTGACCAAATCGCGCGCGGCCAGCGCATCGCAGAAGAAGCGCGAACTTGCGAATCAGATCTGCATGGAGCTGACGGTCCACGCCCAGATCGAAGAAGAAATCTTCTATCCCGCATTGCGCGAAGCCATCAAGGACACGGACCTGCTCGATGAGGCCGAGGTCGAGCATGCGAGCGCCAAGGACCTGATTGCGCAAATCCAGGAAGCGCCCGAAGTGGACGACATGTTCGATGCCAAGGTCACCGTCCTGGGCGAGTACATCGATCACCACGTGAAGGAAGAGCGCAACGAGATCTTCGTGAAGGCACGGGCCGCACGGAAGCTGGACCTTGTCGGCATGCGCGACACCCTCACGGCCCGCAAGGAAGAACTCATGGGCGAACTGGCGTCGGCCTGATCACCCCTCCACACGCTATCAACGGACACACTCACATGGGAATCATCTGGACCATCCTCATTGGCTTCATCGCCGGGCTTGTGGCCCGCGCCTTGCTGCCTGGCAAACAAGCCATGGGATTCATCCTGACGGCTGTGCTGGGCATCGTTGGCTCGCTGATCGCCACGTATGTCGGGCAGGCGATGGGTTGGTACACGGCGGGCGCGGGCGCCGGCTTCATTGCCTCGGTTCTGGGGGCGATCGTCGTGCTCGTCATTTACGGAATGGTGGTGAGCCGGCGCTGAGGCGAGCGGGCCGTCGTCTCTTGATCGTGGACACCTGCCACGCGCGACAGATCGAAGGCACGCCCGACATCCACAGCCTGCGCAAGCGCTCGGCCGCATCGAGCTTCGCGTTCATGGTGGCAGCCAAGGGCAACAAGTTCTCGCAGAAGTACGAGGCGGGGGACACGGCCTGTTCACCTATGCCCTGCTTGAAGCGTTCAAGCCGGCATCGGACACCCACGGCGACGGCAGCGTGTCGCTCTCGGAAGCCTTAGAGACCTGGCGTCCATGGTCGAACGCCTGCGTGCACGACGGCTGCGGCAGACACCGCAATTGATCGCACCGGCCGTGCTCTGGAGCAGCGGCTGGTGGCCTTTCAGGCCGTGCACGTCGAGGGCAGAGGCCACCACGGGCGATGCGGCTGCGATGAGTTTCCGGTGCTGGCAGCCCTCGCGGACCCATGCACCGCTCATGGTCGCCACCCTCGATGGTCTGGTGCCCACGCTGGTCCCATGCGCCGCGCCACGACCGCTAGAAGTGCTCCCCGTTGAAGGCACCGGCACCGGCCGCCAGTCCCACCAACATCTGGCTGCGCTGCTGCACCAGGTCGTAGATCGGGCGCAGGAAGTCGCACTCCTCCTTGGTATACGTTGGGGCGCAGAGAAGTTCGGGCGCCCTCTTCATCGCGCGTGAGAGCCGCTGCGCCTCCCGGTGCAGCAGCCTCTGATCGATTCCGCACAGGTGCGCGAAATGCGCAAGCTCCATCGCGCTGAGTTCTTCCCATGCGAAGGCATCGCCGAAGGCCATGGCGAAGCTCTGGTCGAGTCCCGGGTACTGGGCCACGCTCACGACGTCGTACCACGGCGCGGGCTCAAGCATCGTTCCGTCGACGAAGAACGAGAAGTTCTTGCCGTGCGCATCACAGTTGCCGACGACCAGCTGGAACAGCGCCCAACGCAGCATCTCCAGCCGCGCCACGGCCGGGCGGCGCATGAGCGCGGCGAGGCTGAAAAGCCTGGGCAGACTCATCCCGTCGCGATACCGCGCAAGTTCGGGGGAATTGCCTAGGTTGCGCTCATACTTGGCATCCACCGAAAGGTCGGCGGCCTGGCAGCCGTCAATGACATGCAGTTTCGACACCCAGGCTTGGTTTTCTTCGGCGCGCCATTGCCGGTCGAACCGGGCGACGACCAGCACGGGAACCGGCAGGCGCATGATGGCGACACGGGCCACCTGGGCAGCATAGGCCCGCGCGAGCGTCATGCAGTAGTGCTCGTTGGCCACAAGGTGCGGCGTGCGCGCTCCGGCCGGCTGCGGCTTGAGAATGAAAGTCGAAGCCAGCGGCGGCTCCGGGAGCCACATGCTGGCCTCCGGGTCTTGGACGAGGTCGTGCGCAGCCCAGACGGCCAGCTTGTCCTGGTAGCCCGCAATCGACATTCGGACCCGCCCGTCCCACACCGTGAGGCCGCCCTCCTTCGCAGCATCGATACGGCCGCTGAGTTCCTCTCGCGAGAGAGCGCGCTGTTCTCGGCGAGCGGCCGCGGCAATGGGTTGGTCGACGGGCTGGAACTCCAATGCGCCGGTCGTCTCGCCGCCCATTCCTCGCAGCAGCGCGAATGCGTTGCTGGGTGCGACATGGAGTTGCTCGAGCGCGGCGCGCAGGGGCGCCCCTTCGGGAAACAGGTTCACGATGAAGCGCCGGATGGCGTGGGAGTCGTAGCCGCCAGCTGGCGGCTCGAACGGAAATGCCGGCGAGAGTTGAAAGGCGCCCTGGCGCGCCCATGCCGGGTCATAGCGGAACGACCAGCGGTCTTCCGCCCCTGCGTAGGCCAGCTCGCCGACAGGAGTGCCGCCATCGTGCGTCACGCGCAAGCGATGCACGCGGTCCTCAGCCTCGCTCATCGTCCGGCGCACTCTGCTTGGTCACAAAACTCTGCAAAGCGCCCTTCGGTCCGACCACGAGGGCAAGACCCAGCCCGTCGAGCACAGCCTGCAGCTTGTCGAGCCTGACGGAGCCCGCGCCATTCTCGAGCCGCGAGACCAGGTCGACCGAGACGCCAAAGAGGCTCGCCGCGTCGTCGATGCGAAGCTGCTGCTGCTTTCGGGCCTGCCGCACGTACTGCCCGAGGCCGCGCGGCTCGCGCACCAGGACCGGAGGCGACGCAATCGCCCCGGCGGCGCCGGCCGTGCTGACTTTGACGCTGTTGGAGATCATTTCGGAATATGCCAAATAGCCGCTTGGAACCGGTTAGGCGGCCAGGTATTTCTGGAATTCCGAATTTTAATGCTTTGGCCGGCGTCCCGCGAGGCTATTTCTGAAACTCCGAATTCAACCGTTCTGTTCGCTAGCGACTGGGTTCCCCTAATGCTCCGAAGCCCCAGGGATGAACATTCTTAGTCTGGTCTGATCGACCTTGTCGGGAGAATCGCATGGCCCGCTGCAGATGCAAGCCAGGCACGAAAGCAAGGATGCGGGCGTGCCGTCGAATGCCGAGTCCCAGGGGGCAATTCGACAAGTCAGATTCTCTATATCGCCAGCGATGATGAGCACTGTGGTTTGAACGGATCCAAGGGCGTGAGAACCTTCATCGCCCTCGAGACCTATCTCGAACGCGGTCCCCTACCTAACTAACTCGACACGCTGAGCAATTGAGCTGCTGGCCTTCTACAAAGGAGAGTCCTGCTGCCGGCCAAGCTTCCCACAGCATACCGATGCCGCTGGCCGCATCAGGTTCACGAACTGGCTAGGGCCGCCTGACCGAGCCGGCCGCGACGCGGTCTCAAAGCCACCGTGGATGCACGCGAGCGATGCCGAATACAGCATCGAGACCAGCAATTTCCCGTGCCGAGTCGTAGATATCTCAGCGAGTCGATGGCAGCGCGACCCGGAGCCGATGCGCGACCACCTGAAGAGATTGATGCAGGACGCGATGCATCTTCGCTGCTTCCTTGCTGTGGAGGCGACGCCTTGATTCAGAACCTGGCGGTGTGGCGCACCACGATCGCTGGCGCAGACTGAACTGATCTCATCTTGAGAGATTTTTGGCCACCGGCTTAGCCGCCCCTTTGACCTTCAACCCTTCCGAGCTTCGAACATGCGCTGAAGCAACTTCTGAAGGAGCTGCTGATCCGGTGCGCTGAGCCGTTCGATGATTGGGGCCAGTGCCTCTTGCCCTTGGACACGCAGCCGCTTGACGAGCTTGGCCCCGTCGCTCGTGAGAAAAACGTCTGTCGCCCTGCCATCTTCTTCGTTCGGCGCGCGCGCTACCAATCCCCTTTTTTCTGCCCGGGCGATAAGCCCTGACATCGTCTGCTTCTCCAGCCCAAGGTAGTCGGCGAGTTCGGCCATTCGCGGGCGCCGGTCCCACAGGATTCCCAGGACGCGGATCAGCGTGAGAGACAAGTCGTTCTCGGCGCCAATCTTGTTGATCACGGCCATCGTGACAAAGGCGGTCGTCACAAGTGCATCGGCCAGCCCTTCATCGGGCGCGGGGGCTGGCTTCATGGATTTTTTCTCTCTCGTCATGATTCTATGTTGACATAGTTCGTATTACGTATCAATAATAGATCGTACTACGAACTTTATGGGCCACATGCCCACCGAAGGAGAACCCATGAAAGCTGCTGTCATCACCTCGTTCGACCAACCGCCGCACTACAGCGACTACGCCGATCCCGTACCCCACGGGCCGGGAGAAATGCTCGTCGACGTGCTCGCGGCCGGCCTGCATCGCGTCACTCGCGGCCAAGCTTCGGGCGTTCACTACTCCAGCAATGGGGGGCTGCCGCTCGTCCCGGGTGTCGATGGCGTCGGACGCGGTACCGATGGCAAGCTGCGCTACTTCGTGCAGAGCCCCGGGCAAGTCGGCACGATGGCCGATAAAACGGTGATCGAACTCGACCACAGCATCGAGCTGCCGACCGACAGCGATCCAGCAACGGTCGCGGGTGCGATGAATCCGGCGATGGCGTCCTGGCTCGCGATGCGTTGCCGCGTGCCGTTTCAGAGAGGGCAGAAGGTGCTGATCCTCGGTGCCACCGGAAGCTCAGGAAGCATGGCCGTGCAGATCGCCCGGCACCTGGGAGCGTCGAGGGTCATCGCCGCGGGGCGCGACGAGGAGAGGCTCGCAAAACTGCCCGCGCTTGGCGCCACAGAGATTGTGACGTTGGGGGATGCCGGGTTGGGCCCCCTCGCGCACGACGTCGATGTCGTGCTCGATCTCGTTTGGGGTGAGAGTGCGGTTCGCGTCATGGAGACCGTACTCAAGCAACGGGCGGATCGCAGCTTGCCGATCACCTGGATACACATCGGCTCGATGGCGGGTGAAGTCGCTGCCATTCCAGGCGCCTTCCTGCGATCTGCAAAACTCCAGATCGTGGGCAGTGGCTACGGCTCGGTGTCAGGTCGCGAAATTCTTACGGAGTTGCCGGCGCTGGCGAAAGAGATCGCACGCGGAACGTTCCGCATCGACGTGAAGGCCATGCCACTGCGCAACGTGGAGCAAGCGTGGTCCGGGGTGGCCAGTACCCACGAGCGCATTGTCTTCACGCCATGACGGCCGGTCGCCTGTCCTCCCTGATCGCGACATGCGGGCTGGTCCTGCCGTTGGCTGCTTGCGCAAGCCCGTCATTGCACGCGCCTGTCGCCATTGAGCTGCCCGAGGTCTGGCGCGCGCCCTTACCCCATAACGGATCGATGGTGGCACTCGCCGATTCGTGGAAGGCATTTCCCGATCCGATGCTCGTCAAGTTGATCGAACGTGCCCAGGCCGCCAACCCAAACCTGCAGGTGGCCGCCGCCTTGAGTGGAACGTCAGGGGTACGGCTTGCAAGAAAGGCAGCTTTTGAAAAAGACCCATGAAAGCAAGCCTCAATGAGACATGGAATCGAATCGCAAACCGTGAATCGCAGCGGCAAGTTATTGATTCTTCGAAACTGGTAAGCAGTTCGAGCCCCCGCTCAAAGCTGGGGCGGAATCGAACCCCTGACACGCGGACTTTCGCCGCTTTCGCTGCCATTAACTCGGTGGGCAGCGAAACGGACCTTTGCGTCGAAGTTTTGCGCGCCGTCGATGTCGGTGCTGATCACGAACGACCAATCGCTCTTGTTGGGCATTTGAAGGTAAGGAACTCCGACAAAGCATATGCCCCGCGGAGGCCTTCATTACCACTTGACCCGCACGCCGATCGACCCGTTGACCGAGCTCTTCACCTTGGCATTCCCACCCGAGGCCCAGAGCTTGCCAAACTCGCCGTAGAGCGTGGTCGACGAGCCCAGCGCCAGCGTGAAGCCGCCTGCAAGCTCGGTGCTGGTGCCGCCGGTAGGTGCCGCGATGTCGGTGCGGCTCGCACCGTTGACGAAGCGCGCCACATCCGCGCCGCTGGGCGCCTTGTAGACGTTGAACCGGCCGTAAGGCTGCAAGGTGCCGAGGCCGGTGCCAATCTCGCCCTTCACCCGCACGCCCGCTCGCGCCAGCCATCCGCTGTCGGCCTGCGGCTGCACCACCGCGCCGATGATGGCCGCGTTGCTCAGGTCCATGTGCTGATGAACGAGCTGCAGTTGCGGCTCGATGTGCCAGCCGCTGCCAGCCAGCGGAAAGGAGCGCCCCACTTCGATCGATCCCACCAGGCTGTTGCCTTTGCCGGCGGCCCCGCCGCCCGGCAGCGGCTCGGCCGTGTAGCGGTGCCGGCCCGACTGCACCACCGCATCGGCGTAGAAGCCGCTCTCGCCTTTGTAGGTGCCATAGGCGCCCACGTACTGGCTGCGCAGGTCGTTGCGGCCCACGGCAAGGCCTTGGATGCCGCTTGCAAAGCCGTTCACGCGCGCATCGCCGTCCAGCTGGCCCACGTAGATCCCGGCGCGCCAGTGGCGCATCGACAGCAGGTCCGTGCCGGCCTGGAAGCCGGTGAGGCGGCCCTTGCTGGTCGGCGACAGCACGCCGCCCTGCCGGATGTCGATGTCCGCGGAAAGCACGCGGGCCCAGGCGCGGCGGCCCGGAGGATGGTCCGGCGTGGCCGCGGCGACCGCCGCGCCATCGTCGTCGCCCACGCGCTTGCGCAGGTCGCCGAGCATGGCGAGGTTGCCCACGCGCGTTTGCCCGGCAAGGGCGGCGTAGAGCGATGCCTCGGTACGGTAGGCGGTCACGCTCGCTGGCACGCCCGGCACCCCCGGCGCCGCCGGGGAAGCGACGCTCGACCGCAGGAACCAGTTTTCGCCGGTGCCATTGACATCGGCCGCGTACAAGCGGTATTCATAGGCGCCCGCATCGACGTGGCCGCCAGCCAGCGAGAACGCATCCTTGGTGGTCTGGGCCGTCGTGGTGGCGCCATTGCGGGCGCTGATCACCTCGATGCCATTGCCGCTCGTGAGCGCGCCGAGCCCGCCCACGTTGACGACCTGCATCTGCGTACGGCCAGTGGCCGCGCCGCCATCGAGCACCAGCCGGTCGGCGGGGCCGTTGCCACCCAGTGCGGTGCCGACTCGCAGCACGCCGTTGTGGCCCACGTAGCCGCCGGTGACCGTCAGCGTGGCGCCCGGGGCCGCGCCGGCCAGCGATACCGTGCCGCTGTTGGCGAGCGACGCCACCGCCTGATCGAAGCCTGCGATATCCAGCGTGGCGCCGGCCGCGACACTGTGCGCCGACGCCGCGCTCAGCGTGTTCGGTGCGCCTGCCCTCAACGTGCCCTGGGCCATCTGGGTCGCGCCCGTGTAGGTGTTGGCGCCGGACAGCGTCAGCGTGCCGGTGCCCTCCTTGGTGACGAAGCCGCCGCCCGTGATGGCACCCGCCAGGGTGCCGGAGAAAGCGCCGGTGTCGATGACCGGGTCGTTGTGGCCGGTCAGCAGGATGGGGTTGGCAATGGCGACGCCCTCGGCCGCAAAGCCGAGTGTGGTGTCGTCGTCCATCGCAAGCACGCCGGTGCCCAGCGCCTGGTTGTGGCCGACGTTCAGGCGGCCCTGGCGCAGCGCCGTGCCGCCCGTGTAGGTGTTGGCGCCCGACAGGGTGAGCGTGCCGCGGCCCGTTTTCACGAGCGAACCGCCAAGGCCGGAGACCACGCCCGAGATCTCGGTGTCGGTGTCGAGTGTTCCGGTGGTCAGTGCCTTCGCGCCCAGCAGCACCTGTCCCGAACCCGAGATGGCGCCGATCGACGTTCCGTCCGCCGTGAGCTGGCTCAGCCGGACGGTGCCGCCCGCGTTGTTGACGATGGTGGCGTTCGGCGCCGTCACGCTGTCGGTGAAATCGATCATGCCGCCGGCCTGCGTGGCGAGCGTGACACTGCCCATGTCGGCCGCGCCGCGAAAGCGCAGCGCCGCGCCGCCTGCCACCGACACCGGCCCGCTGCCCAGCGCCCCGGTCACGCTCGCGGAGAGCGTGCCTGCGTCGATCCGCGTGCCGCCGCTGTAGGTGTTGACGGCCGCAAGCTCAAGTTCACCCTCCCCGATCTTGCGCAGGCTGCCGGTGCCCGTCATGGTGCCGGCATAGGTGCCCTTGCTGCCCGCCGCGGCTTGGTCGAAAGTGACTGTCGCGTCGTTGGCGATGTCGCCCTGGAGGCTCGCGGTCGTGCCCTGCAGCACGCCCGACTTCACCACCGTGCCGCCGCTGTAGCTGTTGGTGCCGGTGAGGACCAGGGTGCCGGTGCCCTGCTGCACCACGGCGCCCTTGCCGTCGATCGCGCCCGCAAAGCTCACGACGTCGGAGCGGTTGAACGCGAGCGTGCCCTCGTTGTGGACATTGCCCGTCAGCACACCCGTGGCAGCGCCATCGCCGACCTGCAGGCGGGTACCACCCGCGAGGGAGATCGACGCACCCTTGCCCGTCGCGCCGAGCGAACCGGTGACCACCACGCCTTGCGCCACGTCAAGCGCCACGCTTCCGGCCGCGACGTTGCCCGTGACCGCCAGGCCCTGCTGGTTGCGCAGGCTGAGCGCCCCGCCGACGCTGAAGTCGCCCACGGCGCCGATCCGGTTGAACCCGCCCAGCGTCGCGTCGCCGTCCACGCGGCCGGTCAGCGTCCCGGCCGTCACGACGCCCGAAGTCTGCAACACGCTGGCCTTGCTCGAGACCTTCAGGACATTCGCCGCGCTCACATCGGCCGCCAGGGAGATGCCGTCGCGCCCGGCCAGCGAAACCTCGCCGCCCCGGAGGCTGCCGGAAACATCGAGCGCGCCGCCGTTCGACGCCAGCGCAAGCCCGGCCGAGCCGGTGTCGATCGCCGTTCCGGAAAGACTCAGCACGCCGCCGGCCACGAGGCTGACCGCCCCGTTCACGCCAGTGACCAGTGTGGACACGGAGAGATCGCCGCCCGCGGCGACGGAGATGTTCGCACCGCGCAGCGACAGGGCGCCCCGGAAGTCGTTGTCCGCCCGGTCGAGCACGACATCGCCCGCGCCGGCATCGACCGACAGCGCGCCGAGCACCGAAACCGCACCCGACTGCGCGACCTGGCCGCCGTTGCTGCGCGCATCGATGGACGATGCGGAACCCTGTCCGAGGTTGAGGTTGCCGTGGCTCGTGACGGTGAGGTCACCGGTGGCCAGCGTGCCCAGCGTGAGCGCGTTGCGGTCGTTGATCTGCGTGGTGCCGCCGGCCAGACTCACGACACCGCCGAAATCATTGGCCGCGTTGGTGAGCGTGATGGCGGCCGCACCCGCCTGCACGTCGAGCGAGCCGCTGCCGGTGAAGATGCCGCTCATGGTCAGGTCGCCCGCGCTGGCGATGGTCCCGGCGCCGGCGAGCGTCACGTCGCGCACGCTCGTGAAGGCGCCCGTGCTTTGGAGCCTGCCGCCGCCATCGAGGCTCAGCGTGCCGTTCGCCATGCCCAGTGCGCCGTCGCCGGCCACGCGCAGTGTGCCGCCGCTGATCGCGGTGCCGCCTGCGTAGGTGTTGATGCCCGTGAGTTCGAGCGTGCCGCTGCCGGCTTGGCGCAGGCTGCCGCTGCCGCTGATGGCGCCGCCGAAACTTGATGCATCGGAGCGGTTGAACACCAGCGCGCCGTCGTTGACGACGTTGCCCACGATGCGGCCGCTGGTGCCGCCCGCGCCGATCTGCAGCGTCCCGGCGCTGATGGTCGTGCCCCCGGTGTAGGTGTTGTCGCCGGTCATCACGGTCGTCCCGCCGCCCGACTGCACGACACGGCCTTCGCCCGAGATCGCGAAGCCGGCCGAAAGCTGCTGGCCCGCCGCGGGCTGGAAATCGACGAGCCCGCTGCCGCGCACTGTGACGCCGCCGGCCACGCTCAGGCCACCGGCGCTGATCGTCAGCGTGCCTGCGCCGGCCTGTCCGCCCGGCGCGGCCCCGGCCGAGCCGTTGCCGCCGGCACTGCCACCCACGATGAGGCTGCCCGCCACCAAGTTGCCGCCGTTCAGGGTCAGGCGGCCCTCGCCGCCTGCGCCGCCTGTGCCACCCGCGGCATTGCCGCTGCCGCCGCCTGCACCGCCGCCCGATCCGCCCACCAGGACGGCACCGGTCACGGTGGTGGTCCCCGCCGTGATCGTGAGTTCGCCCGCGCCGCCGCTGGTGCCGGCGCCGCCGGCCGCAGTGCCGCTCGCCCCGCCGCCGCCACCGCCACTGCCACCGATGCCGAGCGCACCGTTCACGGTGGCGTCGGCCGTGAAGCTGGCACGGCTCACGCCGCCGTCCAGGACGCCCGCAGCCACGCCGCTGGCCGCGCTTCCGCCGACCTTCGCGTCGAACGGACCGGTCGGACCCTGCACGCCGTTCGCGCCCGCGCTGCCGCCGTTGTTACCCGCGCCGCCGAGCCCGGCCGAGTCGGACCCGGCATTGGCGCCGGCACCGTCCGCGGCCGCGCCACCGGCCCCGCCGCTGTTGGAGCCGTACACGAAGCCCGCGGCACCGCCGCCGGCGCCGTACCCGCCCCCTCCCCCGCCAGCGCCCCCTCCGCCGCTGCCCCCGCCCCCGCCGCCGCCGATGCCACCGGCGCCTCCGCTGCCCCCGATCCCCAGCGCCGCCCCCGCCTCGCCCGCGGTGCCGATCAGCAGGTTTTGTGCCGCGGCGGGCGCGGCGCCCAGCGCGACCACCACGCTCATCACGGCGCTCCAGCGAAACCGCCGTCGCGTCGGCTGCGAAGCAGCGCCTATGGACCGGCCCGACGAGACGCTTCTCGCCCTGCCCTGGATGCGGGAAATTTCAGGCACGGCCACCCACGCCTGCAGCGCTTCATTCCAGCGGCTGAGAAAAGAACGGTTCATTGCGGCTTTCACTGATCAAAATCGCCGCGAAGGATACAAGAAGCAACACATTCTGTTAACGAATACAGACAATGTCGTTTGTAAAGACGGCTCGACTGGGTGGTTCCTGTGGAACGCCGCATTCGCCCACCGCGAGCGCCAGCACGACGCTCGCCCGACGGCAACGAAGCCCCGCGCCGATCGCGCCTGGGAGGCCAGATCGCCCTTCGACCTCGCCGCCACGGCGGCACCCGCTGTTTGCGAACCGCTCTTGGAATGGCGGCCTTTTCGCCAAAAGCGGGGTGGGCCACTATTCGATGGAGATCGGGCCGGAGTTCGACGGGATTCGGCGGCGCAATGGTTCAGCGAGCCGGCTCGCCGAAAAGATCGGGCCGCCTGATCGGGCGCAACCACTCCGCGGCCGCCTGATCCGGTGGCATCGCTCGCAGCCCGTCGTCACGCCATAGATCGCGTGCGACATCCTCCAGCTCGAGCGGATCGACGGTATGCCACTGCTGCTGCAGCCGGTGCGCGCAGGCGGCAATCCAAAGGGTCGCGGGCACGTTTTCCATGCGCCGATACTACTGTATATTCATACAGTTGTACTGCGAAGTGTTTAGATACCGGTTCTAGGGCCAGGCGCTGTCCACCAAAGAGGCGGTGAAGCACACGCGCCGCATTGGAGAGCTGCTCTACGTGCCCCGCATTCATGACCCGCGCCCGGGCCGCAGCCTGATGATCGCGATGCTGCTGACCGACGACCAGGAGAGCTATGTGATCCCGCTGCTCAACCGTGCGTCCATGCTCGAGGTGCGGGGCGGTTTCTTCATCGAAGGCACCGAGATCAATCCGCGTGGACGGGCGCTCAAGAACATCAAGGCGGACACCTACCCGCAGCGCTGGTTCTGCCGGCCGGTGCCGCGGCCTGCCCCGCCCGATGCGAAGGCGGCCCGCCTGGAGGCGCAGCGCCACGGCGAAATGATCGCGAAGGCGCTGCAGCGCTGGCCATCGCGCCGCGGCAGTTCCAGCCTCGGTGAAAGTGCGTAACGCGTTGCCGAACTTGCTCAAGGAAAAATGACCATGGACCAAGCTGAACTCTTCTTCCCGCAGCCAATGCCCGCGGCGGCAGTCGACGTCGCGCCGGAGGAGGCCAGCGACTACGACACGCCGTTCCGGTTCGAAGAGGTGGAACCGGAACCTCGCGTCGCCTATCTGGTGCGGCTCTCCGACTATCCGCATCCAGCGGCCGATGCAGTGAAGGTCGCGGAGCAGCGCTTCCGGCGGGAGCTCGACCGGCAACTGGGCCATGAGGTGGTGCCGGCGCTGCGCGCGTTCCAGAACGCGAGCGAGTCGGGAGAAAGCGACCTGACCAAAGACGAGATCGCACTGGCCAAGCGCTGGATCAAGGCCTTCGACGCGGCGAGGACGGCGGGCTTCCGCGATTTAGGAGATACCGACGAAGCCTATTTCGCCGTTCGTGTTCCGTGAGATGGCAGCAGCTACGATTTGGCCATGACCAAAGAGATGGCCCGCCTTTCTCCGGCGAGTTGCGTTCAGCTACTCGACGCCCTGCAAGCATTGGGGTGGAGGTTCGAGCATCCCCGCAGCGCCGAGATCACGGGCTGGAGCAATCTAGGCGAGGAGATCGGCCTCATCTCTCCTGAGGAGGCCTTCGTTTTTCTGACAGCGGCGGTTGGACACGGTGTCCAGCTTTGGGCGGCTCCGGGCAAAGATCTGTTTCTGAGCTGCGGCAAGACGCTGCAGATCTACTTCGATGGATTTTCTCCCGAGGAAAGCGCATCGCTGCAAGCCGCCTTAAGAGCCTGTGGATTGAACTTCGACGTGAGCGATGGCAACGCCTAAATGAGGGGTATGCAGGTGCACAAATACGGGATCGCAACTTTTCCCGGGCTGGGCTAGTCCCCTGCGCCGTTATGCACGAGAACCTCAGCTCCACCCTTGGGTGGCCCGATTTACTCACCGATGACTTCAAGCATCTGTCGAGGTTGCGCGCACCAAACCCATCAGTTGCTCGAGCACCTCCCCATGGTTGCGCTCCAGGTACCGGAACACCGCTTTGTTGTCGACCAGCTTGGCGACGTAGCCTCTGGCCAGCACAAGGTTGAGCATGTCCTCGCCAAAACCCCGCTCGATCATCCTGTACTGGTCCTGCAGACCAGACATCTCCCGCTCCATGCGATCAACCTGTTCCTGACTGACGCCTCGATCCTTGACTGACGCGCACAGTCGAGCCGCTTGTGGCGATGTTGAAGACCTGGACAGACGCCCGCCCTTGACCGGCCCCGGAGTTCATTCGTCACTGGAGCATCGCACGAAGCTCGGCAGCCGCTTCGGTGATTTGCTTCTGGAAATCAACCACTTCCACGATGCGGTCTGGCGTGATACCGACCTTTTCGAGTTTCTCCTGGGAGGGGGGCGTATGGATCTGCCGCAGATTGCGCCGCTGCTTCCGCGATCTGGTGGCCTCGATCGCGAGTCGGGTCGCGAGCTTATCGGCATGGGTATCGAGCTCGCTTGAGCTCGCCCGCTTGGCTTGCGCAGCGCTTGGTCGCCGGCTCGCAGGTACTTCTTCACGGTGCTGCGAGACAAGCCTGTACGCCTTGCAATCTCGCGGATGGACTTGGCAATCAACAACCTGCCCACGCAGCCGAGGAGAAGCGATCACTGCGCGCTGCTACGCCGGGGCAGTTTGGCGTTGGCCAGATCGTGTGCGTTTTTTAGTCGTTTATTGACAAAAGACTAGTAATCGCAACATAATTGGTGATGGGCTCAGATTCCGCGCTCGAACAAGCCGTGCTCGCACTCGCGGAGCGCCGACCACTGCTGCGCGCGCGCGAACTGGCCGAGCAGGGCCTGCCCACGGTAGTGCTCAGCCGACTGGTTTCCGCCGGCAAGCTTGATCGCGTCGCCCGCGGCGTCTACACCTTGCCGGACCGCGCGCTGAGTGAGCACCGGTCTCTGGCCGAAGTAGCCTTGCGCGTGCCGCGGGGCGTGGTATGCCTGCTATCGGCGCTGCGCGTCCATGGCATCGGCACGCAGGCGCCGTTCGAAGTCTGGATCGCGATTCCTCGTCACTCGCCTACACCCCGGCTCGACCGCCCTGCCCTGCGCGTCGTGCGCATGTCGGGGACGGCTCTGACCGAAGGCATCGAACCGATGGAGATCGATGGCGTGAAGGTCCCGGTTTTCAATGCGGCCAAGACGGTGGCCGACTGCTTCAAGTATCGCAACAAGATCGGTCTGGACGTGGCTCTCGAAGCGCTGCGCGATGGTTGGTCTCAACGCAAGCTGACGATCGATGCGCTCTGGCACTACGCCACCGTGGATCGCGTCGCGAATGTCATGCGGCCCTATCTGGAAAGCGTCACAGCATGAGCGGCAATCTCGCGGCCTCGGTAAGAGCCCGCTTGAAACAGCATGCCGATGCCACAAAGCAGGATTTCAACCTGATCCTGACCTACTATGGATTGGAGCGGTTGCTGTATCGGCTGTCGATCTCACCGCATGCCACCAACTACCTGCTCAAGGGCGCGCTGCTGTTTTCGCTGTGGTATGACCACCCCCATCGGCCGACGCGGGATGCGGACCTGTTGGGCTTCGGCCCGGACGATACCGTCACCGCGGTGGCAGCGTTCCGCGAGGTCTGCCAGATCGAGGTGGAGGATGGCGTCGCTTTCGACCCTGCATCTGTCAAGGGTTCGGTGATCCGCAAAGAGGCAGGCTATGGCGGCGTCCGGGTCGAACTGCAGGCGAAGTTGGATGGCGCACGCATCGCGCTGCAAGTCGACATCGGTTTTGGCGATGCGGTCACCCCAGCGCCCGAATCGGTGAGCTACCCGGTGCTGCTCGCAGACCTGCCCGCCCCGCAACTGCGCTGCTATCCGAAATACACCGTGATCGCCGAGAAGTTGCACGCAGTGTGCCTTCTGGGCATGGCGAATACCCGCCTGAAGGACTACTTCGATCTCTGGGTTCTGCTGGCCGACCATGCCCTGGAAACCGCAGAACTGCGCCGCGCCGTCAAGGCCACATTTGAACGAAGGAAACTCGCGTTCCCCGCCACCATCCTTTCGGGGTTGAGCGATGCATTCGTGCAGGATGCTGCAAAGCAAAGTCAATGGGCCGCCTTCCTGAAAAAGAACCGTCTCGATGCGCTGGACCTCGCCGAAGTCGTCGCGCGGTTGCGCGGCGAGTTCGAGAAACTTCTGGTGTCGCACTCCACGGACGCCTGACCCGAAATCGGAATGAACCTCTTCGACGGGGCCAGCGGAGTCGCCAGAACAAAACCGCCGGCTGAGCGAGTCGGAACTCGAATTCGCCGGGCGGACGGTGGCCGCGCGCGGACGCAGCCGTTCGGCGTTGTGGACTCCTTCGATCACGCGGAAGCCGCCTCTCGGCAGTAGCGAATGTCCTGCTGCCTGCCAGGCGCACCGCGACGTTGAGCATCCTCGCGCAGATCGATGCGCCTACGTGCGCTGCCGCAGTCATTTGCCTAGAGGTGAGGCGGCGTATCCAGGCACCATCCAGCCTGCCAAGGCCGGACCGACAAGAGAGCTGCAGACCCAATGTGCTACAAGTGTGCTACAGTTGTATCCCCATCAAGGTCATGAGGTCCATCGACATGCCGACAACGACCATCCGTCTTGAAGATGAGCTCAAGGCCCGCATCGCGGCTGCGGCTGCGAGGTCGGGCAGGTCGTCGCACGCGTTCATTCTGGACGCGCTGTCCGACATGGTCGAGCGCAGCGAATTGGACGAGGAGCTGCATCGGATCGCAGACAAGCGGTGGGCGGCGCTGCAGCGCACCGGCGAATCGGTCGCCTGGGAGGACGCTGCGGCTTACTTGAAGGCACGCGCGGCCGGCCAGAAACCTCGTCGGCCTGTGGCGCGCAGGCCGGCGCCCTGACCGGACCATGGTCCGCATCGAGCTAGCGCCGGAAGTCCTGGACGACATCGACCGTGTCATCGACCATCTGAAACAGCACCAGGTCGCCGACGTGGCGAACCGGGTCGGGGAGATCCTCGATGCCATTCAGATCCTTTCGCGCAGCCCGTTGATCGGCCGCCCCGTCGCAGGCGGAAAGCGTGAGCTGATCATCGGCAAGGACAACCGCGGCTATGTGGCGCTGTACCGCTACCTGGCCGCGATCGACACCGTCTTCATCCTGGCACTGCGAGCACAGCGCGAGTCCGGATTCAAGCACTGAAGGGCCGCCCGCCCGCGCCCTCTGCCTGGCAGCACCGGACGCCGCTCACCACCCCATCCCGCTCTCGCCTCGACCCAGGCTGCACAGCAGGTGCCGCAGGACCGGCAGCAGCCTGGCGCGGGCCGCGTCGAATCCCTCCGGCCTGTCCGCGCTGAGCATGCCGAGGACGAAGCGCTCGATCTGGACTTTTCGCTCGGAAGGTTCCGCCTGGCAGTAGTCCCGGTACAGGTTGTCGAGGTAGATGACGCCGCCGTCGGCACGCCGGATCAGGCACTGCTCGGCATTGAGAGAAAACGCCTCGCCGGGCGCATGCTTCTGCAGCGTCCGAAGAACGATGGACGCGACCCGCGCACTGTCGGGCCGCCTCTCGAAGAGGCGGCGGATGAATGACAGCATGTTCCCTCCTGCGCCTCAGTATAGAAGCACAGCGGTGGGCCTATCACCGGCATGAAGGCCGGTCAGAGCAGTCCGCTGGCGGCTCTTCCCGACTGACCGGCTGCAGCGAGCGCGACGGCGCGCTCCGTTTCGGCTCCGGCGATGTTCGAGCGAGCAATCACGGCGCCGCCCCCTTCAGGCCGGCTCGAGCCGCTCGCACCACGACGGGCGACGGCAGTGTCAGCTGCCGCCGGGCGCCAAGCACCGCTCGATCCGTGCATGGAACTGCCGCGCGAGCGGACTGTCCTTCCAGACCACGGCCGCGCCCTGATCGACGGCCTGGCGTCCGTAGACGATCCATGCATCGCAGACGGTGCCGATGGGCTCGATCACTTCGAAGCGTCCCGGGTGCGCCATCGCGAAGGAAGCGAAGACGATGCCCGCGCTGTAGCGTCCTTGCGCCAGGCCCTCCTGGACCGCAAGCACCGTGGGCTCGTGGACGATGGCCGGCCAGGCGGAAAGATCGGCATAGCTCTGCGTGGCCGGCTGCACGCCCACCTTGCCGGCGCCGTCCCCGCGCGCCGTGGATTGCACGAGCGCCATCGGCTGACTCGGCGAAATGAAGGCGTCGACGACCACCATGGCACTGCGATAGGTGCCCGTGATCTCGGCCGCGGTCGGATGCACGGCGCACTGGAGCAGGTAGTCCGCCTCGCCGGCGATCAGCGCACGCGCGCCGCTGTGGAAGTCGCCGAACAGCACGACGCGCGAGTCCTGTGCGATGCCATGGGCGGCAAGGTACTGCTGGAGCACGAAGTGATGGTTGCTGCCCTCGCGGCCCAAAGTGGAAAAGATCAGCATGTGTTCGCCCTGGAAATGGAGCATGACCCGTGACAGCGCATCGAGCGCCGCCCTCGCGATCCCCGCGCGCAAGTGCACCGGCCGGGCTTCGTGCAAGCGCTCGCCCGCGTACGCACCCCCGCGTCGTCACGCGGGCGACGAGGGCACGCCGATGATCTCATCCTCCAGCCGGCAGGTCTCCGTGATGATCAGTTCATACAGTGAACGCAGGAAATCCGGGTTCATGCCGTGCGCGGCAGCAAAGGCCGCCGCGCGCGCCTGCACGACCCCGATGCGATGGGGTTGCATCATCGGAATCGCATGCTCCCGTTTGTGCAGACCGATCCGGCAGCAGCAGTCCAGCCGGCGCCTCAAGGTCTCGAGCAGGGTTCTGTCCAGGTCGTCGAGCTCGCCGCGCAGCAATGCCAGGATTCGCTGGGCCTCCTCGGCGCCGTCGGCGGACGCCGAACCAGCAGTGCGCTCGGCGGCAGCGGGTGCCTCGCCGCCCTTGGGGCGTTGTTGTCCTGAATTCATGGGAGTCTCCTTACTCAAGCTTGATGCGCTGGCTCGCGATGATTCCGCTGAGCGCGGCCGTGTCCGCCTTCACCCGGCGCAGCAGCGCGTCGCCCGAAATGCCGGCCGCCTCGTAGCCATGCTGGAACAGTTTCTGCCGCACTTCCGGCAGGCGGATCACTTCCGCAAGAACCTGGCGCAGGCGCTGCGCGACGGGGGGCGGCAGGCTCGCAGGCGCGGCCGCGGCGGTCCAGATCTCGAGTTCGAAATCCTTGAGCCCCGCTTCCGACAGGGTCGGGTAGTCCGGCACCAGTTCGGATCGCCGTGCCGACGTGATGCCGATCGCGCGCAGCTTTCCGGCCCTGACCTGCTCCTGTGCGAGGCCCGGCGGAAGGAGCGCCAGCTGCAGTTGCGCGCTGATCAGACCGGTGACGACCTGCGGATTGCCCTGGTAGGGCACATGCACGGCGCCGATGCCGGTGCGGGCCTTGAGAAGCTCCATGCCGAGATGGCCGATCGTGCCGATCCCGGGCGTGCCATAGCTCCAGTTGCCACCGGCGACGCGCGCGGCTTCGAGAAAGCCGCGAGGCGCCGCCTTCGAAACCTGTGGCGTCGTGGCAAGCACCAGGGGTGCCGTGCAGATGATGCTCAGCGGCATCAAGTCCTTCTGCGGATCGTAGGAAGTCGCCGGATTCAGTATCTTGGCGATCGTCATGTTGCCGTTGATCAGAATGCCGACCGTATGGCGGTCGGTGGACTTCGCAACGATGTCCGCGGCGATGTTGCCGCTCGCGCCGGGATGGTTCTCGACGATCACCGGCTGGCCGAGCGCCTTCGCCATGGGAGCAGCCAGCACGCGTGCCACGAAATCCGGCGAGGAGCCGCCGCCGAAGCCGACGACCAGCCGCAGCGGGCGCGTCGGCCAGTTCAGATCCGCCGGCGGCTCGCTCCTGGCGCTGGCGGGGCCGGGATCGGGGCGGCTCGCGCCGGACGATTGCGCGCAGGCAATGCCGGCGCAGGCGAATGCGCCGACAAGACACAGCAGACGAGCGGCGCGTGTTCGGAAAGAGAGGAGGTGGGGCATGGCTGGACCTATCGAAATCGGAAGCCGAGTCTTGCTTCGGCAGCGAGCTGGATCAACTCCTGCCTGCTGCGCAATATCTCCGCACGGGCCTCGAAGCCGCGCGGGTCCGACTTGCCAGCGAGCGAGCGAAGCCCCGAGACGCCGCACTTGCTTGCGACGCAAGATCGAGGACAACCGCGGCGCCGAAGTCCTCTGGCAGTCATCCTCGTCAAGGACGCCGCAGCCTTGCCTTGTAACTCGCCGAGTTGTCATGTCCCCCGAATCGGCCGGTGGAAAAACAGTCCGCGGGGACACGCGGGTCCCACGCAAGGACGCGGCCTGGCGAGATTGCCGCGATGCCGGTTCAGCGTGTCAGAGAGTGAGTCCTCGCTGTGTGCGGACTTCCGAGCAGATCTGCAATGGCCCCCGATGGGAGCTCGGGTCCGGCCGCGATCGTCGAAGGTCGCCGCCGCTGGTCAGGGCCCTGCAGCAAATCCTACAGGGAGTGTCCACTCACATTCTGCTGCAGCGTGCCGTCACATGCCGGCGACGCCTTGCGACAGCGCGAAATCGAGCAGCACCCGGTCAGAGGGTTCCTCGGGCCAGGTGATCTGCGCCAGCCAGCGATGGAACGTGGTGGCGGCGATGCGGCTAGCGGGCCCGTCGCGGCGCCAGGCGCGCGCGATGGGTGCCGCAACGGTCGCGAGTCGCTCCGTCTCGAAGCGCGCGCGCATCTCCGACTGCATGGGCTCGGGCATTTCCTGGTAGAGCGCCTTCGCCTTCTGCATGCGGTCGTTGTCCCAGAGTTCGCGGATCCGGTGCATCCGGTCCTGGCTGTCGAGCATCGCCGGAGGTCGGCTGGCAGCGGAGGATGCCAGCGCGCCGCCGGAGGCCGCCGGCTCGACCGACCCCTTGACGCCTGCATAGCCTTTCTTGAGTGCATCCTTGAAGTAAGCGGCGGGCGACTTGAGCGATGGCAGGGCCTGGCTGCGCAGGCGCTGTTCCACATGCTCGAGCGTGGCGCGCAACTGCCCTTCGTCGGTGGACGCATAGAGATCCTGTGCCTCGTCCTGCTTGAGGCCAAGTCCCACCAGCTTGGCGACAAGTTCCAGGTCGAACACGTTGCGGCTCGGATCGTCGGCCGCGCCGAGGCGCTGCTGCATCTTCGGCACGACGCGGAACTGGATCTCCTCGATGCGCCGGCCGCGCTTGTGCTCGATGAGCTCGAGGCTGAAGTCCTCGCACAGCGCCTCGATCTCCGCCAGCGCCTTGCTGATCACGTCCCGCTTGAGGAAGCGGTAGTCGACTTCGGTGATGTCGCTGCGTCCCGTCAGCACGGCCGCCCACCACAGCACATCCTCGCGCATCGACAGCCGGCTCGGAGAGGTGAGATAGCGTGCACCGATTTCGTAGAGCACGGCTGCGGGGTAGCTACGCATCTGCGCGCTGATCTCCAGCAGCACGCGCGTGTACTGGTGCGGCTTCACGAGGCGCTCGCGGATTTCTTCGGGATAGCGCCAGGTGATTGTGCAGGGCCGCCCCCTGCCCTGCTCCTCGATCGACACGGTGCCCAGCAGCTGGGATGACACCCAGCGCTTCAAGCCGGCGCCGCTGGTCGACCATTCGATGGTCGTGGCCTGCATGTCGCGCAGGTGCGACTTCAGCAGCTCCGTGTTGTTCGAGTTGAAGCGGGCATCCCCGATCAGTTCGCTCAGCGCCAGTTTGTAGACGGGCTCGTCGACGCCCTGCTTCTGGGAATGGTAGAGCAGCGCGTTGTAGATCCGCCGCGACAGCAATGTCAGCCGACCACGTTTGGGGCGGATGGCAATGGCTTCGTTGGCCTTGGCCACGGTCTGTTCGTCCGTGACGGCGGGCGGCTTGGGCGGCGGTCGCGGAGCTTCGCCCTCTTCCATGGGGTCCTTGGGGAGAATAGTGGGTTCACATGATGCCGGTCTTTTGTGAATCGGTCAATTCACAGATCGAAGCAGCGGCTCTTGAGTCATTGATAAGAAAACACTTGGGAGATTGAAGAGTTGATGATCCGAATTTCCCAGCACTGACAGGAACTTAGCGCCGGATCTGTGAGAAGGACTGGGAATGAATGTGAGATCGGCTGGGATTTGATGTGAGATCGGGGGGGATTCCGGGCACCCAGGTGTGTGGGTGGATGGGATTTGATGTGAGTGGACAAGGGAAGCGGCGGCGCTGGAGCGCGTCTGGCCAGCCCGAAAGTGGCATAGCGGACCTCGCAGCGGCCCAGCCGGCCGCCTTCCGGCCGGATGAAGGACATCGGCGCACCGGAAATCCCAATCAACCTCACCTTGGTCCCCAAGAAGTCTCACACAAGAACGCAGTCGAAGGCACAGCTACTTCGCGCTTCTTGTTCATTCGACGGATTCTCATAGAATGGTCGTATTCCGTCTAATAAGGCTCTTCTCTATGGCGTCGCCCCTCCCGGTTGCTGGTGGAAACCAGGTTTCCACAGCCCCCCTCCCCGTCCCGCTGGCCACACCGAGTTCCGCGCGCACTCGCATCGACATGCCCCGCATCGCCGCGCTCGCGACGCGCGCGGGGTCGATGGTCGAGCAGATCCGGGGCCGGCTACTCGCGCCCGAGGCGAGAAAGCTCTCGCCGGTCTACTCTACCGCGCAACTCGCGGCGCTGTGCGGCGTCGACAAGGCCCATGTGGCGTATCGCATCACCAAGGACGACCTTCCGAGCGGCCGTCTGACGCCGGCCGGCGGAAAGCGCAATTTCGAACTGGCTGAGCTGCGCGCCTGGACCCGCACCTACCGCGCCGACAAGATGAGGCCGGCCGGGAAGAAGGCGTTCACGATCGCCGTGGGCAATTTCAAGGGCGGAGTCGCCAAGACCACGACCGCCATGGTGCTGGCGCAGGGACTGAGCCTGCGCGGCCACCGCGTACTGGCGATCGACACGGACCCGCAGGGCTCGCTGACCACCTTGCACGGCCTGTTGCCGGAGGCGGAAATCAGCGAGGACATGACCATCGCGCCCTTGTGCGACGGCAGCCAGAGCGACATCCGCTACGCGATCCGCTCCACCTACTGGGACGGACTGGACCTCGTGGCGGCCGCGCCCTTCCTGTTTTCGGCCGAGTTCGCGCTGCCTGCGCGCCAGATGCAGGAGCCGGGCGCCCGTTTCTGGGATGTGCTCAACGCCGGACTCGAGAGCGTGCGCGATCTCTACGATGTGATCGTCATCGATACCCCGCCCTCCCTTTCCTACGTGACCATCAACGGCCTGTGGGCTGCCAACGGGATCGTTGTCCCGGTACCGCCTTCGGGCCTGGACTTCGCATCGTCCGCGCAGTTCTGGTCGCTGCTGGCCGACCTTGGCGCCAATCTGGATGCGCAGAGCGGCGAGCGTGCGGGCAAGGCCTTTGACTTCCTGCACGTGCTGCTCAGCCGGGTCGATCCGAGCGATCCGGCGACGCCTGCGGTCCGTCAGTGGATCCAAGCCACCTACGGCGAATACACGCTGCCGGTGGAGATTCCCAAGACCAGCGTGACCAGCAACAAGGCGGCCGAGTTCGCCACGGTCTACGATGTGCAGAAGTACGAGGGCGCAGCCAAGACGTACAAGCGCGCTGCCGATGCGTACGATGCGTTCGTGGACCTCGTCGAGCAGTCGGTGGTGAGCAGCTGGTCGGACGCCGGGGAGGCGCCATGAGCCGCTTTGCACACCATTCTGTCAGCGACGCGACCCCTCGCAGTGCCAGGGTTCCTACCGGCGGACCGCAGTCCTGGCCGGCGCGCGCGACACACGGATCGAGCGCGGCCGGAGAAGGGCGCTGCGACTTCCGGGATCTCGGCCGAGGTACGTGGAAACCAGGTTTCCACCCATCGGGCCCAGGGCTCGTGGAAACCAGGTTTCCAAATTGCCGCCGGTGCCCATCCGACCCGCGTCGGTCGCAGACCCGCACCACGCCAGCCGCGTGGAAACCAGGTTTCCACGCATCGTGCATAGCGCTTGTGGAAACCAGGTTTCCACACCGCCAACGGCGCCCGTCCGACCCGCGCCGCTCACAGATCCGCACCACGCCAGCCGCGTGGAAACCAGGTTTCCACCGCCATGGAGGTTTCAATGGCTAGTACCCGTAAACGTCTCGAGGCCTTGACGGCCGGCCTGTCGCTGCCCGAGCCCGCCGCGCCCCCGGCACAGGCTTCAACACCTGCCGCCCCCGCATCGCCTGCGCTGCCCGGCGCCGCGCCCGCCGTGGAAACCAGGTTTCCACCGGCGCAGACCGGGCAGTTCGCCCCGCGCACCGGCCCCGGGCAGATGCTGGCCTTCCGCGGCCAGATGCAGGCAGTGGAGGGCGAACTCGCGACGCTGCGCGAGCGGCTTCGCCATTACGACGGCTCGACGCCAACGCGCAAGCTGGACCCCTCGGCCATCCGCGCCTCCCGCTGGGCGAACCGTCATCCGGCGTCGTTCGAGAATGCAGAGTTCGCCGGGCTCAAGGCGGACATCGAGCAGGCGGGCGGCAACGTTCAGCCGATCCTTGTGCGGGCGCTGCCGGATCAGCCGGACCGCTACGAACTGGTGTTCGGCCACCGGCGCCACCGCGCGTGCCTGGAACTGGGCATCCCGGTGCTCGCGGCCATCTGGGTCGACGAACTCGGGGACGCTGAGTTGTTCGCGGCCATGGACCGCGAGAACCGCGAGCGCGCCGATCTCTCGCCCTATGAGCAAGGCGTGATGTACCAGCGCGCGCTCGAAGAGCAGCTGTTCCCGACCCAGCGCCAGATGGCCGAGAAGCTCGGCGTCAGCCACACCTGGGTCCGCAAGGCCCTGATCGTGGCCCAGCTGCCGTCGGCGGTGGTCGAGTGCTTCCGCAGTCCGCTCGAGATCCAGTACCGGCACGCGGAGCAGCTCAACGCGGCGCTCGACAAGGACCGGCGCGCCGTCCTCAAGCGCGCCGAAAAGGTGCGCGGCCAGAAGCTGCTGCCGGCAATGGTGGTCGCGCGCCTGCTGGGCAGCGAAGCCATGGCCAAACCCCAGAAGATCGCGATCCAGAACGAGGGCAAGGCCGTGGGTTCGTGCGTGCGCGCAGTGGACGGCACCGTCACGCTCACGCTGCTGCCCAGTGCGGTGGAAGGGCCGCCCTCGGACGCGCTGGTGAAGGCCATCGCCGACGTTCTGCACAAGGTGCAGCTGCTCAATTGACCGAACCGGCCCTAATGTGAGCGCGTTTGGGATTTCCTCCGCGCATCGCAGAGGCCGGCTGCTCCGCCTCTGGATCGTTGCGCCAGATCGGCGCAGATTCAAGCGGAGCTGAAGGCGGTGGCGCGATCCATCCGGCTCAAGCACATCGGGTAGGAGCAAGTGCTCACTACATTTTTGCCTATGGTCACGTGCCGTGATGTCAGGTACCGGTCTGGACGATCGGCAGGCACGCCGCATTGATCCGCCCGGGTGTTTCCGGAAAGGGCACGGATGGGGATTCTCATCAGCCGACGAGGGCTGCTGCCACCTCGAAGGCGGGTCCGAACCGCACAGGGAACAAGGCTGCAAAAAAAGTCGTTGAAGGGCAGGGACTTGGCCGGGTCACCGGAAGTGGTGCATGTCGATGCATCCGCAAGCTGTCCATCTGTTCCGCGCATCGAGATCCCGTCGGAGGCAGAAACCCCTTGCATATCAACAACTTGCTGCGTTCCTTGCACATGACTTCGTGGAATGTCGCCTCAAATCATCTAGAATCGACATTGATGATTATGCATTGCAACGCGGATCTGACCCGGTGCTGTGACGGGCGCGCCGGATGGTCTTCCCTGCGCGATCCGGCTGCGTGGCGAGCGGCCGCGTTGCGCGTGCAACGAGCGCGTCGATGAGCCGCACGGCCGGGCCAAGTCGTGGGGAGCTGGAGAGCCTCGAGGAAGCGGAACTCGAACAGCTGGCTGTCGAATGGCGCGCGCGGGCGTCGCGCGGCGCTCGCGAGGCCTTCGGCGTGGCACATGCGCTCGAGGCCGAACGGCGACGTCGTCAGAGCGCCAGCAGGTTTGCCCCGTTGCCACCGGTGCCGCCGGCGCTACCGCGCCCAGTGCATTGCTGGTGGAAGTTCTGGCAGGGCTTGGGCGGTGGCTCCAGGTCCTCCACGCCCAGTGAGCCAAAGCCATGAAAAAGCCCAAGCCCCCGCCGCGCAAGCTGCATCGTGGCCATTTCGCGTTCATGCGGGCGCTGGCCCAGGGGGTCGATGAACGGGCAAGCTGGGAACGCTACCTGCGGCTGGAGGGGGAGCATGTCGACTTGCGGACCGTGCGGCGAACCATCGCATGGATCCGCGATGCTTTCGCTGCCGCGGCGCGGCGTGAGCGTAAGCCCGGCACCGCCCGGCTCATCCTGCTCGATCCGAGGCGTGTCGCCGCGTCCCCAGCGCTCCCGAGCCTGGCGGAATTCGCCGCGTCGCGGGGAATGGAGGAGTTCTCGGAAGCCGAGCAGATCGAAGCCTACGAAGCCGCCCACCCGCGGGCTCGCGGCAGGGCAGGGCAGGGCGGCGGCGCGTGCAGTGCCCCGGCGTCGCGGCGCGCACGGGTCATCGCACGGCAGCTCGAGGCGCTGCGATGGCTCGAAAGCCTGGTGGCGCAGGACCCGCGGCCCGGCGACGGGGTGGCCGCCTGGCTTCATCCGGCGTTGGCCGAGCGGCTCGAGCGCGCAGGCCTGCCGACGCTTGAAGCACTGGTCGGGCGCATCAACGCCGCGGGCGCGCGGTGGTGGGTCCAGGTACCGGGCGTCGGCGAGCGCAAGGCCGCGCGGATTCTCGAGTGGCTGCATGCGAACGAAGGGGTGCCCGGCCTTCGCGTCGCCGTGCATGCCACGCAGCCGCGCGCCCGGTTGAGCCCGGTCACGCTGGCGGCGATCGTGCCGCCGGCGACGGGTTTGGTGCCCTACGAAAAGTTCGTGGTGCCGGCCGCACTCGACGGACGTGCTGGGTGCTTTCGCGCGCCGCCCGGGTCCTGCCGGCTGGAGGCTGCCGATGACCACGCGGCCATCGGCGCCTGGCTGGCGGCCAAGGGAGAGCAGGGCGGCGCGGAGGGCAAGTTGTCCGCCACGCAGCGCTCGTACCGCAAGGAAGCCGAGCGGCTCCTGCTCTGGGCGGTGCTCGAGCGCGGCAAGGCGCTGTCGTCGCTGTCCGGCGAGGACGCGCACGCCTATCGTGCCTTCCTCGCGGCGCCTCCGCCGGATTGGTGCGGGCCCCGCCATCACCAGCGCTGGTCTCCGCAATGGCGGCCGCTGGAAGGCGCGCTCACGCCCGCGGCGCTGCGCCAGGCGTTGATCATCCTGCGCGGTCTGTTCGCCTTCCTCGTGGGACAGGGCTACGTGCTGGCCAATCCGTTCGCGGACGTGGCGCTGCCGCCCGATCGGCATTTGCCGCTCGGCACGCACCGCATGCTGAGTTTTGCGCAATGGGACCATGTCGACGCGCTGCTGCGCCGGCATGCCGACACGCCGCCGGGGCGCCGCCTGCGCCGCGCGATGCGCTGGCTTTATGCCACCGGGCTTCGGCTCGCCGAGGTCACGGCCCTGCGATGCGAGGACCTGGCGCCGGTGAGCACCACATCCGCTGAGGGTGCGGTTGTCGTCCAGTGGGTTCTGTCGGTGACCGGTCGCGGCGCGCGTCGCCGTCAGGTGCCGCTGCCCGCCGAGCTGGTCGACGAGCTCGGCGAGGAGCTCGCGCGGCACGGCCTCGAGCGAAAGGTGGATGCCCCTTGCAACCGCGGGATTCCGGTGCTCGCGCGCTTCGACGCCCAGCTGCGGCCCGTGCCCTGGTCGGCGTCTGGGCTCTACCAGGCGATCAAGGCCTTCCTCGCACGCGCCGCCGAACGTCTCGACGGTGCCGAGGCGCAGCAGTTGAGGAAAGCCAGCACGCACTGGCTGCGCCATTCCCATGGTGCGCATGCCCTCCGAGGGCGCGAAGGACAGCCGCCGCTCGCGCTGGAGGTGGTGCAAAACAACCTCGGCCATGCGCTCGCGGGAACGACGTCGATGTACCTGCGGACCGCCGAGGCCCGCGAGCGCGCGGCCGCTGCGACGACCTGAAGCGCTGCCGGGTTGCGCCCCGAGCCGCTGCGACCGTTGCGGACGGAGGTCTGGTTCCGCGGCCCGGTGCCCATCGTCTGCCGGTCATGCCGGCTTGCCGCCGTCCGTCCCCCCTTGCTGCTGTGCGGGGCAGGGCGTGAAGCAACGGGGCCGTGCGCGGCCGTCAAAGCGCCTTGGGCAGGTCTGGGTGTCCAAAGTAGTCGGAGGCAATGAAGCACGCCGGGAACATCCGACTTTGCAGTCGACACGAAGGCTCGCAGGCGGCGACCAAAAACCCGGGGCCTCGATCGCGAGCTTGTCGACATCGACATCGAGCTTGCTTGCGCTCGCCCGCTTTGCGTGGTGCGGCTCTTCGCCGCTGGCCCGCAGGTATTTCTACGGCCTGGCGAGACATGCTGTGCGCCTTGCCATCTCGCGGATGAAACACTCATCCGGACAGATGGCCGCCCGACGCGGCCGCGCGAAAATCGCCTCCGCCTTCATCCGCCCGACCGCACTCACGCACCCGCTGCAGCTCTCGTGACATCCACCGTACTCAAGGGTTTCATCCTCACGCGCCACTGGCGCGATGCGCCCGCCGGCACGGAGATCGAGTATTGGCTCGCAACCGATGCCGGGCCGAGGAAAGTATTGCTGACCTCGCGCCGCAGCGTGGCATTCGTCGCCGCCCGGCATCGGACCGCGGTCGAGGCCCACCTCGCAGATCTCTCGGGCATTCAGCTGCGCGGGCTCGAACTCAGGACCTTCCAGCAGGACCCCGTCGTCGGTGTCTATGCGACGCACTTTCGCCAGCTCGGCCGGCTGGCACGCGCGCTCCAGGCGCAGGGCATTCCCTTGCTTGAAGCCGACGTGCGCCCGCACGACCGCTACCTGATGGAACGCTTCATCACCGCCGGCGTGAGCGTGGAAGGAGGACGGGAAGAGCGCGCTGCCATCGTCGACTGCAAACTCAAGCCCGCACCCGACTATCGCCCCGTGCTGAAGGTCGTGTCGCTGGACATCGAAACGAGCCAGGACGAAGCGCTCTATTCCGTCGCGCTGGACGGCACGCCGGAGCGTGTCGTCTTCATGCTGGGCGAACCGCCTCCAGGGCACCCACAAGCGCCGCCGCCAGACGCGGCGTCCGGGGCGGATCGGCCCATGGCGTTTTCGCTGATCTATTGCGCCTCCCGCAAGGCCATGCTCGAGCAGCTCAACGACTGGTTCGAGCGGAACGACCCCGACGTCGTCATCGGCTGGAACGTCATCCAGTTCGACCTGCGGGTGCTGCAGAAGACGGCCGACGCCTGCGGCGTGCAGCTCCTCCTCGGACGCGAGCGCCGCCCGATCGAATGGCGCACCCATCCGGGCAAGCAGGGCTACCTGTTCGCGCCCACGCCGGGCCGGGTGGTCATCGACGGTATCGACGCACTCAAGGCCGCGGTGTGGAGCTTCCCGTCCTTCAGCCTCGAGAACGTCTCGCAGGCGCTGCTCGGCGAAGGCAAGGCCCTCGGCGACGAATACGACAAGATGGCGGAGATCGAGCGGCGCTACCAGGAAGACAAGCCCGCGCTCGCGATTTACAACATCCGGGACTGCGAGCTGGTCTTGCGCATCTTCGAGAGGACGAAGCTGCTGCAGTTCGTGATGGAGCGAGCCCAGACCACCGGTCTGCAGGCCGACCACTTCGGCGGCTCCATTGCCGCGTTCAGCCACCACTACATGCCGCGCATGCACCGCCTGGGCTACGTGGCGCCGAACGTGGGCGAGATTGCGAGCAAGGCCTATCCGGGCGGATACGTGATGGACTCGAAACCGGGGTTCTACGACTCGGTCGTGGTGCTGGACTACAAGAGCCTCTATCCCTCGATCATCCGGACCTTCCTGGTCGATCCGGTGGGCCTCGTCGAGGGCTCGAATGCCGGCGACCCGGCCCAGGCGGTCAAGGGACCCCAAGGGACTGTGTTTTCGCGCGAGAAGCACTGCCTGCCCGAGATCGTGACCACGCTCTGGCGCGCCCGGGACGAGGCCAAGCGCGCGAAGAACGAGCCGCTGTCGCAAGCGCTGAAGCTGCTCATGAATTCCTTCGCCGGCGTGCTCGGCGCGGCCGAGTGCCGGTTCTTCAACCCTGAGCTGGTGTCGGCCGTCACGCTGCGAGGGCACGAGATGATGAAGCGCACGCGCGAGTTCGTGGAGAGGCGCGGCTACGAGGCCATCTATGGCGACACCGACTCCATCTTCATCTGGCTCAAGCGTACTCACACCAACGCGCAGGCGCACGCCGTCGCAGCCAGCCTGGCGGCCGACATCAACGATTGGTGGACACGCACCCTGCGCGAGGAGCAGGGCCTGGCCAGCTTTCTCGAGATCGAGGTCGACACCCACTACAGGAAGTTCTTCATGCCCACCATTCGCGGTTCGGACGTGGGCAGCAAGAAGCGCTACGCGGGCCTGAGTGTCGATGCCGCGGGCAAGGAAGAGATGGTGTATCGCGGCCTGGAGATGGCACGCAGCGACTGGACCCCGCTGGCGCGCCAGTTCCAGGAGGGCCTGCTTTCACGGATCTTCCAGGGCAAGCCCTACAAGGCGTTCGTGACCGACTACGCGAGTTCGACATTGGCGGGCGGCAAGGACGACCTGCTCATCTACCGCAAGCGCCTGCGGCATCGGCTCGACGCCTACATGGTCAACGTACCGCCGCAGGTGCGGGCCGCTCGCATCGCCGACGAGCACAATGATCGGGTCGGTCGGCCCAGGCAGTATCAGAAGGGCGGCTGGATCCAGTACGTCATGACCCAGAGCGGCCCGGAGCCGCTGGAGGCCCGCCGTTCGCGCATCGACTACGAACACTACCTGACGCGGCAGCTCCAGCCGATTGCCGATGCCATTCTTCAGCCCATTGGAGAGAGCTTCGCGGCCTTGACGACGCCGCAGCGCGGGCTCTTCTAGGCGGGATCGAACGGGCACGCCGAGGGCGCTCGCTCGAGCGGCTGGAAGCGATGCAGTGAGGCTGCGTGTGATGCGACGGTGAGGCCGCGCACGGCGTGCAGCGCAGCCCCACCAGCCGATCCTCATACCTCAAGGCGCAGGGCAGCGTCCACCCGTAACGGGCGTTGAGCGACTGCTGCGCATGGATGCGGTCCAGGCCATGGGGCCTTCACCTTCAATGCTTGCCTCTTGCCTCTTGCCTCTTGCCTCTTGCCGCACACGCATTGCGCCTGCGCGGGTCCCAAGGCTTCCGAATCGCCCCATGGAAGCGCCAGCAATGCAGGCGCGCCCGCTGCCTAATGAAGAGAGTGC
>NZ_JAVDUZ010000023.1:0-21737 GCF_031456585.1 Variovorax sp. 3319
GACCTGGTGGCAGAGTGGAACCGGTTGTACGCCGCTCATGGGGCGGCAGCCTTGCAGCCTGGGTGGAAGTGGGAACAGACGAGGATGAGCAAGCCGTCGAGCAAGCGCAATGACCGCGAAGCGGTGACGAACGACCAACGCAGCCGCGAGGAGTTGCTACGCGATCTCCAGCAACTGCGCGCGGAGAATGCTTACCTAAAAAAAGTGCAGGCCTTGGCTCGAAGCAAGTCGCGCTCGGCGCCCGTGAAAGGACGTTGATCGTGCTCGAGTTGAGGCCGTACTTCCCTCTCGCCGATCTGCTGCGCGCTGCTGAGCTGGCGCGCAGCAGCTTCTACTACCAGCTGAAGGCTCTCCGCACAGGTGATAGGCAATGCGACCTGAAAGCGAAGATCCGCGAGATCTTCAACCGTCACAAGGGTCGGTATGGCTATCGCCGAGTCACCGCCGAACTGCGCCAGCGAGGTCTCGTTGTCAACCACAAGACGGTCCAGAGGCTGATGGTCGAGATGCAGTTGAAGTCGCTGGTCCGCCCTAAACGCTACAAGACCTACGACGGCGCTGCTTCCGAGACGGCCCCGGACCGCTTGGAGCGCGACTTCACAGCAGATGAGCCCAACCAAAAGTGGGTGACCGACGTGACCGAGTTCAAGGTGAACAACCAGAAGCTGTATCTGTCGCCGGTGATGGATCTCTACAACCGCGAGATCGTGTCGTACGAGATTGCAGAGCGTCCGCTCCCGATCATGATAAAGAACATGCTCACCAAGGCGTTCAACCGGCTCGACTCAGGCCAGCGACCGATCCTGCATTCGGACCAAGGATGGCAGTACCGCATGCCTGTGTACCGCAAACGCCTACATCAAAGCGGGGTCGTCCAGAGCATGTCCCGGAAGGGCAACTGCTATGACAACGCGGCCATGGAGAGCTTCTTCGGAACACTGAAGTGCGAGCTGTTCCATCTCAAAAAGTTCGACACGACCGAGACATTGAAAAACGCCCTTCACGACTACATTCGCTACTACAACGTGGATCGCATCAAGCTCGGGCTCGGCGGCCTGAGCCCGGTGGCGTACAGGATGCAGGCTGCCGCGGCACCCGCATGAAACCATAACTGTCCGAGGTTTGGGGGTCGGTTCAATCCTTGGTGGACACCATCGTCATGGACACTCGCCCGCAGTTCAAGACGGGATCAACGCGCGCTTACCAACCATCGACTTTCGGTGCAGTTGCGCAGCCCCAACCCCAAGGTCGCATGCAGCGCAAAGTTGCGGTTATGACGCACAGCGCGCTGACTCGCCCTCAGCCAGGTGAAGCGCCGCGCTCATCTGCATGACCGATGGTTCCACCGTAAAGCTCTGCGTCTCTTGCTTGAACCGCAGCGATGTAGGAGGCGAGTTTCACGCCGTCCAATCGCCCTGCAGTCCTTACGCCGGAGCAGATGTCCAAGCCATACGGCCGTACGAGCCTGATCGCCTCAGCCACGTTGCCAGGCGAAAGCCCTCCCGCGAGGAACACCGGGCGTCGGGACCGCCGGACGAACTCGGCGCTAACAGACCAGTCGTGAATGCGCCCCGTGCCACCAAGCAACGGAATCGGCGCCGTGGGCGATCCGGAGTCGAGGAGGAACGAGTGCACGAACTCTTCATACTCGCCGAGCAATTGCAATGCGTCAGCACCTTCGACGTGAATGACCTGCACAATGCGCAGCGCGGGCATGCCTTCACGCAGCCGTTGCAGTTCACGAGGCGCGATATGGTTGACGATCTGCACAGTCGTGACCTGGCATCTCGAAACATGATCCATGATTGCGTCTGCACTGCATTCCTGCGTGAGGAGGAATGCTGAAATGGCGGCTGGCAGATCTCTGGCAATCGCCTGAATCGCGTCGTCTTCAATCACTCCGGGACCGCTGGGCATTGCTCCCACCAAACCGAGTGCGTCAGCTCCCGCCCGTATAGCTAACTCCGCCTCATCGCTGGAGCTAATGCAGCAAATTTTTATTCGGGTTCGCATTGTCATTCACATGGGAAAATAGCTGAATGTTGGGCGCGCCGCAAACAGTCGGGATCGCGGAGCGGCGGCAGAACGTCAATTCAAATATACGGCGAAGAAAGCCCTTCATTTGCTAACACGCGCTGTACCGAGGTACGCGCCAGCATACGGAGAAGGTAGGGGCCCAAAAAACTGCGATCGCGTGCGGGCGTCGTTCGATCAAAGTTGCGGGTCCAGCGGCATAGCGTAAATGCATAGGCATCAAGGGCGGTGTACTCCGCTCCCATGAACCAAGGCCCACCTGTTCGCGCCACCTCAGCGTCAAGCTGGCTGAGCATGCTGTCAATACGCTCTTCGGCGTTGCGCTTGAGCTCAGCCACACCAGCGTCGTTGCCCGCATCCATCCAGCGATGAGCGTAGAAATAAATAATCAACGCCGCTTGCAGCGTATTCGTCAGCCACATCATCCACTTATAGAACTGGGCGCGCTCGGTTGTGCCCAACACAGGCGCAAGAGCTGAGTGTGGATGCGCATCGCATAGATACAGCGCAATCGCGGCCGTCTCATACAAGACCGTGTCCGAGTCCGTGTCGGTTAACACGGGAACATGGCCGTTCGGATTCAGACGCAGGTATGCCGGGTCGCGATTTGCCTGCTCCCCGGTGTTGACAAGCACGCGCTCATAAGCAACGCCAATTTCTTCCAGAAGGATATGTGGAATCATCGAAGCGCTGCTTGGCGCGTAGTGAAGACGGATCATGTGCCAAGGTACTTAATTTGCGATACACACGACAAGACCGCCTGATAAGGCGAGTACATGTGGAACATTTTTGATCAACTTAGCTTGTGGCAGTCGCGAAGCCGCGATGCGAACTATGTCACGCAGAAGACCAGCTTGAGGCTCCTGCAATTACAGGTTGCATAGAACAAACTCTACGGAATTTGGTTTTCGGTGACCTTGGCGTGAAAAACATGTACCGCACTGACCTCAACGCTCTGCGGCGGACGAAGGAAACCTGAAGCGTTGATCTGCGCGACGGTCCTAAGATAGCTTTCGGCGCAATCTAGTGCAGCAGCAGCCGCTTCCGTCTCCCACAATGTCAAAACGGCACACTCTTCAGCGCGACGGTACATCGTGACGGCGACAAAGCCCGGTTGACTGCGGAACATCTCCAGCGAGACGCTCTGCGCAAAGCGCTCGTACTCCTCAGCCCTACTGAGGTCAATGCGTGTGCGCCAAAGCCGTGCAACTGTCATTTATCGGTCTCCCGAAGAGAAAATGGAAGCAGCAGACACGCGCCACAGAGCGCAATAGCTCCAGTCGCTGCACAGAAGATCGAGTGCGATGCGTCGCGCACCGATGTCCCAAGCAAGACGCTGACTGAAAATATTCCAAGATTCAGAAGGCTTGCATGATACGAATTGATAGTGCCTCTGGAGGGCTCCGACAGCAAGCTGAGCCTCGCATGGTGCAACGGACCGGCCCCTCTATATCCAAATGCCCAAGGCAACCCCAGTAAAGCCAACTGTATTCCCGAACGCACTGGCAGTATGAACGCGAACAGCCCCGCGGCGGAGACCAGCGCAAGTAGCGGCAAGGCAGCTTCCCCCAGCGCTCGCCGCAAGCACCCGCTCATGAGGTTTCCTAGTATCACCGCCGTACCGAAAAGGCCCGACAGCAAGCCCAATTCGGCAGGAGTCATTTGGAGCTTTTTTGCTGCCACTTCGGCGACGACTGCGCCGAAGCCTGCAACCCATCCCAACCATAAGTAGCTCGCAGACAATTGCCGCAGGACGCCTGGCACATTCAACGCGCGCCGGTGTGCGGCAGTGAATGTGGTCTCGCGCTCGACCAATGGAAGGCGAGCGATGAATGCGAGCGACACGATCAGGCATCCGCAGAGACTGATGAATTTGAGCGGCTTCATTGCATGCACCAGAGAGCCTCATCTAGGAGCGTGTGATCGTCGAGTGAACTGCCAAGCGCGTTGCATTCGCGATCGCCGTCATCCGCCAGCCCCGGTTCGCTGGTGTGCTCGCAAGGAGGCAAGCATTCCCAAAATGAACAATGTCGCCGCCGCAGCTTCGGTCAATCGCGGCCATCTGCCGTCCCAAGCGAACGAATAGAGCAACGCGAACACTGTCTCGCTCACGATAAGTTGGCCGCAAAGATCTGCGGGCAGGCGCTGGCTTGCGACATTCCACAATACTGTTGCCAGCCAAGAAGACCCAATCCCAATTGCGAGGCTAATCAGGATGAAGCCTACAGGATCGGCCTTTGACTGGACTGAACTGATGTCACTGCCGGCCAGCAACCACAAGACAACAGCACTCGCGCCCGTGGCAACGCCTAGCCAGTTCGCCCAGTCGGTTGCATGCAATTCAGGGTAACGGCGCAACCAAGCAGCGTTGAGAAGACCGTACGCCGTCCAGCACAACATCGCGCCCAAAGCGAGAACAATTCCTTTGATAAGGTCGGGCCTATCGCCCATTGCCCCTTGGCCAAGGCAGAAGGGTGCAGTTCCATTTACTTCTCCCCGCAAAGCAGTGTCGCAGGCGTCAGGTCGTACTCCCGAGCCAGTTCGAACAGGTTGCGCCCATTGAACCGCTGCACGATCTCGCACGGCACCCGTTGACGCTCTTCCGGCGTACGCTTGGGCAGGTACAGGCGCGCCCCACCCAGCCGGCAGATCAGCCGCTCCATCAGGGAGGCCGCGGCCTCCTTGGTCGCTCACACCCCGAAGGCACGCGCTACCGCGCACGCCTCCGCTTCGATGATGGCCAGGGATCCGCCGACAGCCCCCCAACGACGTTGAAACCGATTCGCCTCAGTTGGGCAATGTCTCTGGCTAGATTTCGCTCAGAACTTCAAATCTACCCGGCAGGTATGACGATGTTGAATAGCGCCGGCGTCGCAAGATCTCCGCAATCTTTCTCAAACGCCTCAGCCGTGTTTTCCTCATGCCGCGTGTGCAAAGAGTTCCGCCGGTAGCAGTCACCGGCCGGGTTGGACCGGTGTGTCAACGGCGGGGCGGTCAACCTTCTGACGGTAAAGCATTTTCTTTCTCGCGCGCTCTTCGACTCAAACTACCCAGTATCCCTGAGCCGGCGCGATTCAATGATCGCGCCCGGCCAGTTCCGGTGTCCAGACTTAGGGCTTAGAAAGCTTTCGAACGCTGTTGTTGAGGCTGTCGGTCACATAGAGATCACCATTTGGTCCTACCGCAACGGCGCTTGGATCCGCGAACCGCGCGGCAGCGCCAACGCCATCTGCCGCGCCTGCCGTCTCACCCTTTCCTGCCAGTGTGGCGACAATGCCCGTCGGGAAGATTGCACGAACCGTATTGGTATCGGTCACATAGACCATCCTTCCAGGACCTACAGCGATCCCCTGCGGGAAATTGAATTTCGCGGCGGAACCCTCGCCGTCCACATTCCCGCGAGTCGATCCGGCAAGGACCGTGACGTGGGATTCGTTCTCGATCTTAAGCACTCGATGAGTTGCTTGATCGGTCACAAAGAGAGTGCCATTCCCATCTACGGCAACTCCAAACGGAGCGCCAATCGAAGCGTCCAGCGCAAGCGTCTTCACGCCCCCCGTGCTGCCATGCTTCGTGATCTTTGAAGCCGTGAAGTCCGCCACGAACAGATCACCCGCCGCGTTCATTGCCACACCGGTGGCGTTGACGAATGGCCCAAGTCCCAAGGTCCGACCGTCAGGGAAGATTTTGTAGACGCGCTGCCCGGCATGGCCAGCAACAAACATCTCCCCAAAGTTGTTGAACACCAAGTGCCCTTGACCAGCCATTGCCTCGCCGTTCAACGGCCGCGTTGTGACCGTTCCGTCCAAGGCGAGCGAGCGAATCGCGGCATTTCCGCTATCCGAGATGAGAAGATTTCCGCCAGCGTCGAATGTCAATCCCATGGGAGCGGCAAAGCTCGCGGAGCTTCCCTTCCCGTCAGCCGCGCCCGCCGATTGGTCATCCGCGCCAGCAAGCTTTGAAACAGCTGCTGTCGGAGCACCGCAAGTCACAGCCACGGTGTTGATGTCTGTCAATGCTGTGCCGCTTCCCTCTGCGACGGCACATTGCTGCCAAAGCGGCGCAGCGCTGACAGTCACTGCGTAGGCCGTGCCATTCGCTAGCGCAGTGGGAAACTTGAAATCTCCGTCGGTGTCGACTTTAAGAATATTTGTGCCGTTCAATAGCAAAGTGACTGGTCCAAGCAGACCTGAAACCTTGCCGCCGATGCTGAAGCTCGCGTTCGGGTTGCCTCCGGGGGCAGGGGTACCGCCGGGGCCAGGATTGCCGGGATCGCCTCCAACTGGACCAGGAGGCTGCGATTGCCCTCCACCAGCATTGGGGAGAGGGAAGAAGCCGGCGCTCCCGCCACCGCCTCCCCCACCGCACGCCGCCAGAAGTCCGACCGCGCCAGCGAGCGTGGCCGTGACGGCCCAGGATTTAACAGATCTGGTTTTTTGCACGTGGTTCCTTTGCATGAATCTCCGCCCTCGGTCTAACTAGTCCCAAGTGTGATTCACGGCGCATTGAACTCAATACCCTGCAATCGCAGGGCTTCCGCGTGCGTCTGAGTCTGATAGTGCGGGGACATCCCATCTACTTGCTGCCTCAACGATCAGCGCGGCACACGTTGCTGAGCAAGGATCTGCCGTACATACCGCGGTGTGAGTCATACGCCCGCGCCACCTCGAACAGGTTGCGCCCATTGATCCGCTGCACGATCCTCCGCGGAACCCTCTGACGCTCCTTCGCCGTGCGCTTGGGCAGGTACCGAATGCGAAAGCCCGCTTGCTTCGAGCGTCGACCAAATCACTACTTGTGCAAAGCTTAGGACGTGGGTTGCTGGGCCCCGAAAAGATCCTTGGCTTTGAGAATCGCGGAGACGGCGTTCGGCCAACCTGCATAGAAAGCTACATGGGTTATGAGCTCTACAAGTTCGTCCTGCGTCACGCCGTTTTCTACCGCACGGGGAAAGTGGAATCCCATCTGCTCCGTTTTTCCGAGGGCTACCAGCGCGGCGCATGTAATCATGCTGCGGTCGCGTTTGGAGAGCTCGGGACGCTCCCATATGTCCTCGAACAGTGTCTGATCGGTGAGTTGCGCCAGCTTGGGTGCGAAATCGCCGAAAAGGCGGGTTGCGCTTTGGTCGGGTGTGCCTGTTTGCGCCATTGATCTTTCCTAGGTTGGAGAAGCGGACCAGCCCGCAGTGGCTCGAATGTAACTGCGGCGTCTCGGTTTTAAGTTCCGGGTGTTCCGTTGTTGCGACAAGCGGCCACGCCCCATATCTTGGTGTCCGCATCATCATGCTTTTGCATAAAGGGGGAGGCTGGCTTTGTACCTCGCCTTGCGGGTCATACTTGTGCTGCGCCGGCGACGGGCTGCGGCAAATGCGCTGCGATCGAGCGCAAGCTGCACATCTCGATTTTCAGATCAACTGAGCACCTTGGGGTACCTGAATGAGACAAGCCCAATCTCTCACCGGCCTGGTTAGATGCCTCATCGGCGCTTCGGTTGTTTTCACCGTTTTGGCGAACGCACAAGACGCGGCGGTCACGCCAAAGTTCGAGGACTATCCGGCTGGAGCGAGGCACAGGGGGCCGAATCACCCGCTGGTATTGGACGGCGAGTTCTCCCGCTCCTACCGCACCCGATTGCGCAAGGCGATCGCCCTGCGTAAGCCTGAGTTCGCTGGCCGCTACATCGTCGCGCGCTGGGGCTGCGGCGGCAGCGGATGCAGCATTGGCGCAGTGATCGACGCGTCGACCGGCCGTGCCATACCATTGCCTGGCCCAGTGATGAGTGTTCATCCGCTGAAGCCTCAGTACGCGCACGAAGACGGGCAAGAACTCATCTACCATCTGTCGAGCCGTTTGATGATTCGGGCGGGCGACATGGACCGAGAAGACGGCAAAGACGTGATCGAGTTCCACGAACTGCGCAACGGAGAGTTCCGCCTGATCAAGACTTCTCCGTATGGGCGTGCCCCGCCCTGATCGATCTGCCAACAACCGTGAATGACTCTTGGCAGACGATGCGCCCCGCGGTCCAGCGGCTCGGTGGTGCAGGAAATTGGATCTCTCAGCTTCGGCATGAGTCGTGACCCATGCGTTTCATCCGACACTCAGGCTGGCGCGTGCGCTTCCGTCGGCAGGGCCACCCGCGATGCGTGGCATGAGCTTCAGGCATGGGCAAACTGGTACCTGACAAAAGCGCCCGCGCGATCTTCGGTAAGCTTAAGGACTGCCTCCTGCAACCTGAGCCAGATTTCGCAATCTCGCCGGCGCAGGGCGAGATCTGCTTTTGGAGCATCCATGTTGGCGACATCTGCCCAGACGTCCGGCTCCAATTGCAAGGAATCGATCACGCCTGTCTCATCGATCTGCGCATCGGTCACAGCGGCCATCGGCTGGAGTCGTGCGTCGCGGATGACCTGTGCCATCGCGACATAGCCCGCATCCTCGAGCGCAGGTGAGAATCGTGAATAAAGTTTGGCCTGGTCCTGCACAAGCTCCGGGTGCAAGCCGAGATAGCAGGTATCACCACCTCGATCGAAGAGCACTTTGATCTGCTCCGTTTTGACTTTCATGAACGCGATCGCGGCTGCATCGGACGTGATGGGAAGTCGTTTCTCGAGAACAATCCCGAATTCCCGGCCCATGCTTGCATACGCCGCTTCCGCAATCGCCCCGGCCTTGATATCGACTTCCAATTTGTCGAGAACCCGCTTGTACGTGTCCGGCTCATGCTCTTTGAGCGCCACGTACGTCACATTTTTCAGCAGCTCACCCTCGATGCTGCTTGCCAAGACGAGCCTGTCGATGCGAGGCTGCACCAGTGACTTGCCAGCCGTCCACGAAACGGCAAATATGACGAAGTAAATGATCCGCTTGCCGGTGGCACCAGCCGTCTCGAACCGTCGCAACCAGGACACCGTGACGAGCAAAGCCAGCACGCCCATGGCCAACGGTCCCAACCAATTCATCCTGATCCCTTTTCTATCCAGCAACGTCTGGATCTCCGTTGGGCGTTGGATGCCCGATCGCAGTCGAGAGTGTTGCCCGCCAGGAAGCAGGCCGTACAGTCACTCAAGAGTCGGATTGACAGTGGTGCCTCACCGACACAGCCTTCCTGACTGCAGTCGGTGGTCCCAGCGCCCGATGCACTGGCGCGCACCAAGATCGAGTCTTACTTGTCTTTCGCTCCGTGCTCGCCCCTGCGGCGGTCAAACTGGCCAATCTCTCCCGCTCGCGCTCTTCAAATCCTGCCCATGCAGGAATGATGTTCCGATGTCCGGCAACTACGATCAGATGCGATGAACCCTCGAACCATTTCAGACGCAAGATCGTCGCTCCGAAGGATCGGTGGACTGCTGCCGTTGCTTTGCGCCCTGCTCTTGGCTGCTTGCCGCAACGACATACCACCGCCCGCTGCGCCCGTTTCCACGAATGCGGCTCCGCCCGTGCAGCAAGCGCCGCCGGCGGCCCTGGACGCCCAGTCGACCGTCAAGAAGATGAATGCGTATACCGAAGGCTTCAACAAGCTGTCGGACAGCTTCGGACTCAGGGATACGATGAAGAGGTACTTCGACGTGAACGTACCGGCCCGCAGTGCAAAGGACGATATCGGCGTAGGCGCAGGCTGGATTGCACAGGCGGTTCCCGCTTTGAAGCAGGGCCGTGCGATCAAGGCCGCGGACACCGAGGCTCTGGATGCACAAGCCGATACGCTGATCGAAGCGATCGATCGACTGGTATCGCTGATGAGGGAGATCGAACCCTATTTCACCTCCAAGGCCTACAAGACAGACAACTTGGCCAAGGGCATGGCGCAAGACATCCTGATCCGCCAGGCGTTCAAGGACAGCCACGATGCGTACGAGGCGTTCGAAAAGGGGCTAGAGGAAGTCCATCGCCGCAGCGTCGATGCGGAGATCGCTGCACTGAACGCGCAGGGTAACCGGAAGATGTACGCCGCTCGGCTCGGTATGCAGCAGGCAAAGGATGTCATCGGAAGCTTCAACGATGGCGCGAGCCTCAGGAACGCAGACAGCTATGCAAAGGCGGATCGCCTCGTCAGCGGACTCGAGTCCACGCTGACGCTTCAGCGCGAGGTGGAGAAGACCTTGCCGGAAAACGCGATCCGTATCAACTACCGCCAACTGACCGATTCCCTGACAACGATGGTCGGAGAGTACCGGTCTCTCAAGGAGAGTCGTGACGCCGCTCGCTTCAATCAGATGGTGCGGCATTTCAATGTCGCGGTCGGCGCCGTTAATGCCCTGAACGAAGGCGACTGAGATTCAAAAGGATCGGTGCAGCCGCTCTAGGATTTGCGCCCCCAGGGGAGCACCTTGATTTTCATGGGTCGGCGGTTGGCCCTTCGCGGCCATGTGGTGTTCATTCAGGGGCGAGCCGCCCTTGCGAGAGCCTGTTGCACATGGTAAACGGGCCCCTCTTCTTCGCCCTGGCGCGAGACGATGCCAAGCTCTCGCCACAAAGGAGGGCTGAGCGGACGAACGACGATCCGCGGATCCTGGGTCGCGCTTGCCGCCTCCTGTGGCAACAGCGCCGCGCCGTACGAAGCGGCAACAAGATTGCGCGCGGCATCCGCATAGTTGGTTTCGATGTGAGCCTTGCAATGCACGCCGGCAGCAGCGAACCATTCAGCAGTTTGCCGGAACAGGCTGGTGGAAGCGTCGTTCAGGATGAGGGGCTTTCCCGAAAGCCACTTTGCGCTCAGGCGCGCCGGTGGTTTCCACTGCGCAGGCACGAGGCCCTGCACTGGATCGCGCCGCCAGCGCTGGATACGTACGCCGGGAAGCGAGTCCTGCGGGAGCGCGACGACAGCGATGTCGATACTTGCCGCAGCGACGCGCATCACGCTTTCTCGGGAAGTGAGTATGACGGGGCGCAGTTTGACCGCAGGCGCGAGCTGCTGGAGGGCTTCCAGCACCGCTGGCAGAAGATGCACCAGCACACTCGTGGAGGCGCCGAGCCGCACCTCTCCGCCCCGCCCCGCGAGCGCATCGCGGACTTCCTCGACGGCAAAGTCGGCGTCGGCCAGAAGTCGCCGCGCCCGATCGACAAATCGCTGGCCGATTGAAGTGGGAGCGGCTCGACCGCCGCCCCGCAACAACAGCCGCACGCCGAGCCGCCTCTCAAGATCCGCGATGTGCACCGTGACGGTGGGTGGGGCGATGTGCAGCGCTCGAGCGGCCGCGGCAAGCGATCCCAACTCGACGGCAGTCACCAGTGTGCGCAGATGGTCCAGACTGATTTCTCTCATGCACCGAGTTTACGGATTCTGAATGGGCGCTTCAATTTTTTTAGCTGGCGCTAACGCCGCGAGGCACTTAGATTCACGGCCATGAATACCCGTATCTTCATCGATGGCGACCAAGGCACAACCGGCTTGGACCTTCGCCGAAGGCTGGAGCAGCGCCCCGACCTGCGCTTGATCACCCTGCCCGAAAAGTTTCGCAAAGACCCGGAGGCACGACGGCAAGCACTGAACAGCTGTGATGTCGCAATGCTTTGCCTGCCGGATGCGGCAGCCCGCGAAGCTGTCAGCCTCGTCTCAGAGCCCGGCGTGCGAATCATCGATGCCAGTTCGGCGCACCGAGTCTCCGAGGGGTGGACGTACGGTTTGCCTGAACTCGATTCAGCCCAGGCGGTTCGGATCGGAAAAGCCTCACGCGTGAGTAACCCCGGCTGCTACCCGACCGGCGCCATCCTGCTGCTGCGGCCGCTGATCGATGCCGGGATTCTCGACGCCGCGCAGCCGTTGTCCATTCACGCCATTTCCGGCTATTCGGGCCAGGGGCGAACTGGCGTTGACCGCTTCGAAAGACCGGGGGAGCCTAAAAAGGGCGTGCAGATCTACGGGCTGGGGCTGGAGCACAAGCACGTCCCGGAGATCCGACGCCACGCCGGCCTGTCGGTCGATCCGATCTTCATTCCGGGGTATGGCGCGTACAGACAAGGCATCGTGCTGACCATTCCCATCCACTTCGAATGGCTGCGCTCCGGAACCAGCGGGACCATGCTGCAGGAGTGCTTGCACGCGCGCTACGAAGCATGCGCGCACGTGCGGGTTGAGGGGCTCATGGACCCGGCGCACGCCAGTGAGCTGGATCCTCAAGCGCTGAACGGTACCGACGAGGTCACACTTACCGTGGCGGCGAACGACCGGACGGGGCAGGCAGTGCTTTGCGCGGTATTCGACAACCTCGGCAAAGGCGCTGCAGGCGCTGCGGCGCAGAACCTGAATCTCCTGGTGGGCGACCCAAGTTCCTGAGGGGGTGAATGCCCGTTAAGCCGCTTAGCTCCTTCTTCGGGCAGGCTTCACCACTGCGGATGCCCGAGGCCTTGAACGGGAGCGCCGTTCCTTCGTCTCATGGCTAACCGCTTAGTGAGCTCGAGTGCACGCAAGAAGGTCGTTAGCGAGGAACCGGGGCCTCACATATAGCAGTGTCGACCATTTGTAGCTTCCAGGTCGGTCGCGGCGCTAACCCGCTCACCCCCGGGTCTCCCATCGATGCTAGTGCCGGGGTGCACCCAACGGCAGTCCTGCGTGTGCAGGATGGATTCGTGCGCGACAGCATATTGCGTGGGCCTGCAGAATTCGCCAGGTCTTCGGCCGCGTCGGCTTTCTTCTCCAACACCCGATGGCCTGTCCGGCGACTCCTGCCGGCCGCTGGCGTAACGAGCGCCCGGGAGCAAGCAGCTCGGAAGGTCTTCGTAGAATTCCCCGCTTTTATTCACTCTACATGCCCTGCGCCATCGCCACCGTGACGCGAGTCATCCGTGCCGCATGCGTGACCCTTGTTTCTATCAACGCTTTGGCCGCAGCACGATGCCTCCGAGCCAGTGCGGCGGACTCGTCAGTCCTTGCAGCGCGATGCCATAGAGCCTTCGGCGCGCATGCCGCCTGGTGCAGGGTCCGTCGTTTCCCTTTGTGGATGCTCATGTGCATCTGAACAGCCTGTCCATGCAGTTGGAACTAATGGCGCGCTGGGGCGCGGTCGCGCGGTGGTTTTCTGGGGTGGGCGCAGCAGCAATGATTCGGTCGATCGAGCCGTCCGGGAGCACCCGGGCGCGTTGATTCCATTTACGTCCATATCGCCCGAGCGCACGGCCTATCGGCCGCAATGGGAGCAACACAGCGGAGAACTCTTGCGGCAGCTTGATGAAATGCTGACAACCGGCCTCTACAAAGGAACCGGAGAGATCTCGGCGGCGCACCTCCCATCGGCAGGTTTTGCCGAGACCGACTTCGACGTGAACGGTCCGATGATGACCTGCATCCTCGAGCTGGCCTGCAAGCACAAGGTGCCGGTGAAGGTGCATGTGGAGAGTACGCGGATGGCGGCGCTTTCGCAATTGCTTCAGCGGTTTTCGGATGTGCCAGTGATCTGGGCGCATGGCGGGTACACACCGCTGTTCCTCGCTCGGCGCATGCTGGCGCAGCATCCGAACCCGTACTACGAACTCAGCGCGCGCACCTGGCCGCATCATCCCCGCTCGCCCGACTAACCATCTTGCGCGATGGCACGCGCGTGTGGCCGGAGTGGCTCGAACTCATCAAGGAACAGCCCGGACGCTTTCTGGTGGGCACCGATGCGAGTCACCGGTCGGCTTCAAGCGACGGCATGAAGTACGCCGCGTCCAGTGCTTTTGGCCCAGCTGTCCCCGGTTGCGCGTGAAGAGGTGGCGAGGGGCACGCTGATGCGACTGGTTGGGATTCCTTGAAGACTCGGCCATACAGCCCATCTGCAATTCGACGCTTCATCGCAGGCAGTCGCTCTGGCGTACTGCCAGTTCCGCACCGCCCGAGACCACACGAAGGCGGATACACGGGGCGACCGCCTATAGCCCACGCTCTGTTTCGGGATGCGCGGCTACGTGTCCTTCGCCACGCGCCTCACGGTGGCGAGAAGAGCGCCCGCGCCAATGAAAGTGACACCCGATAACCAGTTGAACGCCTTTGCCCTGCCCTTGGCTCGCAACCAGGGAGAAAGGCGGGAGGCGAATGCTGCATAGGACATGAGCCAGAACAGCTCGAAGAAAACGAAGGTGCCGCCAAGGATTGCGAATTGGTACAGCTGGGATGCAGCGGGATTGATGAATTGCGGAAAGAACGCGGTGAAGAAAAGCAATGCCTTTGGATTGCTTGCTCCCACTAGAAAGCCTTTCGCGTAGAGCGCCTTTCGGCTAGACCGGCCGGCCATGCCAACCGGGAGGTCGAAACTGGACGTTGTGGAGCGAAGCGTCGCGATCCCGATGTAGAGAAGGTACCCGACGCCGAACCACTTGATCGCATGAAAGAGTGGTTCGGAAGCCGCGAGCACGGCACCTACGCCGACGGCGGAGCAAGCCATGATGCCGACCACCGCGGTGACGCTTCCAATGGCCGAAAAAAAAGTCCGGCGGAGTCCATGATTCACCGCATTGGATACGCACATCAGGACACTGGGACCCGGCGTGACAGTCAACACAAACACCGCGACAACGTACAGAAGCCAAGTTTCAAGAGACATAGGATCCTAACAAGTGGGAGCGCATTGTGGAGGATTTGACCCGGCGGCAGGCGCCTTTGACTTCTCTATTGAAAGCGCCTGGATTGGGATTCATGCCTACTGCCAGGCATCCATACCGCCGACGTCTATCTCGATGCCGAACGGAGGTGCTCGGCGTCGACCCATTGGGACGCGGTGATGTCGTTCAGCATCACCTCTAGAAACGCCTCGTACGAATCAGCAAGCACACGCTTTTCGTCCTCGTCTCTGCCGAAGGTGACCACCTGCCCTTGCCGTCCCCTCACGTCCGGATCCAAGTCCAAACCAACGTAGTTGCCGCTATTGTCATGGGTGATCGGGATCCATTTTGGATTGGAATACATCAGCTTGATGCATTCAGGCGGCTCGGACGAAAAATCTTCCAAATCCGCGTCTTCATCGGCTTCGATCGCGCGCCACATGTCCCATTGGAATTTGATGCCCGATGTGGAGAGAAGCACTCCGCCTCGATAGAAGGCGTATCCATCATAGGACTGGCCGTCGTGCTCCATGAGGAATTCCTTCATTCGTGCAGGCAGACCGACGCCGATATGGTCCTCGAGTTCGGCAATTTCCTGTGGGGATGCCCCGCGATTGATCGCACTGGCCTCCAACAGGCGCTCGCGGACGAGAACACGCTTGATTTCTTCCCATTCTTTGCTCATTCGAACTCCAGTGGCCACTGTCTCATGCAGCCTTCGCGAAAGAATAGCCTGCAAGGAAGCTCCTGCAGAACTGCAGATGCATGAGAACCTCCGGGGCTTGATTGGGGCTGGAAGGGAAGAGGACGCCGTCTTGAGGGTTGCTGCGCGAGGCGTGAGTGCATCGTCGCGCAGTCGCAGATGCTCTCTGTACGGTTGCCGGCTCGCAAGCCCCTTCCGGTCGACGGATCCTGTAACTGCTTGGAGGCGCCGCATCAAGGAAATGAAGGGCGTGTCGCGCCTGCGCAAGCAGCATCCTCACGGAACCGGGCTTCAGACCGAAGACGGCGGCTCGGTTTTTCGGTGCTGATCAATCGCTTGTTGGATCCTTTTGACAAGAACATCCACTTCGATGTTCGGATTGGCCGCGACATTTCTGAGCCAACGGCCACTCGGAAGAGTGGTCAACGATGCCGCGTTTTCCGGCAGGTTGGCGTGTATGTCCGCGATGAGGGAATGATCGCGTGGTCGCCAGACGACGACGCCGGTCGCGGGCGCCATGAGCAACTCCAGCGATGTGTCTGCAGCGACAAAGCCCGCGAGTTGGTCGGCCGCAGCCATGCAGCGATCGATCTGCTTCGCAAGACCCTCGCGGCCCCATGCACAGAGCGTCGCGAGCAGAGGTACCGCCGCAGCGCCGTGCGATCCCAGGACACGATGTTCGGCACATAGGCATGAGCAGTTTCCTTTCTGTTTCCAATACTGTGGGCAGCGACCGACATGCCAGACGTAGTCCCTCGCAGTTCCACGTTCAACGGGTGGCGCGCGAACTTGCGATCCGCCGCTCCGACGGCCGCCCGATTGGCCTGCCGCTCGAGGCGGTCACGACATCAGTGGCATGAGGCTCAGGAACTGGGACGCAGCTTGCGGATTTGGTGATTGCCGCAGTCCGCGACGTAAATTGTGCCGTTCGACGTGACTGCCAAGCCCTCGGGGTCGCGGAATTTGGCCTTGTTGCCCAGCCCATTGGTCGCCCCGGAATCGAACGCCACCCCTGCAATCGTGGACACAAAGCCGGAAGCAGAAATCTTCCTGATCGTATGACTGCCTCTTTCCGCGAAGAAGATATCGCCCTTGGGACCCACGGCAACAGCGACGGGTGCGCTCAACAAAGCGTATTTCCCCTGTCCGTCTGCGTGTCCTGCGGTCCCGGAGCCCGCCAGGGTCGACACTTCACCCAGTGTCGATATTTTCCGGATGGTATGACCTTCCGGATCTGCAACATAAGTATTTCCCGTCGCATCGATCGCGATCGCCTTCGGGTACTTGAACTGGGCATTGCTCCCGCTCCCATCAGCGTCGCCCTTGATCGAGCCAACAAAGGTGGTTACCGAATCGTTAGTCGGATTCAATGTCTTGATCTTGAGGTCCCCGGCATCGGCGACGATGTAGTCACCGTTGGCGCCCAGAACGGCGCCGCTTGGCCCCATCAACTTGCCAACCCCCCAGCGTTCTTCAGTTTTGCCATCGGGCGAGAACGCTGAAACATAGGTGTTGTCAGGCGACGAGACAATGTATCTGCCAATGGGGTCCACCATGATTCCGGAGATCACCGATCCATTGGCGTTGTACAGAAGTTGGGTCGCGACCGTGCCCTGTTCGATGGTACGGATCCGGTGCTTGCCGGTGCCGGCACCGTCGGCAACCACCAAGCTGAAGTTCGGCCCATTGGCGATGGCCGTGGGGCAACTGAATTTCGCAGCTTCGCCGGTTCCGTCTTCGAATCCTTCCGTCTGCGTGTTCGAACCAGCAAGCAGGGAGACCGTGTAGGACTCGCTGTCAGGCGTTCCTGAGTCGGGGGGGGTGCCCGGATTGCCAGTATTTCCTGGCTCCGCGGTATTGGGACTCGTCGGGGCGGTGGGTGCAACAACAATCGGCGTCAGCGGCAACCCACCACCACCGCCGCTTCCACCACCGCCGCCGCAGGCCGCAGCAAGAAGAGTTGCTGCCAACGCAAGGCTCGTGGAAGCCGTCCGGCGGAGATCAAAATATTTCACGCAAATTTCCGTTTGAATTGAACAAGCCAATGGCACTGCGACGCAGCAGGCACAGGCGCTCACAATCTAAAGCGCGAGCAATGTTTTCCGAATCCTGCGGGCGCAGGATTGCAATGGATAGACCCGAAGCGGGCGCGAGTGGGGTCCGCGACTGCGGCATGACGGTCACTCGGACGCGAGGGTCTTGTGCGCATGCAAATGTCGTGCTGTCCAGGGCATTGCCGCTGCGGCGCGCGCCCGCCTCCACCGCAGCGCTCTCGTCGCCTGTGTTTCTTGCGCTAGGGGCACATCGAAAAACCGCGTGGCTGCTCGCGCAACATACGGACGGGGACCGGGAGGTGCAACACCTCCTTTGATGCGACCGCGATAATGTCCCAATGCGCCAGTCGGATTCGGTCATCGTCGAGAAGGCGCCGCCTGCCCTGCAGCCGCTCGTCCTATGCGCCATCTGGCGGGATTTCACCGGTTCGAGTTCCGCAGAGCAGGTGCACGCCAACGCGTATGCGAGCCTCAATGTGGTGCTGCACGGCGTGGTAGAGGCGCCCAGACGCAGCGTCTGTCCGCGCTACTTTGTCACCGGGCCGTTTGCGCGCCCCTTGGCAACTGCGGTGCGTGGACCGCTTCGGTCAGTCTGCTTGGTCTTTCAGCCCTGGTTGCTAAAGGACATCTTTGCGCTGAGCCCGGCTTCGCTGGCCGACAGCGTCCAGGCGATCACGCCGTGGCCCACCATTCAGGCCCGTCAATGGATGACCGCGCTTGACCGCTCCGCGCCTGGCGATCCGTCATTCTGGAAAGCCATCGCCTCGGCCATTCCGGTGGACGCGCGGCGTTGTTTCGATGCGCTTGCGCTTCCAATGCTGCGTGATCACGGCACACGCGCGGCCACACGTGCTTCTGGCCTTGGAGAGCGCCACTATCGACGGGTGTTCTTGCAGCATCTGGGACTGTCTCCAAAGACATGGATGCGCCTGCAGCGGTTCGATGCATTTGTCCAAGCGTTGACTGACAACACGTCGTTAAGTGCGCTGGCGGCCCACTCGGGCTACGCAGATCAAGCTCACATGACACGCGAAGCCAGATCGATTGCAAACCATCCGCCCGGGCAACTGCGAACAGGGATTGCACAACGTCGATGGGCGCTCTGGGCGCTCATGCCGGCCGAAGTCCGATTTGTTCAAGACCAGGAGTGCGGACCTTTCTAAGCTCTCTCTGATGAATCTGACAGAGAACGACGCTTCGAACAAAACGGGCGAGACCGGCTATCTGGTTACAACGGTGGAAGACGCGATCGCCGCTGCTCATGCCGGCAGCCTGTGGTATCTCACATTCGGGCTTGCGTGCTGTGCGGTGGAGATGATGCATACGGCTGCGGCACGCTACGATTTCGACCGATTTGGAATGATTCCCCGCGCCAGCCCGCGTCAGGCGGATCTGATGATCGTCTCGGGCACGCTGACCAACAAGATGGCCCCCGCTATTCGCAGGGTGTACGACCAGATGGCGGAGCCGCGCTACGTGATCTCCATGGGTTCATGCGCGAACGGCGGCGGCTATTACCACTATTCGTACTCGGTGGTTCGAGGGTGCGACCGCATCATTCCCGTCGATGTCTATGTGCCCGGCTGTCCACCCACTCCTGAAGCCCTGTTGTATGGGGTGATGCAACTGCAACGCAAGATCCAGGGGGGACGAGTTATTCACCGAGGCCAGGGCGAGGCGCCACCGCGTCGCCGAAGCTGGTTCAGGTTCCTGGCTTGATCTTTCGGGAAGCTGGATAGCCCAGTGCGCAGGCCCGAGACCGCACGCGGATGAGCTCAAGGAAGAAGCGCACACCTCCAGATACGGGGCGACAAGCACCGCAACACCGGCGAGCAAGAGTCCGAACTGCGGCGCAGCATTCAAAAGCAGGAACTCACGCACACGTACTGCATAAGCTCCCCGCGCTAGTGCGAATGCATGGCCGCCATGGCGTCGAGCCGCTGCTAGCATGGTTTGGGGCGATCAAGTTTCTTTTTCCCAAGTTTTCCCTTTCGCTGATCGTCTCTTCGGCCTGCCGCACGCAGGCTTTTTTTTGGGTGGATGGTCCTGTGACGCGCCGACGGCGTCGGGGGTGAAAAGCAGCGCGCGCGTGAGCTCGCGAGGGCATGCACTTGATTCTGCTCGGGGCCTTCCGGCGTGTTGTGAGCTTGGCACACACCGCATTTCCCGGTTCCGCCGGGTGTTCGGCCTCCCGATAAGCGAGGACTAACGCTGGGGGTGGCCGGTCAAAGACCTGCGCATCAGGGCGTTCCGGAACGTGACGCCGCGAAGGACCGGGTGGCATCGCTCCACCACGTGAAAACCTCGGCTGGCAAAGAACGGTTCGGCCGTGAGGCTGACGTGCGAGAAAAGTTGCTCCAAGCCGCGGCCCGCAGCCTCTTCGTCAATTCGATCCATGAGCAGCCGCGCTGTTCCCCTTCGAGGCAGATAGCCCGACACAAAGAATTGGTCGATATACCCGTCCGGCTGCAGATCGGCAAACCCCACAGGCTCCAGACCCAGGACCGCCACGAAAGGACGGTTCGTCCGCAGTCGATCGCTGAACTCTTCCACGCAGAGATCGGCAGGCGCCCACGCCTGAACTTGCTCCGCCGAGTAGTCACGCGAGGCAATCCGATGGACCGCGCTTCGGAACACGGCCAACAGTGGGGCCTCATCCCCGGCTTTGAACGGGCGGACTTTCATTGGATGCATATCAGGACAAATCTAGCCGATCAGGGCTGCAGCCCTGGATCGCAAGGGGTAATCGTGAAGCGGGCCGAAAGGAAAAAAAAGGCCCGCGGAAGCGGGCCAAAGGAACAGCCGCCGACTAGCGAGTGGGAGAAGCGCCGGCGGGCATACCAATGCTAAACGCGGACATCAAATGGCGCGCCATGCATTTGCATGAAGTTCTTTGACTCTTGCCTGCTCATTGGCGCGCCAGCTCAGACCCAGCTGCAAGCTCAACGGCCACGTACCAGTCCGATGAGATGCCCGGAAAGGCTGGGCCACAGTGCGCGTCGCTCCCAACGCCGGACGGCTCGATGACCTCACCATGTCATGCAAACGCAGAATGCACTTGCCATGGCAGCGCCTTTGAGAATTGGCGCATGTACAAGCTCGCAGAAGTGTCGATACAAGAGGATGGATCTGCGCTCGATATGTGTACGGCACCATGATCAAGCCGGCCCAGCTCTGGCTCTCGATCTTTCTCGCCGGTTTCGCCGTTCTCGCATGCCTTCTGACTCAGAGCCTTCTCACACCGGTTCCATACGGCGACCTCACCCGCATCGGCCGCATTTCCGAGAATGAGTTCGGCTGGCGTGGGGCGCAGCCTGCCGTGGAGTTGGCCCAGCTCCATGGTGTGCCGGTGGAGCAAGCAGACATTCTTGTGATCGGTGACAGTTTCTCGGCCACGCATGTCTGGCAGTCTCGACTGGGCCGCGCGGGCTACGGCGTCGCCACCGTGTTCTGGGACAGCATCGGGGAACGCCTCTGCAGCGACTTCGACGATTGGCTCCATGCCTCAGGATTTCGCGGCAAGTTGGTGGTCATCGAATCTGTCGAGCGTATCGTCTCCATTCGTCTGGCACACACGCATGGGTGCGAACGCATGGACAGGCCGCTGAGCGCGCTGACCGCGCCGCGGGCACTGCCGCACGAGCATGTGCCCGGCTTTGCCTTGAATTGGCAAGCGCAGTTGATCTCCGGCTGGCTGACGTACCGCTGCACGCGTTCGGCTATGGCGGGACGTGCCGCCCGCGACTGCGATCCGCAGACCGTCGCCCGCCCGGTGAAGGCCGGCTGCGAGCGCTTCTCCCATCGCCGGTGCGACACCGCCCTCTTCCTCGCCGCGGACAGGGAACTGGGCGAAATCACACCAGCACATGCTGCGCAGATGCGAGCCTTCAGACAGGCCCATGCTTCAGTCCCCATTCTGTGGATGGTGGTGCCCAACAAATGGACCGCTTACCTTGACCCCTCGCACTCCCGGGCGTTCGCCGAGGCGCTGGTAGAGAATGACCTTGGCCCCGACCTCTTCAGCTTTGCCCAGCGGCAGAAGATGGCGATGCGCGATTTCTACTATCCGAATGACACTCACATTTCTACGCAAGGCCAGATCGCCCTCGGCGAGCGGATGCTCCAGGCAGTGCAACACACACTCGGGAGAAATCACGCGACACTGAGGGGCGCTTGACAGAATGGATGCGATGCTCGCCACACGCCGCGGATGCGGCACCGTTGAGCGTATGCCCGCGAGGAGCGCGGCCAGCCGAACCTCCAGCGCGAACTCCTATTGGAGAATAACCAGCCAAGGATAAATTCACATGCTGGCCTCATCGGCAGGAGGTGCACCCGATCCCTTGTCCGAGCGCGAGCGCTCGGCACGCTGGAATCCGCTCGGCTATGTCTCCGAGACGCCGTACCGCTGCATCGACGATCTGCAGCGCA
>NZ_JAVDUZ010000024.1:0-18937 GCF_031456585.1 Variovorax sp. 3319
CTTCGATTCCTCGAGTTTGTCCAGGTTTCGGGGTTCAGATCAGGATTTAGGTGGACACCTATGGAAGACTCCAAGCGCGTGAGCCGGCGGCGCCACGCGGCCGATCTGAAGCGGCAAGTGCTGGCAACGTGCGCAGAGCCCGGGGCGTCTGTGGCTCAAGTGGCGCTGGCCCATGGCCTCAACGCCAACCTCGTTCACAAGTGGCGCCGCATGGTCGACGCGGGAGGCATCGCCTCGAAGGCCGGCGACCCGCAAGCCGAGTTCGTCTCGCTCACGCTGGCGCCAGGCCCCGCGGTCGTAGGTGACATCCACCTTGAGCTTCGCCGGGGCGCAATCGCGGTGAACGTGACATGGCCGCTGAGCGCATCAAGCCAATGCGCCGCCTGGCTGCGCGAGATCCTCAGGTGATCCGCGTCGACGCGCTGTGGCTGGCCATCGAGCCGTTGGACATGCGTGCAGGCACCGAAGCGGCGCTGGCGCGCGTGGTGCGTGTCTTCGGCGCCGCGCGCCCGCACCACGCCTACCTGTTCGCCAACCGGCGTGCCAATCGCATGAAGGTGCTGGTGCACGACGGCATCGGCATCTGGCTGTCGGCACGACGCCTGCACCAGGGCAAGTTCGTCTGGCCCAAGGACAGCGGCACCACGCTCAGCCTGACCCCTCCCCAGTTCGATGCACTGGTGCTCGGACTGCCGTGGCAGCGTATCGGCGAAGCTGGGGTGATCTGCGTGCTGTAGTGCAATTGCCGAATGTGCTGATGCGTGGGCCCGCACGCTGGGGCACCATCACCTTCCGTGATCGACACGGCCGACCTTGACCACCTGGACGCGCAGCAACTGCGCGAGATGGTCCTCTCCCTGAGGAGAGGGGCTGCAGCCGACAAGCTCAAGATCGCACGCCGCGACCACGAGATCGCGTTCAAGCAAGCGGCCATCGACAAGCTCACGCACGAGATGGCCGTGCTCAAGCGACTGAAGTTCGCCGCCAAGTCGGAAGCCTTCAACGCCGAACAGAAGACCCTGCTGGAAGAGACCATCGACGCCGACTTGGCAGCGATGGAGCGTGAGCTAGAACAACTCGCGACCATGCCGTCTGCGCAGCGTGAGAAGCAACAGCCCAAGCGCCAGGCACTGCCCGCGCACTTGCCGCGCCGGGAGATCCGCCACGAACCCGAGAGCACCACCTGTGCCTGCGGCTGCACGCTCCGGCGCATCGGGGAGGATGTGGCCGAGAAGCTCGACTACCGTCCTGGGGTGTTCAGCGTCGAGCGCCACGTGCGCGGCAAGTGGGTCTGCACGAACTGCGAGACGCTGGTGCAGGCGCCCGTCGCCCCGCACATCATCGACAAGGGCATCCCGACGGCTGGGCTGCTCTCGCAGGTGCTGGTGGGCAAGTACCTGGACCACTTGCCGCTGTACAGGCAGGAAGCCATCTTCGCTCGCGCGGGCCTCGCCATTCCACGCTCGACACTGGCCAGTTGGGTTGGACAGTGCGGCGTGCAGCTGCAGCCTCTGGTCGACGCGCTCAAGCGCGAGATGCTCGAAGACCGCGTGCTGCATGCCGACGAGACCCCCGTAGCGATGCTCAAGCCCGGCAACGGCAAGACACACCGGGCTTACCTCTGGAGCTACTGCACGACCAGCTACAGCGCGCTGCGCGCGGTGGTGTTCGACTTCGTCGACAGCCGCGGCGGCCAGCATGCGCGCGCCTTCCTCGGACTGCCGGGCGAGCATGGCTGGCGCGGCACACTGGTGTGCGACGACTTCAGTGGCTACAAGGCGTGCTTCGAGCTGGGCGTCACCGAAGCCGGCTGCCTGGCGCACGCACGGCGCAAGTTCCATGAGCTGTGGATCGCCCACGCCAGCCAGGTTGGCGAGCAGGCGCTGAAGTTCTTCGGTGAGCTCTACGACATCGAGCGAGCCGTCGGCGAACTGGCAACCGCGGACCGCAAGCGCGTCCGCCAGGAGCGATCGCGTAAGGTAGCCGACGCAATGCATCAATGGCTCACCGCGCAGCGACAGCGGGTGCCAGAGGGCTCGGCCACAGCCAAAGCCATCGACTACAGCCTGAAGCGCTGGGTGGCCCTGACGCGCTACATCGACGACGGCGATCTGCCCGCCGACAACAATCGGGTGCAGAACCAGATCCGGCCGATCGCGCTGGGTCGATCAAACTGGCTCTTCGCCGGATCGCTACGCGCCGGCCAGCGGGCCGCAGCCGTCATGAGCCTGGTGCACTCCGCGCGGCTCAATGGTCACGAGCCGCACGCGTACTTCAAGGACGTTATCGAGCGGCTACCCACGCAGCCGGCCAGTCGCGTCGCAGAACTATTGCCTCATCGCTGGCAGCCATTGGCTGCAAACTGAATCGCGGCCGTGCGGTCGATGGCCCCCTGCTCAGCAAAGAACCTTCAGCAAGCCGACAAGGCCGTCCACATCGGCAGGTTTGCCGAAGTGGTGGTCGAACGCGCCGTTGCCTTGGATCTGAGCGAGCCGCACCACGTTGCCCGACAACGCGATCAGCAGCGGCGCAGCATCAGGATAGGCCGCGCGCAGAGCGAACGCGAGCGCTTCGCCGTCCAGGCCCGGCATTTCCAGGTCGAGAACGGCTGCGTCCGGCCGCTCCCGGATCGCCAGATCGAGCCCGGCTTGGCCTCCATGGGCCACGCGCACCGCGGCCTGGGGAAGATGAAGCCCGAGCAGCAGGCCGAGCAAGTCCGCGGCCTCGGCTTCGTCGTCGGCGATGAGGATCACCGGCTGTGTCATAGGACTCTTGCTTCCTGATGACTTTGCTGTAAGGTTTCCATTCGCCTTCCTTCACCCACCGACATGCAACTTGCCACGTTCCTGGAGTCCGCCAGAGAACCCATCCTCGAGGCGGCCGTCGCCTTCGCCCGCACCATTCCGGCGCTGCGAGATGGACGAGCCGGCGCTGAGGGATCACCTGCCGCAACTGCTGGAGGCGATTTCAGCGGACTTGCGGGATCCCCAAAGTAGGACGGAGTCGATTGCGAGGTCCCATGGCGAAGCACCAACGCCGTCGTCGCAGACCTCGGCCCAGACGCATGGGCTGTTGCGCGCGCGCAGGGGCATCTCGATTGAGCAGCTTGTGGCTGAGTTCCGGGCGCTGCGCTCCTCGATCCTTCGCCTCTGGGGCGACGCACACCCGCCCGGGCCCGATGCCATTGATGAGATCACCCGCTTCAACGAAGCGATCGACCAGGCCGTGGCCGAGTCGGTGCAGTTCTATGCACAGGAGCGTGAGCGCTGGCGGCAGCTCTTCCTCGGGATCCTTGGGCACGACCTTCGCGGTCCGCTCAATTCGGTCGCGCTGACGGTCGAGTTGATGCGCGCGGAAGCGGTCGCGCCCGCGGCGCAGACGGCGCTGCTCTCTCGCGGCGTGAAGCGCCTTGCATCCCTGCTGGACTCGCTGCTGGAGTACAGCCGGGCCAGCTTCGGCGCCGGCATGGTGCTGCGGCGGGCTCCGGTCGACCTCGCCGCGGCCTGTGCCGAAGAACTGGAACTGCTCCGGGTTGGCCACCCCGGAGCCGAGATCGCCTTCGAGGTGCATGGGGAACCGAAGGGGCCTTCGACGCGTCCCGCGTGCGCGAAGCGCTCGGGAACCTCGTGTCGAACGCGGTCAAGCATGGGGAACCTTCCGGGCAGGCCATGGTGAGGATCGAAGGAGGCGACTCATCCGTTCGCATCTCGGTGGAGAACGCGGGCGAGATCCCCTCGGAAGACATCGAGATGTTGTTCGAGCCGCTGCGCCAGCGCGACATGCCCTCCGCGGCGGCCGAACGAACGCACCTGGGTCTGGGGCTGTTCATCGCCAGGCAGATCGCCAGGGCGCACGGCGGGGAGACGGTTGGCACCTGCGCGGCGGGGCGGGTGCGGTTCACCATCGAACTGCCGAAAGCGGGTTCGCGAGGGGACGGCGGGGAAGCGGGCTGATTGCCAGGCTTCACGCGGAGTCGCGCTGTGCCTCTCACACCGCCATCGCTGCAGTTGTGGGAACAGATGGAGAGCCTCACCCGTGAGGCTGAGTGGCACTTGCACCTGAAGCTGCTCGCTTACTTCCGCGGTCATGGGCCTGCCCCTGAACCAGGAGACTTCGAGTTGGTCGAGGACGCCAGAGTGCTCGCGAGCGAGCATCTTCAACGATGGCTCCAGGAGCAGGCCATTTAGCTTGGGTGCAACCGGTCAAGATGACTTGGCTGGACGCATACTCCACGCCTTTCCGCATCCATTGCGATCTGTGTCATGAAGCCAAAAGCCTGTATGAAATCGGCAAATTCAAAATTGCGACGGATAAGCCCGCCGCGATCGGGATCGAAATGCCAGTTGGAGAGTTCGGAAGTCGCGGCCTCGATGTCCGAATGTGCAAAGCGACCCATATAGATCCCCTATGCAAGGTGGCGCTCAGGCGGCAGGAACAGGGCCGCGAGCTGAAACAATGTCCCGGTGAAGTGGTGTCTGTGCACAAGCGCCCGCTTAGTGCTTCAGCACCCGCGACAGGAAGGTCCGGGTGCGCGGCTCGATGGGATTGTCGAACAGGGCTGTCGGATGGCCTTGCTCAAGAATGCGCCCGTGGTCCATATAGATCACCCGATCAGCCACCTCCTTGGCGAAGCCCATCTCGTGTGTGACGATCACCATTGTCATGTTCTCGGCGGCAAGCGCTCGGACGACATCCAACACCTCCCCGATCATCTCCGGGTCAAGCGCAGATGTCGGCTCGTCAAACAGCATCACCCGAGGCTCCATTGCAAGCGCTCTCGCGATCGCGACCCGTTGCTGCTGTCCGCCGGAAAGCTGAGCAGGATATTTGTGGGCATGCTCCTTCAGTCCCACTCGCGCCAGAAGTTTTTCCGCGCGGGCTTTGGCAGCCGCCTCTGGCAGTTTTCGTACCCGCATGGGACCCAGTGCGACGTTGTCAACCGCCGTCATGTGCGGGAACAGGTTGAACTGCTGGAACACCATGCCGACTTCCTTTCGGATCTCGGTGAGTATTCCCTGAGAGCCCCCAGGCTGGGTGTGATCGGGACCAAGCGAGAATCCGTTGATCGCGATTCGGCCGCCCTGGAACTGCTCAAGCCCGTTGATACATCGGATCAATGTGGACTTGCCCGATCCGCTCGCCCCAATGACAACGACGACTTCGCCGGCGGCAACGGACATGCTGACGCCATCGAGGACCTGGTGTTTTCCGAAGCTCTTCCGAAGTCCCTCAATGCGAATGGTGGCAAGCAAGTCGTTCATAGAGCATTTCGTGTTGGGATGACGGCCATTCCCTTGATCAGGCATAGAAGGTGTTGTGTTTTCGATGCGAAGCCTCATGAACGCGATCTTCCAGGCGGCGGGATACGAATGTGAGCAGCGAGCCGACAGCGAAATAGATGAGCGCGAGAAATCCGTAGATCTCCAGCTCTTTGCCGGTATAGGCGGGGTTTGCAAGAATGAGTTGCCCGGCCCTCAGAAAGTCGGTCATGCCAATAATGAAAAGCAACGGCGTTGCGTTGAAGATGTCTAGAACATTTCCTGCGATCGTCGGTACAACAACCCGCAGCGCTTGAGGAAAGACGACGTCCCGATTGACATCGAAAGTCCCTAGCCCCAGCGCATAGGCAGCGTCAAGCTGCCCCTTCGGAACACTTTGAAGGCCACTTCTGACGTACTCCGACACATACGCTGCGAAGAACAACGCCAGCGCCGCCAAACCGCGAAAGAGGTCATGAGGGACATATCCGGGCGAAAGCAACGGAATTGCGACCCAGATTAGATAGATGACCAGAAGAAGCGGAAGTGAGCGCATCAGCTCCACATATCCAGCGCAAATAAGACTCAGGAGCCTGACCTTGCTGCGCCGGCCCAATGCCAGCAAGACACCCAACGGCAGGCTGATCAAGGTGACGAGGCATGTGATGACCACGCTCAGCACCAGCCCGCCCAGCCTGTCCAGGCCGATAGGCACAAGGGCGGCAAGAACCGATGCAGCCCATGCAAGGAAGAGCGGCCATGCAGCTTGTCGTGTCCATCGACTGTTCTGCTGCCAGAACAAGCAGCCGCCCAATGCAACCAGCAAGACCGCGCTGAAAATGAGCCGCGGCTCGTACTGTAGAGGGGCCAGACCTGCCAGAAGGAATCGCACATTGCTTGTGAGAGCGTGTCCATCAGCCTCATGTAACAACCATGCTGCTACTCGACGAACGGCAAGAACTGCGCTGACAAAGAGCGCAACGGTGACGATTGAATCGGACCAGTTGCGAAACTGGTGATGCATCAGGACTGCGATCCATTTGCGAGTCATCGACTACCCCCTCGGGCGCTCAGGCGCCGATTCAACAGGTTGACGCTGCTGCTAATGAGCCAACTCAGAAGCACATACACCAGGATGACCACCAGAATGCCTTCTACGGTCCGTCCTGTCTGATTCGCGATGGTTCCATAGATGTTGAAGAGGTCCGGGTACCCAATTGCGATGCCGAATGACGTGCTCTTCGTGAGGCTGATGTATTGATTGCCCAGCGATGGAAGCACAATACGAAACACTTGCGGTATGACGATGTCGCGCTGGACCGATCTGCGACTCAGTCCGAGAGCCCCGGCGGCCTCCCATTGGCCGCGCGGAAGGGAAAAAATGGCACCGCGAACCGCTTCCGCGATGAAAGCCGCGGTGTTGATGCTCAGTGCGAGGAAAAGCGCACTGAATTCAGGGCTGAGTTTGCTTCCGCCGGCCGTGTCGAATGCTTCAAGCTTGGGGAATTCGAGCCTCAAAAGAAGCACAGCGACCGTAGCGCCCAACAACGCGCCCCACCATGCGACAGTGAGCCCGGCCATCTTCTTCTTTTGGCCCAATGCGATCATCAGTCCGGCTACAGCAAGCGTGAAAAAGGCACCGGATTTTCCCAGTCCAGGTAGCCCCGGATCGAGGTGGAAGGAGGGAAACACCAGGCCCTGCCTGCTCGCGATGGCGAATCCGTACAAGTCTGCAGCGTCTGCAAGAAGAGGCAGCTTCAGAAGCACCGCAAAGTACCAGAAGACGAGCTGGATGAGCAAAGGCGTGTTTCGAATGACTTCGACGTAGCCGAAGCAGAATTGGCGCAGCAGCCAATTGGTCGAGATACGGCCTAGCGCGACGGCAACACCGAGGAGGGTGCTGAAGACAATGGCAAAGATTGCAATCTTGAGGGTATTGAACCCACCCGTGAGCAACGCTTGCCAGTTTGTATGGCTGGACACGAACGGCAGCCAAGTCAAGGTGCCTTCCACCTTGTCAAGCGTGTAGCCCTCGCTTATTTCCACGCCAGCTGCCCGCACAAGGAACCCGAAATCCAGCCGCTGGCTAACTGTTTCAAGCGTCTGATAGGAAAGATAGAGCGCCGCACTGACTGTCACCACGCCGACGGCGATGGTGCCCACGCGAAGTGCGGATCGTTGGCGTGGTGTTGGCATGAGGTGAAGGTAGTTCGGCGCTGGCTTGAACGGTTACAGCCAAGGCGGCGAGTACAAGAGGCCGCCCTTTCCCCAGAGTTCGTTCAGTGAACCCTTGCGAGGGATGGCATAGGAGGAAGCTGGTCCCAGGTTACGGTCGTAGATCTCGCCGTAGTTGCCGACGGAGCGGATGATGTTTTCGACGAAGTTGGGTGGCAGGTCAAAGTTCTTGCCGTGACTGCCCGTCAAGCCCAGGAAGCTGCGCGTATCCTGATCCGTGCTTTTCAAGGCGCCATCAATATTCTTGGACGATATGTCCAGCTCCTCGGCATGGAGCAGGGCGTAAATCACCCAGCGTAGCGTATTGCGCCATTTGGAATCGTTGGGGGCCACAAAACCGGCGAAGGGGGATTTGCTCAAAATGTCCGGCAGGATGACGAAGTCGTCGGGCTTGCTGGCACTTCCTCTCCACGCCGCAAGTGAGGAACGATCCGCGGCCATTGCCGTGCACCGTCCGGCGCTCAATCCCGCAAAGAGCTTGTCAAAATTCTCATAGGTGAGGACCTTTGTGCTCGGCTTCCATCTGTGAGTGACGATGAAGTTGGCCAGAATGGTTTCGAGTCCAGAGCCTTGAACCGTGCATAGCGTGGCGCCGTCAAGTTCCTTCGCCGCCCGAACCTTCGTGGTCGACTTGACCATGATGCCCGCTCCGTCATAGAAGGTCGTGGGAAGAAAATCGACAGCGACTGCGGATTCCCGAACGGGAATGATGGTGGTGTGCGCAAATACCACATCCGCTTGATTGGATAAAAGGACGTTGAAGCGGTTCTTGTCCGTCACTGCGACAAACTTCACCTTCTGTGCGTCTCCGAAGATCGCAGCGGCAATTGCCCGACAAAGGTCGACGTCCATACCTTCAAGATCGCGGGTCTTGGTGTTCAGATAGCCAAAACCAGGCGCAGCATTGTCCGTGCCGCAGTTCAGCACGCCACGCTGCTTGACCGTATCGAGAACAGACGCCGGCACAGGGAGCGCAAGGGTCGCGCCGGCCACGGCGAGCAGTACATTTGAAATGATGTGTCGCAACATTCTTAGTCCTTCTGGTTGAGTGATGGGGCCAAGGCAACGAGGCTCAGGAACTGGCGCGTGTGACACGAGAGCGCCGAGATATCCAAGACGCAGCAAGCGCGTCAAGTTCATCGATTTCTTCATCGGTTGTCCGGAACGAAGCGGAGAAGCGGTGATGCCGAACGGGTGCGGTTCGCCAGTCTTGATTGAATTGAACTCTGGCTTCCAGGAGGTACTGAAGAAGTTCGTCAGGCATCGCGACAAATGACTGGTTCGCTTGGGGCTCATTGACAAATGCGATTTCGGGGAATTTCCTCAACACCGAAGCCAGTTTCTGCCCGAGACGATTAGCGTGCGTGGCATTTTTCAGCCATAGGTCGTCGGTCAGGTAGGCGTCGAGCTGGGTGGAGATAAGTGCGGACTTGGCGACAAAGTGTCCGCTGCGCTTTTGCAGGAACCGCAGGTGCTCGGACACGCTGCGATCGAAGACGATGATCGCTTCCGCCGCAATCGCCCCGTTCTTGGTCGCGCCCAAGCAGAGAATGTCAATGCCGGCTTTCCACGATAGTTCCGCCGGCGCCGCACCAGTAGCGGCGAGGGCATTTGCGAAGCGGGCGCCATCCATGTGCACGCGCAAACCACGCCGTTTGGCAACCGCGGTCAAATCGCGCAGTTCATCCGGGGTGTAGATCGTCCCCGCTTCTGTGGATTGAGTGATGCTCAGAACCATCGGTTGTACGCGATGGACCACACCGACCCGCGCTGACTCCAGGGCACGGATCAGCGCCACCCGATCGATTTTTCCGTGCTCGCCGTCGAGACCTGTCAACTTCACCCCACCGGAGAACATGACCGGCCCGCCACATTCATCCGTGTCGATGTGGGCATCCCAGTGACACAAAACCGAGCCGTATGGCTTTGTGAGCGCAGCTATGGCCAGGCTGTTGGCCGCCGTGCCTGTGGTAACGGGAAAAACATCGACCTCGCGTTCGAAGATATCGCTGACTTTCTGTCGAAGGGCGAATGTGACCGGATCGGACTCGAAAACCGCGGATGTGCGAGGCCGGTAGGCCGTGAGTCGTGCCATGACCTCGTCGGCAGCGTAGGCAGTTCCATCAGATAAGAAGTTCATGACATCGGCGTTTCAAGGGCTGAGGAAGCCATGCTATAAACGCCGAACGTTTACGTAAACTTAGTTTTTCTCAACTGCCTAGTTAAGAACGCTAATTGGTGAAGGGGTTTTATGGACATCACCCGGCTGCGGACAATGCGCGAACTCATGGTGCGCGAAACGATGGCAGAGGTGGCTGAAGTCCTGTGTGTGACGCCATCGGCAATCTCCCAGCACGTCACATATCTCGAAGAGGAAACCGGGCTCCCCCTGGTTGAGCGAAACGGTCGACGTATCCGGCTAACGCATGAGGGGAAGCGTCTGGCCTTTTATGCGGAAAAAGTCGTCGCGGTCCTCGATGAGGCGGCCGCGGAGATGGCTGGACTCAAGGGAGAGGTGTCTGGCGTTTTGCGTGTGGGTGCCTTTTCGTCCATTGCGGCTGCACTGTTGCCGCATGTCATTCGGGCAATCTCCCAGAGCTATCCCAAGCTTCGGATTGTGTTCGAGGAGCTGGAGTCTACGGCTGGCATGGCGTCATTGAGAGCGTGGAAAGTTGATGTGGCAATAGTCGATGACCTGACGTTTCTCACACAAGAAAAAGACGACGGGATTCAAATGATTCCGTTGTCCACGGACACCTTGAAGGTCGTGGTGTCCAGGGAGCACAGACTGGCCGCAAGACGGACTGTGAGCATGCGCGAACTGAAGGACGAGATGTGGGCCATAGACCTGGCCAACCACGCTTACTCGAGCGTGATCATAAAAGCGTGCAAGGAAGCCGGGTTCGATCCTCAAATCAATGCATACTCGTCCAACCTGGGCGTCATACTTTCACTGGTGAAGCTGGGTTGCTCCATCTCGGTCCTCCCCAGGCTGTCCCTGAAGGAGCATCAGCGCGACATCCGGTCGCTGGATATCAAGCCAGCCATTCGAAGGAACATCCTCATTGCGTGTCGGCAGACCAGTGCCAAACATCCGGTGATCGTCGCACTTACGAGTCAACTTCTCGCAAGTTCATTGCAGCTGAGTCTCGCCGTTGAAGCAGCGCAACCCCCCACAACCTGAAAGGGCTACTCCATCGTCCGGACGGCTGCATCGGCCAAAGCAGACTTCGTCACATTGCCGAAGGCCCCTTTGTCGTGCAACAACGCGCCGGCTGTGTGATCGACCGAGTGTCGCACCGTCTCCGAAACAATGGCCGCCAGTTTCGCGACCGGTGGCGTCATTTGCTCTTGCGCATAAATCATCGTTAGCGGCAATGAAGGCAAAACGGGCAGGCCGGCCTCGCCAGGATTCAGGGCACGGAGATGTCGAGACAGTCCCAGTTCCGTGCGAATGGTGACCCCCAGGCCGGCAGTGACAGCCGCCCACAGCGCGCCGAGGTTTGGGCTGGTGAACGAGTGGCGCCAGGCAATGCCAACGCGGTCAAGATGCGCAGCGCCGGTCGAACGGAAATAGCACGGCATATCGAATGCTGCGACGGGTAAGGGAGCGCCGCCGGCTCCGTGCCAGGCCTTGTAGGGGCCAGCCGGTGCTATCCATCGCATCGGCACGTCTGCGATGGACTCGCGCCAGGTACCGCCTTCTCCGCGCCAAACCAGCGCCAGGTCCAGTTTGTCAACGTCAATCCGGTCCAGCAGTTCCGCGTTGCGGGCCACACGCACTTCCACTCGAACTTTGGGATGTGCCCTCATGAACATACCCAATACCTCAGGAAGCAATACCTCCCCAAAATCCTCCTGAAGACCCAATCGAACGCAACCTGCCAGTTCAACGCCTCGCACCGCACTGGCGGCCTCGTCGTTGAGCTCCAGCATTCGACGCGCGTAAGCAAGCATCAGTTCGCCGGTCTCGGTGAGCGCAAGGCCGCGCCCCGCCTTGCGGAACACCGGTTCCCCGACAAGCTCTTCCAGCTTTTTGAGCTGTACGCTCACCGCAGACGAGGAGCGGCCGAGCTTGTCGGCCGCCTTCGAAAAGCTCCCCAGTTCTATACCGGTGACGAAGCTGCGAAGTACGTCGATATCAAAACTGATACGCCGCATGATCCCATCCTTTCTCGTACGGGTTCTGCGAATTTTGCGCGGCGGAAGCAACCTGTGTCAAACGCACTCCGTCCCGTTTTTGTGGATCGATGATTGAAAACTACTTGATATACGGAACAGCGATCTGTCGGCAGACTTCCGCCGATCTTGATTGCAAAAAACGGACTTGAGAATGGGGCAGAACTCTTCAACCGCGGCTGGAACAATGCTGATCCTAGTGGACGGTGAGTGGTGTGAATGCGTGGATGGCAGGACCTTCGCGGTCGTGAATCCCGCTAATCGCAAAACCTTGGCCCACGTCCAGCGCGCCGCAGCGGCCGATGTTGATCGCGCGGTGACTGCCGCAGGGCGGGCATTCGCCATTTGGCGCGCTACCGCGCCCAAGGAAAGAGGTCGCTGTCTCCTTCGCGTCGCCGACGCTCTGGAAGAGCACGTCGAGGTTATTGCACGTACCTTGGCGCAGGAGACCGGCAATGCGATTCGGACGCAAGCTCGGCCGGAAGTCCTGGCTGCTGCAGAACTGTTTCGCTACTTCGGCGGTCTTGCGGGTGAGCTCAAGGGCGAAACCGTTCCGCTCAACTATCAGACGCTCAACTACACCGTCCGTGAGCCCATCGGTGTGGTTGGCGCGATAATCGCTTGGAATGCGCCCATTGGACTGGCTGCAGCAAAGCTGGCGCCGGCAATTTGCGCCGGCAATACCGTGGTGTTGAAGGCGGCCGAAGATGCGCCGTTGGCGGTGCTGGAGCTCGCGCGACTGTTCAATACGTTCCTGCCCAAAGGGGTGCTGAACGTCCTTACGGGCACCGGCGCAGAGTGCGGTGCGGCGCTGACTGCTCATCCTGGCGTTCGCAAGCTGACATTCACGGGATCCACTTCGGTGGGCAAAGATGTCATGCGTGCGGCAGCCGATCGCGTCGTTCCTGTGTCTCTCGAACTCGGAGGAAAGAGTCCAAGCATCGTCTTTCCGGATATGGACCAGGACTGGGTGGCGCGCGGCATCATCGCAGCGGCCCGAATTACGCGGCAGTCCCAGTCGTGCACGGCTGGAACCCGTCTCTTCATCCACGAAAGCATCTTCGATTCATTCCTGGAGCGACTTTCCAGCATGCTTGCAGAGCTCAAGGTCGGGGATCCGATCGATGAGGCAACTGACATCGGCGCGCTCGCCAGCGAAAGGCAGTTTGAGAAAGTCTGCGCATACCTGAAGGAGGGCGTGAACACGGAGGGGGTTCAATTGATCACGGGAGGGCTTCCGCCTACCGATGGACAACTGTCAGAGGGCTACTTCGTCACGCCGACAGTTTTTGCTGCGAAGTCAAACAGTTGGCGCCTTGCCCAAGAAGAAATATTTGGCCCCGTGCTTGTCGCGATTCCCTGGACCACAGAGGATGAAGTCGTTCGCATGGCGAACGACACACCCTACGGTCTGGCGGCCTTCGTTTGGACGCTTGACATTGGCCGTGCACTAAAGATGGCTGGCACGCTGGAAGCGGGTTACGTGCAAATCAATCAGGGCGGTGGTCCCATCCCCGGACAATCCTTCGGCGGTGTGAAGGAAAGCGGCATGGGGCGCGAGCATTCGCTGGAAGGGATGCTGGAGAGCTTTACCACGCGTCGAAACGTATGCATTAACCTGAACACGCTGTCGACATGAATTCGAGCATGCAGCCCGTGCGACCGACATGGTGCGAGATTGACCTCAGGGCAGTCCCGCACAACCTCGAAATAATGCGTCAGCTGGCTGCGCGAGATCTCTCAATTTTTATCTGTCTTAAGTGTGATGGATTCGGATGCGATGCCTCGGTCCTGGCGAAAGCCGTTGAGAAGGCAGGTGCCGAGGGTCTGGCGTTTGGGAATGTTGATGTCGCGATCGCGTGTAGAGATTCAGGAGTAACTCTTCCCATCCTCCTGTACCCGTCTTGCCTGCCGGAATCAGCGGAACTTCTTCGTAGGTACTCTCTTATGCCTACCCTCTCCACGCTCGACGATGTGGCGAGGTGGGACAGTGCCTCTCGCGGCGAGCTTCAAGTGTTCCTGAAAGTTGAGTGCGGTGGTTTGCGCGCAGGTTGCCCGCCCAGTCAAATTGTTGCGCTCGCTCGGGCAATCATTGAGAGCAGACACCTTCGCCTAGCAGGTATCTATGGGCACCTTCTCGCATATGGGCTGGAAGACCCGATGTATGCAAAGGCGCAGTTAAGCAGCTTCAAGCAGTCGCTCGGTTTGCTGGACGCAGATGGTCTTGGCGTCCCGCTCCGAATGTTCTCTAGTTCGGAAACGCTCCTCGCTGAGCCAGAGGCTGATTTCACAGGGATCGAGCCTGGCAGGTTAATTCTGGGCATGTCCTTTCCTGCGATTCCTGATCGAGACCGTGAATGGCGAAACGCGCTTGTCGGAATCAAGAGCCGTCTCGTAATGGTCAAGTCGATTGCTGAAGAGGACGGGGTCCTGTATGCACCGTATTTCAAGATTCGTGCAGACATGAAAGTTGGCCTAATCCCGTTGGGCTGGAGCGATGGGTATCCGCGCGCACTGCCAAAACTCGCGCAAGTACTGGTCGGAGGAAGGCGAGTTGCTGTGCTCGGTCCAGTACATGCTGAGTTGCTTCGCATCGACCTAACGGATCTACCAGACGCGCAAGTAGGAGACGAGGTAGTTCTTCTCGGCGCGCAAGGAGACCAGCAAATCACTTTGACCGAACTGACCACGCAGTGGTGCGTGTCGGAGATAGATGTCTACACAAGCATCGTCAAAAAACTGCCAAAGGCTTACATCAACTAAAGAGGAGGGATCAATGGTCGATGTTATGAGGGTTGCTTTGGTAATCGCTGGATTTGCAGCCGTTCTAGGCGCGCAAGCGCAGACCGGCGGCAGCGTCGTTCGAATCGGTGTTCTTACTGACATGAATGGCCCATTCCCGCTTGGGTCGGCAAGGGCGCTGTCTTGGCGGCAGAAATGGCGATCGAGTGATCTTGCCCGTATTTCAGGACACAGGCTATTCGCAATGTAGCGTCTGCTCGATCTGAGCAAGGCGCTGGTGGGCAGCGCGATGCTGCCTGAACTCCCTGGGTGATTTCATCTTCAATGCCGAGTGCAGATGCACCTCATTGAAGTGCTCGAAGGCTTCGGCCATCTACGCCGCATCGGTAAGGTCCATGCGGCTGACGTAGTCGCGCTTGATCGACGCCGCCGAAGCGCTTCTCCATGGCCTCGATGAGCATTTCGCGCACCGGCTCGCCCGGCAGCCCTTTGCCCTCCTATGCCCGATAGGCCAGGATCTCGCGGCCGAAGCAGTCCTTGGTAAAGGTCGCGTCACGGTCTGCCCCGAATCACACTTGATCTCGAAGCCGTCCGAGCACCAGCGCATGAGCGCCTTGTCCGCGTGGGTACCTGGGCGCATGGATGGTGTTGTGCAGGGCCTGATCTTTGTGTTCTGCGTGCTTGTCATGCGGGGCGGCCTGGCTGGAGCAGCTGATCGCATGACTGGCAGCGCCACCCACTGGCTGGGTGCGAGACGGACTGGTACCGCGCAAGTCTGATCCAAACAGCTGAGTCGACCCGTTTGCATGGTGCAGACCGTTCGCCAAAGCGGAATCTTCACTTTCAAAGAATTTGCTATTCAAGCGACATGCGGCTGGCGATGATCGGTTCCATTGATACGTAAGGAGATGATCTTGATTGCAATGCAATACAGCTTTGTGCTTCCGGCCGACTACGACATGGACATCATTGACCGGCGCGTCACGGAGAAGGGCCATGCCCTGGACAACCACAAGCCGCTGGTTTTCAAGAGCTACACGCTCGCACGCCAAGGTGAGGCGACCACCAAGAGCAACGAAAACCTGTACGCCCCCTTTTATGTTTGGCACGACACAGACGGGATGAACGACTTTCTCTGCAGCGAAGGATTCAAGCGCTTGGTGGCATCCTTCGGCTGGCCGATCGTCCGAGCTTGGCCCCTTGTTGTAGCAAACGAACATGCAAACATCAGTTTGGGCAAATTTGCAACACGTGAGATCGTCCATCTGGATCCATTCACTGCTCTCGATGAACTGCGTGCGTCGGAATCTCTGAAAGCGAAGATTGCTGTCGAAAGTGAAGGGGCTGTTGCCGCAGTTTCTGCATTTGAACCATCTACCTGGACACTTGTTCGATTTCGGGCGTGGAGCAACCCACGCAGCGGTTCTGCCAATATCCAGGCTTACGAGATTGCCCATGTCTCCCGCCCCTGATTCTTTAGTCGTCGCGATCAAAGGGTGTCGCGGGGACAACGAAACGCTGCGAATCTTCGCTCTTTGGCTTTAGCGAACAAGCGCAAAGGTCCTGCGAGTGGTCGTGACCAGATGGGACGGCGTCGAAATAGCCGTAGCCAGCTTAACTCCATGATAGATATCACGGCTGCCGTAGCCTGACCACAGCCAATGTGATTGCGATCGCTCCGATCAGACGTAGCCAGGGTCTCCCGACTAGGGTGCACAGTCGCGACGTTTTCTTTCGCGTAAGGTGAGACTAAGAGGTACTCTAATGAAGATTGTTGGAATAGTCGGATTGGGAAACATGGGGGCCGCGATGGCAGTGGCGCTTCAGAGCTCAGGCTTTCAGGTCGTCGCCACTGCGGCGACAGAACTGACCCGCCGGCGCGCCGCGACGACTGGCCTTACGGTCGTCGAAACGCCCGCCGACGTTGCAGAAGCGGCAGATGTGGTTCTTCTCGCGTTGCCGACGCCCGAGGCAGTCGCGGTCGTCGTCGAGGGACCAAATGGACTTGAGCAAGGCCTGCGCCCGAGTCAGCTTATCGTCGATACGACCACCTCCGACGCTTTAACGTCGCGTCGGCTGGCCGCCAAACTGAGGGGTAGGCAAATAGCCTTTCTCGACGCGCCGGTCAGTGGTGCCCCGGAGGCCGCCCGCAATGGTCAGCTCACGATGATGATTGGCGGCGACGTGATTGACGTGGAACGAGCGGACTCGGTATTGAAAGCGATCAGTTCACGCCGGTATCACGTAGGGCCTACAGGTGCTGGCAACGCAGTAAAGCTTGTGAACAATCTAATGGCGGCAGCACATTTGCTGGTAGCGAGCGAGGCTATCGAACTAGCCAGGAACTCGGGAATCGAGGCCGAATCTCTGCTCGAGGTCATCAATGCCAGCACCGGTCGGAGCTTCATCACGGAACGCGTTTACCCTGAGTGGATCCTCAAAGATCGATTCGATCTTGGGTTTGCCGTGAAGTTGATGCGCAAGGATGTTCGCCTCGCGGCATGTGGCATCGAACGCTTGGACATGACACTCCCACTTCTTTCCGCAGTAACCAGGGAGTGGATGGACAGTGCCACCTACGTGCAGGGTGACGAGGACATAACACGTATCGTGGAACTCACGCGGCGTAGAGCAGCTGCACAACGTAGCGACGCCTACGGGTCAGCAACGAACCGTCAGAGCTAACCTGCGTGTGCATTCTCTGCTTGTTTTTCAGCAGGACCATGACACAGCGTGACGCCGGCCCCTCGGAGGACATGGGCTTGAAGGCCGTCACCGCTGAAATCGACAACGAACCTGCGTTGCGGACGTTCGCAGCATCGTAGGCAATGGGATGGACGCCCCCACCCGTCGCGGCATCAACGTGCCAAAGTGGAAGTGTAACCAACCACTTGAACCGAAAGGGGCGTCCACCATGAAGATTACGATTGTTGGCATCGACCTGGCAAAGAACGTGTTCCAGGTCCACGGGGTCGACGAGCACGGCAAGGCTGTGCTGAAGAAGCAGCTTCGACGCGACCAGGTCGCCGCGTTCTTTGTCAATCTGCCGCCGTGTCTCATCGGCATGGAAGCTTGCGGGAGCGCGCACCACTGGGCACGCAAGCTTGAAGGAATGGGTCATGCTGTCCGCTTGATGGCGCCGCAGTTCGTCAAGCCCTACGTCAAGACAAATAAGAACGACGCGGCTGACGCTGAGGCCATTTGCGAGGCGGTGGGGCGCCCCAATATGCCCTTCGTGCCGGTCAAGAATATCGAGCAGCAAGCGGTGCTCGCCCTGCATCGCGTACGCCAAGCCTTCGTCAGGGCGCGCACGGCCCAAGCCAACCAGATCCGTGGACTGCTCGGCGAGTTTGGCATCGTCATCCCGTAGGGCATCGGATACATCGCTAACCGTGTTCCTGAACTGATCGAAGACGGCGCCAACGACCTCCCTGGCGCGTTTCGACTGCTGGTGCAACGGTTGCTCGATCACTTCAAGGACCTGGACCGCCAAGTCGAAGAACTCGAAGCAAAGATTCAGGCATGGCACCGAGGCAGTGAGCTCAGTCGCAAACTCGCCGAAGTTCCGGGCATCGGGCCGATCACGGCCGGCGCGCTGGTCGCCTCAATCGGAGATGCGAAGAACTTTGACAGCGGTCGTCAGGTGGCAGCGTGGCTTGGCCTCGTGCCGAAGCAGCACTGTTCGGGCGGCAAGGCCGGCCTACTGGGGATGAGTAAGCGGGGCGACACCTACCTTCGAACGCTTCTGATACACGGCGCGCGCTCGGTGATCTACCGAGTCGGCCAGAAGGCTGAGGCATGTGGCTGGATCGCCGGCGTGGTCAATCGGCGCAACAAGAACATAGCGCCGGTCGCGCTGGCAAACAAGAATGCTCGGATCGTCTGGGCTCTGCTGGCGCACGGCCGCAACTTCGACGCCGGTTACGTCCGCCAGCCAACGACCGGTTGACTATCTGAAAAGCAACGACATCAGGGAGAACGAACCACCGATTGCTCAGGCGATCATGAAGTGATGGCAAGACAGGTTGGACCGTGACTGGCAAAGCCCGCACCGCGCGTAGCACCTCGAGTGCGTGTAAGCGTATGCGTACTGCAAACACATCTTGACCTCACGAGATGACTACGACGCGCGTGCCCTTTTTTCGATTGCTTCGAGTGCAACGAAGGCCGGATAGGACTGCAGCGTTGGGAAGCGCCTGCGGTAGTAGCAGTCCCAGTAGCTTGTAGCCCGCCGTCTTGTGGTCGCCATAAAGGCGGGGTTCTCGCGCGCGAATGCAGAGAGCGGCTCAGGGTCAGCGTCAGAGACAGCGGCAGCAATGGCTTCCACGATCTCGATGACATATTCACCCAGAAGCTGACCGACGAATGGAACAACCCATGGTCGATCGTTGCCGATGAGCTGTCTCAGGCAATCCTCGCGAACATAGCCAGCAGATCGGCGAGAGGGAAGTACGGCCTCAACTCGAGCACGATCAACGTCCTTTCACGGGCGCCGAGCGCGACTTGCTTCGAGCCAAGGCCTG
>NZ_JAVDUZ010000025.1:0-12391 GCF_031456585.1 Variovorax sp. 3319
CACGCGCACCCTGGGCGAGGTCCTGCGCCAGGGCATGGCCAGCGATGCCGAGGGCTTCCAGAAGCATTGGAAGCGTGTGATCGACGCCTGCGAGCACGCAGGCCACCCGTAGCGGAGCTATGACGGGAGGGATCGTGCGATTCGGAAACCGAGATCGTCGATGGTGAAAGTTGGATGGCTTCGCCTGCGATTCGAAGCCAAGCAGCCTCTTTCATCGTCCGCCCAGCCACCCCCTCTGAACACCCTGTAAAGCCCGTAGACCTCCGGATCGTACTGGTCCGAGCACCATTCCCAGACATTGCCGAGCATGTCGTGCAGGCCCCACGCGTTCGGCCCTTTCAGGCCAACAGGCTGGCTGCGCCCTGCCGCGTTTTTGCGGTACCACGCGATGTCGCCGAGCTTTCCATAGCGAGCTTCGCGCGTGCCCGCCCGGCACGCGTATTCCCATTCCGCTTCGCTGGGAAGACGAAAACCGGGCGATGACGACATCTGCTTGAGCCGCACTTCCTGGTCCCTGACCAGATAAACGGGCTCAAGACCGCAGGTTTCAGACAGCTGATTGCAGAACTGCACAGCATCAAACCACGATACCGACTCGACGGGGCAGTCCGCGCCTTCAAACGCCGAGGGCTTGCCTCCAGTTACCGCCTCATACGCCTGCTGTGTGATCGGGGTCGTAGCCAGTTCGAAGCTCTCCATCTGCACTGACCAGACTCTGCCAATCCTGTCATCCCGCATGGCGATCAGGCCGGCCGGAAGCGTAACCATTTCGATATTCAGTGAAGAGAGCCGCTCTTTCATCTGCAAGTAATTGTGGTTGCGCAGCCATGGAGTTCGTAGCGTGGGATCGTGCGCACGGCTCTAATGATCGAGGTTGCGTAGTAAAGCCCTTGTCGGGCACGTTCGGACGGGGTGCGCCGCCTGACTAGCCAAGATGAAGGTAATCTACCTTCAGCACCGCAGGCCATCCTTCGATATGGCAAATGTGCTGCGAAAACGGCGGAAGCCCCATGAACGTAGCGAACATCACTTTGGGGCCCGTCTGAGGCTGTACCCATCGTGTACGCGACATGTCCGCTCCCGCAGCCCTGGCTCGATCAAGCAACGAGTCGCTGGCGCTCCCAACTACAACGCCTTGGCAGAACGCCGCAGCCCGGTCCTTTGCTTTGCCTTCGATGTGAAACACAGCCGCGAAACCCGCGACAACCAAGCACAGGAGCACAAACAATACTTTCATGGATGGCGCCAAGAGGCAATTTCAAGAATGCGAGGATTAGACGGTCAAACACTCAAGTTTTACGGGGCGCGTCTTCCACTCCTGCAGAGGCAGTACCTCGCCCTCCATCAGGTCTCACGGGGGACGACGCCGTCTTCATTTCAGCGGTCGCCGATGTTGCCGTAGATGTGGATCTCAGCCGCCGCCTCAGCGGCTTCGCTCGCAGGGGCGAGTGCTTTGATCTCGAGCCACTTGGCAGCGTTGTTTGTGGGGCTGCTAAAGCTGCTCATTTGTATTCCTTGCTGGATACGAATGTGCCGATGCGCCTCCTGCAAGAGCTCAACAATCCCGCACAACCCGCAGCCGATGCTTGTCTGCCTACCCCCTGGCAAAACGTCGCCCTACCCGGCTTCAGTTCCCTGCAAATGCAGTGCCTTTCTGCCTCATCGAATCGCTAGCATCGGCCACGAGCCGTGAGTTGCAGTCACCGAGCTGCGGCAAACCGAGAAAGCCCGAGAACGTGTCACCTAAATTTCAGCGGTGTATCGGCGATGTCCGCAGTGAAGCAACTCACACCCGCGCATGGACCCAAACTCAATTCCATCCACATGACCGCACACGACCCCAAGCACAGTCCGAGCTGATCACGACGATACCTCCACATCGTCCGAGCGAGACAAAATCGCGATACCGTCGCGGGCCTCGTGTTGACGCAGCTGGTTGTGAGCCTCAGCTATGCGAACCTCTACTCCATCCTAGTGCGCTCCGGGACCTTCGGCTTCTGGCATCCGCTTTGGGCTGTGGCCTCTAGCGCTTGCCTCTATGGCGCGGCAGTGCGACTAGTTGCGAATCGGAGCGCAATCGCCTTTTCGCTGCGGCGGCACGCGGCTTTACACTGTTGGTGCCGGAGTGGGGTTGGCTACATCCTTGGGCGCTCTTCGACGTGCTCAGTGCAGCTGTCGCGATTGCAGGCCTTTGGGTGGCAGCTAGATCGAAATCTGGCCGAACGGAAAAAAACTGACGGACTCGATGAAGTTCTTTTTGATGGACATGGCCGGAGCTACCGCAGGAAAAAATTGACCGGGCTATGGAGTGAACCCATCGACTGGACCACCGGGGTCGTCAGAACTCAGCTGCCCGCTGAGCGAGTTGGGATTCAAATTCGTTGGTGAGCGGTAACCGAGTGCCGAGTGCAGCCGCTTGGCGTTATAGACCTCCTCGATGAACCGGGTCAGCCGCGTTGCCACGTCTGCGAAGGTCTCGTAGCCGGCCAGGTACAGCTCCTCGACTTGAGCGTCTTCATGAAGCTCTCGGCCTGGGCGTTGTGATACGGATTGCCCGGTGAACTCATGGAGCCTCGGAGCCCGGCCTCCTGCAATGCCCGTCGGTAGGGCCCACTTGCATACGGATAACCGCGTTCCGTGTGATGGATGCAGCCCGGCTGCGGCTGTCGGCTTCGGACCGCCGAACGCAGCGCCGCCAGCGCGAGCGGTGTGTCGATGCGCCGCGAGATCGCAAGCCCACGACTTTGGCGCGGTAGTAGAACGTGCTGCGCGGAAGCCCGATCACTTCGCATCCCCGTCGGATAAAGCAGGCTTCGGGCCGGTGATGAGGGAGGAGTTCTCATTCTCGTTGTCGCTGACGAGGCGCAGGCGTGGCGTTTTTTGACGAGCTCGAGCTCCATCATGAGCTGCCCAACCTTGCGCTCCAAGGCTATCTTCGCTTCGTAGTCGGCCACCACAGATGCTTCGGCCTCCTCGTTGCTGAGCTCGCCGCGGTCGAACTGCGTTAACCACATCTGGATGAGATTGGCTGAGAGGGTGTACTTGCGTTGGGCGTCGCGCCTACCCAGGGCGCCTGAGCAAATGTCATTGGCGCAGCTGCAGCTTGAACTGCGCAGAGTGCCTGCGATGCGGACCTCTTGAAGACATGGCCCTTCTCCTTCTATGAAGGCCCAGCCAGCGTATCTGCTCATCTTTCCCCCGTGGTCCAGTCGATGGGGTTCACTCCAATTTCGCGTCAGAGATCGGCGAAATTCAACAGACCAACTCAGCGTCCGAACTGGCGCGCACCCCCAGGGGTCAGAGATCAGTGGAATCCAACATCCAGCGTCAGAGGGGCTGCCGGTACCCACCATCCGTACGCTCCGTGTGTCCTACCTGTGACATACCATCCACCTGGATGGTGGTAGGATGGCGCATGCCATCCAAATCAGTAGCAACGCCTCCTCCTGTCAAAGCGCCGGATTCCGAGAAGATCACGATCAACATGGGCTTCGTCGATCTGGGCCATGTCGACCTGCTCGTGGCGGATGGTTTTTATTCGAATCGCACGGACTTCATCCGTACTGCCATCCGATCGCATCTGGCGTCGCATGCCGACGTGCTGCGCCAAGCGGTGAGCCGAAAGATGCTGGTGCTGGGATTGCAGACCTTTTCGGTCGCCGACTTCGAAGCCGCGCGCGTCGCCGGCGAGAAACTCCAGATTCGGGTACTCGGCTTGGCCGTCATTGAGCCGGATGTCAGTCCCGAGCTCGCCAGTGCAGCCATCGACTCGTTGACAGTGCTCGGTGCACTTCATGCATCCCCCGCTGTCAAGGCGGCGCTGGCAGGACGCATCCGCTAGTTTCATATCCAACTTTTCGGACCAATCAATGAATCCACTTTTCGCGGGCCTGATGGACAAGGCCGCCCTCCTCACGCGCCAAGGGCGCTTGGGCGAAGCTACCGAGGCCATTCAGCGCGCACTGCGAAGCGAGGCCGAGCCACGGCCGGCAGCGTCCGGCGGATCGAACGCACCCACGGTCGTCCCAGAGATCATCGAGGTCGAGGCCCGGGTGATCGACCGGGAGCCACGGGCGCCCTCCCCCGGGTCGGCGGAGGGCACCGAACAATGGGTGAAGGGCACGTTTGCACACCAGGGCCGCAGCATCGACTACATGCTTTTCGTCCCGGCGCCCACCCCAGAGCGGCGGGAGGCGCCGCAGCCGCTGGTCGTGATGCTTCACGGGTGCACCCAGAACGCTGCCGACTTCGCTGTCGGCACGCGCATGAACGAGCACGCACGCGCCTGCGGCGCGATGGTGCTCTATCCCGAACAGACGCAAAGGGCCAATGGCCAGAAATGCTGGAACTGGTTCAAGTCGCAGCATCAGCAACGCGGCCGGGGTGAGCCGGCGCTTCTGGCCGCCCTGACCCAACATGTCACCCAGCAGCAGCACGCCGACCCTCGCAGGATCTACGTGGCAGGCCTGTCTGCGGGGGGCGCGATGGCGGATGTGCTGGGTCATTGCTATCCCGACGTCTACGCTGCGGTGGGCGTGCATTCCGGTCTTCCGCACGGCGCCGCGCATGACGTGGCGTCGGCCTTAAGCGCAATGCAAAGAGGCGCGGCGCCGTCTTTCGGTCATGGGACTGCACCGCGGCCGCCGACCATTGTTTTTCATGGCGATGCAGACAAGACGGTGCATGCCGGCAACGGGCTGGCCGTCTTCGCGGGGGCGACGCCGGCGGAGGTCAAGGAAGGCCAATCCCCGTCGGGGCGGCGCTTCACGCGGACACTCTACGCTGCCCCCAGCGGCTGTGGCGATTCCGAGCATTGGCGCCTTCATGGAGCGGGCCACGCATGGTCCGGCGGAAGCCCGCAAGGCAGCTACACCCAGCCCGAAGGCGTCGACGCCAGCCGCGAGATCCTTCGATTCTTCCTTGGGCATCGATTGGACGACAGCCGCCAAGGCGGACAACCCTCCTAACCAATCCTTTGGAAACGGCGAATGTGTGCACTGCGGCGCTAGCAGGCGGTGCGGTGCCTGTCCGCGGCTTGGCAGTAGTCGAAGAACTCATCGAGTTGGGTCGACTTGTCAAACACCGCATCCGCGCCGGATTCAAGGCAACTCTCGCGCGTCGTGGGAGTTGCATAGTTGGAGAGCACCACAACCCGTTGCTTCGGGCGGCGTCGTGGGTGCACCCAGCGCAAGACGCCGAGGCCGGATCCTTTCTTCAGGAAAAGGTCGACGACCGCGATATCCCACGCATGCTCATGCCGAGCCAGCCACTCGGTTGCTTCCGGTTCCGATTCCGCGACGCCGACCACCTGCGCGAGCCCAAGATCGGCCAGGGCGGGAATCAGATTGTCTCGGATCTGCGGACTGTCCTCGACAAGAAAGATGCACAGTTCCATTCGCTTGCTCCTACACAGCGAAGCTAAACGCATGAAATCGCTCGGTCGTACGCACGGCCAGACGGATCATGTAGGAACCTCCCCACGACCGCGCCATGCTCGAGTCGCGGCCGAGGGTGCCGTGGCCCTGTGGTTCGGAAAAGGTCTTCACGTGCGCACTCAAGCTCGGTGGGCCATCCAGGTGGCCCGGGAAGCATTGAGGAGAACCGCCGCCAATGCCGATACGCAGAATTGCCTCGGCAGCAGAATTCAGCGCGTCCACACCTTGGCGCACGGCCAAGTGCGCGGGCGATCCTCGTCGGACCTCGGATCGAATCGCTGATGCGGTCGACTTCGACAGGCCGCGAGCGCACCCACCACTTCCGAAGCGCGATGCGCAGACCGGCGTGGGCTCTGCGCAAGCCCGAGCTCAAGCAGCGAAACATGAGTCCTATCTAGTTAAGGTCCGTTATGAGGGGTTAGCACTAGAACTTCTCATGTAGGTCTTCGAGGGGCGCCGCAAGCGCGCAGTCCGAGACAGGCATGTCCCGCATGGAATCAGGCAACCGCGCTGCATCCATCAAGCGCCTAATGGCTCCAACGTAAGGATTCGACATGGTGCATATGGATTGCGTACGCAAGGCCCACTCTTACACGACAGACCCTCGCAAGGCCGCGCAGGAGTTCCATGCCATGGTGTCGCAGCCGGGCATGTCGCTGGTGATCTTCTTCTGCTCAAGCGAATACCACCTGGATGCGCTTGCCGAGGAGATGAAGCATCTGTTCGGCGAAGTCCTCGTGGTGGGCTGCACCACCGCCGGAGAGATCGGACCCGCCGGCTTCCGGGACCACAGTCTCGCGGGGGCGAGCTTTGCGGGCAGCCACTTCAGGGTGGTAGCAGGCCAGGTCGACCATTTGCAGCAATTCGAGGTGGATGCGGGTCAAGCCTTCGCCCAGGCGCTGCTGCACAAGCTGATGGCGGAAGGCGCGCCTGCGGACGTGGACAACAGCTTCGCATTGCTGTTGATCGATGGGCTGTCGCTGCGCGAAGAGCCCGTGACACGAGCATTCCAGACGGCATTGGGCAGGCTTGCGTTGCTCGGTGGATCGGCGGGTGACGGCATGAAGTTCGACAAGACCCAGGTTTATTGGGATGGCCAGTTCTGCTCCGACTGTGCAGTGCTGGTGTTGGTGGTGTCCCGAATGCCGTTTCGGATTTTCAAGACGCAACACATCGTTGCCACTGAAGACAGGCTGGTGGTGACCGAGGCGGACGCCTCTTGCCGCGTCGTCAAGGAAATCAACGGCCTGCCGGCAAGCCAGGAGTACGCGCGGATGCTCGGCATCGACGCGTCCGACCTGAACCCCGCGCGATTCGCGGCCTGGCCGGTGGTGCTGACGATCGGCGGGACCACCTATGTGCGTTCGATCCAGAAAGCGAACGCCGATGGCAGCCTGACTTTTTTCTGCGCCATCGAAAACGGGCTGGTCCTGCGGGTGGCCAAGGGCGTGGATCTGTTGCAGAACCTGGAGCAGGCGTTTGCCGAGATACGGGCCGAGATCGGTCCGCCACAGCTCGTTCTGGGTTACGACTGCATCCTGCGCAAGCTGGAGATCACGCAGAGCGCCGCGAGGGAGCGCATCGGCGAAGTCCTGCAGGAGAACAACACGGTCGGCTTTCACACCTACGGCGAGCAGTTCCGCGGCGTGCACGTCAATCAGACGCTCGTCGGCATTGCGTTCGGCGCGAACGCTGTGGAGACAAGCCATGTCTGATGCGACGACGCTGCAGCGCTCCAGTTCGCCAGACCCCTCCTCGAAAGACGAGGCTGCCCGGCTCAACAAGATCATCCGGGCACTGATGGACCGTGCCGAACGCAGCGCGAACGCGCAGGGCTCCGACTTCAATCTCTTCCAGACCACGATCATGCTGGAGGAGCAGGTGCACAGCCGAACCGCGGAACTGGAAGCGGCGCTGCGCGAGAACGAGCAGGTCAACCGGGTGCTGCGCAAGACACAGGCCGACCTGGTCGCGGCGGCACGCTCGGCCGGGATGGCCGAGATCGCCACCAACGTTCTGCACAACGTGGGCAATGTGCTCAACAGCGTCAACGTTTCGGCGGGCCTGATCCTTTCCGGGGTTCGCGCATCCAAGATGGAAGGGCTTGTGCGTGCGGCGCGCCTGATGAACGAGCATGTAGACGACCTGGGCACGTACCTGGCGACCGATGCCAAGGGAAAGATGCTTCCGGGATATCTGGTGCAGTTGACGCCGCTGCTGGTGGCGGAGCAGCGCACTGCCGTTGACGAACTCGTGATGCTGGCCAAGAGCGTCGACCACATCAAGGAGATCATCGCCGCCCAGCAGGCCCATGCCGGGGCCTCCCAACTGATCGAGCCGATACGGATCCATGAGCTTGTCGAGGATGCACTGCGCATGAATGCCGCAGGCCCGTCGCGCCATCAGGTGGTGATGGAGAACGACTTGGCACAGATCCCCGAATTGCCGCTGGACAGGGGGCGGGTCCTGCAAGTGCTGACGAACCTGTTGCGCAACGCCGAGCAAGCCATGGAGGGAGCGCCCGACGACAGCGCTCGGCTCATGCTGCATGCAGAGCTCCTCGGAGATCAGACGCTGCGCATCCGCGTGTCGGACACGGGAGTGGGCATCGCTCCCGAAAACCTGGCGCGGGTCTTCGTGCATGGTTTCACCACCAAGAAGGACGGCCACGGCTTCGGGCTGCACAGCGCGGCCATCGCGGCGCGGGAGATGGGCGGCACACTGGCGGCCCGTAGCGACGGACCCGGCATGGGTGCGACGTTCACGCTGGAACTGCCGATCGGCAAGCCGAGAGAAATGTCATGAGCAAGCCGCAGAACCGCCGCATCCTTCTCGCGGACGACACGCCTGCCATTCACGAGGACTTCCGGAAAATTCTCCTGGCCGAGGCCGCCGCACCGGAGCTGGACGACATGGAGGCCGCGCTGTTTGGCACCGCCGTCAGGAAGAGCGAGGTGGAGTTCGTCCTGGACAGCGCCTACCAGGGGCAGGAAGCGGTTGCCAAGGTGCGCGAGGCACTGGACGCGGACGAGCCCTACGCCATGGCCTTCATCGACATGCGCATGCCCCCGGGCTGGGACGGCGTGGAGACGATCGAGCAGCTGTGGCTGGTGGATCCGCGCCTGCAGATCGTCATTTGCACCGCTTATGCGGACCAGTCGTGGGTGGAAGTGTTCGAGCGCCTGGACGCACGCGACCGCCTGCTGGTGCTCAAGAAGCCTTTCGACCCGATCGAGGCGCGCCAGCTGGCCAGCGCGCTCACCATGAAGTGGCAGATGACGGAAGACGCCGCCTTCAAGCTCAACCAGCTCGAGCAGGCTGTCGAAGAGCGCACCCGCGAGCTGTCGGATGCCAACATCATCGTGCAGAACAGCCCGACCATCCTGTACCGGCTGCGCGGCGAGCCGACCTTTCCTCTGATCTACATCTCGCACAACATCACCAAGTTCGGCCACGATCCGGCCAGCCTCATGGCCAACCCGGACTGGGCAGACGTTCTGATCGACCCGGCCGACCGCGCGGGGGTTGCCGATGCAATGGCTCGCGTGCTCGAGAAGGACGCGGAAGGCGCCTCCATCGAATACCGGCTGTGCACAGGCGACGGCGCGCGGCGGTGGGTGGAGAACCGCTATGTTCCGGTTCGCGACAAGGAAGGCAGGCTCATCGAGGTCGAGGGCATCGTCATCGACATTACCGAACGCAAGGCGGCGGAAGAGCAGTTGGCGCGGCTCGCGCGCACCGACGGGCTCACCGGCCTTGCAAACCGCGCCACGCTGACCGAACGCCTCCACCAGGCCCATGCGGCTGCACGCAGGGGCTCCATGCCCTTTGCGTTGCACTGCCTTGACCTGGACCACTTCAAACCGGTCAATGACACCTTCGGCCATCCGGCCGGCGACTTGCTGCTGCGCGAGGTGGCCCAGCGCCTGAAGAACTGCACGCGCGAAACCGACCTGGTGGCGCGCCTGGGCGGCGACGAATTTGCGGTGCTGCAAAGTGAAATGGGCGAGCCGGCCACCGCGGGCGCACTGGCCGCAAAAATACAGGCGGAGCTTGCGCGCCCCTACATGCTCAACGGCAACGAAGTGCACGTGTCCGCCAGCATCGGTATCTGCCCCTTCATTCAAGGCAGCGAGAGCCCTGACGAAATGCTGGCGCAGGCCGACGCAGCACTCTACCGGTCGAAGGAAGAGGGACGCAATCAATACCGCTTCCACTCGGAAGAACTCGACCTGGAGGTTCGTGCGCGGGTTGCGCTCGGCGAAGACCTGAAGAAGGCGATTGAGCGCGAAGAGCTGGAGCTCTACTACCAGCCGCAGGTCGAGCTGTCTTCGGGAAAGATCGTGGGAGTGGAAGCGCTGCTGCGCTGGCACCATCCGCAGCAGGGGCTGCTCGACGCCGCGGCCTTCGTGCCGATCGCCGAACGCACAGGCGGCATCGTCCTGCTGGGCCGCTGGGTGTTGGATCAGGCGTGCAGGCAGATGAGCCTGTGGCGCGAACAGGGCATGGCGCCGCCGCTGGTGGCGATCAACCTGTCGCTCGGGCAGCTCAGAAAGGGCGCCGAGCTGGTCCGCGACGTGGTGGACTGCCTTGCGAAGTGGCAACTCGACGCATCCGTTCTGGAGTTCGACGTGACGGAGTCGACGCTGGCCCAGATGACATGGACCCACAACGACGTGCTGCCGCAGTTGCGCGCGCTCGGGGCCCGGATCGCCATCGACGACTTCGGCACCGAATACTCGTCGTTCGAATACCTGCGGACCTACCGCGTCAACCACCTGAAGATCGCGCAGTCGATGCTCAAGAGAGCCATCGACGACCCCGACAGCGCAGCCACGGTGCGCGCCATCATGAACCTGGCGCGGGAGGCGCGGATCGGCATCATCGTCGAGGGCCTGGAGACGGAAGCGCAGCGGGCCTTCCTCGGATCGGCCGGCGCCACGACCCTTGCGCAGGGCTACTACTTCAGCGGCGCCGTGGTCGCCAACGAGGTCGGCGACTTTCTGCGCTCGGGCACCATGGCGCAGAGCGAAAGCAGCAAGGCCGAGAACCTGGAACCTCCGCTTGAAGAGGCTCGCGCATGAAAAAGTCATTCCCGGAGCGTCTTGCGACGTGGCGCTTCGCAGCGCGCAGCGGTACTGTTGGACTGTCGCCGGTTGTTGCCGCGCTGCTCACGCATCCGCCCCTTCTGGGGGGACCTTTCGTCGAGATCGGGAAATATCCCTCCAGTGAGCGCCGGCCCGGCTGCTGCGATTGAGAAAATTCTTGGCCGGCTCTCCATCGTCGAGAAGATCGCCCAGCCTGCGGGCGGAGATCGCACTCGGCTTCGGCGTCGTCATCGCGCTGATGCTCGCGTTGGGCATCGCTTTCCATCTCGGCGAACAGCGCTCCGCAACTGCCATCGAGAAGCTGCTGGACCGTGACAACCGGATGGTGGAGTTGAGCCTGCGCAGTTCGCTTGCGATGTACAAGGCGCGCGACGCGGAGAGGGACCTCCTGCTGTCGATGGAGCAGCTTGGGATGGCGCAGGCGAGCGCGCAGTTGCTGCCGGCCTTGAGGAGTCATCTGCGGGACATGAGGGCAGATCTCGCCAGTCTTCGTGACCTCTCGAGCGACCCGCTGCTGAAAAGTGAGGTCGACCAGATCGAGACCCAGATCCAGCAATACGAGAGCGGATTTCTCGCGTTCCTCGCGCAGAATCGCAAGGAGGGGTCGCCAGGTTCGACACTGGGGTTCCGCCAAGCCCATGCCGCCGCGGCTGCTGGCATCGAGTCCTCGGTCGAGACCTTGCATGCCGCTGCGACCCGGCAGGCCCTTCAAACGCGCCGCGACGTCGAACGCGCAGCCGCGTTCTCGCGATGGGCCGCCGTCGCGTTGGTCGCCCTGGCTGCCCTTCTGGGCACGGTGGCCGCGCGGGTCATCTCTCATCGCATCATGGGTTCCATCGAGCAGCTCATCGATTTTTCCCGGCGCGTCGGCGCGGGAGACTTCAATGCGAGAGTGCCGCAAGGCCGCACGGATGAATTCGGCGTCCTCGCGAGCGCGATGAACCAGATGGCCGAGGCGATCGAGAATTCCGAGGTGCTCCTGCAGGGCAGCGCCGACCACCTGAAGCACCAGGCCACGCACGATGAGTTGACGGGGCTCCCGAACCGGGTGCTGCTGGAAGACCGTCTCAGGCAGGCCATTTCGTATGCCGACAGATACGGACGGCTGATGACCGTGGTGTTTATCAACCTCGACGGCTTCAAGCTGGTCAACGACAGCTTGAGCCATAGGGCGGGCGACGAATTGCTGAAGATCATGGCAGGGCGGATGAGCGAGTGCCTGCGCAGCGTGGACACGGTCGTGCGGACGAGCGGCGACGAATTCGTGATCATTTTGTACGACCAGCCCGGCAACGGGACGCAAGTCGCGCAGGCCTTGCAGCGGTTGCTCGACGACATTGCCCGCCCGGTCCAGGTCGATGGCCACGAGGTCCAGGTCACCGGCAGCCTCGGGGTGGCCACCTATCCTGCAGACGGGGCCGACGCCGACGCGTTGCTCATGAACGCCGAAGCTGCCATGTACCGCGCCAAGTCGTCAGGCCGGAACAATTTCCAGTTCTATGCGGAGGAGATGAACCGCGCGACGCGCGACAAGCTCTCGATGCGGGAGGGTTTGCGCCATGCCGTTGCGCGCGGCGAGCTCTACCTCGTGTATCAGCCTCAGGTGGAGATGGGATCGGGCCGAGTGACAGGTGTCGAGGCATTGGTCCGATGGCAGCATCCTGAGCAGGGCCTGGTCTCTCCGGTGCAATTCATTCCGCTGGCAGAAGAGACCGGCCTCATCGTTCCCATCGGCGAATGGGTGCTGCGCACCGCCTGCTTCCAGAACAAGGCCTGGCAGGAGGCCGGGTTGCCCGCCTTCAGCGTCTCGGTCAATGTGTCCGCCCGGCAGTTCAAGGAGCGGACCTT
>NZ_JAVDUZ010000026.1:0-10034 GCF_031456585.1 Variovorax sp. 3319
TCGTACATGTCCGGGGCGAGCTTCAGCAGCTCTTCCAGCGTGCGCACGCCGGCCATGCCGTTGCCGACCATCACGAGCTTGGGTTTATTCATGGGGTGGGGCCTTTCAAAATGCAATGCCGCGACGCAGCCAGGCGGGCTGCATCGACGGACGGGTTTGGGGGAGAGGCGCCCGCTGCGTGCGGGCTGGAGGTGCTGGCGCTCCATTGCGCCGGGCATTCGCAAGACCGCGAAAACCTCACCAAAGCGGTGCTTCGTTACACCGTGAGTTGTGGGTCATGCAAAGACCGTGCCTGCGCGCTGCAATCGCAGGCTGGCTGTGAAAGGCACGTTGTGCGGCGGCCGAAGAGGGCACCCGAAAGGAGCCCGCGCTCGCAACTGGTGCGGCGGAGCAGCGCCGCAGTGCTTCAGGCGTTGCCGTGCACCAGGCGCTCGAACACGTCGTCCGAGCCCATCTGGCCGCCCTTCAGCATGATCTCCATGCCGTCAAGCGCGGCATCGTCGCTGTGCACGCGGCACAGCGATGCACCGGCTCCCATGTCCGCCACATACGAAAGCCCCCATGCATCGAGCGCTTGCACGCCGTGGCTCGACGTGTCGCCGCCAGCAATGCCCACGCGCTGCAGCGGTGCCATCGCCAGCACCTTGGCCAGCAAGTCGCCGCCTGCGCGTGCGAGCGCCTGCGCATCCAGTTCGGTGGCGGGCCGCAACTGTTGTCCAGAGGGAGAGGGGCGGGTGCACGCGAGCACATTGCGTCCACCCGCGAGACCGTGCGCAATGTCTTGGGCGTGGCGTTCGAGCGTGGCCGCGTCCCGCTGGGCGAGCAGCGGTGCGTCGAGCCACACCGTGTCGAACGAGCGAGCCGCCGCCACTTGCCGTGCCGTCACGGGCGAAAGGCTTCCGGCAAGCACCAGCACCGGGCCTTGCGCAGGGGCCACGCCGGGCGAGCCTGCCTGCGCATCGGCATGGCGCGGTCCGAGTGCAGCGGCCAGTGCATCGACGACGCTGCTCGGCCCCACGGCGAGCAGCGTGGCACTGCGTGCCTGTGTCCACAACACCTGGCCGATGCTTGCCAACTGCCGTGCGTCGGCCACGTCGAACAGCACGGCGCCAATGTCGGTGTCGGAACGGGGGCCTTGCAATGCACGCTGCAGTGCATTGCCGAGCGCATCCGGGCCCTCCACGGCGGCGGTGAAGGGAATGGAGCGCACGTCGGCCAGGCCCTGCATGGCGAGATGAAGCCGCAAGTCCGCCTCGTGCATCGGCGTGACGGGGTGACGGCTCATCGTCGGATGCCTGTCGATGCGAAACACCTCGCCGCCCGCGCCCGCCGCGGCGAACAGGTTGCCAAAAAGGCAGTACCGCCCAAGGTTGGGCTGGCCGCCGATGATCGCGGTCCACGGTTGTTCCACGGCCGAGCGAAGCGCACGAACGGCTGCGCCGATGGAGCCGATATGCGGTGCGCTGTCGAACGTCGAGCAGGTCTTGTAGTGCAGCACGCGGGCGCCCAGCGAGCGGAACAGCTCCGCCACCGGGGCGAGTTCGGCCTGCATCGCTTCTGGCGCCATGGCCCGCGCTGCGCCGGCAATGCCCAGCACGTCGAGCGGCCCGGTGCCGGCGAGCCGTTCGGCGTCGGGCGTTTTCAGGAACAGCAGCGCACGCAGGCCCGCTCGCGCCGCGGTGCCCAGCGTGTCGGTTGCGCCGGTGAAGTCATCGCCGTAGTAGACGACGGCCGGCGCGGGCATCGCCGGCGTCACGGCTTGCCGAAGAAGGCGAGGGCATGTGCAAGTTCGGGCGCCTGCCTTGCCGCCTCTTGCAAGGAGGTGCCCGCGCGCACGGCCGACCATGCCTGCCGGATGCTGGCCACGCCTGCGGCCGCACCGGCCGGATGCGCAAGAATGCCGCCGCCGGCCATGAAGAGAAGGTCGTCGCTGCCGATGGCGGCCCAGGTGGCGGGTACGGTGCCGGCCCATTGGCCCGACGAAAAGGCCGGCATCACGCGGTCGTCCGCCGCATCGGTCAGCGGCGTGAAGCAGTCGCGTGCCGATTCGATCACTTCGCTGTCGGCCTGCGAAAACTTGCCCTGCAAGCCGTGCACGTGCATGTGGTCGACACCCGCGAGCCGCCAGAGCGTTTGATAGGCCTGGAACGAGATGCCGAGCAACGGATGCCGCGACAGTGCGCCGTACCCGTTGCGGTGGCCGTGCAGCGCCAGGCCGGTGTGGCGCCGCAAGGTCTGTATGCCCGAGTGCCCGCACCAGTTGAGGCTGGCCATCACGCAAGAGCCGCCTTCGCGCTCGACCAAGTCGGCGTGCCGCTTCATGGCATCGGTTTCGTCGGTGATGTTGAAGGCCACCATCACATGCTTGCCGGTGCGCTCCTGGTGTGCGCGCACCACGGCCATGACCGCAGGCACGCGCTCGGCGAGCGGCGCATGCGCGGGGTCGGCACACACCTCGTCGTCCTTGATGAAGTCGACGCCCGCGGCACAGAGCCGTGCAACAAGCTCGGCCGTCTCGGCCGCGCTAAGCCCCACGTTCGGCTTGATGATGGTGCCGACCAGCGCACCGCTGGCCACGCCCGTGGCGCGCCGCGTGCCCGCGATGCCGGCGCGCGGCATTTCGAACTGCGCGCGGTAGGCGGCCGGTACGCGAAGCGATTCGAGCCTGAGGCCCGTGACTTCGCCCAGGTCGTAGAGGTTGCCCGACACAGTGGCCGCGAGCGTCGGCAGGTTGGCGCCGATGTTCGCCACCGGAAACGAAATGTCGATGTGCGCGCGCCGCCACGGCCCACGCGTACCCTTGCGCTCGAGCAGCGCGTTGGGCAGGCTCGGCACCTCGGCCGGGGCAACTTCGGTAATTGCCTCTACGGTGGCGCGGGCCCGCTCGCGCAGCGCATCCGTCTCGCCCTCCACGCGCGTGAAGGTGCCGCACGATTGCTCGCCCGCCATCACCTCGGCCACCGCGGCCGGCTCAAGCGGCGTTTCGATGAGGTAGCGCGCGTGGATGCGTTCAGCAGGCGCCATCGCCGTGCTCACAGCTTGCTCAGATCTGGAAAGGGACGCACCGGTTCGCTGCCGTCCCAGCCTTCGGAGGCGCTTCGGATCAGGTCGAACATCTTGCCCTTGGGCCCCGCCACTTCGGACAGCTCGATCACCGTGCCCGGGTGGTATTCGGTGTCGAAGTAGATGAAGCGGCCGCGTTCGCCCACTTCGCCGCTCATTACCGGCTTGAAGCCCTGCGCGGTGAGGCGCGCCAGGTCGGCGTCGTAGTCGGCCGTCCAGTAGGCCACGTGCTGCAGCCCGGTGCGGCCGGCCTGCAGGAACTCGCGGTACATCGAAGGCACGTTGTTGCGCGTCTGGATGAGCTCTACCTGCACATAGCCCGAGTTGGCCAGCGCCACCGAGTTGTGCGGCTCATGCGCCTCGCCGTTGTAGCGGTAGTTCTTGATGGGCACCTTCGGGTTGTAGAACCAGGGGCCCACGCCGAGCTTGGTGCTCCAGTAGTCCATGGCGGCCTCGATGTCGTGCACGACATAGCCCAGCTGGCGAATCTCGCCGAGGAATCGACTCATTGCGGTTGGCTCCGTTGATGTGAGTGTGTTGTTGTGGTGGTGTCAGAACTTGAGGAAACCGGTCGAGAACCACGGGAATGCGGCCACGATCACCAGGCCCACGAGCATTGCCGCGATGTAGCCCCAGATGTGCCTGATGCCTTCGTCGGGGTTGACCTTGCTCACCGCGCATGCGCCGTAGTAGCCCACGCCGAAGGGCGGTGCGAAGAGGCCGATGCCCATCGCAAAAATGACAACCATGGCGTAGTGCACCTCGTGCACGCCCGCGGCCTTGGCAATGGGAAAGAGCAGCGGCCCGAACAGCACGATGGCCGGAATGCCCTCGAGCACGCTGCCCAGCACGATGAAGGCGACGATCGACACCGCCAGAAAGCCGTAGGCGCCGCCTGGCAGCGCGCCCATGATGCGAGCCAGGTCTTGCGAGAAGCCCGATTGCGTAAGGCCCCAGGCCATGGCCGTGGCGCAGCCGACAATGAAGATGATTGCACCCGAGAGCGATGCCGTGTCGATCAGCATCGGCTTGAGCCGCTTCCAGTCGAACTGCCGGTAAACAAAGAGCCCGACGAGCGCCGAGTAGACGATGCCGATGGTCGACACCTCGGTGGCCGTTGCCACGCCCTCGACCACTGCCGCGCGAATCACGAAGGGCAGCAGCACCGCGGGCAGGGCAACCAGCAGCAGCTTGCCGATTTCGCGCTTGCTGTGGCGCTGCACGCCGCTCAGGTCTTCGCGCCGGTAGCGCCACCACACCACCACGCACAGTGCGGCGCCCAGCACCACGGCCGGCAGCAGCCCGCCGGTGAACAGCGCCGCAATGGAAATGCCGGTGACCGAGCCGATGGTGATGAGCACGATGGAAGGCGGAATGGTCTCGGTCTGCGCGCCGGTGGCAGAGAGCAGCGCCACCAGGTCGCCAGGCTTGGCGCCGCGCTTCACCATCTCGGGAAAGAGCACGGGCGCAATGGCGGCCATGTCGGCAATCTTGGAGCCCGAGATGCCCGACACCAGGTACATCGCGCCGATCAGCACATACGAGAGGCCGCCGCGCACGTGCCCCAGCAGGCTCGCAAGAAACTGGATCATGGCGCGCGCCATGCCCGTCATTTCAATCAACGCACCCAGGAAGATGAAGAGCGGCACCGCAAGCAGGATGAGGTGCGACATGCCTTCGTCGAGCCGCCCCACCATTACCAGCAGCGGCGTGCGCGTGGTAAGCGCCAGGTAGCCGAAGGTGGCCAGCGCGAATGAAAAAGCAATGGGCACGCCCGAGAGCACCGTGGCCGCCACAACTACGACGAAGAAGATCACCAGGTTGAGCTTGCCCAGCGTTGCAAAGAGCGGCGCGGCCAGCCAGAAGGCGCCCACCAGCGCGGCCATGCCCAGCACCGCGACCGCGATCTGCCGGCCGGTGCACACGCGCAGCAGGCGCAACAGCGCCATGACCACCATGATCCCGATACCCGCCGGAATGGCCGCGGCGCGCCATGCGTTGCTGATTTCGAGCGCGGGCGTGACGATGAACGACTCTTCATGCGCGTAGTCGATCGACGGCCACACGATCAGCACCAGGAAGGCGACAGACGCCGCAATGGCAAAGGCGTCGAGCAGGGCGCGCGTCGATGGCTGCACCTTTTGCAGCAGCGCCGTCATGCGCATGTGCTCGCCGCGCCGCAGCGCCACGGCCGCGCCGAGCATCGAGAGCCACAGGAACAGAATGGATGCGAGCTCGTCCGACCACACCAGCGGTGCGTGGAACACATAGCGCGAGACCACGCCCGCAAAAAGCACGCATATTTCTGCCAGAACCAGCAGCGCGGCAACAGCCTCGACCGCACCGCCAAGCACGCGGTCGGCGCGCGCGGCCATGCCGCTCAGCGGGTTGGCCGATGGGCCGGCGCCCACGTCTGCGTGCAGGAGGGGCGCCGCCTCGAAAGTGGATTCATGCAGCATGGGCAATCAGGCCAGCTTGCCGACGGCGCCTTCGAGCAGGGCCCACGCCTCGGGACCGAAGCGGCCCTTCCATTCGCCGTAGAAGCCGGATTCACGCAGCTTGGCGCGAAAGCTGTCGGCGGTGGGGCGGTTGATGGTGAGGCCCTTGGCCTGCAGGTCGCCCACCACCGATTCATTGAGCTTGCGGATGTCTTCGCGCTGCTGCATGCCGGCGTCGTTGATGGCGCGCGCCACAATGGTCTTGAGGTCTTCGGGCAGGGCATCCCAGGCCCGGCCGTTGGCAACGAACCAGTAGCCGTCCCAGATGTGGTTGGTGAGCGAGCAGAACTTCTGCACCTCGAACAGCTTGGCCACCTGGATGATGGGCAGTGGGTTCTCTTGCGCGTCGACGATCTTGGTCTGAAGGGCGGAGTACACCTCGCTGAACTGCAGGCTGGCGGGCGCGGCGCCCAGGCCCTTGAACATCGAGATGGACAGCGGGCTTACCGGCACGCGAATCTTCAGGCCGTCCATATCCTTCGCGTTCGACACCGCGGCCTTGCTGCTCGTGGTCTGGCGAAAACCGTTGTCCCACATTTTCTCGAAGGCATAGAGGCGCGACTTTGCAATGGCGCCGCGCACGTGGGCGCCGAGCTTGCCGTCCATTGCGCCCCACACCTGGTTGTAGTCATTGAACGCAAAGCCCACTGCGTTGATGGCCGCCACCGGAACCAGCGTGGCAATGACGAGCGCCGACGGCGTGAAGAACTCGATGCCGCCCGAGCGCACCTGCGCCAGCATGTCGGTGTCGCCGCCGAGCTGGTTGTTGGGAAAGATCTTGATCTCGACCCGGCCGTTGGTTTCCTTCGCAATGCGGTCGGCCGCCTCTTGCGCGCGGATGTTCAGCGGATGCGTCAGCGGCAGGTTGTTGCCGTACTTGTACGAGAACTCGGCCGCGCGGGCAATGCGCGGCACGGCCGACACGATGCCGGCGGCGGGGAGGGCGGAAAGCGTGCGCAAGGCACTGCGGCGGGTCAGCGATGTCATGTTTTGTCTCCAGGATCTTCGGAATACGGTTGATGCAATCTGATGCACCATTGGATTCGAGCCACAGCGAAGATAAAAGCATGCATGATCCGGGTCAAACTTGATCCTGATGGTTTTTGATGTATGCGGGATAACCCTTCAACCGATGCCCGCCGTGCGCGCGTGGTCGACATTGCGCGCGCTGCAAAAGTGTCGACCGCCACCGTCGACCGGGTGCTCAACCGCAGGCCCGGCGTGCGGGACGCCACGGTGCAGCGCGTGCTCAAGGCCGCGGGCGAGCTCGACTACCTGCCCGGCCCCGAGCTCTATGCCGCGCTCACGCCGCCGCCGCTCAGGCTGGTGTTCTTGCTGCCGGCCGGCACCAACCGCTTCATTCGCATGCTGGGCGACATGGTGGGTTATTCGCAGGAGCACTGGGCGCCATTCAACGTGCAGTGCCGCACGGTGTTCATCGAGAGCTTCAATCCGCATGAGCTTGCCGATGCGCTGCGGCGCCACGGCCAGCGCTGCGACGGCATTGCGATGATGGCGCTGGAGCACCCCGCGGTGCGCGAGGCGGTGGCGGCGCTGGTCGCGCGCGGGCTGCCGGTGGTTACGCTCATTTCAGACCTGTCGAATTCCGAACGCGCGGCCTTCGTCGGTCTGGACAACCGCGCCGCCGGGCGCACGGCGGGCTATCTCATCGGGCGCTTCATCGGCTCGCGCGCCGCAAAGGTTGCGCTCATCGCAGGCAGCCTGAGCTACAAGGCCCACGAAGAGCGCGAAGCCGGCTTTCTTCACGTGATCGACGAGATGTTTCCGCGGCTCGAAGTGGTGGGCCTGCGCGAAGGGCAGGACGACGCCGGCAAAAATTATCGCCAGACCCGCGCATTGCTGGAGCAATACCCCGACATGGGCGGCATCTACAACATTGGCGGCGCATCCGACGGCGTGGCGCGTGCACTGAAGGAGGCCGGGCGCGAACAGAAGGTCGTCTTCATCGGGCACGGCCTCACGCCCGACACGCGCACGCTGCTGATCGACGGCAGCATGGACGCGGTGATTACCCAGAGCCCGCACACCACGCTCATGAACTGCGTGCGCATCTTTGCCAACCTGCGCGATGGGCGCGAAGCGCTCGGCGGCGTGGAAACCACCCGCAGCCAGGTGATTTTTCGCGAGAACCTGCCCTAGCTGCGGCTTTGCGGTGAGGTGGTCATCTGCTCACACAGTGCGGCCTGTTCGGCCACGCCAAGGGGGCCCTTCGGCAATCGCGAATAGCGCAAACGGGGCGCAGCCGGCATGCTCGACGCAACCAATGCCGAACTCCGGCCATTTCAATGACGCATTCATCGACGACATCAAAACCAGCCGACACCGGCGTGCTGGCGCGCCACCAGGCCGAACTCGACGCGGGCCGCTTTCTCATTCAGCGCTGCGGCGCCTGCCAGCGCGCGGTGTACTTTCCACGGGTGCTGTGCCCCCATTGCGGCGCCGAAGAGCCTGCGCTGGTGGCACCTGCCGGCACCGGCACCGTGTATGCGGTGACCACGGTGCGCCGCAAGCCCGAAGCAGGCGGCGACTACAACGTGAGCATCGTCGAGCTGGACGAAGGCGTGCGCCTGATGAGCCGCGTCGAAGGCATGCCGCCGGCCGACGTGCGCATTGGCCTGCGTGTGCGGGCGCGCGTGGTGGTGCCGACGGGTGGTAGCGGCATGGTTGTTTTCGATGCCGTCACGGGAGAGGCCGCATGACTACGCTGAAGCAACTGCGCGGCAGCGCTGCCATCGCCGGCGTTGCCACCTACGGCTGCGGCGAGTCGCCGGGCCACACCGACATGGAGTTGCTGGCCGAAGCTGCACGCCGCGCCGTCGTCGACGCCGGGCTGGCCATGAAGGACATCGACGGACTTTGCACCGCCAGCGCAAGCGCGACGATGTGGGCCATGCCGGTCGTCGAGTACCTGGGCCTTCGCCCGACCTACATCGACAGCACGATGCTCGGCGGCTCCAGCTTTATCGCGCACCTCTTGCCGGCCCTGCAGGCCCTGGCCAGCGGCCAATGCAACGCGGTGCTCGTCTGCTACGGAAGCGCGCAGCGCACGGCCACCTTCGGGCGCAGGGAAGTTGTTGCGAGCAGGCGCTACCTCGATCCGCAACCCTACGAAACGCCGTATGAACCGATGCAGCCGCTCTCGGCCTATGCACTGGCGGCGTCGCGCCACATGCATGAATTCGGCACCACGCGGCGCGACCTTGCAGAGGTGGCGGTGGCCGCGCGCGCCTGGGCGCGGCTGAACCCCGAGGCGTTCATGCGCGACCCGCTTTCGATAGACGATGTGCTCAATGCGCGCACGGTCTGCGACCCGCTGACAGTGCGCGACAGTTGCCTTGTGACCGATGGCGCGGGTGCCTTCGTGCTGGTGCGCGCCGACCGTGCGCGGGACTTGCCGCGCGAGCCGGTGCATGTGCTGGGCACCGGCACTGCGGTGTGGAACCGCCAGATATCGTCGATGCATGACCTGACGACGACGGCCGCGCGCGACAGCGGGCACGCCGCATTTGCCATGGCCGGCCTCGCGCCGCGCGACATCGACGTGGTGCAGCTTTATGACGCATTCACCATCAACGTGCTGCTTTTCCTTGAAGACCTGGGCTTTTGCGCCAAGGGTGAGGGCGGCGCCTTCGTGCGCGGCGGTGCCATTGCGCCCGGCGGCCGGTTGCCGGTCAACACCAACGGCGGCGGGTTGTCGTGCGTTCACCCGGGCATGTATGGAATCTTCGCGTTGATAGAGGCCGTGCGGCAGCTTCGCGGAGAAGGCGGCGAGCGGCAGGTGGCCGGTGCGCGCACTGCGCTGGCGCATGGCAATGGAGGCACGCTGTCGAGCCAGGCCACGGCGGTGCTTGGGCTGGCGCAAACGTTGTGATGAAGTACGTCAGCCGTATTCCGCAGCCAGTTCGGTGCGGCCCACCGGCGTAATTTCCCTTACCACCGCGCACTCGTAGTCTTCGAACGAGCTGCACAGATCGAGGGGCGGAGAAATCTCCGCCTCGACGCAGCCAATCGCTTTCAGAACAGCGATGGCCTGGATCGCGTCCCGGTCCCGGATATGCACCGGGAGGCTGGCGTGCTCGAGTTCGAGCAAGTACTCAATGGGTCTTGGTGTTGCTGGCACTGTCTGGAAATACTAGCCCAACAACTTCAGCTTGTGCTCAGGGTGTCACCCCAATAACGGTGCGGAACACGCTACAAGAGGTGTCGGAAAACTCGCACCACTTTCGACCTCAATGCGAGTGGCATGGGTGCATTGGTATTAGTTGGCAGATCGCCGTGCCCCTTGTGTGTGAGATATGTGGCGCTTCCAGCCTCAATCTGCGCGCCTTGCAATTCGTTGACATTCCCGACGGTATCTCGAACCCAGAATCCCGGCTCGCCGACGCGCTGTCGGCAAAGCAGCATGCCGCCCGCGCGCCGTGTGTTGCCGCTGTCACGGGAACGATCAGGGAA
>NZ_JAVDUZ010000027.1:0-7679 GCF_031456585.1 Variovorax sp. 3319
CAGCATGTTGGTGCTGGAGACCCAGCCGTAGTCGGGGCGCAGGTTGCAGCAGGTGTAGCCGGTGATGGGCTGGGTCAGCTTGGTGGCGCAGCCGGCGAGCAGCGTGCTAGCGGCGAGCACCAGCGCGAGATGGATATTCCGAATGGAATGAATGTGTGACAGCTTCATTGATTATTTTTTGGATCAGCACCGGGTTGGATGCAATTAAGCAGGCTAGTTGTGCTCCGCCCCTTAAATTTTGAATCCATCCTTCTTTGAAAGTCCTTCCGAAAAATTCTGCTGCGCGTCCTTCAAGGCTGCCACAAGATCATTCAAAGGAATTTTTGCTTGAAATTTTTCACTTGTACCGAATAATTCGATATTCAAACGATCAATGCCCTCTTCTTGATCAATTCGAGCAACAGGCTCCCCGTCCAACAATACCTCCAGCGTCAACAGTTCATACTCTTGGGGTGCGCTCGAATAAACGGTCTCCAATTTCCCAAATTTCATGAATTTATTTCCATTTTATTTGCTTTAATCTCATCCAGCCCAATTAAAAACTCTTGAAAATGAAATTCAAGCGCTCGCCAAAGAAGATTCAATTTGATCCAAGTGTCGAAATTTTCGCCTCATTGGGAGTAGATGATCCGGCACTGTCATCTACTGCCATCATGCTCTTAATCGATGTTATTTGCTCCTGACGCAAGCCGTGGACTCTGATGCCAAGCAAGGAATTTCCATTAATATAAAATTTCTCTTGACCACAAGCAATCGATCGTTCTGCGGTATTTAGTAATTCGTCAAACCGCAATTCAATGAAATCGATGCCAAAGCCGACAGAGAAAAGCATAGGTAGATCACAATACTGAGTGCCGATACTCCCGGAGAAAACCACGTTGTTGAGAGTCAATACCGGTAAACCCTCTCTCTCAGCCATAGAATCAAAAGCCTTCGGCTCGTGAATAGCGTCAAAAGAAAGTAATGTGAATTCGCGAAGGACATTAACTTCGAGACCCAGCGTCAACTCCAAGAAGGAGGAGGGCAATCCCCCAAGCCTTACATCTCTCACACCGCCAAGCGTAGATCATAGCTACGAAAACTTAACAACACATAATCTTCGATTTCGATAAAAGCTGGGCGTGGCGTTAGATCTACGCCAGATATCAAAATGGCCATAGGAATTTAATTGCAACTCAATCTGATCTCATTTCTTGAATTTTTTTCAACTGCTCTCGAGTAAGGCAAAAAACCCTGATGCCCACCAATGAGTCTCCATTCAGAAAAAACTTTACCGGACCAAATACGGATGCTCGATCGGCGGCAAACAACATGCCGAAATCGATTTCAACGCAATCAGTACCGACGGCAACGGAGAATGCCATCGGCAAATCAATGCACTGCGTTGCCCAAGGCCCTTCGAAATGAGCTTCATTAACGTTCAATATCGGCAGACCCACCTCTTCTCTCAAAGCAAAAGCCGGCAGCAATTCGTGTGTCGTACCAAAACGCAGCAGCGTGATACCGCGCAAAGTATTAGAATCGAGGCCGAGCTTTAGTTCTAAAAAATTCGATGAGAGATCTCCCAGCCGAACATCTCTGACGCCGCCGAGTCCGAAGGCATAACTCCGAAAGCTCAAAGGCACATAGTCATCAACGTCGATACGAACTACAGGTTGCACCGTTATATCGATTCCCGAGATAGCAAGCTTCGTCATTAGGGTTGTCTTGGTAATGCGTGAACTAAGGCCGGCAATTTCGCTCCAGGCCTCGGGGGCCGAAAACTCAACTCCCATCCTCCCACGATGACAGTTCTTGTGTAGTTGATGCCACCGTTTGCAATGACCGACTCGACGGCCGTATGTAAACTTGTCAATTCAGCTTGTGTAGCTAATCCTATTTGTTCTGGGCTAGCGCCACGCTTAGCCATACCGCTAGCCAGTTCAAAGATATGCTCAGTTGCATTTCCTGCAACCCATACGCCACCCCCACCTGCCTGCAACTCGAATGAGCGCGGCACCGATGTACCTGGCCAAACATCCTGGGTCGCCTTGATCGAATCCCACACCGTACCAGTCCCGCGGCCAACTGCGAAACCGGCTCTCGTCAACGAAGCGACTCCGACGGTCGTCGTCAGCGCGTCCACCAATGCCCGCCCTTGCACCTCGGGGTCGTCACTCTTCAGGCCCAGAGCGATGTTCGTCGGCAATAGGGCGATGCCCTTGAGAATGGCAATGGCGGTCTCTGAGCCTCCATTTTCCGAGAGGCTGTTGATCAACTCTACAGGCACCGTTGCCGGCGACATCAAGAGCGCGATCAGGCCTTGTTCTAGTTCCGGTCTTGGATCGGGTGCATAACTGGGCTGTTTCAAGCGCGGCCAGCCCCTCCTGCGTCGTTGAGGAGACCCCTAGCGCTGAGTCAGCAGGCCCATCAAAAGACCTCTTTTCTTAATAGTAGAAATTCGTGAGGTATTTTATTGGCAATTGCAGAAAAATCATCCGGCGCGGCAATATAGAGAAGGGTCGGATACTGCGAAAATTGACGCTCCAGAGCCTCTCCGTCAATCTGATCCGTGTTTTTTTTGATCTCCAAAAGCAACTGACTGACGCTTCCATATAAGAAGTAATTTCCCCAATAGGAGCTATTCCGCTCTTCGAAATGCACTTGGAAGGCAGATTCTATTTTTAATTTCGCAGACTGAATCCCATTGGCGTAACCATACATGAGGTAATTCATCATTTTCAATTTTTTCCTGGAAGAATTATGCTGGGCGCCCGTTGAACGGCTGATGCTGGATTTTGGTAGATCATGAAATTCACTTCGCGCCCCGTTTGGTGGCGCAATTGTGCGGCCATATCACTGAGTCCAAGTGCTTGCAAGTCCCGCGCACTTAATGGTCCAGTGCGCGTGCCGCCCGAACGGATGCCAATTCCGAGTTCTTGTGCGCGAGCAAACAATGATGGCCCCGCTAGTGCGACGTCAAAATCACTAATCCGACCAACTCCGAAAGCTTGCCCTGAGCTGTAGCTCACTCCTGTTACGGCACTACCTTGAAGAATAGGCTCTGCGTCTCTGAATCCTGCAGAAGTGAGACTCGAACGCACGTTTCGCCCAAAGATCGAAAAATCGGCGGCGCTTGCGAAACCACTCGGCACTACTGCACCATTCAACGTCCAAGCGCCCAAACCGGCTCGAGTTAATGCGGCAGCTCCTGCAGTCGTCGTCAGAGCATCAACCAATGCCCTTCCTTGCACCTCTGGGTTGTCACTCTTTAAGCCCAGAGCGATGTTCGTCGGCAATAGGGCGACGCCTTTGAGGATGGCAATGGCTGTTTCTGAACCTCCATTTTCCGAGAGGCTGTTGATCAACTCTACGGGCACCGTTACCGGCGACATCAAGAGAGCGATCAGGCCGCTTGTCACCCCTTTGTAGAGAGTGCCGTTGTTTCCCGCTTCACGGGCGGCATCGAGTTGGTTCAAGGCCTGGACGATTCCACACGCGTTTGCATTCGCCGCAGGACTGCTGCTACAAGCTTGCGCGGCTTGGCGCCTGAGTTCCGCCTCTTTGGGCTGGAGCCAGTTGTTCGCTGCTGCGTTGGCACCCGCGCCGGCTGCAACGTTGATGCCGTTCGCATCCTGGCCCGTGATCGCAGCTGCGATACCAGCCATCATGTTTGCGAACTGTACGGTCTGATTGCCGCCAACGGCATTGGGATCGATGAACTGAGCCGCAAGGTGGCCGACGACAGCGCCCAGCGCTCCGGCGGCGCATCCTTCCCCTGCAGTACCACCGCCCCTTGCTGCGCCGACTGCACAGCCAGCGACCGCATGCGCCACTTCCGCGGTAAATGCATTGAGCGACGCTTCACCTTGAGGGCCATTCTGACCAATCCAGTTCGCGCTTTGCGCGGCAACTGTGTCCAGAATTGCGCCTTTTAATCCTTCCCTTAGGTTGTCTTCAAAGCTGCCGCCATTGATCGCTGTGCCGATCACTGCCCTTGCAGCGCCTGCCGTTAGGTTCTGCTGCAGTTGTGCCATGAAGCCCTGCCCGCCACCGCCCACCGTTGGCAGCCCAGACGGATTCATGCTGAGCCCGCTCAGCACGCCGCCCGTGACGATGGCCGTCAGCAGGTTGTGCACATTCGCGCTGCTGCCGAGGTCGTGCAGCGCCCCGCCGATGTCGCCCTGGTTGTTGATGAGCGCTATGGATGCTTGCGTCGCAAGCGTCGTGAGGCCGGCTGTAACGGCTCCGCTGACGAAGGTTCCGACGCCTGCCCCAACGGTGCTGCCGGCTGCGAAGACAGAGCCTTCGATGACAACGCCCTGACCAACGGCCATCGCGGCAGTGTCGCCCGCTGCTCCGCCTGCGGCTGCGCCCAGTTCGGAAGCCGCCCCTGCCGTGAAGTACGCCACCACGATCGTCACGATCGCCGCCCCCTCCGGCGTCAGGCCCTGCTGGTCGTGGTCCCACTTCTTGTGCGCCTCTTCCACGCGCTGCCAATCGATCTTGTCGCTAAGCTTCGGATCGTTGGTGATCTGCTCCACCCAGCCCATGCCGGGCTGCTTGCCCAGTGCCTCGACGCTGTCGAGCGCCCCCAGCCCGGCCTGCACGCGGTTCGCATTCACTGTGAGAGTGCCCGCGTTGAACTGGTTGTAATTGGTGGTCTGGTCGCTCTGTCCCTTGTCCTTGAACTTTTGATAGGCGAGGTCGCGGCCCTGGCTGGTGACCTGTGTGCTGTGCTCGGTGGTCTGGGTACCGAGGATCAGGTTGTCAGCGCTCAGGGTCAGCGTGCCAGGCGTGTTGACCGTGGTGCCGGCCATCGCCAGCGTCCCGACGGCTTCGATCGACACATTCGCCCCGTTGAGGGTGGTGCGCGTCAGTGTGCTGTCGCCGACCTTGGTTTCGGTGGTCTTGCGTGCATTGATGCCCGTGCTCGGGTCGTGCCAGAGGATCTGGCCCGGTTCGATGCCCTTGGTGCGAAAGCCCGTCGATCCTGTGACCGAGCTGCTGTTGGTCGCGGCCTGCACGACGACATTGCTGCCCCTGATATTGATGTCCTTGGCCGCATCGACTTGCACGCCCTGCAGGAAGACGTTGTTGCCTCCTTGGAGCAACACGCCGCCCTGGCTGCTGCTGATCTTGCTCGCCGAGGCGGTGTCCGAGTGGATCTCGGCGCCGATGGTGCTGCTCTTGCCATAGGGCAGTGCAGGAATAATCGGATTGCCGGTGAGCAAGCCGGCCATGCCGCCAATGCCGCGCTTGTCCTTGTCGAGCTCGGCGCTGGCGCTCTGCGAGTTACGTCCCTCGAACACCGTCAAGTCTCTTCCCGCGCTGATCGCAACCCCCTGGGTGCCAGTAACGCTCGAGCCTTCGATGGTGATGTCTCTCCCGGCGCCCATGAGCACGGTTCCGCCCGAGAGGCTGCTGCCCACGCTGGTGCTGCCGTCGAAGCTCCCCGAGAATTTGTTGTCGGTGCGACTGAAGCTGCCCTTATCAGACCATTGCGCAGAGTAGCTGCCGGCCGCGGTGGCCTGTCCCGCCGTGACGTTGATGTCCCTGTCGGCGCGCACGCTGAGCAGGCCCTCGCCCGCATCCACGGTGGCTTGTCGCGCATTGATATCGCGGCCGGCCGACAGCAGCGTGGTGCCGTCGGTGGCAATCGTGCTGCCGAACGTTGCGGAGCTTGCCGTCGCCAGGGACGTGGTGGCGCCGATACCAATGGAGCCACGCCGTTCGGTGACGATGCCCAGATTGATATCGTTCCTGGCCGAAATGGATGTGTAGCCGCCCGCACCCTGGTTGGAGATGATCCCGCCGATGAGGTTGACATCGTGCCCCGCGCTGGCCACCAACGTGCCGCCCGGGTTCGTCACATAGAGGCCCGCGACGCGGTCGACATTCGTGTTGAATCCGTTCGTCTGCGTGGTGGTGCGCACATTGATGTCGCGCCCGGCCTCGATCTTCAGGCTGTCGCGGGCATCGATGGTTCCGCCGATGTTGTTCACATCGGTGATGGCCTTCAGGTCCACGCTTCCGCCGCTGATGCGTCCGCCCAGGTTGTGGATGTTGTCGGTGTCGATCTTCACCAGGCTGCGTCCCGCGATGGTGCCGGTATTGACGAGGTCGCCGCTGCCCTTGATCTTGACCGTCTCGGCACTGAGCACAGCGCCGTTGCCATTGATGTCGCCAGGCCGCACCCGAACATAGACCTGCGGGACCAGAACCTTTTGGGTGCTGCCGTCCGGCAAGGTCACCGTCTGCTCCACCAGCCACACGATGTCGCTCGTCAACTGGGCCATCTGGGCCGCACTCAGGCCGACGCCAGGGCGCAGACCGTATTCCTTGGCGAAGGTCACGCCGGCATTCATCAGCGCGGTGTACTGGTCTTCGTCGTTGTTGAACCCGTCCAGGTAGCGGTAGCCCGTGAGCTGCGCCACCTGTTCGCGGATGAGCTTCTGCTCGTAGAAGCCATCGCCCAGGCGCTTGAGGATGCTGTTCGGGTCTTGGCCGAGGCTGTTCAGCAGGTAGTCGCTGCTGAGCCACTGGCGGTAGTTCGCGAACCGCGGATCGGTCTCGATCAGGTAGCGGCCCGGACCCGCATGGATGTTGAACAGGCTGGCATTGGGAACGCTCGTGTTCGGGACGCTGGTGCGCACGACCATGGGAACGGCCTGGGCGCCTGCGCCCGCGGTCCCGCCGGCCGCGCTTGCTGCGGTGCCCGAAGTTTGCGCCACGCCGCCAACGTTTGACGCCACTTCCACGATGCTGGCTTGGCCCTTGCCGCCCACTGCGCCAGCGCCACCCGCGCTGCCCGTGGCGCCGCCCACGGGCGCAACGCCGGCGTTGTAGCCCTGCGTGGCATTGAGATGCTCTTGCGGCTGGTAGTCCGTGAGCTTGTAGGTGGCGGTCGTCGTCGTCGGAAGGATGTAGATCGGAGCTTCCGGAGCTTCGCCGGGGCGATTGGGGTTGTACCCAATCCATATGGCGCTCACGGTGGTATCGCGCTTGCCCGGTGTCGCCTGGTTGTCCACGTCGGGCGCATCCAGCTCGCCACCCGCCATGATGTGGCTGTCGCGGTTGTAGACATGACCGTTGAGGCGCATGTTGCCGCCAGCGACGATGCGCGCTGGATCGGCCGTCCCCGCAACGACCGAGTCTTCCGTAACCGTGACGTTGGTGATCGCGTTGGTCCAGCCTTTGCCAATGACGCTGACGGTCCCGTCGGCCGCGCGGTGATAGACCAGCCGCGTGCCGGGGTCGCCCCACGTATCGTCAGGACTCCAAGATTTGCCGTCCATCGTGATGACGCTGGGAGTCAGCACTGTGCTGCTGGTGGTTGCCACCTTCAGGTGCGTATCGACGTTGTTGATGCTGCCCATGGCAACGGACATGTCGCCCAGTGCTTCGATGCTGGCGCTCTGGTTGTTGAGCGTGCCGCCTTTGCCGGTGACATAGCGATTGGCATCCAGCGCCCCGCCGATGAACATGTCGCCGGCGCTGAAGAGCAATGCGTGCTCGCGGTTGTTGATGGTGCCCGCGCCGATGTCCAGGGTGTCGCGCGCCGCGATGGTGCCGGCCTTGGTCAGGCCGTTGACCGTCTCGGCGTCGTTGTTGAGCGTGCCCGCGGCAATGGAAATCGCATCGCCGTAGATGCGGCCGGTGCCGATGTTGTTCAGCGTGCCCGCGTCGATCTGCGTGGC
>NZ_JAVDUZ010000028.1:0-7208 GCF_031456585.1 Variovorax sp. 3319
CAGCATGTTGGTGCTGGAGACCCAGCCGTAGTCGGGGCGCAGGTTGCAGCAGGTGTAGCCGGTGATGGGCTGGGTCAGCTTGGTGGCGCAGCCGGACAGGAGGAGGCCTGCGGAGAGAGCTGTGAACGCAGCGATGCGGTGAGGGGAAATGTGTGACAGCTTCATGGTTTTTCTTTTATTGGAATCAGAATTAATTGAAATCGACTAGCAACCCATCTCGCGCATCATTCGGCAACTCCATGAATTGATTAAAATCAAGAACGCGAGATTCAATTGAAATCATAATTTTTTCTAATTCATTTAAATGAACATCCAATAGCGTGAATCCCCCATCATCGACCAACTCAAAGTACAAAGGATGGGCAAGAGCAATGCCCGAGCATTTTCTCAACCTCATATAAGCCTTTTATGGATTAACAAATCCAATAAGTTACCCGAAAGATGCCACTTGCGGGTCGAGCGCAGATTTCCGGTGCGCAACTGGTCTAGAATCCAAGTGCCCTGCGTGATATCAATTTGTGAATGCTCTTTCAGAGCATCAAAATCAACCTTCATCGCCATCGCCTCCAATGCACGCACATCCAGCTCTTGACGCGCAATTTCATTGCCCATCAACGAGTTGGCGACAATGCTAAATACTCTCATCACCCTCCTGGGGGCGGGAAATAAAATGCGCCTGTCGATACGAGTCGACTCCTTGATCGGTAGAGTCTCGTATCCAAATTCAACATTGCAATTTTGGAATAAAGCATACGAAGGAGTATTCCCGTCCTCGCCCCAAGGAAGAAATGGAAAACAGTCGAAGCCACAGACACGGCATAGCGATTTACTGTCATTCATTTTGAATTTCAAAAATCAAGCTTCGATGGAAAGCCGTGTGCCGCCGGATCTGGCCTGAACATCGTTCTTGGAACCCCCGTCAGCCGTGCAAACAACGAATGTGTTCGGACTAATAGAGAAGTATGGCGCCCTTTTTGCGGTCTTTGCAAGGGTACCTATTGGTGACTAACCACAAAATTCTGCGCAGCTCCGGAATATTGATTCAATGAAGGCAGTTCAGAAAAATCGGTGCATGCAGCCCAATTACGACCCTCTTCCTGGCTCATTTTTATCAAGAACATGAAGGGCGAATTGCTCTGCTTCAATGACAATGGAAACAGATGCTGAAAAGCCATGGAGCCCACCACTCAAGTGATACTTCTTCAAGTTTTTGCTTCCTTGTCCTTCGTAGCGAAATACCACGCGATCCCCCCAAAAAATACCTTCGTTTCGTTGCTCGTACTGGTGAGCAACTAAATCAAACTCCCGAACCCCGCGAAAAACGAGAAGGCAATGGCCAACAAATCCTTCTTCATTTTTTCGGCTAAAGAGGTCAAACAAATCGGATCCAACATCAAGCCAATTGTTGACATAGATCTTTGCAACAGAATTAAGGCATAAATGCGCCCCATAATCGCATTCCGATGCATTTATTTCATCCCAGCAGTTTTCAATGATTTTCATTTCGGCTTTGTTTTCTTTACAAAAACAACGGTTTGCATTGTTGCAGGGGCAATCGGTTTGCCCTGCGTGGTCGCAAATGGTAGTCCTTGATATTCAGGGAGCAATGGCCCCTGGTATTTAATTTCCAATCCAAGATTATCTAGTTGCGCGGGAGTTGGCATGTTTGCAAAGTACTTGTTAGCTTGATTTCCATTTACAACAACCATGCCGCCCGGCTGGGTAATACGAGCTGCTTCAGGCAAATAGTCCATCATCGAAAATGTGCCCCCGGCCTCCCTGGGAATATATGGATTATTTGCAACCACTGTCGCCTGGCTGTTGCTTCGGATATTCGGCATACTTCGGGCATCAGGCGCAATAGCAGAAGGATCAGTAGGCCCAACACCAACAGCGCCGCTAATCTGAGGTCCCTTTGAGTCTGTAAATAATTCTACAGTACCACCTCGCGGAGCCTCGCGCAAAATTCGCCCATTTATCAGTTTCGCTCCAACTACACTGCCGCCCACGGCAACGCCCACTAGCGCTAAATCCGTCAGTGTTTGTTGAGCGACAATCTTTTGCCGCTCATCATAAATTGTTTTTTCCGTAGGTGTTGGATTGTCAGGCTTGAGATTTATCTGGCGAGTTTGCCAGTAAAAATCCCGATATTCAGGATTGTTCTTGTATTGGCTATAAACAAGTGGATTTCTGAAATCCGACGATGTTGCAGCAAAAATCTGTTGCGTACGCCCCTCCGAATCCACAAAGGTATTCTTTGCATTCTGGGAAATGAATGCCTTGGCCGTTATAAAGGCTTGGTACTCTTCGCTCGCAAAACTTCCCAGATTGTTTGAAATTGTGGTCTGGTTGTATAGATCGACGCTTGATTCGCCCGCCATCGTCAACCATGTTGCGGCCTCGCCTGGAGTAATGGGGCGGCCGAGTTTCTCGGAGAGCACGTCAGCGAAGCCCGCGGCGTTGCCCTTGATCCAAACTGTTTCTGTTGGGTGAAGCTGCCTGTTGTTAACGTCCACGCTGTAGGCAGAGGCCGCCCCAGCTGTTCCTCCTGCCGCGGCTCCGACCACAGCCGCCGTCACCGCGCCAAGAGCTTGCGCCACCGGTGCTGGCAATCCCATTTCGCTGATCGCTTCGCCGACTCGTGGCATGAGGGCTGCACTCGCGCCAGCTCCCAATGCGCCGGCCACGCCTCCGCCGAGTGCGCCTGCTGCGGTATGCAATGCAACCCTATATTCCCCCTTCTCCGCCCACTTGGCCGCTTCTTCAGGATCGGTGTTTTTCAACTCGTTCTGTTTCTTGTCTGCATAGGTGCCGATTTCCCTTGCCGCGTTCTGGTTGAACTGCTGCGTGATCTGCGCCTGCGCCTGCACGTCCGTGATGATGGCCTGCGTGTTCCAGTCCTTGACCAAGGTGCCCGCACTTCGGTTGTCCCCAGTCCTCACGCTCTGGTCACCCGCAATTCCCGAGATGCCGGACCACGTGACGCTGCTCTGGTTGCTGCCGCTGACGCTGCCCACACCCGCGCTGCCGCCGGGCCGGCTGTTCGGTCCCGACCACGCCGAGTTCATTTCCGTGGCGGGTGTCGTTGCCGTCGCAGCCTGCGGCGCTGTGGTGTAGCCGATGCCCACACTGCCGCTGACCGAATAGCTGCTGCCACTCGACTGGCTCACGTTCTGCAGGTCGCTCAGGGTGAGCGAACCGCCCGTGCTGAAGCTGTTCTTGCCGGCATCGATGGCCGCCTGCGTGCTCTCGATCACCGCCCCCTTCAGGTCGGTGTTGCCCGCCACCTTCACGTCGAAGCCTCCATCCCCGGCCTTGATGCCCGACTGCACGGCCGGGCTGATGAAGACGCCATTGGATTTGGCTCCGGCCGCGCTGGCGCCCACGGTGGCCACCACGCCGTAGCAGATCGGCGGGATGCAAAGGCTCAGGTTGAAGCCCGAACTGCTCTGGCGCGACTGGCCCACGCTCGCGTCCTGCAGGCTCTCGATGTTCAGGTTGCCGCCCACGTCGGCCGTGACCCGGTTGGCCTCGACCGTGGCCCCGCGCATGTTCAGATCGCCGCCCGAGCTGATGTTGACGGCCTTGCTGCCGCTGACCTGGGTGGCGTTGTAGCTGACCCCGTTCTGGTTGTTGCTGCCCTTGCCGTTGCTCACGCCAAGCTGAATGCTGAAGCCATTCTGTGCGCCGGCCCCGAAGGTCACGCCCACGCTGGCGCCGTGACTGGAGTTCTGGCCGACCGTCGCAGCGGTGTTCTTGCTGGCCTCCAGCGTGACGTCGTTGTCGGCCACCAGGTTGACGGTGTTGCCCGCCGCAATGGTGGAGCCCACGGCGCGGATGTTGGACTCTTTGCCGCCGCCCGTGGCCACGATGTTGACGTTGTTGGAGCCCACCACGCTGGAGCCCACGGCTTCGCTGGCGGTGCTGAAGCTGCTCGCCTGACTGGTGTTGCGGCTCGCGCTCACGCTCACGCCGTAGCTCAGCCCGCCGGCTCCGCCTGCGAGCGCACTGGCCGCGTCGTAGGCCTGCTTGCCGCTCATGGCCAGGTTGACGGCGCCCAGGGCCTGCATGCGGCCATCGCCGGTGTCGCCCATGGCCTTGATGGTGTTGGAGCCACCTCTGAGCGTGTCCGTGCTGATGCCCATGAAGCTCGCGCTGCCGCCCAGCTTGCTGCTGGAACTGCGCTGCACCGTCATGCTCTGCTCGGTGTTGAAGGCCTCGTTGATGGTGACGTTCTTCGCAAGAATGTTGACGTCTCCGCCTGCGAGTGGGCCGGCCTGCCCCGCGGCCATGACGCTGCTGGCGGTCTGGCGGTATTCGTTGCCGGCCACCAGTGTCACGTTACCCGCGAGGCTGGCCACCTGGCTGGCCTGCTGGGTGGTGCGGCTGGTCGTCTGGGCGCCAAAGTCCTTGATATGGCCCACTCCGGGCTGCGACCAGGAACCGATGAAGCCGCTCTTGGCATTGGCCGACGAACTGCTGCTGAACTGTGTGTTCTGGGCGCTCTCGATAGTGAGATTGCGCCCGGCCAGCATGGTGATGTCCCTGTCGGCCACCACCGTGGCCGCCTGCAAGGTGGTGTCGCGTCCGCTGACGGTCTGAAGGCTGCCGGCCGAGATGGTGGTGCCGACCGCTTGCGTCTGGGTGTCGACGCTGGTGCTGTTGCCCGAACTCTTGCGGTTGCCGTAACCGCCGACCGGCCCGCCGGCATCGGAGGCCAAGGCCCAGGCGCGCGACAAGGCGGTGCTGCTGGTGCGCTGCTGGCTGGCGTGCAGTTCGGTGCGGCTGCTGGTGGCGGTCGTGAGGTTGATGTCACGGCCCGCCGACAGGCTCATGGCGCCGTCGGAGTGGAGTTGCGCGGCCTGCAGGTTGATGTCGTTGCCGGCCACTGCAGCCACTGCCTTGCCGCTCAGGCTGCTGGAGAGCACCTCCGTGGTGGTGGTGCTGTCGAAGGTGCTGGAGCTCTTCTTCCTGAACAGGCCATCGGAAGATTTCTGCGTGGTTGTGGTGACGCTGGTGGTGGCCTGGCCGGCGGTCAGGTTGATGTCGTTCTTCGCGGTGGCAACCAGCGCGCCGTCGAGGCTGGCCACTGCGCCGGCGCGGATGTTGATGTCGTTGCCGGCTGCGAGGCGCACGTTGTCCTGGGCTTGAACGACCGAACCGACCTCGCGGCTTTGCGAGGCGGCTACCGTGGTCTGCTTGCCTGCGCTGCTCATGGCGCTGGACTCGGTCACCGTCCCCATGTTGATGTTGCGCCCGGCGCCCACCGCGGCACTGCCACCGCTGACCAATGCGGCACCGATCAGGTTGACGTCTCGCCCGGCCGAAGCGATCAGGGTTCCGCCGGGATTCGTCACATACACGCCCGCCACACGGTCGATGGTGGTGCTGCTGGTCAGCCCACCCGCGCCGCTCGCGCTTTGCGTGGTGGTGCGGATGTTGATGTCGCGCCCTGCCGTCAGCACGGCAGCGTCTCGCGCAGTGATGCTCGCGCCGATGTTGTTCAGGTCGTTGCGGGCATTGATGCCGATGCTGCCTCCAGCGATCCGGCCGCCAAGGTTGTTGACGTTCTCGGCGTCGATCGATACCAAGGTTCTTCCGGCGATGGTGCCGGTATTGACAAGGTCGCCCGTGCTTTTGATGACGGTCGCATCGGCACTCAGCAGCGATCCCGATCCATCGATGTCGCCCGGCCGCACCCGCACATACACCTGCGGCACCAGCACGCGCTGCGTGGTGCCGTCCGGCAAGGTCACCGTCTGCTCGACCAGCCACACGATGTCGCTGGTCAACTGCGCCATCTGCGCGGCGCTCAGCCCTACCCCCGGACGCAAGCCGTACTGCTTTGCGAAGGTCACGCCCGCGTTCATCAGCGCGGTGTACTGATCATCATCATTGTCGAAGCCATCCAGGTAGCGATAGCCCGTGAGTTGCGCCACCTGCTCGCGAATGAGCTTCTGCTCGTAGAAGCCGTCGCCCAGCCGCTTGAGGATGTTGTTCGGGTCTTGGCCGAGGTTGTTCAGCAGGTAGTCGCTGCTCAACCACATGCGCTTGTTCGTGAAACGCGGATCGGTCTCGATCAGGTAGCCGCCCGGCCCGGCGTGAATGCCGAAGAGGCTGGCGGTGGGAAGGCGGGTGTTCGGCGCGCTGGTGCGAACGACCATGGGCACGGTCTGCCCGGCGCCCGCGCTGCCGCCGCCGGCCGCGTCGGCTGCAGTGCCCGAGGTCTGTGCAACCCCGCCGACATTGGCAGGCACTTGCACGATGACCCCTGCACCGCCTGCGCCATTGACGCCGCCGGTGGCCTGCGCATTGGCATTTGCACCGCCGATGGGAGCCGCCCCGGCGTTGTAGCCGTTCGTGGCGTTGACGTTGGACGTGTACTCATAGCCGCCCAAGGCAATCTGCTGTGGCGGCAGTGCAAGCGGGATGGTTTCCTGGAATACGCCGAAGCGGTCATACACATTGGCCACGTCCAGCGTGGTGACTTGGCCCGTCAGCGGCGCACCGGCGACATAGTCGTTGGCCGTGATGGTGCCACCGGCCAGTACCTTGCTGTTCTCGTTGTACAAGCGCCCGTTGACGTTCATGTCGCCGCCCGCGACGATGCGCGCGGGATCGGCGCCGACGGCCGTGTCGGCCGTTATCGTGGTGACGTGCTTCCACGTTCCCCAGACATTTCCGCCGGGGTTCAGCAAGGCGCCCTGGCTGCCGTCGGGATTGCGTGCCCAGACGTAGGTCTGCCCCTGAAGGGCGATGACATCCTCGGGCGCAAAGATGCCCACGCCCTCGATACCGATCTTGTCGTAGACCTGGAGAGTCGTTGCCTGCGGCCCCAGCGTGATGTGCGTGTCCTTGTTGTTGATCTGCGCCATCGAGAGGGACATGTCTCCCATCGACTCGATGTCCGCGCTCAGGTTGTTGAGCACAGCGCCCTGGCCGGTCGCCTTGCGATTGGCATCCAGCGCCCCGCCGATGTTCATCGAGCCTGCACCCAGGCCGCCGCTGAAGATCAGCGCGTGCTCGCGGTTGTTGATGGTGCCCGCGCCGATGTCCAGGGTGTCGCGCGCCGCGATGGTGCCGGCCTTGGTCACGCCGTTGGCCGTCTCGGCTTCGTTGTTGAGCGTGCCCGCGGCAATGGAAATCGCATCGCCGTAGATGCGGCCGGTGCCGATGTTGTTCAGCGTGCCCGCGTCGATCTGCGTGGC
>NZ_JAVDUZ010000029.1:0-7059 GCF_031456585.1 Variovorax sp. 3319
AAGGTCCGCTCCTTGAACTGCCGGGCGGACACATTGACCGAGACGCTGAAGGCGGGCAACCCGGCCTCCTGCCAGGCCTTGTTCTGGAAGCAGGCCGTGCGCAGCACCCATTCGCCGATGGGAACGATGAGCCGCGCCTCTTCCGCCAGCGGGATGAAGTCCGCCGGCGACACCAAGCCGCGCTTTGGGTGCTGCCACCGGATCAACGCCTCCACGCCGATCACCTGACCCGATCCCATCTCGACCTGAGGCTGATATTCGAGGTAGAACTCGCCGCGTTCGACGGCGTGGCGCAACTCTTCACGCAGGGCGAGCTTCTCCCGGATCGTGCCGCTCATCCCGGCCGCATAGAACTGGAAGTTGTTGCGGCCGGCGGCCTTGGCGCGGTACATCGCGGCATCCGCGTTCATGAGCAAGGCATCGGCGTCTGTCCCGTCCGCAGGATAGACGGCCACGCCCAGGCTACCCGTGAGCTGGACCCCTTGGCCACCGACCTGGACCGGCCGCGCAATCGCCTCCAGCAGTCCTTGCAGCGCCGGCATGATCTCTGTCCCGTCCCCCGGCTGGTCGTACAGAACGATTGCGAATTCGTCGCCGCCCGTCCGCGCGAGCGTGTCGACGCTGCGCAGGCAGCCGCTCAACCGCTCGGCCATGATCTTCAGCAATTCGTCCCCCGCCCTGTGGCCCAGGCTGTCGTTGATCAATTGAAAGCCATCAAGGTCGATGAACACCAACGTCATCAATCGACCATATTGATCCGCATAGGAAATGGCCTGTCGCAGGCGGTCTTCCAGCAATGCGCGATTCGGAAGACGCGTCAGCGCATCGTGGCTGGTCTGGTGCTTCAAGGTGTCGGCGCTGCTGGCCAAAAGCACATTGGATCTCTCGATGTACTCGGCCATTTGGTTCATGGAGCGCGCCAGGATGCCGAATTCGTCCGGTCGGTTGTCCGCAATGCGCGCGCTGAAGTCTCCCGATGCGACGCGCCGGGAGAAAGCGGCGATCGCTCCGATTGAGGACATGATGCGCCGACAGACAATCGTTGCGACAGCCATGGCCAGAAGCGCGGCCAACAGGACCACGGCCACCGCGGGCCACCGCGCGAGGCGTGCCGCGCCTTCCACTTCGTTTCGCGCCTGAAACTCGTGCTCGGTCGCGGCGGCGTGCAGATGCTCCAGCGCCGATTCGATGGCGACCGCCGCAGTCACATAGGATTGGCGCGGGTGATGCCTGGCGTCTGAGTCGGGCCCCCGGTCATGCATCCCGACGAATGCGAGAAATCCGTCTTCGTACTGCTGCAGCAGAAGCTCCAGCTGTTGAACCTGATGCCGGCTTCGCGGATCGGCCGAGAGCGAGCGTAGGCTCGCGAGGTGTCCTCGCAGGTTGCGCAGATGCGCTTGCATCTTCGACAGGGCGCGCTCGGTTGCCAAGCCCGTTCCCAGGGGGCCGACGGATCGCAGCACGTCGCTTTCGGCAGCCCGTGTCTTGTACATCTCCAACGAGCTTCGCAGACTCAGGTTCGCCATGCTGTTCTCGCTGACCGATGACTTGGCGATGCCGGCTGCGGAGCGCTGCAAGCTGACATAGAACGCCAGGCCCAACGCGACCACCAAGGTGACGACAACGCCGAAACTGAACACAAGCTCGAACTGCAGGCTTCGGCTTTTTCCCGCAGGCGCAATGTCCGTGGACCCAGTGTTCAAAGCGGACCTGCTCCCAGGTTGACCCTGACGCCGCTCATCATTGCACTGGCGCATGGCGCAGCCACTGCCTTGCCCGGCTGAGGATCTTTGGTGAGGAAGGCCCGGACTCTGCCGCCTTCGTCGCCTGCGACAACCAGCTCATCTCGCAACGCTGGCGCTGTCACGCCGCGCACGCCCGACCAGCTTCTGTCCTCGCCGGCTCCGTTGAGGTGGTTGCGCTGCCCCCTGGGCGCCCACATCGATCTTGTCGTCTGCCATATGGTGATGCTCCTTGCGTCCCTTGCGAGGCGGTGCCGCTGCTGCGCTGCGGCGCCTGAATCACTTGAACCGGTAAGTCGGCTGCCCCGTGCAGGCCATTGACGCATTTCGCTGACAGCCTCCCGAGAGTGAGCCGCCGCGACGACGTAGAACTTATGGCCGCACTTCGTTGCCGAAAAACGGCAGTCGGGACACCTACCTTCGCCGGCGCCTCCCAGCCGCCGCCCGGTTCATGGAAACGCGGCTTGGCGCGGAGCGTGCGCACCCGTCGGGAGCCAAGGTCGAGAACCCCGAGCAGGGTTCGCAGGGAGCACAGTTCCTCTCTGGACGCTGCGTCGCAGGAACATGCGGGCTGCCATTGCGTTGAGCTGTGGTTGACCTCCAGGTCCAGAGACCGCGAGCGACGTGCCCGCTTGGGGTCGGTCCCTCTGTCGGCTCCGGGCCTCGCGAACTTTGGCACTGTTTTGAAATGCCACTGGTCAGGCGCTGTGTCACACTGCACTGCTTTGTACGGAGCGCATCATGTCCCTGCTTGCAGTTCAGGAAGCGATCGCCACGCTCACGAGGGATGGCCGTGATGTGCGAGTCGAAGCGGTCGCCGTGACGTTGTACAACGGCATCGTTCTGAAGGGAATGTTCAAGCATTCTGCCGAGCAGCGCACGGCCTGCGTCACGGGCTCGTCCACAGCCTTGGCGGATGCCAGCACGCATGTCAGCACATTCTTCGATCTTGAAGACGTCGTGAGCTTCACCTATGCGGAGAAGAACCAGCGCATCGAATACTAGATGCGATCGTTCATCCAGGCTGTTGCTCTGGAGGCTACCGAGGAGAGCGCTGAGGTCCGTCGCAGCCATCGCGCCACCGACCGCGTGTTGACCGCTCGCTTGGGTTGTCACCCCCGTTTCGAACGGCGCGGGTGCACAGGCATCCCGGATCTCATGCAACTGGTCCGGGATTCACGGCCGATGTGACAACTCGGATTTCTCCATCCGATGCTCGGCCGCAAGGAAAAATCGCGCTAACCGAAGTCACCCGCCCCCAACAAGATTGACACTCGAAGTCACCTCCAATGTCGGCGTCGGGACAAAGTGGCAAATGCATTACAAATGTGCTACGCTTGCGGCCATGAAATCGTGCACTTTACCTGCCGTTCGCGTTGAGCCGGAACTGCGTGCCGAGCTCGAAGCGGTCCTGGGTGAAGAGGAAACCATCAGCACCTTTGTGGCCGATGCCGTGCGCCGAGCAGTTGATTTCCGTCGCGTCCAAACGGACTTCCATGCGCGTGGCGAGGCCGCTTGGCAGGCCTACCTGCGAACCGGTGTTTCACGCCCCGTGGACGAAGTGTTTGACCGCGTCCAGGCCCGCATTGATGCACGACGTCGCGAATTGCAAGGCCCTGGCACGTGACTGAGTTGTTCGGGGTTGAGATGACTCCGCCAGCAGAGGATGACCTTGAGCAGTTGTTTGAGTTCCTCGTCGCACGGTCAGAGACCTTGGAGGAACTGGACCATGCTCAGCATGTACTGCACCAGCTTCGCACCAGTATCAAGAAGCGGCTGGCCGAGAATCCTTGGGCGTATCGGAAAGCGAGCGACGGCAGGCGTACAACGCGCCGAGAGTTAATCGTAGGGCTTGGTTCCACAGGCTATGTGGCCCTCTACGAAATCCTTCCAGGGCGGGAAGTCAGGGTATTGGCAATTCGTCATCAGCGCGAAGAGGACTACCACTGAGTGTTGATTGCCACGAAAATTGACCCGGCGGCGGTGCGGATAAAAACTTGGACTGGTTTATGTCGCAAGTCCAAGACTCTCTCGATATTCGATGGGGCTGAGAGAGCCAAGGGAGAGCTTGATCCGCTTCTCGTTGTACCAGCGGATGTAGAAATCAACTTCTTTGAAGAACTGCTCGATCGTGGTGGCCTTCCAGTCCCGAGGGTAGAACAGTTCCGTTTGCAGCCGCCCGAAGAAGCCTTCGCACGCGGCGTTATCAGGCGAGCACCCCTTGCGAGACATCGAGCGAACCAGCTTCGCGTCACCGATCCTCGATAGCCAACCAGGCCAACGATAGTGGGCACTGCGATCAGAGTGAACGGTGGGCCGGGCGTTGCCAATCATGTCCATGGTGATCACCTTGAATCCCTGCTGAAATTCTCAGCAGGTCAGTGGAACACCCTGGTCAATATTGGATTGGCACTTTGCGGTTTAGCTGGTCAAGATTGCATCGGCACTAACACGCTCGAACCCTGTCTTCGTACGAATACATGAATTACCTCCTGGTAGTCCAAGTTTTTGTCCGCACCCCCCTAGGGTCAGAGATCAGTGGAATCCAACAGCCGGCCGGTACCGCGGCCCGCCCCTCCCGATGCGAAGGCGGCCCGACTGGAGGCGCAGCGCCACGGCGAAATGATCGCGAAGGCGCTGCAGCGCTGGCCATCGCGCCGCGGCAGTTTTAGCCTCGGTAGAAGTGAGTAGCGTTCCTGCGAGTTTTGGAGCCCGACATGAAGGTCGTTCCAGTGCACGTACTCGCGTGGAGGTCGTCGAGATCCGGTGCGAGTGCGCAGTCTGCCCCGAGTCGCAGTCCATCCTCCGCCGCCTCGCGGCGACGTGAAATATTCCGCAAAAATGGCTTGCAATCGTAAGTCAGTGGTTGCGCTGGGTGACGCTAGTAGCTACATTTCGCCGACCAAAAATCGGCCGGAGTTTTTGGGTGAGCAAGCGCCGGCACTCGGAGGACCGAATGCCGCTTTCGTTCTTGTACAGGCTGCAGCACGTGCAGCTCCCGGTTCGCGTCGTTGAGCCAGAAGAAGTCCGGCGCGTTTCGGTGCTTTTGGCGACGGGTCTGATCGAGGCCGAAATCGTGCCCCTCAAGGTCAATGCACCATACGTCTCGCCACGGCTGGCTACGGTATTCCGCATCACTGAGGAAGGACGTGCCGAGATCGTGAAAATGGGCGACATCCCCAAGCTCGTCGAGACGACGCTTCATTTTGGTCGGGGGCTGAGATTGCTGTGAACGCACGCCCGAGGCGACCTGGTTCGGTGGCGGTACTCGGCCATGAGCAAGTGCCGGCCGTTAGCGCGAGCCGCTCAGTTGACCGGTCTTCCCGGTGCCGCGCTGCGGCGACTTATATCGCTGCACTTTGGCCGAGGATTGCTGAGCTACTCCTTCTGACCTCTCGCAGGTACAGAGACTCCGCCGCAAATGCAAGCTGCATGAGGCTAGCGCTAGCCTGGTGCTCTAAATCAGTAACCAGGGTGCACGTCTCAGGATTCGCCAGCTTACCGGCGAGAGCGCGCTGAACACCAATGGCCGCGGCTCGCGAACGGGCAGCATGTCGCCGGAGATCATCGAGATGCGATGGTCGTTCGTTCATGAGAGAGGACAGGCAAGTTTAGTGCCTAGATCCGCCGGAGCGCGCCACTTCCGAGTGACAGCTGCGATGGGCAGTCTTGCTGCAAAAAATGCTAAAGAACTTGCGGCACGTTCAGCTTGAGTGAGTTCTCCACCGTTTCGGTGGATAAGGCAGTGGACAAGCGTGTACGCATCGCCGGCGAGCGCCGCCACATCTACGTGGAGGCGCTACGCCTACAAAAGCGGCACCGCAACGCGACCCATCGTCTCCGTGAAGGCCCGCAAACGAGACGACCGCCGCATGGAGCAAGTCCGCGCGGTCGTCTGCCTCTCGCGCACCTGGGTCACAGGCGCTTGGGTCAGGCGCGCGCCGCGCGTGCCTCGTTGCGCAGGTCACGGATCTGATCGTGGTTGCGCTGCGCGGCATACGCCTGCGACTGCACCACCTCGCGCACATCCTGAGGCAGTGGCTGTCGCAAGGCCTTTCGATAGCGCGCGACCGCCGCGTCCTCGCCGCGCTCGCATTCCTCGAGGATGGACAGCTCGCTGTTCGCGCCCATCGCGCCTTTGATGTGCACCCAGCCGCGGTGCAGCGCGCCCGAGCCGGTGCCGCCGTCCGCCGGCTCTCCGCCATAGGAGACCACCAGCTGCGAGAGTTGCGCCGCGGCTTCGCGACACTGCTCGGCGCGCGTGGCGAACAGCTGCTTCAGCTGGGGCGATTCCACCTCTTCGGCACAGGTGCGAAAGCCCGCCTCGCCGTCGCGCGTGTTCTCGAGCACATCGTTCAACACATCCACCACGTCGTCGTTCGAGAGCGGATCGCCCTCGGGGAACGACGAGTCTTCTTCGCGCATGTAGAGCCGGTCGGCGCGCTCCCACGCTGCATGCGATGCAGGCCGCGCCTGCTCCCAGGCAAGCGACGAAGTGCCACGGCGTGTTTCCCATTCTTGCGCCAGCGACGGCTCGACGGCCGCGAAGTCGTCGTCCACCGTTGCGCGCCGGCTCCAGCCGAGTTCATAGGCGGGCGCGTAGTGCTCGTAGCTCAGGCCCGGTTCGTAATAAGGCTCGCGCGTGTAGGCGCTTTTCCAGTGGCTGTGTTCCGCGGTGGGGTTGATGCGCTCTGCCACGGCCTTGCCGCCCATGCCGCCGGCCACGGCGCCCACCAGCATGCCGGCTACCGCGCCTGCCGGTCCGCCGATGGCACCGACAGCAGCGCCGGCGAGGGCGCCGCCGGTGGCACCCGCGCCCGTGCCGACCGGATGCGAGCCGGGTTCACCGGTGATGGGGTCAAGATTCATGTCGCTGCGCTCGGAGGGGGTCTTGGCTTGGGTCATGGGCATTCCTTGAATGGTGGTTGAGCTCGAGCGAGTGTTGGCCTCGCTTGGCACCATCATTCGCCGCTTGCGGCGCGGCAAGGTCGGCCACCGGCGCGGCGTGCTGTAGTCCAACCCGTTGGGTGTGGTGACGCGGGCAGTGATGATGCCCCTATACGGCGCCCACATCGTTCCTCGACCTCCCAGCCCGATGCGCCTATAGTGGCACGGAGCCTCCGAAGCACGAGCTGCTGGCGCGCCCCGCCCCACCGCTTTGTGCCCTGACCAGGGAGGTCTCCACGCACCGTTTTCTTTCCAACAACCGCGATGAGCTGATTGCGCGGTGCAAGGTGAAGGTGGCCCAGCGCCCGCTGCGGGCGGCAACCAACGAACAACTGGCCCATGGCGTGCCCATGTTCCTGGACCAGCTCAC
>NZ_JAVDUZ010000030.1:0-3794 GCF_031456585.1 Variovorax sp. 3319
TCGTTGTTGAGCGTGCCCGCGGCAATGGAAATCGCATCGCCGTAGATGCGGCCGGTGCCGATGTTGTTCAGCGTGCCCGCGTCGATCTGCGTGGCGCCTTGGCTGTCGATCAGGCCGCGGTTGGTCAATGTGCCCGCGGCGTTGACGATGGTGTCCGTCCCCGACATCTCCGCATTGGCCGTGTTGTCCACGTTGTTGCCGCCGATGGTGAGCGTCTGGCCCGCCAGCAGCTTGCCGTTGTTCGTGAAGTTGCCGGTGGTGGTGTAGCTCAGGTTGCCGTTGGCGGCCACCTCGCCGTTGTTCACGATGTCCTGGGTGAGCGCGATGCCCAGGTCCTGGCCCGAGACAGCTTTGCCGTCGCCGCTGAAGGTGGCGGCGTCGATCTGCAGGCTTTGGTCCGCCACCAGGGTGCCGCCGGTGTTGATGAGGTTCAGCGTCTTGGCGCCGGGGTTGGCGGCATTGGGATCGACGATGGCGAGCGTGTCCGCCGCCGAGATCAACCCGTTCGTGTTGTTGACGGTGCCGCCGCTGGTGATGGTGGCGTTGACGTCGGCGCGGATCGCACCGGAAGTGTTGTCGAGAGGGCCAGTGCTGATGGCGACGTTCTGGCCTTCGATGCCCTGCCCGGAGCCCGAGGTGCTCGTGTTGACGATGCTGCCGGCGTTCAGCGTGGTTGTGGCCATCGATCGGATGAGGCCGCCGGTATTCGTGAGGCTGCCGGCATCGATGCGCAGGTCTTCCATGGCCAGGGTCTGGCCGCCGCTGTTGTCATAGCTCGCGCCATTGGTGTCGATGGCCACGGCGGATTGACCCAGCACCACACCGCCACCCGTGTTGGAGAACGCCTGGGTGCTGGCCGTCAGTGCGTTCCTGGCGCCGATGAAGCCGGCGGTGTTGGCGACCGCGCCGGCGGTCAGGCTGAGCGTGTCGCCGCTGGTGATGCCGCCCTGGCCATTGGTGTAGCCGGCCGCGTTCGTGTTGCTGATCGCGTTGCCGTTCGTTTGAATGGTCATCGCCCCGCCCGACTGGATCAGGCCGGCATCGTTCACCAGCGCGCCCGAGTTCAACGCCACCACGGTGGTCGCGGCCAGCGTGCCATGCGTGTTGTCCAGCGTGTTGCCGTGCGTGTCCACATCCAGGCTGTTGCCGAAGACTTTGCCCGACTGGTTGCTCAGGCCGCCGTTGCCCAGGGTGGTCGCGCCGCCGGCTTGCAGGGTGCCGCCGTTGTTCGTCGTCGTGCCGGAGGTCGTGACGGTGAGGTTGCCGGTCACGGCCGCCGCCGTGCCGCCGCTGTTGTCCAGGCTGGCGGCCGACAGCGTTGTGTGGCCGTTCGCGGCCAGCGTGCCTCCCACGTTGGTTGCGGCCCCGCTGATGGTGGCGTTCAGGTCGCCGACCGCGGTCACGCTGCCGGCGTTGTTGTTCAGGCCGCCCGCTGCGAGTGCGGTGTTGCCGGCCGAGAGGATCTTGCCGCCGGCCGAGTTGTCGAGCGACCCGGTGGCTGTGAGGCTCAGGCTGGAGGCGCCGCCCGCCTGCAGCGTGCCGCCCTGGTTGCTCACCGAGCCTGCGCTCGCAGCGATGGCGCCGTTGCTCGCGACGGTGCCGCCGTTGTTGTTCAGCAGGCCGCCCACAGCCAAGGTGGTGGCGCCGGTGCCGGCCTGGACGAGGCTGCCGCCCTGGTTGCTCAAGGAGCCCGCGCTCAGGTCGATCTGCCGCGCGTAGGTCGTGCCGCCGTCCTGGCCGAAGGCGCCCGACATGGCCACGGTCAGCGCACCGTTGGCCGTGATCTGGCCGCCGGCGCCGCTGAAGTTGCCGCCCGCGATGGCGAGCGTGCCGGCACCGGCATGCTCGATTTTGCCGCCGGTGTTGGTGATGCTCGCAGCGCTCAGGCTCAGGTCCTGCCCATTGCTCGCGATGCGTGCGCCGTCGTTGTTCAGGATGCCGCTGGTGGCGATGGTCGTTGCACCCGTGCCGGTCTGCACGATCTGGCCGCCGCTGGTGTTGGCCAGGTTCGAGACGTTGATCTGCAGCTGCGCGGCGTTCAGCTGGCCGGCGCTGTTCACGAGTGTCTGGCCCGGCTGCGCATTGGCCGTGATGGCCAGCGTGCCGGGCGTGGCGACAGTGGCGCCGCTGGTGGTCACATTGCCCTGGGTGGCGGCGAGGACGATGTTCGCAGCGCCCGTCTGGCTGCCGGACAGGTCGACAAAGGCTCCCTGCATTGCAAGGGTGCCGCCCGCGGCGTTGGTGCCTGTGGAGGTCAACCCTTGAGCCGTCGCGACGTTCAGGTCGCCGGTGCTTTGCAGCGACCCCTTGGTGCCCTCGAGGCTGCCGCTCTGGATGGTGAGGTTCGCACCGCTGGCCATGCGGCCGTCGGTGTTGAGAAGCTGCTGACCGATGGTGGCCTGGACGTTGCCGCTGGCCGAGGAGATGTTGCCCTGGCTGTTGTTCAGAGATTGGCCTGCGAGCGTGAGCGCCTGGTTCGAGGCCAGGGTACCGGCCGTATTGTCAATCGCGCCGGTGACGTTCGCGGTCAGTGCGCCTGTGGCCGAAATCGTTCCGCGCGTGTTGTCTGTGTGGCCGCCCACGGTCAGGGTGGCGTCGGTGGCACTGGTCAGCTTGCCGTCGATGTTGACCAGATCGCCCGTGGTCGCAATGTCCAGGCTGCCCGCGTTCAGCGTGCCGCCGGTGTTATCGAGCTGCCCCACGTTGGCGCTGAAGCTGTTGCTGACGTTCAGCGTCCCGCCCGCGTTGCTGAAGGTCGGGCCCGTGACCGCCATGCTGGCCACCGACAGCGAGCCGCCCGCATTGTTGATCTGCGGGGTGTTCAGCGTGACCGGGCCGCCAGCGAAGATCTTGCCGCCGTCATTCAGGACGGTGCCTGCCGCGGTGAGGGTGCCGAGCGATGTGGGCACATACGGTGCCGGTGCGGGTGCGGCTGTGCCGCCGGAACCCGAGGTGGAACCCGTGCCAGCCGTGGGCGTGCCCGGACTGGTGGTGCCGCCCGTGCCGGCGCTGCCGCCGGTGCTTGCACTGCCGCCCGAGCCCGCCGTGGGCGCAGGCAACGGCTCGGCACCGATGAACCCGCCGTTCGTGTTGGACAGCGCCGGCGCGGTGATCGCGAGTCCCACGCTGCTGGTCTGGCGGATCGTGCCGCCGCGGTTGTCGATGTCACCGGCGCTGGCGAGCTCGACGCGCGTGCCTTCGAGGGTGCCGGTATTCTCTAGCCTGCCGGCTGCCGTGACGACGAGGTTGCCATTGCTCGCGCCGATGCTGCCGGCGTTGCGCACGCCCAAGCCGGCCTCGGTGCCGATGAGCGTGATCTTGCCGGCATACATGCCTCCGAGGGCCGCCGCGTCCAGGGCGAAGGTCGGTGTGGCACCGGTGCCCGCCGTGGGTGTGATCTGCGTATGGTCAGCGCTGATCTGGTTGGCGCCTGTGACCACCTTGAGGTCGGTGGCGTAGATCGCTGCATTGAGCTGCACGGCGCGCGCGAGAATGGCTGCGTAATCCGTTTTGCTGGCATCCAGGCCCGCACCATCGATGGTGACGGTGCCGCCTCGCACCAGAAAGCTGTCGAGGCCGCCGATGGCATTGAACTGTGGCGTGCCCGTGGTCAGCGTGGCGCGCGACGCGTTGATGAAGCCGCCGCCGTTCACGCTGATGCCGGCCGGGTTGGCAATGATCACTTCGGCACGCTGCCCCGCCACTTCGATGTAGCCGCGCAGCTGGCTCGGGCTGCCGCCGTTCACTTCGTTGAGGATGATGCGCGCGGGGCCGGTGGCGAGATACGGATTGCC
>NZ_JAVDUZ010000031.1:0-3281 GCF_031456585.1 Variovorax sp. 3319
ATGATGTCGACGATCTTCTTGGACGAGGTGTTGATGGAGCCCATGGTGTCCACCACCTGGCTGACCACGCCGCCGCCGCGCACGGCCACTTCGGAAGCCGAAAGGGCCAGCTGGTTGGCCTGGCGGGCGTTGTCGGCGTTCTGCTTGACGGTAGAGGTGAGCTCTTCCATCGAAGCGGCTGTTTCTTCGAGCGAGCTGGCCTGCTCTTCGGTGCGCGAAGACAAGTCCTGGTTGCCTGCGGCAATCTGCCCAGAAGCAGTAGCGATGGCATCCGTGCCGGTGCGCACTTCGCCCACCACCTTGGCAAGGCTGCCGTTCATGCCCTTGAGGGCGTACATGAGCTGGCCGGTCTCGTCCTTCGTCGTCACTTCGATGCGGCTGGTCAGGTCGCCGGCGGCAACGGCTTCGGCCACTTCGACCGCGCGGCGCAGCGGATGCGTGATGCTGCGCACCAGCAGCCAGGCGAGCACCAGGCCAAGGCCCAGCGACAGTGCGCCAAAAATTTCAAGCATCAAGGTGGTGTTGGCACGCATCTCCTTGCTGCGCTCCGCCGCGGCGTCGAGCTGTACGCGCTCGGCGTCGACCATTTGCTGCACCCCCGCAAGGTAGCTGCGCGATGTGGGCTCGAAGCGTTCGTTGAAGATCCGGTTGGCGCCTTCGAGGTCGCCCGCCAGCTTGGCCTTGCTCACTTCTTCGCGGGCCGCGAGGTAGGCTTTGCGAAGCTCACCGACCTTCTCGTACACCTGGCGCTTTTCCGGCGTGTCCATGTGCGCCTCGATGAGCTTCTGCAGCTCATTGGTCTCCTTGATGGAGAGCGCCGTGGCGGGTGCGAAATAGGCAATCAGGCTTGCGTCGCTGCTCTTGGCAATGGCCGCGGCGCGCTGCACGCCCGAGTTGGTGTTGCGCAGCCAGTCGGCACCGGCGCGCTCTGTCTTGATGTTCTTCTCGACCATCGCGTTGATTTCTTCGCCGATCTGCCGGAGCTTCAGCACGGCAAGCACGCTGCTCGTAAGAGACAGGGCGAGGATGACGCCGATCACGACGGCCAGCCGCTTGCCGATTGAAATATTGCTCAGAAACATGTTCATGACTCCAGAAGATCAGGAAAGGGCAAGAGCACGCCGCGCGCGCTTGCCGCAAGAAAATTTTTGGTGCATCGGCCGCTTTTGCGCCGGTGCTTTTTCAGTTCGCGAAGGCGCGGCGCTCAGGAGGCCTCCCAGCCGCCGGCCGTCGCCAATGCGGGCATCGCCCTGCGCGACGGCAGCGCCGGTTGCAGCTTGGCGTGCACCTGTGCGAGCGGGCGCGATGCGGTGTTGCTGCTGTCCAGCTTGAACACGCTCACCGAGCTCACCAGGCTGGCGGCCTGCTCCTGCATCGATTGCGCGGCTGCGGCAGCTTCTTCGACCAGCGCCGCGTTCTGCTGCGTTACCTGGTCCATCTGCGCGATGGCCTGGTTCACCTGCTCGATGCCGGTGCTCTGTTCCTGGCTTGCAGCCGTGATCTCGCCCATGATGTCGGTCACGCGCTTGACGCTGTCCACGATCTCGTCCATCGTGCGGCCCGCTTCGGCCACCTGGCGGCTGCCGGCCTCGACCTTGCCCACGGAGTCGTCGATCAGGCCCTTGATTTCCTTGGCGGCTGCGCCCGAGCGCTGCGCGAGGTTGCGCACTTCGGAGGCCACCACCGCAAAGCCACGGCCCTGCTCGCCGGCACGTGCCGCTTCGACCGCTGCGTTCAGCGCCAGGATGTTGGTCTGGAACGCAATGCCGTCGATCACGCCGATGATGTCGACGATCTTTTTCGATGACGCGTTGATCGAGGCCATGGTGTCGACCACCTGATTGACCACGCCACCACCCTTGACCGCAACCTCGGAGGCCGAGAGCGCCAGCTGGTTGGCTTGCCGCGCGTTGTCGGCGTTCTGCTTGACGGTAGAGGTGAGTTCTTCCATCGAAGCGGCTGTTTCTTCGAGCGAGCTGGCCTGCTCTTCGGTGCGCGAAGACAGGTCCTGGTTGCCTGCGGCAATCTGGCCCGACGCTGTGGCAATGGCATCCGTGCCCGTGCGAACTTCGCCCACCACCTTGGCAAGGCTGTCGTTCATGTGCTTCAGTGCGCTCATCAGCTGGCCGGTCTCGTTGCGCGCGCCGGTGTCGATGGCCGAGCTGAGGTCGCCGCTTGCCACGGTTTCTGCCACCTTCACCGCATGGCCGAGAGGCCGCGTCACGCTGCGTGCAATCAGGAACGAGCAAAGAGCGCCCAGCACCAGCGTCAATGCCGTCATGAAGATGCGGAGGTTGAAGCCGCGCTCATTCGCCGCATCGATGGCATGGCTCATGTCGTCGATGGCCTTGCGTTCGAGGGCCAGCAGTTCGAGCACCCGCGTTTCATAGGCCTTGGCGGCCGGCTCGAAGGTGTTCTTGAAAACGGCTTCCGCCTCCGCCGGGTTGCCGCCGGTCTTGGCTTTTTGCACCGCGTCCTTGGCGGCCTGGTACTTGGCGCGCAGCTCGACGATGTTCTTGAAGGTCGACTTCTCCACGTCGGTGACAAGCAGCGCCTCCACCTTGGCCATGGTTTCCCCACCCTTCTTGACGCTGTCGGAAATGACGTCGGCAAAAGTGACCGGAAGCGCCTGGTCGGTACTCCGGGCGATCATTGCGGTGCGTGCAATGGCCGAGTAGGTGAGCACGTACCAGTCGGAGATCAGGCGCTCTTTCGCGAGCGGGCTCTGCATCATCTGGCGGGTGGCTTCGGCGTTGTTGCGTGCAGTCACCAGCGCAAAGGCGGCCGAAACCAGCGTTAGCGCGAGAACCAGGCCAAAGCCGATGGCCAGGCGCGTTCCGATGCGCACGTTGGAGAGGAAGTTCATGATGGGGTGGTGGAGTGAAATGGGTCGGCGATCGAGTGCCGAAGAAAACTCACGCTTCGATCAACCTCATGCCGTGGTGCGCGCCGGACGACGGCCGCGGTGCGCTTGTTTGAGTGGATTGCGTTTGGCGGAAGGCGGGCGCAGCAGCCTGCTGAGGCTGGTCCAGCTTGAATACACTCACCGCGCTCACCAGGCTGGCGGCCTGCTCCTGCATCGATTGCGCAGCGGCGGCGGCTTCTTCGACCAGTGCCGCGTTCTGCTGCGTCACCTGGTCCATCTGCGCAATGGCCTGGTTCACCTGCTCGATGCCGGTGCTCTGCTCCTGGCTTGCAGCCGTGATCTCGCCCATGATGTCTGTCACGCGCTTGACGCTGTCCACGATCTCGTCCATCGTGCGGCCCGCTTCGGCCACCTG
>NZ_JAVDUZ010000032.1:0-2005 GCF_031456585.1 Variovorax sp. 3319
GAGATCACGGCTGCAAGCCAGGAACAGAGCACCGGCATCGAGCAGGTGAACCAGGCCATCGCGCAGATGGACCAGGTAACGCAGCAGAACGCGGCACTGGTGGAAGAAGCCGCCGCCGCAGCGCAGTCGATGCAGGAGCAGGCCGCCAGCCTGGTGAGCTCGGTGAGCGTGTTCAAGCTCGAAGGCGGAGCAGCCTCTTCGGCTCAGCCAGACGCACGGCCCGCCTTTGCCGCAGCCAAGGCTGCGCGCCCCTCCGAATCGTCTCCGAAGCCCAGGCGCGCCGCGCCGGCCAAGAAGACCCAAGAAGCACCTTCCTCGTCTCCGCAGCTGGCCATGGCCGGTGCGGCCGGCGGCGACTGGACAGAGTTTTAAGCCAACAGCAACAGGTTTCCGATGACTGCAACCCCAACCAAACAGACCCCGGACATTCGCAACGCCGCAACGCCACGGGCCGGCCGGCCTCTGGAATTTCTCTCCTTCACGCTGGGCCAGGAAGAGTACGGAATCGACATCCAGAAGGTGCAGGAGCTGCGCGGCTACGACGCGGTGACGCGCATAGCGAATGCGCCCGAATACATCAAGGGCGTGGTGAACCTGCGCGGAATCATCGTTCCGATCATCGACATGCGCATCAAGTTCCAGCTGGGCGCACCGACCTATGACCAGTTCACGGTGGTGATCGTGCTGAACATCGGCGGCCGCGTGGTGGGCATGGTGGTGGACAGCGTGTCGGACGTGATCACGCTGAGCGCAGAGCAGATCAAGCCCGCGCCGGAGATGGGTGCCGTGCTGGACACGGACTACCTGATCGGTCTGGGCACGCTGGACGAGCGGATGCTCATCCTGGTGGACATCGACAAGCTGATGTCCAGCGACGAGATGGGCCTGGTCGAGAAGATCGCCGCCTGATCGAGCCGCGCAGAGAAAGAGATAGACAGAGTCAGAGAGAGAAGAAGTTCATGCAAGCGTTCTACAACCTCAGGATTGCGACCAAGCTGCTCGTGTCCTTTGTGGCTGTCCTGGCGTTGACTGCGGTGCTCGGTGTCGTGTCGGTGCTGCAGCTTTCAAAGGTCAACCAGATGTCGACCGACATCGCCACCAACTGGATGCCTTCAGCCCAGTCTCTGCTAGAGATGAGGGGGCTGATGGCTCGCTACCGCTCCGAGGAAATGCAGCACCTGCTGTCGACATCACCCGAAGACACTGCGCACTACGAGAAATCGATGGCTGCGATCTGGGATGCGTTGGGCAAGGCGCGCGGGCAATACGAGGCGCTTATTTCCGAGCCCGAAGAAAAGAAGATCTATTCGGACTACGCGAAGACGCTGGGCCTGTATGCGCAGGAACACGAGAAGGTCGTCGCCCTGTCCCGCGCACAGCAAAAGCCGGAAGCAGTGGCGCTCATCCGCGCGGATGCATCGCGCCTGAACCACCAACTCACCGAGATGATCGACCGGCTCGTCGCGCTCAACGTCGAAGGCGGCAAGCAGGCCAGCGCCAATGGCGACGCCATCTATGCGCGCGCGCGGCTGTGGATTCTGGCGCTTCTGCTGGGCAGCATCGGGCTGGGCTTTGTGCTGGCTTTGTGCATTGCGCGCATCGTTGCGCGGCCGTTGTCCGAAGCGGTTGAAATTGCGCAATCGGTGGCGTCGGGTGACTTGACGAAGCACATCGAAGTCCAGAGCCGTGACGAAACCGGTCAGCTGATGGAAGCGCTCAAGAGCATGAACACGAGCCTTGCCAACGTGGTCAGCGGCGTGCGCACGGGCACGGATGCCATCGCCACCGCCTCTGGGCAGATTGCCGCAGGCAACCAGGACTTGTCTTCGCGCACCGAAGAGCAAGCCAGCTCGCTCGAAGAGACGGCCGCTTCGATGGAAGAACTCACCTCTACCGTCAAGCAGAACGCAGACAACGCCCGCCAGGCCAACCAGCTGGCCCTTTCGGCCTCCGAAGTGGCCGTGCGCGGCGGCGGCGTGGTCAGCCAGGTGGTGGACACCATGGG
>NZ_JAVDUZ010000033.1:0-1774 GCF_031456585.1 Variovorax sp. 3319
TTGCCCCCCACGTACAGCTCCCAGCCCGAATCCACCCCGATCACCCCCACGTCCTTGATCCCCGCCTCCGCGCAGTTGCGCGGACACCCCGAGACCGCCAGCTTCACCTTGTGCGGCGAATACATCGCCCACAGCGCCCGCTCCAGGTCCTTGCCCATTTGCGTGCTGTCCTGCGTGCCGAAGCGGCACCACTCGCTGCCCACGCAGGTCTTCACCGTGCGCAGGCTCTTGGCATAGGCAAAGCCCGACGGCATGCCGATGTCCTTCCACACCCCCTCCAGGTCTTCCTTCTTCACCCCCAGGAGGTCGATGCGCTGGCCGCCCGTGACCTTCACCGTCGGGATCTTGTACTTGTCCGCCGCATCGGCGATGCGCCGCAGCTCGTCCGGCGTGGTGTGGCCGCCCCACATGCGCGGGATCACCGAGTAGGTGCCGTCCTTCTGGATGTTGGCGTGGCTGCGCTCGTTGATGAAGCGGCTCTGCGGATCGTCCCGGGCCTCCTTGGGCCAGGTGGAGATCAGGTAGTAGTTGATCGCCGGGCGGCAGGTCGCGCAGCCGTTGGGCGTGCGCCAGCCCATGCCGCGGTACACCGCGTCATGGCCGAGCCAGTGCTCCTTGCGGATGGCGTCGCGCACATCCTGGTGGCTCGCATCGGTGCAGCCGCACACCGCCTTCTTCTTGGGCGTGGCCGAATAGTCGCCCCCGGCGGTGAACATCAGGATCTGCTCCACCAGCCCGGTGCAGGAACCGCAGCTGGCACTGGCCTTGGTGTGCTTCTTGACCTCGTCCAGGGTGAACAGGCCCTTTTCCTTGATCGCCTTGCAGATGGTGCCCTTGCTCACCCCGTTGCAGCCGCACACCTCGGCCTCGTCGGGCATGCTGGCGGCCTTGTTGTGGCCCTCGTGGCCGGTGTCGCCGATGTTGGATTCGCCGAACATCAGCTTGTCGCGGATGTCGTGCACGCTGCGCCCGTCGCGCAGGAGCTTGAAGTACCAGCTGCCGTCCACCGTGTCGCCGTACAGGCAGGCGCCCACCAGCTTGTCGTCCTTGATGACCAGCTTCTTGTAGACCCCGCCGAAGGGGTCGCTCATGACGATCTCCTCGGTGCCTTCGCCGCCCATGAACTCGCCGGCCGAGAAGAGATCGATGCCCGTGACCTTGAGCTTGGTGGAGGTGAGCGAGCCCAGGTAGCGGCCGATGCCGAACTGCGCCAGGTGGTTGGCCGCGACCTTGGCCTGCTCGAAGAGGGGGGCGACCAGCCCGTAGGCGATGCCGCGGTGGGCGGCGCATTCGCCCACCGAGTAGATGCGCGCATCGGTCACGGTCTGCATGGTGTCGTTGACCACGATGCCGCGGTTGCAGTGCAGGCGCATCTTCTCGGCCAGCTCGGTGTTGGGGCGGATGCCGACAGCCATGACGACCAGGTCGGCGGCCACCTCGGTGCCGTCCTTGAAGCGGATGGCGCGGACCCGGCCGCCTTTGCCGTCCTCGGCGTCGCCCACCAGCTCCTGGGTCTGCGCGCCGATGAGGAATTTCAGGCCCCGGTCTTCCAGGGACTTCTGCAGGAGCTTGCCGGCCACGTCGTCCAGCTGGCGCTCCATGAGCCAGGGCATGACGTGCACGACGGTGACGTCCATGCCGCGCAGCATGAGGCCGTTGGCCGCCTCCAGGCCCAGCAGGCCCCCGCCGATGACGACCGCGTTCTTGTGGGTGCGGGCGGTCTCGATCATGTAGTCGGTGTCGGCGATGTCGCGGTAGGCGATGACGCCCTTCA
>NZ_JAVDUZ010000034.1:0-1106 GCF_031456585.1 Variovorax sp. 3319
TCGTGTTCTGGACCTTCCGCGCCATGGTGGGCCTGGGCGTGCTGATGATCGCGCTGGCCTTGTGGGGGCTGTGGCTGCGGCGCGGGCAGCGGCTGTTTGCCAGCAAGAACTTCCTGCGCTTTGCGGTTGCGCTCTCGCCGGCGGGGCTGGTGGCCATCCTGGCCGGCTGGTACACCACCGAGATCGGCCGCCAGCCGTGGATCGTCTACGGCCTCATGCGCACGGCCGATGCGGTGTCGCCGCAGCATTCGGCGGCGCAGGTGGGCTTCACGCTGGCGCTGTTCGTGGCGGTGTACCTGGTGGTGTTCGGCGCGGGCACGGCCTACGGGCTGCGGCTCATTGCCAAGGGGCCGGCGGGCGACGAGGCCGAGCGCCCGGCCTGGGGCGGGCCGGGCGAGACGCGAACGCCGATGCGCCCGCTGTCGGCCGCGCCCGAGGAGGACCGGGCGGATACGGACGGCAGGGCCGATCCGGCGGGCCGCCGCACCGGTGCGGCAAGCAAGGAGGGCGAGCGCGATGGGCATTGATCTTCCCCTGGTCTGGGCCGTGATCATCCTGTTCGGGATCATGATGTACGTGGTGATGGACGGCTTCGACCTGGGCATCGGCATCCTGTTTCCGTTCGTGCCGGCCAAGGAGGATCGCGACGTGCTGATGAACACGGTGGCGCCGGTGTGGGACGGCAACGAGACCTGGCTGGTGCTGGGGGGCGCGGGACTCCTGGCGGCGTTTCCGCTGGCGTACGCGGTGATCCTGAGCGCGTTCGCCCTGCCGCTCGTCCTGATGCTGGTCGGGCTGGTGTTCCGCGGGGTGGCGTTCGAGTTCCGCTTCAAGGCGCGCGCGGGCAAGCGCCGCTGGTGGGACCATGCCTTCATCGGCGGCTCGGTCACGGCGGCTTTCTTCCAGGGGGTGACGCTGGGGGCGTTCCTGAACGGCGTGCCGGTGGAAGGCGGCAACTACGCGGGCGGGCCGTTCGACTGGGTCTCCGCGTTCTCGCTTTTTACCGGCGCGGCGCTGGTGGCGGCGTATGCGCTGCTGGGGGCCACGTGGCTGGTGATGAAGACGGAGGGGCGCCTGCAGGCGCGCATGCGCAGCCTGGCGCGGCC
>NZ_JAVDUZ010000035.1:0-1104 GCF_031456585.1 Variovorax sp. 3319
GGAATGGCCGAACCCAGCAAGGCGCCGCTGCCCAGCAGCGTGGGCGAAGAATCCGGCGTCAGGCGGATGGCCGCGATGCGCCCGGGCACCAGCGAGAGGGTCAAGGTGCCGGTGGAGAGATCCTGCGGCGCAGCGAGTACCCGCGTGGTGACGAAGCCGCGCGCGATGGCCGCCTGCTGGGCGCGGGCGAGCACGACGTTCACGCCCGCGGTTCCGAGACACCTGCCAACCGGGGAATCGTTGCCGTCAGGGCCCGATAGATCAGAGACAGCCCACTGGAAGGCCTCGGCCTGCTCGCCGACCAGCAGCACGCGGTCGATGCGAAAGCACGGGACTTCGGTCTCGGGAATGCGGGCCACCGGTGCAGGCGGCGCCGCCTGCGGGCGCTGGTCGACGGTGCGCTCGTTCTGCTCGCGCAGGGCGCGTTCGCGTTCCTGCTGGCGTTGCTGTTCGACGAAGGACTGAGGTGTCGTCGGCGTCTGCTGCGCCACCGCACACAACGAAGAAACAGCGAGGGCCGCGGCCAGCGCCATGCGCGTGCGCCGAGGCACGCTCCAAGAATGCACCATGCTGATCAGCGTCGGAATGCGACCGTGCGAACCGCCGACGGCTTGCCGGAGAAGCCGCTGACGGTGCCGTCGGCGCCGAAGAGCACATCGACCGGCTCGTCTTCCTGCACCGTCCAGTAGCGCCAGGTGCTGGCGTTCAGGTCCTTGGTGTCGTTGCGGGAGGGATAGCTCAGCGCCATCAGCACCTGGGGCCGGGTCATGCCGACCATGACCTTGGCGGAATACACGGCCCTCTGCACCTCGGGCTCCCAGCCGGCGAGCGTCACCCGGGGATCGGTGGGCACGACGATCTGGCGCGCCCAGCGCAAGGCGTCTTCTTTGCTGCGCGCGGCATCGTCGCGCAGGGAGACGTAGTCGCCACCGATGGTGCCGAAGAAGTAGGTGTCGCGCTTCATGGTGTCGAGCACCACCGGTTCACCGGCCGGCACGATGGGGCCGCCCAGCATGTTGGTGCTGGAGACCCAGCCGTAGTCGGGGCGCAGGTTGCAGCAGGTGTAGCCGGTGATGGGCTGGGTCAGCTTGGTGGCGCAGCCGG
>NZ_JAVDUZ010000036.1:0-1070 GCF_031456585.1 Variovorax sp. 3319
AGTGGAAGGCTGATGGTGAACACGCAACCCGAGCCCGGCACGTCCCGCACCGTCAGCGTGCCAAAGTCCGCCTCGATGGTTTGTCGGGCAATGGACAGCCCCAGTCCCAAGCCCGCCCTGCGGTCGTCGTTCGGCCTGAAAGGGATGAACATCTTGGCGGCGCCGCCTGCGGGCAATCCCCCGCAGTGGTCCTCGACATCGATGAATACCTGCTCGCCCGAGGCGTAGGCGCTCAGGGTCACCATCGAGTTCTGCTGCGTGTACTTGAAGGCGTTCTGCAGCAGGTTGGCCAGCGCCGCATGCAGCAGGTCCCGGTTGGCCAGGATCGCCAGTGAAGGATCCACGGTCCGCACCTCGAAGACGGCGTTCTTGCGCGCCACGTCGAGCCGCGCCACCAGGTCGACATCGGCGATGAAGGAGGCGACCGAGAAAGTCTGGCGTTGATCTGCCCCTTCGCCCCTCACTTCGGCCGTGGCCCTGCTGATCAGCAGTCCCAGCGTGGAAAGGCTTCGCTTGAGGACCGCGCCCGTCGCGCCGCTGATGGCGATGTTGCCGAGCTCGAGCGCACGCACGGCCAGCGTCGCCGTCCCGAGCGAGTTGCGCAGTTCGTGGACCAGGAATCCCAGCCGCTGCTTCTCGCCCGCGACCTGCTGCACCGAGATCTGCGCATCGCGCAGGACGCTGAATTCGGTGACCGCATCGGCGATGGCGTTGTCCAGACAACGGTTCAGCGTCCGGAACTCACCCACGGCGAACGGCGCATCGCGCTCGAAGGCCAGGTCCGTGATGGCCTGGCACAGATCGCCGTAGTCATGGACCACCTGATCCACGGTGTAGCCGAGATCGAGCAGTTCCTTGCCGTGGGCGGTGGCGCTGACCCCGATTTCCGACAGCGCAAGCGCATCGCCTCCGGAGGGTCCCGAGATGGCGACGCTCACATCCATCTTGTCGTCGTCTTCGGCCGCGAGCGTTCTCGTGAGCTGGTCCAGGAACATGGGCACGCCATGGGCCAGTTGTTCGTTGGTTGCCGCCCGCAGCGGGCGCTGGGCCACCTTCACCTTGCACCGCGC
>NZ_JAVDUZ010000037.1:0-1064 GCF_031456585.1 Variovorax sp. 3319
CCGACGCCGGTGTTGCCGGCGCTGTCGGTCAGGATCAGCAGGTTGCGCGTAAAGAACGGGCCATGCGCACCGCTCAGGTTCATCAGCATGCTGTCGTGGCCCGCGACGGGAACCACGCGCATGCCGGTGACCACGGGCGCGCCAGAAACGGAAGAAGCGGAGGCTGGAATTGTCATTTGCGCGAAACCTGATGAATGCTTGCTGGATGCTAGATGCGCACGGCTTGCCGGGCCAGCAACTTCCAGTCGTTGCCCTGCTTCTTCCAGATGCCGAGGATCTTCAGCGCCACCTTGCCGGGCTTGCCCGAGTCCAGGGTGTCGGCCGCGAGTGTATGACGCACGATGGCCGTGTCACCGCCGACCACCTTGATGGTCTGCTCGGTAATGGTGATGCTGACGAAGTCGGACTTGCCGGCAATCAGGTCGCCGATGAAGCTGTCCTTGGTGTCCACCCTGCCGCCCGAATGGCCGTAGCTCAGGTCGTCGGCCACCAGCGCGCCAAGGGCGGCCGGGGTCGGGTCGATCATTGCAACGCGCAGGCGCTCGGCGGCAGCGGCCACCGCCGGCTCCGCCGATGCGCCGCCGCCCGCGGGCATCATTGCGCAGCCGGTGAAAACGACCGCCGAAGCGGCCACGAGAAAAAGCTTCTTGATGAACATGTGTCGTTGTCTCCGTTGTTGTTTTTGCTGATCTGGCCGTTTACTGCGGGCCGAGAGCGTCGATGAGCGCCTTGAGCTTCTCCATCTCGGCAGGCTTCAGGTCGGTAAGCGGTGCGCGCACCGGGCCCGCGTCGTGGCCGACGATCTTGGCGCCGGCCTTGACGATGCTCACTGCATAGCCAGGCGTGATGTTGCGCAGTTCGAGGTAGGGCATGAAGAAGTTCTTCAGCAGGCGATGCTGGGTGGCCATGTCGTCGTCGCGCACGGCTTCATAGAACTGCACGGCGGTCTTCGGAATGAAGTTGAAGACGGCCGACGAATACACCGGCGTGCCCATGGCCTTGTAGGCCGCTGCATAGACTTCTGCCGTGGGCAGGCCGCCCAGGTAGGCAAAGCGGTCGCCCAT